>JBBQTB010000073.1:0-2936 GCA_038213375.1 Bacteroidales bacterium | reverse complement strand
TACCCGTTTACCTGGCTATTAGTATTTGGTTGTTCATATTAATTTCAACAGGTTTTAAAATGGTTACATATGGCGTATTGGTAATTTCCATTGGATCGCTGGTATATTTTATTAAAGCAAAGGTGAATAAGGAATGGCCATTTGAGCAGCCCATAACCGAAGAAACAATAACTACCTAAAAGTTGTTTCTCAGCTTACGATCCAATAATAAATAAGTCCCAAGGAGAGTACCGCTTCTATCATCCATATAATCCTTAATGACCTGAGAAAATATTTGAGTAATACATCTATTACCAGCATAATGATCGCAACAGGTAACAACAAGTTCACCATGCGGTATGACCATCCTTCTACCCTTCCTCCGGCAGCTATCCATTCAAACAAAATGTATAGCAGCAATAATATGGAAACAACAAAGAATAAAGTGGGCCTGACCAACCGGCTTTTGATCATAGGGTAAAATTAAACAACAGGGATGTTCAAATTGTAAAATTCCATTTAGATAACAATCACAAGATCACTACAAGAATTTAATTAAATTTGAATAAGAATTTTTCAAATGAAAGATGTTGAACTTTATACCAAATTGGCCACATTACCTGATAACTTAAAATCAGAAGTAATGGATTTTATTGATTTTCTTTTGAATAAATCCAGCACTACCCAACAAAAAAATATAGCACCTAAAGCAAGGTTCGGAAGTGGCCGGGGCTTATTTAAAATGAAAGAAGGATTCGATGAGCCATTGAAAGATTTTGAATCATATATGGAACCATGAATAATTTATTAGATACCCATACACTCATTTGGTTTATCAATGGGGATGGACTTCTATCTGAAAAAGCAAAAAAATCAATAGAAAAAACTAATATAATAAACTTTGTAAGTATAGCAAGCTTATGGGAAATTGCTATTAAAATAAGCTTGGGTAAATTGGAATTAAGTATTCCTTTTTCCAGTTTATCAGATTTGTTAAATTCAAATGCTTTTCAAATTTTACCCGTTTCGTTTGATGACACAGCATTAATAATAAATTTACCTTTTCATCATCGGGACCCTTTTGACAGAATTATTATAGCCCAAAGTATCAACAACAATCTCAATGTAATTTCGAAAGATAGCTTTTTTAGGGATTATCAAATTGCATTAACCTGGTAATTTATTCCCAGTCCACTCTTTAGTATTTTCCATTCATAGTGGTAAACACTTTTTCTTCCTTCTCATATTCGCGTTTAATACCTTCCAGTAAATCGGCAGTGGCAATAACATTACTTTGCCGGTTAATGCTTTGCAGCGACGCATAATGAACAACACTAACTATAGCCGATCCGCTTAACTCATACCTGCCGGCTATGGCTTTCAGGTCGGTATCGTCGTCCAATTTTGCTTTGGCTGGAATTGTTGATTGCCACAACACCTGCCGCTCACTTGCATTGGGCATAGGAAACTGAATGACCGCATTAAAACGCCTGATGAATGCCTGGTCGATATTGCTTTTAAAATTAGATGCAAGAATGATCAGGCCGGGAAAATCCTCCACCCGTTGCAACAGGTAACTTACTTCCTGGTTGGCATATTTATCATGTGCATTTTGAACATTGCTTCGTTTGCCAAATAAGGCATCTGCTTCGTCAAAAAACAATATCCAGTTTTTGTTTTCTGCCCTTACAAAAATCTTTTCCAGGTTTTTCTCCGTTTCGCCGATGTATTTGCTTACCACTTGCGACAGGTCTATGCGATACACATCCTGCTGAAACTGCTTGCCCAGCAAACTAGCAGTTAACGTTTTGCCGGTTCCGGATGGACCAAAAAATAACGCTCTAAAGCCGGGCTTCGTTCTTTTTTCCATTTCCCATTCGTGCAGAAAGGTATTGTTATGATTCAACCAGGTTTTTATATCGGCAATTTGCTGCGTAGTTTTTTGTGGTATTACCAGGTCGTTCCATTCCATTTTTGTGGTTACCAGCTTCGCTGGGAAATCGGGGCCGAAGGTGGGTTTAGACACGACGCCGGTGGTAAGCAGGTCAACGTACTCGGGCTGCAACAATAGCTTGCCGCTTAATTTAGGTTCCCCATCCTTAACCGCCTCCAACAACAAAACATTTTGCGATTGAAACCAATGAGCCGGACTGAAATAATGCAACACCTGCTTTCGCTTGTCTGCATCGCTGCCTGCAAGCAAAAACAAAGCTGTATCTCCGGTGGGCAACATGTACCGTGTGTTGGTTCCTTTTACACCGCCAAATTCAGGAAACTCACCCCCACGTGGCATAAACTGCTGCATGGCGCTATCGAATAAAGCAGGTTGCACATGTGGAGCAAGGGCAGTTAACAATATAATGGTCTCAAAATGATTGAGGGTACGATCGCCGAACGCTGGATGCTCTAATAGCGGTAAATCTTCGGCAGGTATGCTTTTGCCATCAGCATTAAAATGTAATTGCAACCGGTTGATCATGTAATTTTTGTAGCTGTCGTATATTTTTTGCAGTTGCATGTGAATTGTTTTTTAAAAAACCTTTTTAATTCTGTCATCCTGTTTCTGAAAAATAGTGTCATCATGAACCGACCCGTCATGCTGAATTTATTTCAGCATCCCCTGAAAATCATGCACACATTGTCCAGGAGATCCCGAAACGAGTTGCCAATGACACATTTGTAAACAATTTGTGAAGTTTCCCCTCCTTTTCAAGGAGGGGACCGATTTTATGCTAAGCATAAAATCAGGGGTGGTTAAACTCCGCTTTCATTTTTTCTAACACCCAGGCGATATCTTCATACACCCACTTGTTTTCGAAGCGGATCACTTTTATTCCTGTACTTTTTAGATAATTTTCTTTGACACGATCTTTCTCAATGCCTTGGATCCCAAAAATGATCTTCACCATCCAACTCAATCACTAATTTTTCGGATGGGCAATAGAAGTCAGCTATAA
>JBBQTB010000072.1:0-3062 GCA_038213375.1 Bacteroidales bacterium | reverse complement strand
TTTACACCTTATTGATATTTATGAATGCAGATATAATGTTTGCCTTTTGACTGATTTTATCTGTTTTGTTTCCGCAGTAAATTCGATCGTTACATTTTGTAAAACTTCTTCCAGTTTATTGAATTGTAAAGATATTTATCTGTTTTTATGGATCCGGGTATTTTTGATTTCAGAATCACTTAAATGTTCAGCAGTTTTGCTGCTTCATTAAAATTTGGAATAATTTCATTTACATATAGTGATAATTCAGAAACTTTATGGGTAGTTGCTACCCCAATTACGCGCATTCCGGCATTCCGGCCCGCTGTTATTCCGGGAATGGAATCTTCAAAAACAACACATTCCGATGGTTGAACTCCAAGTTTTTCTGCAGTTACAAGATAAACCTGTGGATCGGGTTTTCCGCGTTCTACCATTGATGAATCAGTTATTGCATTGAAATAGTGTGCTAAACCGGTAGCCCCGAGTGTGAATTTTACATTTTCCTTAGGAGCGGCGGTTGCTAAAGCAATAGGTATGCCAAGTCCGGATGCATATTGCAAAAATTCCGGCAGCCCTTTCAAAGGCTTTATAGCAGGCAGATACATTTCACGATAAATGGCTTCCTTCTCTTCGCCAAATGCAATGATATCAGCCTCCGAAATATTTTCGCCAAAGATTGATTTCATAATAAAGTGATTGGCTCTGCCGAAATAGGTGCCAAATTCTTCTCTGGTAATCTTCAGATTGTGTCTTTTACCGAACTCAATATAGGATTCAAAATGCCATTGGTGATTGTCGACTACTACGCCGTCCATATCGAAGATTAAAACCATATAAGCTTTATGTATTGTTGAAAAATTAATTTATCTGGCGTCAAAATTAAGAAATCAATCCATACTTTTGGTTTATTGTTTGCCAGGAATGAGAATCCCTGATCCAATTTAACAGTTTGTAACTTTTTAAATACCATTCAAATGAATTCAAATTACATGAAATCTCTGAGAATTATTTATTTCGCCCTGGCAATGGGGATCGCATTTTTTATGATGGTAACTCTGTTTTTAAACAGGCTGTCGGGTCCTTTTGCCGAAAATGAAATAACTCCTTCGCAAAGAGTTCCGTTTATTGTTGTACTTGTTGTGCTCACTTTAGGTTTTTTGTTGGTATATTTTGCTATATATCCTAAGAAAATGGAGGCAATTAAAGTTTTACCTACCCTGGATAAAAAGCTGGCTGCCTGGCGCGAGTTATGTATTTTACAGGGCGCACTTATTGAAGCACCGTCATTTTTCGCTTTGGTTTTGTTTCTTTTACTTGGGATTTATACACTTTTGGTTTGGCCGATTGTTGGCATAATTTTATTCTGGATGACTCAGCCAACCCGCGAAAAACTCATTAGTGGCGCAAACCTTACAACCAACGAAATAGCTGAGTTCGACAAAATGGATTAAGCAGAGAAATTGATTATTTTTAAAAGGTGAATTGACTATTACGATCTACGTTAACCAATAGCAAACTAGCGAATCTGAAACATTAGCTCTGGCAGAATACTTAGGCATATATTTATATTATCCGGATGATTCCCCACTGATAAAACCGCTTTTTATCGAAATTCAGTATATTACTTAATGTATTATTTAAGTATATTATTATCAGATAATTGGAAATATAATTAGAATGAGGTTCAAACCTGGATTATGAGCTTGAAATCCGGAACTATCTGTATTTCAAACTATTTTAGATTAGAAACGTAATTAATCTCACAGATAAAGAATAGTGAAAGAGAAGATAATTTTTATACCTTTGCACCGATTTTTGAAAAATGTAAATACTTACCATAAAAGTTTGGTAATCAATAATATAAATATATGAAAAGAGTTATGGTCCTTACCGGGGGCGGCGATTGTCCGGGATTAAATGCAGTTATCAGGGCAATTGTAAAACGTTCGTCGCAGGAATCG
Organism: Bacteroidales bacterium; assembly: GCA_038213375.1. Lineage (GTDB taxonomy): Bacteria > Bacteroidota > Bacteroidia > Bacteroidales > JAAUTT01 > JAAUTT01. Next base: position 1,119 of record JBBQTB010000072.1, on the reverse strand, counting down.
GATTGGGAAGTTTTAGGCAGCGTAAAAGCTTTCGACGGTATTTTGAACGAGCCAACCGAACTTATGGTTTTAGATGCAGAAAAAGTTTCAGGTATTCATTACCAGGGTGGCACAATCATTCAAACCACCAACAAAGGCGGGCCTTATGCATGGCCGGTTAAAAATAAAAAGGGAGAATGGGAGTATGTTGACCGTTCGGAAGAAATGATCCGTAAAATGTCGTACCTGGGTATTGATGCAGTAATCAGCATCGGCGGTGATGGCTCACAACGGATTTCACAGCGATTATTTGAGCAAGGTCTCAATATCATTGGGGTTCCTAAAACCATTGATAATGACCTTTCGGCCACTGACTCCACTTTCGGATTTCAGACGGCTATTGAAATTGCCACCGAGGCTGTGGATAAACTGGTTACCACCGCTGCAAGTCACAACCGGGTTTTTATTCTCGAAGTTATGGGTCGTGATGCAGGCTGGATTGCATTGAATGCCGCTGTGGCCGGTGGTGCTGAAATTTGTTTGATCCCTGAAATTCCATACGATACCAACGAAGTACTTTCGAAAATCAATGCGCGCTTCCACAAAGGACGCGGATTTGCAATCATTGTTGTTGCCGAAGGAGCAAAACCAAAAGATGGTGAAATCATCGGCGCCAAAAGTACCGAAGTAGGTTACGAACATGTGCGTCTTGGTGGTATAGGTTTTAAATTGCAGGATGATCTGAAAAAACTTGGCTGTGAGCCGGATATCAGGGTTACCGTTTTAGGTCACTTGCAGCGTGGAGGTGTTCCCATTGCTTACGATCGTGTACTTGCATCACAGTTTGGTATAAAAGCTTTCGAAATGGTTCTTAATGAGGAATTTGGACGTATGGTTTCGTACCAGCATCCATATATTACAAGCGTTACGCTTAAAGATGCCATACAGAAACCTAACCTGGTTTCACTCGATACCGCACTTATGAAAACTGCCCGCGGACTTGGATTCAGCTTTGGAATTGATCAGATTGCTCTTGAAGAATAATGAATATTTGTATATTTTGGGAAATGCCTCCGGAAGGGGGCATTTTTTTTATAATTTGATGTGTGGTAGAGACGCAATGCCTTGCGTCTCAAAAGG
>JBBQTB010000071.1:0-3717 GCA_038213375.1 Bacteroidales bacterium | reverse complement strand
TCGCTTTTTTGCCGTCCCACTGGAACCCAACACCTTTAATATATTTTGATGAAACCGGATTGCCTAAAATTGAATCCATCTTTGCGAAAGAAGGATCATTAATTGTTCCCAGCCATATTTCAGCATCAATGTTCTGTTTTTCAAATTCAGGTCCCAGGTATTCACCAATAAATTCATTGAGTTCTTTGGCATCCCAAAGACAACTTGGAAAAACCTGACAGGCACTAATCTCATTTTGCGGATGAATTGCATATATGTTGATGCCTTCATTCTTATAAGCCTGGATATATTTGATAAAATAGTTAGCATAGGCTTTCAAGTATTCAGGCTCCATGGTAAATCTTGAAATTCCTGGGTTTTTTACTGATAATTCGTTGTAGCGTGGATCGCCTGCACAGGCATAATATTTATTCATCTTCATCCATGCCGGGGGAGTCCATGGCGATCCCCATATTTTCAATTGTGGATTGTATTTCATCGCTTGTTTTATGTAAGGAACAAGAATTCCCTTGTCACGGTCGATATTGAAGTTTTTCAACCCGAAGTCCCCATCTGTATCATCCAGGGAATAGTAATTCCGGGCATAGTCATTGGCCCCGATGGGCATTCTGCAAACAGTAAAATTGAGCCCTTCGGGGGTAAAAAGCCCTTTCATGATTTCTGACTTTTGCGTGGTATCGAGCATTTGCAGCGCATCCCAGCCAAGCTCATTAAAACATCCTCCAAAAGCGTCGATGACTTGTGCCTTATTTTTAACCGATACGCTTATATCGAATTTCTGGGCATCATCTGCCTTTTCTATTGTCACTGAAGGCTCTTCAACCCAAGGCTTGTCGGCTGAGGTTGAAACTATCATCGCTTTTTGATGATTGCAACTTGAAAATGCAATGGCTAAAATGCCAATAAGGAGTAGATATTTCATAATCATTAATCTTTGATCATTTTCCCGGGTTTAACTCCATTTTCGTTAAATACATCTACACTGAAATAGTAATGGCTATTTTTATTTAAGCCGGTAATTTTCAGCGAATCGGCATCATAAACCATTACTGATGTGTAAAGCTTGTCCTTTTTAGTTCCGTAATTAATAATATATCCGGTAGCTCCTTCCACTTTTCCAAAAGTTATTGTTGCCTTGCGGGAATCATTTTTATCTCGTATCACATTGAAAACTTTAATATTTTGAGGTACTTGTCCTTTGCCCTTACCGAATACCCGAAATCCTGAAATTGAAAAATTACCATCAGGAATTGCCACATTAATTATCTTCAGGTACCTGGCCTTTACAGGTTTTTCGAGCACTACATAATCGTGCGGAGTGTCTGATATGCTGCGGCTTTTATCAGCAATTTTCACCCAATCCTTTTCATTATCTGAAGCATAAATTTGGTATTGATAGTAGAACCCGGGATTAGTTGAAGTATAGCTAACTCCATGGTCGGCAAAGTTAACCTGAATAGCATGAATGGTTGAAGGGTGCAATAAATCAACACTTAGCCACTCGTTTTTAGCGCCGGAATTGGCCGACCACCAGGTTCGTATATTTTCATCGAAGGCATTTTGTGCCGGAAAATCTTTTAATGACGTAGAAGCCTTTGCCGGTTTGTTAAATGACAGTAACATCCATTGAGGTGCCGGAATTTCTTTGGAATAATCAATTTTACGATTGGGCATTTTAATCGGGTAATCGCCAAATGCTGTAAAAGTGCGTAAAGCTCCATCGGTATCGAATGTTGCTGGGAAGAGGCCTAACCTTCTTTCGAACATGTGTTTTGCCGAGATGGTTAAAGTGGTTACATGCCAGTAGTTGCCATATTTATCGGCAAAGGTACAACTATGCCCCGGGCCACTGATAAATCCGGTTGGCTTGTACGAGAATGGGCTGTAATCCTGGTATACAAATGGCCCGAGTGGCTTATCCGAAACATATACGCCATCGCCATAAGTCTTGAATTGCGTGCCCGGCGAAGCATATTCCAGGTAATATTTCCCGTTATTTTTAATCATCCAGGCTCCTTCGTTCCAGCCGGGCTCGGCGGTATTGTTGTTCAACTCACCGTTTTCTTCCCAGCCATATTCCGAACGGTTATGACCAATACAGGCAACCGGATTGCCGATGGTTTTTAAATGTTTTTTGGGATCGAGCTCAACACCCATTATCGGATCGACATTGGAACATCCGTAATAAAAATATATTCTTTTATCGTCATCCTGAAAAATTGCCGGATCGGTAACTCCAAGAGAAAAGTGGTTGTTGTATATTTTCCAGCTGTCATCCTTAGGATTTGTGCTGAAATAGATAGTACATTTTGAATTATTGGAAGAAACAAAAAACAGGGTGTCGTTAATTTCTGCAACCGTTGGAGCATATTCTTCAACCGGCAAGGTTGAAGATGGCCGATAATTCTATTTCAGGAGATCATTTGAAAACCAGTATCCGCCAGATTTTGAAGCAAAAAGATAATACTGATCTTTAAAAAGCAGAATTACCGGATCGGCAGCTTCGCGCCGTGAAGGAAGATCTGTCATAAACCGATAATTCAGATTTAAGGGATTACAGAAGGTACTTTCTGAATTTTGAGCATTGCAATCAACTATTGTCAGAACTATATATAAGCTTAAACTTAGAAGGAGAAAAACAAAATTTTCAATTTTTGTATTATGCTTATTTATAGAAAAATGAATGGGATTCTTTGTAAATATTTCTTTCACGAATAATTTACATCTTATTGTTATAATGAGATTTATAATTTCTTTCATACTTTTTTTATTTTTTTTATAAATGATAAATGGTTAATGGTTAATGGTTAATGGTTATTGATTAATGGCTTCGCCCCCGATCGGCACGTTTTCATTAATCATTAACCATTAATCATTATTTTTTTTTCAATCCTTCACACACCTTATACTAAAACCACTGCCCATATTACTAAACCAACGGTACATTTTATTATCGGTGTAATACAAATCGTGCCTCCAGGCATTTTCAGAGTTATATGCTGTGCTACTCCACCAAATACCATCTTTGCCAGCTTTTCCATAAGTGCCATCATTGAATAACCGATATCCACCAGGGTTACCACAGAAACTGCTTTCATTGGTGCCAGCAATAGTTTCTTTGTCAGGAATCCATCCCGTATCGTTTTTTAGTTTTTTACCTGCAACTTCCTCCCCACCGAGATAATTCACCAGCACAGTCCACTCATCATCGCTAGGTAAATGCCAGCCTGTAGGACAAATCTTCCGTGCTGTTTCCCATGTGTACAGGTAACCATACTTATTAACATTACTGGTGTCGTTCCCAAAAGTCCAACAACCTTCATTTGTTTTATATGCCAAGTTTTCAGCCATCCATACCTGAGTCCCTATTCGAATTGTTCTATAAGTTTTCCCGTCTCGACTGTCAGTAAAACTTCCTGTTTCAGATTTATAAGTCCATGTTCCATTGCTAAATAGTAGGATGGTTAGCCCGTTTTGAGGATTTTTGGTTTCTACTTGCGTGAATGCAAGATTAAAGCAAAATAAAAATACCAGTATAAACGTAACTGTTTTCATATTCGATAAATGTTAAAATGCTAAAGTTTCCCACATTGGAAAGTGTTGATATTAAAGGGAATTAAAATGATATAAGTAGTGGTGAAATTGAATTTAAATTGCTAAATTTGAGTTAGTTACAAACAAAAAAGCAGTTTATTCACAAAACCACTACTTATGACA
>JBBQTB010000070.1:0-3834 GCA_038213375.1 Bacteroidales bacterium | reverse complement strand
ATTCAGACATCAAATACTCACGTAGTTTAGACTGCGACCGTTTCAAAGACGAGTTGTAGATTTGTGAATGGGAAATGGGTCTCGGTTTGATTTAAAAATGCGCATAATTTTTTCACGGCTTCGTTTGCCCGTGGCGTAGACAATGAATGTAACCTGACTGTTAGTTTTTGATTTTGATAATCGGGTATCATATCAGCATCGCTTGTAAATATTTCTTTTAAAATTATCCTCCCCTCTTTATCATTGTCTTTATAAAATTCCGACAGGGTATTGTATAATGCTGATTCTGCCCTGTAAACAAGCATTATTACTGCATTTTTTAGTTTCTTGCTTTCTGTTAATAATTTATTATAACGTTGTTTTTCGGGCATTTCTGCAATACTGATACGCGAAGGTTGGTTTGCCCTTTTTTCTAAAAGTTGTTTGATCTGAAGGTTATATTCATTGATCTTTTCTATCAATTGGGAGCTTTTAATCATGGTAGGGGCAAGGTTTTCAATGCCTGTTTTATTGATATTTTCCATCTTTTGAAAAATGCGCGCTTGCAGTCTGGATTTTTTCTCGCAGGCTTTCTTTATTTGATAAGTAAGTATTTTATATTCAGGGTTTGGGATGGTCTTTTTTTGATTGACAGCTTCGGTTCCATATTCTATCATCCGGTCAAAATCAAAATCGTTGATCATGTATTTAAAGAAGTTCTCTTGTGTCCATCGGGAGAACATCTTTGCTGCCGTATTTTGCATCGACAAGCTTGGATGTGTTGTGATGATCGATGTTTGATGGCCAGCATCGGAAAGTTTGCGTATTTCCCTGAACCATAATTCATTCAATTGAACGCCCATTTCGCAAAGTTGCATCGTAACATTTGTATTATTTATTTGTACATCTGTATTATTAAACAATGATTTACCCCACTGATCTTTAACATTTTTACGGTAGGTAATTATTGCCACACGGTATTCTGTCCATAGTTTTTTAAACCATGCAGGTTCATAAGCTTCGCGATCGACAACGATTGTAAATAAGGGTTGGCCGGGTTGGGCTACCAAGGGTGTTTCTTTCAGAATTTTTGGTATTATTTCTTCGATGGCCGACTTTAACTTCTCGTTTAATTCTGCGGTAACAACCATTAATGGTAGGCCTTGCTGGTCGTTTACCCAAAATTCGGTGGTACCATGTAAGCAAAGCTTTTCCCGTGAGACAAAACGCTTTGGAAGGTTTGCCTGCTGGCCATGATAAACCCTCACGTGTCCATCGATATAAAAATACAATTCCGGCATTTTTTCTACCCAACAATGGAATAGCTCTGTGTGTAGCTTATCACACTTTGACTGGTCGGTTATTTGTTTTAGTTTTTTCCTGAAATAGCCTACTTCGGGTATACGGTCAAGTCCCAGGAGCTTGCCCATTTCTCCCGGAGGGTACTTTTTTAATTGCTCTGGGTTTTTTATCCGGCACAGTGCCATAAAACACAGGGTAAGTATAAGATGGTGCAGCCCGTAAAAGCCAGATGGTAATGGGTTTAAAATTTTAAAGAACCGATCGAACCCTTGTGATATTAATGCTGGGATAGCAAATAATACCCCTGCGTTGAGGACGCTTTCCTGATGCTCGAATTGGCTGGGTGCATAGTCTTGAAAACCTGTTGCTGCCATAGCCCTTTCATCTTGCCGGGTAGCTGCTATGCCAATGCCCTCAGAGGCTACGGCATCTTCATAGCTCCGTTGGCTGCGACTGGTGGCTGGGGTGGCTTGGTCCAACGTTTTTTTTTAAACGTCCCAAACCTATGGCATAACGGATGCTGCCTTCCGATATGTGTTCATCTTTGGCTATAGAGGTGGCGCTTTTTCCTTCATTGAGCTTGCCTTGGATGCGTTCCAGAACATCGGGGAGTAATTTATGGCTGCGCCCATGTCGCGCATCTTCGGTAAAAAAAGAGGCTTCGCCCTCTTCAATAAGTTTTTTCTTCCATCGCGCAACACTGTCGATGGATACATGAAAAGCATCGGCTATGTTTTGATTACTGCATAAACCCTGCAATATAAGGTTCGAGGTAACATAACGGAATTTGTTCAAATCAACTTCGGCATGCGAATTTATAGGCATCCCGCTTAACAAATAAAAAACTGTACCTTCGAAATTACGAACTCCAAGAACCGGAGTGATCATTTTGGTATCCCTCGGAAATAATGGTAATAATAATTGTCCCATAACCACAAAATTAATACATTTTTATTTTACGTACACCATTTCGTTAATGATTGATTATCAAGGGCGGGTATTGGAGGTCTGAATTATTACGAATTTCGAACAAATGAATACTTATGTTGGCAGGCAAGCCACTCCACTCGACAAGCGCCCGACAAGAATCTGAAAGTAAATATTCTATCAACCCTAAATAACTCAGGAGTGGTGAGGTTCGATTCCTCGGCTTGTCGCTAAAGGCTTCATTTATAAAATGAAGCCTTTATTTTTTGATAATCTTGCCAAACTATACAAGAATTTAGATGTGTGAAATTAGAGGGAACAAAACTGCCAGGACGTTAAGGGGTAATTTGCTTTATTATATGGAACAATGTAAGACGAATGGTGTATTGGGATAAATTGCACGATATTTTTAGAAGCTTCACTCCTTTTTGCTCGAAGGTTTACTCCAATTTAAAACTATCGAGACTTATAACGTTGTCAATCAAAAACATGACATTTGAAAGGTACACTCCTTTTAACGTTAAGATGCAAGTTCTTTATGCGTATTCATTACACTTGCATTGCGTAAATGCGAATTAACTGACGATTTTAATTTGTACGGTCTGTTAAAAGCTTCCTGCAATACGTTAAAGTGAGTGGCCAGAGTTCTGATAATCTCTTTAGATAATCCCTTTTTGTAATTTAGGATATCGGAAACCAAGCCCTTGCTCACGTTTAAGATTTCAACCAGATCTTTTGATTTGAGCTTTTGTTCATCCATTAATGAGCGCAACAATTCTATCGGGTTTGCATCGTCAAAAGAGTTGTGCTCCTGGTCCCATTTTTCAACCAAAAAGGTTAAAAGCTCAACTTCGTCCTGGTTGGTTTTGTTGTCGTTCAGCATCGTTTCCAACTTGGAACAATATTCTTTGTATTGTTCCTCGGTTTTGATGATTTTATATTTGAGCGTTTCCATTTTGAGCATATTAATAAATATTTACTGTGTATTGTTGACCCTTATTGCAAAGTTCATCGTATTGAGCATGTGTGCCAATCCAGCAAATGAATAAATGAACTTGTTTGTCTCCGAAGGAATACTTGCATATCATCCTATAGTTGTTTCCTCCGATATCAAATACTATCCTGTTAGAACTATTCCCCAATAAATCTGCTGAACCGAAAGTTCGTTGTATATCTGCCGGTTGATTCCAGTCTGCAAATTTTACAGCTGTTAGCCAAAGACTAAAAGAACTTCTGCTTCGTGCATTATTAGCAACAAATTCTTCAATTGTCTGCTTTTTTATCAGGTGAATTTTCATACAAATATACGTTGAATTTTGAGATAAGTTCACATTGTGTGAACTATTTTGATATTGTATATACGCCACAAAATTAAATAAATTGTTGAACGTTATGTTAATCAAGCCCGTTTGTCTTTGGAATTGCTGTCAAATGCGATGAGGTTAAACATCTCCCGCAGGCGACTTCGGACACGAAGGCCATAATTTTCAGCGTCGCTCCAAATCGGTACCACTTATCGGTTAAAACTGAACCCGCCTAATTGTTTTACGATGTAATGGTATAAAAACGAATGTATTATGGTAAATTTCATTTTTAAATGAAATTCTACAGGCATGAAAAGCACCA
>JBBQTB010000069.1:0-6833 GCA_038213375.1 Bacteroidales bacterium | reverse complement strand
ATAACCCGTAAAATCACCTAAAAAGGAAGCTGCTATCAGCAAAAGCAACAACCAGATAAGGGGAATTTCCAGATAGTGTGAACCGCAAAACATACCTGCCGCAAAGAGCATATAATCGCCACCAGGTAAAATAAACCCAAGGAAAAAACCAGTTTCAATATAAATAATAGCCAGTAATAGAAATAAGCCTCCATATTCAATAATATGATGTGGGTTAAAAAGGGTTTCAAATGAGATATCTAAAAGATTCATAGAATAAAACTGGTTTATAAGAATATATAAAAGTAAAGAACACCATGATTAGCTAAACCTTTCTGCATCTTGTTTAAAAAATTTATTTGCAAAAGAAAGCTGTCGAAGTGTGCCTGTTTTTTTGTTTTGATGTGCCTCCATTCGTTGAAGAATATTATAAAGCGTGTTTATAGTTTCAATTATTTTTGGGCCTTTATTGAGCATAACGCATTCGGCTCTCGTCGACATGGATGCATCAGTGATTTCAGCGCGAGTAGCAAGACCGGTCTGTGCAAAATTCTCGAGAATTTGGGTTGCCCAAATAACCGGAACATGAGCTGCTTCGCATACCCATAATATCTGTTCCTGCACTTCTGAAATGCGCTCAAATCCTAGTTCAACAGCTAAGTCACCTCTGGCAATCATTACACCAATGTTTGACCATTGCATAGCGGTAAGCAATAAATCAGGTAAGTTATTAAACGCGTCTTTGTTTTCAATTTTAAGTACCATGCCTATATCCAATCTATTAAGCGCTGTAAGTGCTTTCAGGAGTTGCTTCACATCATAAGCTGTTCTTACAAATGAATAACCAACAATATCGGCATATTTTACAATAAAGGGTAAGTAGCTGATATCTTCTTCTGTAAGCGAAGGTAATTGCAATTGTCTGTCAGGCAGGTTTATTCCCTTTTCTTTCTTGAGTTTTGTCCCTTTAGCCCTTGCTTTTGTTATAAGAACAGTCGCATATTTCTTAATCGTTTCCTCAATTACGCCTTCTATTTTTCCATCGTCAAACCAAATATGGTTTCCGACTTCAATGCTTCCTACAATATTTGGAATGCTCATTGAAACTAAGGCCGCAAATGTTTTCTCGGAAGCATTTTTATCAATGGCTTTTTTTAACTCGGATACAGTAGAATACAACTTTATTCGATCGCCAATATGCAGTATAAGATCACCTTTCTTTTTATTCTTTTTTTTGAGTATATAAATTTCTTCTGAGCGAATTTTAGGACCCGACAAGTCCATGTATATTTTGCAATGTTTCCCGGTTTGTTTTTCAGCCTGATGTATGGCATCTATCATGCTTTTCCAAACCTTAGGATTATCATGGCTACAGTTAATGCGAGCTATTTGCATGCCACTGACCAACAAATCAGTCGTGTATTTTACATCGCCGGCTGAATCTGATGGCATGGTAACCATTATTCGGGTTCTTATTTGGTTGTTACTTTCGCCAAAAAGCCTGTTCGTATTTTTTACAAGCAACTCAAGTGTAGTAAAAAAGTTCCAAATACTATTCTCAGGACCCGGCAATCCCTGAACATTCTGACAATTAATGGTTCTAAGGTGGTATAATATATTATCGATGTTTGTAAGTACATATCTTTCTGCATTTGCGAATGACGATAAGCCTAAAAACGAAAGGTTGCCCTGCTTGACCCTAAAGTCGAAAGTACGCAGGGATAAATAGTCAACCAGGTTTTTAGCTGCATATATATAGTTTTCATGTACAGGGAATGTTTCAGTTTGAAAACGCTCCCTGTTATGAATGATACAAGCCTTGATTTCCTCAATTTTTTCGGTTAGTTCTATTGTGCTTAATTTCTTCATTTTTAGCTAAAATTAAGGTTTTCGAATTTTTTAGGAAAGCAAAATGCTCCCTGTTATTATGCCAGCAATAAATACCTGCTAATAGCACTTATTACAAAGTTATCATCACTCCTAATACGGCATAATTAAACAATGAAAAGTTATAAACTTCATCATTATCAGCCCCTCCTTCGAGTATTCTGTAACCTGTTTTTATTGCAAGTTTGTCAAATAACTTATAGGTTATAGCAATCAAAACGTCTTCGGCTCTTCCCTGAGGGGCAGCCAATGCATCACCCTCGAGTAGAATCCCAAGTTTTTCTTTCGCCTTCCAGTTCAACCTGAAATTAATGATAGGAACAAATCCAACATTTGTCTTTTTTGCTGATAAATCATCACCTTTAAGGGCAATTTCAGCATCTCTGATTTTTGCAGTAAAACCAAGTCCAAACTCAAATTTCGGTTTCTTTACGAAATCATACCGGTAAGTAATCCGATACGAGTTAAAGGTATAGGAAGCATCAAGGGGCGTATTGGCAGGAAAAGTTACCCCTTCAAAATCAATTTGCCTGTTTATAGAACCTTCCGATTTAACCGTGAGTGGAGCATATAAAACTGAAATTGTATGCCTCGACTTTATTGTATAGCCAGCCCGTAAGCGAATAAAAACGCCAGACTTAGCGTTTAAATCGTTTTTGAGAGAGAATAGTGTTCCGTTGTCACCGGGAATCGTCACATCATTATAACCTGTACCAACCAAACCACTTTCAATATCAATACCAACTTGAGCTTCAGCCGATGGCATCAGTAGCATAATGCTGCCAATTAGCAGGATCGTATAAAGAGCAATTCTATTTTTCATATGTCTATAATTTGTTTTTTAATTGCCATATGGAACTCGCTAACCAGTCATCCTCGTGTGTGAGTAAGTTTTACTCATGGCTCGTTTCATATGTTTATTTTTTTGTTTTTTAATGGACAGATGGAACTCCCAATAATCATCCTCCTGTGTGAGAAAGGATTTCTCATGGTCGTTTCATCTGTTTATTTTTTTGTTATTTAATGGACAGATGGAACTCCCCATAATCATTTGCCTGTGTAAAAAAGGTTTTCTCATGGTCGTTTCATATGTCTACAATTTGTTTTTTAATGGCCAAATGGAACTCGCCAACTAGTCATCCTTGTGTGTGAGTAAGTTTTACTCATGGCTCGTTTCATCTGTTTTTTTTTGTTTCTTAATGGCCAGATGGAACTCCCCATAATCATTTGCCTGTGTGAAAAAGATTTTCTCATGGTCGTTTCATTTTTTTAGTATTTAATTCACGTTATTATTTTCTCAGTCTTTCTTTTCTGATAATGCTTTTTTAATTTCTTTCAGTTCTTTAATTATACTTTCATTTTTAATTAAATTTCTATGATTCATCACAATAATTTTTATTGAGACCAATAGTACGCCAATCTCTAAAAATAAGTCTTTTGTAAATCCTTTTAAAAACAAAGCAACCATGAATAATAAGAATGTAATTATTATAATAAGGAGATCGAATTTAGACAAATGTTTTCCCATCAGAATTTATTTTTATTTATGTGATTTATCTTTTTACTATTCATCATGTTTTGAGATGCCTTTTCCAGTTCAATTACCAAGAAAATAACTGCACCTACCCCAACAATAATTAACCAGTCGGTAAATTGTACCGGCTCGCTATGAAAGGCTATATTCATAAATGGCAGATAGGTATACGCGATTTGCAATAATATCATACCTGCAACCCCTAAAAGAGCATATTTATTATCAAGTGCGTTCATTTTAAATGCTGAAATACGCAACGAGCGGCAATTGAATAAATAAAAAAGCTCACCAAAAACGAAAATATTTACTGCAATAGTTCTTGCCACGGCTTCGTTTCGACCTGTCAGAAGCGCCAATTCAAAAAAGATAAATGAGGCAGCACATAGTAATGCTCCTACTAAAAAAACACGAAAAACCAAGGCTTGGTTTAAAACCGGCTCATTTGGCAAGCGAGGAGCGCGCGACATTATCTCCGGCTCCTTGGGTTCGAATGCAAGCATAAGTCCCAGCAAAACTGCCGTGGTCATATTAATCCAAAGTATTTGAACCGGTAAAATTGGGAGTGGAACACCTGCAATAATAGCCAACATTATTACAAGTCCTTCGCCTAAATTGGTGGGCAATGCCCATGTTATAAATTTTGTAAGATTGTCATAAACACCACGTCCTTCCTCAACAGCTGCTTCAATGGTAGCAAAATTATCATCTGTAAGCACCATGTCGGCAGTTTCTTTTGCAACATCGGTCCCGGTTATACCCATTGCAATTCCAATATTTGCCTGCCGCAGCGAAGGTGCATCGTTCACGCCATCGCCCGTCATTGCAATGGTATCGCCATTTGCCTGAAGGGCTTTTACCAACCGAAGTTTATCTTCGGGTGCCACCCTTGCAAATACTGATATGGTTTTAACACTGTATATAAGCTGTTCGTCGCTTAATGCACTAATATTTTTACCATTTAAAATGGCGTTTTTTGCATCCAAATTCTCATCTGCAATACCAATTTTTCGTGCAATAGCAAGAGCAGTAAGTTCATGATCGCCAGTGATCATTTTCACCTTTATACCTGCCATTTTGCAGGCTTTTATTGCAGCGATAGCTTCGGGGCGAGGCGGGTCAATCATAGCTTGCAGACCCAGAAAAGTCATTCCATTTGATACGTCATCATGAGAAATAGTTTGCTTGTCCGCTTTGCATATATAACGGGCAAAGGCCAATACCCGAAGACCTCTGCTCGCTGCCTTATTTGAAAATTCCTGTAAATGCTCATTATTAAGAGGCCCGGTTTCTCCGAAATTTAGCATAACATTAGTGCATCGGGAGAGAATACTCTCAAAAGATCCTTTCATATAAATGATAATGGCTTTGGCTTCAATATCATTATGAAGGGTAGCCATGTATTGATATTGCGATTCGAAAGGAATAGTATCAATTCTTGGATATTTTTGAGACAAATTATCTTTAGAGAGTCCCGATTTTAATGCTGCAGTAATCATTGCGCCTTCAGTTGGATCGCCTTCAATTTTCCATTTATTTTCAACAGAAACCAGATTTGAATCATTGCAAAGCAAGCCAGCTTTTAAACACTCTTGAAGTGGTATCACCGAATTTGCATTAATAGTTTGACCATCAGAAAGGAATTCCCCTTGGGGTAAGAAACCAACACCTGCGACTTGAAACAATTTTTCTCCTGCAAAAATCTCTTCGACTGTCATTTGATTTTGGGTAAGTGTGCCTGTTTTATCAGAACATATTACCGAGGTGCTTCCCAATGTTTCAACGGCTGGATGCTTGCGGATAATGGCGTTTCGTTTCGCCATACGCGAAACACCAATTGCCAGAGTTATTGTTAGTGCTGCCGGTAATCCCTCCGGAATTGCTCCTACGGCTATAGCCACCGCAGCCATAAACATATCAATTGCAGATTCTCCCCGAATCATACCAACAAGAAAGGTTACAAAAGAAAGAAAAAGTATTATATACAGGAGAAGTACGCTGAAACGTGCTAAGTTTTTCGTTAACGGAGTGGCTAATATGTCGGCTGAGGCAATCATCTGGTCGATTTTACCAAACTCTGTATAATTGCTTATCGCAATTACAACCACAATACCTGTTCCATAAGTAACCAATGTTGAAGAATAAGCCATATTGGTGCGATCGGCAAGTACTGTTTCGGGTAAAATAGTTTCTGTATTTTTGATAGCAGGTACCGACTCGCCAGTAAATGCCGATTCGTCTATCTGAAGCTCGCGCAATTGAATAAGCCTCAGGTCGGCTGGCACTTTATCGCCCGACTGCAAAACAACTACATCGCCAATAGTTAATTCTGATGCAGGAATACGTTGCTTTTTACCATTTCTAATAACAGATGTTTCACTGGTCATCGATTTGGCGAGCGAATCAATCGCTTTTATTGCTTTAGATTCCTGAAGAAAACCGATAATGGAATTAACCAAAACAACACCGAATATAACTCCCGAGTCGACAAATTCTTTTAAAAAAGCGGTGACAATAGCTGCGGCTAATAATATGTACACCAAAGGCTGATTGAATTGCATCAGAAATAAAACGAAGGGACTGGTCGTTTTTTTCTGTGTTAGCGTATTACTACCAAATTGTATCTTTCGCTGATCAACCTCCTCTGATTTTAACCCATGCTCAATGCTTGTATCAATTTTATTTAGTACTTCAGCAGTTGTAAGGCTATGCCAAACCATATCGTTTATTATTAACATACAAATACCCTTCGTTGCAATTATAATCTTGTCTTTTTAAATTCATCTTTCATACCTTGCAAATCTGTAATCCAATCTTCAATGTCGTTTTCGTGTTCTAATTCTTCATTAAGAATTGCGACAGCCATTTGTTGGCTTGCATAGTCTTTGCCGTTTATAAAATCGGCAATTTCTTTGTACCGCTCAATTACACAACGTTCGCCTCGTAATTTTTGTTCTAAAACCAATTCGATATAAGGGTCGGCGGGAGCTTCATCGGCACATCCCGGATGTTTTGTCCAATCGTCAGGATTAATAATTGTCATCCCTCCAAATGGAATTAATATGGTTTACTACTAAATTTATTCCTTTGACCATCTTACCATTTTTGACTCAATCATATCCTGAAGGGTTGATAATAATACTTTTTCATGTGGATCAATATGCCCATCTTCTGTGGCCAACTGAATGATGCTTTCATACTCTTTATGTGTAATTATGTGATCTTTAATTACCTTTTCAATTAGCTGCCGAAGTCTGAAACCACTTTCACTTAATTCCATAATTTTAATTTTTAGTTTATACAATACTTCGGTAAATTTTAAGCGGCAATTTTGCCGTAATCCAATAGATCTTTGACAATTTTTTGATTTTTTGGCGTGTTAGGGTTTATAGCAAACATGCACATAAATCGTTCGAGCATCAAAATGTTGTTATAT
>JBBQTB010000068.1:0-7207 GCA_038213375.1 Bacteroidales bacterium | reverse complement strand
AACGTCGCTGTTGTTTTAGCGGGTGCAAAAGTAGACTTCTTTTTTAATATTCCAAACTTTTTATGAGGTTTTTTTAACTTTCTTAACTTTTTATTTCGCTCTGGCTTTTCCTCTCCTTTGTGGCTTCCCCTTCGCTAATTTTTTGACCTCTTATTATGTATAGAACTTTATCCGCTTTTGCGGTCGCAAAGATAACGCAACATAATTCATAATTGCAAAAACAATTCAAGGACTTTTATCATAGTATTTTCTCAATACTTTCTACAAAAGTACAAATCAAGTCATTGAAATGATATTTATTCTTCAAAAACTCTGTTTACACGGTGATTTACTCGCTTAAACCAAATAAACTATAGGTTTGTAACTTATTTTGAATTTAATAATTTTGATCGTGACTATATTAGTTTATAATTAGGTACTTAGCAGATGCTAACGAAGATCATTGTAAATTAAACTTGATCATAAAATAATGAAATTTAAGGTTATACCGATAATCCAATTTCTCTTTAAATTTATATTGTACAACAAAAGACATATATACCATTAAAATAATACCCTAAAAATAAAACCCTAAAAAAAAGCTTGCCGGATTAAACCTATTCCATTTTTTTTCGTCTAAGCATATAAATTACAAAACTTGATTTGGCCATAGGCATGACCGATTATTCAGATAAAGAGCTGGTATCAATTTTCCGCGACAGCGACCGTCGCAACTATGCTTTCAATATGATTGTACGTAAATACACGGAACGAATGTATTGGCACATACAAAAACTTGTAATTAGTCATGACGACACTGATGATGTTCTTCAGAATACCTTTTTGAAGGCCTGGAAAGGTCTGGAAGATTTCCGCGAAGACGCACAGCTATTTACATGGCTTTATCGTATTGCTACTAATGAAGCTCTTACCTTTCTGAACCAAAAGAAACGGAAATACTTTCTTCCTTTGGTGGATGTGGAACGACAATTAAGTAATACGCTTGAATCAGATATATACTTTTCGGGCGATGAGTTGCAAAAACACTTGCAAAAAGCAATTTTAACGCTTCCTGAAAAGCAGAGAGTGGTTTTTAACCTGAAATATTTTGAAGAGATGAAATACGAAGACATGGCTGAAATTCTTGACACATCGGTTGGTGCATTAAAAGCATCCTACCATCATGCAGTCAAAAAAATTGAAAAATATATTAAAGGGATTTAAACCTTTCTTACTTTTAGAAGTCAAAGCAGATGAAAAAACATATTATATGAATACAAATGACAATATAACCTCAAAACTGGAACAGATATCAAAGGAGAATCCGTTTAAAACACCGGACAATTATTTTGATAACTTCGCTGTACGGATGGCTGAAAAAATAAGCCAGACCGAAGCTGCCAAGGTTCGCAGACCTCTGTTTGAATGGGCTCGCCCACAAATGGCTTTTGCACTCGCCCTCGCAGGTTTTGCCATATTGGTGGTTTTTGGAATTAGATTTTACCAGAATAACAACAAACCAATTTCCTCTCAGGATCTTGCCGAAGCCATGGAATATTCTATTGTAAGTGAAATGGATGAGAACGAAATAATTAATCAACTTGACGCTGCCAACAATCAACATGCACTTAGTAAAGACTCGATAACAAAAATTAAGGAAGGTAATTCCAAATTGTTAATCGACTATTTATCAAAAGAAGACATAGACGTGAATACTATTATTGATGCACTATAACCATAATGAAGAATATGTTAACTACTAGAATTTACAACCTCATGAAAATAAACAGAAATATATTAATACCGATGTTTGTGTTGATAGGCGCCTTATTGACAGGTACAATCAATGCACAGCAATCGCGAAGTGATTTGGGAAAAAAAATCCAAACTCAACGGATAGCCTTCTTTACCGACCGAATGGGGATAACTTCGGACGAAGCTCAGAAATTCTGGCCTATTTATAATGAGTATTATGGAAAAAAAGTAAAGCTGATGGCCGAAAAGAACCGCCTAACTAAGTTTTATAAAGAAAATGCTGCAACGATGACAGAAAACGACATTGATGTAACAATTAATAAGTACGTTCAAAGTGTAAAAGCAGAAACGGCACTATTTGAAGAGTATAACAAAAAATTCCGGCAAGTGCTGCCTGCAAACAAAGTAATGAAGCTATACATGGCCGAAGTTGAATTTAAATCCATGCTTCTAAAGCAAATTAAAGAACGGGGAATGAAGAATGATGATATTTCAGAATAGTAATAAAAAAAGTATTAATACATTGCGGCATACCGGACTAAAAATTTAATGAAACATACAAACACAAAGACCCGAAGGCACAAAGTTTTTATATTTTAACTTTTCTTCGGGTCTTCATGTCCATAATTTTTCGTTTAAGTACCAAGTATTCATTACTAATTATTGGGTACTTTTAACAATTGTTGAATCTCCTCAAAACTAAGTTTGGTTTGCTCGCCACTTTGCATGTTTTTTAATGAAATAAGTCCAGAGGTAATTTCCTCCTCTCCTACCAAAGCTACAAACGGAATCTTTTTGGCATTGGCATAACTCATTTGGGTTTTCATCTTGGCGTTTCCGGGGAAAAGTTCTGTTTTGATCCCTTCAATCCTAAGCTTTTGAATCAAGGGTAGGCAGTAAAGTTCTTCTTCCAGCCCAAAATTAATGAATAGTATCTGTGTTGATTTCGAAGCATCATCGGGAAATGAATTTAGCTGGGTGAGTACATCGAAAATTCGGTCGGCACCAAAAGAGATGCCAACGCCCGACACCCCGGGTAATCCGAATACTCCCGTAAGGTTGTCATATCGGCCACCACCACAAATGCTGCCAATCTCAATATCCCTGGCTTTTACCTCGAAAATAGCTCCGGTATAATAATTAAGACCTCGGGCAAGTGTAAGATCGAGTTCCACTTCAGTCGAAACATCAACTACCTTCAAATAATTAAATACGGTTTGAAGCTCTTCGATTCCTTTAAGTCCAATTTCAGAAGCGGCGATCCAATGTTTTAACTTATCTAGTTTTTCCTGGTTGGAACCCGATAAATCGAATACAGGTTGCAGTTTGACGATGGATTCGTCGGCTACCCCTCGCAAACGGAGCTCTTCTTTTACCTTCTCGAGGCCAATTTTATCTAGTTTATCGATGGCTACGGTAATATCGACAATTTTATCGGGCTGACCGATGATTTCGGCTATACCGTTAAGAATTTTACGATTGTTCAGTTTAATCAATGCCCGAATACCCAATCGTTTAAAGCCTTCGTCGATGATCTGAATCAATTCCACTTCACTAAGAAGAGAATCGCTTCCAACCACGTCCACATCGCATTGGTAGAATTCGCGATAGCGTCCTTTTTGTGGCCGATCGGCACGCCAAACCGGTTGAATCTGATATCGTTTGAATGGAAAGGTAATATCATTCCTATACTGTACCACGTATCGGGCAAACGGAACAGTAAGATCATACCGCAGTCCTTTTTCGCACATCAACGATGAAAGTTGACCCAAGTTCCGTTCCTTATATTTCTCTTCTGAAACATCCGAAAGAAAATCGCCTGAGTTAAGTATTCGAAACAACAACTTGTCGCCTTCCTCACCATATTTACCTAACAAAGTTGTGAGGTTTTCCATTGCCGGGGTTTCAATCTGCTGATAACCAAATAGTTGAAAGACATTTTTTATTGTATCGAATATAAAGTTGCGTTGTCGCATCTCCTCCGGTGAAAAATCGCGTGTTCCTTTAGGTATGGAAGGTTTTTGTGCCATATTGATTTTTTTAAGTCCGCAAATTTAGGAATTAATTTTATCTTGTTGTGAAATGCAAAAATGTCAAATAAAAGAATGGTATATTGCATTATTAATTTATTTCTGTATCGAAAAGTGAATACATGAATCCGATTAAAATATTAATTGTTGATGATATGCCTGTAATTAACGAGCTCATATCGTCCGTACTTCTTAAAAATATCAAAACTATCTCTTATTTACTGCAAACAACGGCCGGGATGCATGTAGACTAGCAGCGATACATCTACCCAATCTCATCATTATGGATTGGGAAATGCCTGAAATGTCAGGACTGGAAGCATTATACAGGCTCAAAAAAAACGAAAGCACCAAAGACATACCGGTTATTATTTCATCGGGATTTACCCAGGCTGAAAATGTACAAAAAGCACTCGAAGCAGGAGCTATTGATTATATTCGCAAACCAATTGAAAATATTGAATTAACCGCAAGGGTTCAATCGGTATTAGCCCTATCAAACGCCTTTGCGAAAATTATTGAAAAAAATTCTCTTCTGGCTATAGAACGTAAACGAACCGAATCGTTGCTTAGAGGATATCTGCCCGATCAATTGGCTGAGGAAATACTTAACCAGGGATTCTCGAAGCCCAAACGTTATAAAAATGTTTCTGTATTATTTGCCGACCTCGTAAATTTTACCAATAAAACAAATTCTATGTCGCCCCAGCGAATGTTTGACGAGTTGAACGAAATTTTCCCGTCATTCGACAACATAATGAAAGCGAACGACTGTACCAAAATTAAAACGATTGGAGATGCGTATATTGCGGCATGTGGATTACCGGAAAAAGATGTGGATCATGCCAAAAAAACTACAAAAGCTGCCATAGATATGAGAAATTATCTTATTCACAGAAATAAATCCAACCACACACAATGGGAAATCAGAATTGGGATTCATTCGGGTGATGTTTATGGAGGATTAATTGGTAAAGATGTTTTTCATTTCGATGTTTTTGGAGACACCATAAATACCTCTGCTCGAATGCAACAAAACTGTAATCCAATGCAAATTAATATATCTGCGGAAACGATGGAGCTGTTAGGCGATAATTATAATGTTATTGAACGGGCTGCTATTCCGGTGAAAGGCAAAGGAATGCAAAAGATGTATTTTATTAACATTTAGTTGCAAGTTGCATATTAGAGTGAGATAAAACCCGGAATCTGCAACTTGTAACCAGCCATCTATTTCACTAGTTTTTTATACCTAATCCGATGCGGAGAATCGTCGCCGAGACGTTTTTTGCGATTTTCTTCATAGTCGGTATAACCCCCTTCAAAGAAAAAGACTTTAGAGTCGCCTTCAAAGGCGAGAATGTGTGTTGCCACGCGGTCGAGGAACCAACGGTCGTGAGAGATAATTACTGCGCAACCTGCAAAATTGTCGAGACCTTCTTCCAAAGCACGAAGTGTATTCACATCAATGTCGTTGGTAGGTTCATCGAGTAGTAACACGTTGGCTTCCTGTTTCAGAGTAAGCGAAAGATGAAGTCTGTTGCGCTCACCACCTGAGAGTATTCCGCATTTTTTTTCCTGATCAGCGCCGGAAAAATTGAACCTAGCTACATAAGCACGGGCATTCACCAATTTCCCGCCAAGGGGAATTTGATCTGAATCGCGCGAAATAACCTGGTAAACGGTTTTTTCGGGGTTAATGTCCTCATGAGTCTGATCGACATACCCGACTTTAACGGTATCTCCCACTTCGAACGAACCGGCATCGGGTTTCTCAATGCCCATTATCAGGCGGAAAAGTGTTGTTTTACCAGCGCCATTCGGGCCAATAATCCCAACAATTCCAGCGGGTGGAAGATTGAACGTTAAATCTTCGAAAAGAATTTTATCGCCAAATGCTTTTGATACTCCCTTTACTTCAATCACCTTATCGCCAAGACGCGCACCGTTTGGAATGTATATTTCGAGTTTGTCTTCCTTTTGTTTGGTGTCCTCGTTCAACATTTTGTCGTAAGCGGCCAACCTGGCCTTACCCTTTGCCTGACGGGCCTTTGGCGACATTCGTACCCATTCGAGTTCACGCTCAAGCGTTTTGCGACGCTTGCTTTCGGTTTTTTCTTCCTGAGCCAGACGTGATGACTTCTGTTCGAGCCACGAGGTGTAATTTCCTTTCCAGGGAATGCCTTCGCCCCGATCGAGTTCAAGAATCCATCCGGCAATGTTATCGAGAAAATACCTATCGTGAGTAACAGCAATTACGGTTCCTTTGTATTGTTGAAGGTGCAGTTCGAGCCACTGGATAGATTCAGCATCGAGGTGGTTGGTAGGCTCATCGAGTAATAAAATGTCGGGCTCCTGAAGTAGAAGACGGCATAAAGCTGTGCGTCGGCGTTCACCTCCGGAACAAACGCTGATGGGAGTATCGCTTTCCGGACACCGGAGAGCGTCCATAGCACGGTCGAGTTTGCTATCGAGATCCCATCCGCCGAGATGATCAATTTTCTCTGTTAATTCTCCCTGACGTTCAATGAGTTTATTCATTTCATCGTCGCTCATGGGCTCGCCAAACTTGTTGTTTACCTCCTCGTATTCCTTTAATACAGCCACCACTTCGGCAGCTCCTTCCTGAACTATTTCCTTTACTGTTTTGGTTTCGTCGAGTTTTGGCTCCTGTTCGAGGTATCCCACCGAATATCCCGGCGAGAAAACCACTTCGCCCTGAAACGATTTTTCAACACCAGAAATGATTTTGAGCAACGACGATTTACCGGAACCATTTAAACCGATGATACCGATTTTAGCTCCATAGAAAAATGACAAATAAATGTTGTTCAAAACCTTTTTTTGGGGAGGATAGGTCTTACTAAGCCCCACCATTGAAAATATAATTTTGTTATCTTCAGCCATACTACTTAATATTGAGTAATGAGTATATAGAAAAATAATCGTAAGTATATAGTAAAAAGACAGTTTGCATAATTCTTCTTACAAATTATATTTAGGACTTGCGATTATTTTTTATAGGTTGCGAAGGTATTGATTTTTTATGAATTGAAGATGAGTTAAAGAAAGAGGTTTTTGTAGAATGGTAATGTTTCGCTAAATACTATAATACTCCCCAAAATTAGGACAGAAAGTTAAGATTGGAAATATTAACTTTAAATTTTAACTACATTTCAAAAAACAGAAGAAAGCACAGTAAGGATTTTAAAACCAAAGTTGTTTTAGAATCACTAAAAGAACGAGACAGCTTGGAGGTAATAGCCAAGAAATATGAGCTATTACCAACACAAATAACCACGTGGAAAACTATAGCCTTAAAAAAGTTTCCGGAGTTATTTGGTAACGAATTAAGACCCGACAATAAAAATGAGGTTGAAATTCAGGGGTTATATGCACAAATTGGTCAATTAAAAGTAGAAAACGATTTTCTAAAAAAAAAG
>JBBQTB010000067.1:0-7645 GCA_038213375.1 Bacteroidales bacterium | reverse complement strand
TGATCGAAATAGTAAGAAATCAACAATCATTACCTCTCAACTTCCAGTAAAAGATTGGTATGAGTGCTTTGGAGACCCCAGCTTGGCAGATGCTCTAATGGACCGCCTAGTAAATGGATCTTTTCGTCTTGAGATTATAGGTGAATCTATGCGAAAAAATATTAAAAACCAGGGGGCATAAAAACTTCAAAAACCTAATGCATTTTTTATATTTTTACACAAATATTGACCACTAGAAAAATGTCCTTTTATTTCCGGAATGACTGTCCTTTTAAAACTGAATACGCAAACCAGGTTGATAAAGAAATGTGCCACCGTTTCCAGAATTCCGAAATACTTTTTGATAAATAAGGTCTGGAAAAATTAGTCATTAGACTAAATCCCATTACTTTGGCCGCTCCAATTGCTATTTCTGAATATCCGGAAAAATCACAATATATTTGAAATGCAAAAAAAATTGTAGCTAATAACAATGTCAACCCATTGTGGTGTTGAGGATTATTGTAAACAGCATTAACGTATATTGCCAATCTATCAGCTATTACTATCTTTTTAAATAACCCCCATACCATAAGTTTTAATCCTTCAACCACCCTGTAGTAATCAAACTCATGTTTCTCATAAAATTGATGGAGTAAATTTTGGGGTCGTTCAATTGGTCCTGCAACTAATTGAGGATAAAACATCACATAAAGGGCATAGACTCCAAATTTTCTTTCAGCTTTGATTGCCCCGGTATACTTCTATAGTATAACTCATGGCTTGAAATGTATGAAATGATAGGCCAATCGGAAGGAGTATTGATAGAAAAGGGATTGGATTTTGGTATCCTACCCCATTTAGAAAGGCAGAAAGGTTTTCGTTTAAAAAATTGAAGTATTTAAAGGTTGCTAAAACCCCTATATTTGCTATTAAATTTGCGATTAAAAATATCTTTCGATTTTTTCCGTTGGTTTCTTCCAAGTATATACCTGCAAAATAATCAATTACAATTGTAAAACCAAGAATTAGTATATATATGGGTATAAAAACCATATAAAAGTAACAACTGCTTGCCAATAATAAAAACCAACGGTATTTGTGATTTATGGTGAAATAAACGATGGTTACTACAACAAAGAAAATGGAAAATTGGATTGAATTAAAAAGCATTGTAGTTAAGTGTTATCAATAACCTATTTCGGATTAATTTCGTTGGATTAGTGTTGGCCAATAGTGTATTAACACTAATGATTAATACCTTACCTTAATTTATTTTTATGCAAATACGTTAAAATAAAATGTAGTTTTTCTTTGTTATACATTTTAACCAATTATCGTGCTTAAATTTTAACATCTTGTATTACTGAATAGAATGCAAAGAGCCATATATTTAAAAACAAATATATGGCTCTTTTAGTATTTTTGCAATTGAAAACCTTTACAATATTGGAACTTTTGCCAGATCAAAAGAAACAGGTTTCATCAAAGGATCAGTTGAATCTGAAATTGAAACCAATATATTGTTATAATCGCCAGAAGAATCTGCCTCATACTGATCTTCAAAACCCAAAACAAGTTTCCCGGTTTTCTTCTCAACAAACAAAATGCTTTGCTGATGTTTACTTTGATTAAATTTCAGATCTGTATAATGTGTATATAAACCTGGCAAAACATGCCCGCTTCCCCAACCCTGTGCAACCAGATAAAACCCAATTACAGTACCTTTGGGGAACTTGGTAACCCCGCTCGCATCAATTAATTGAACTGTATTTCCCGAAGTTAGACCACCATCACTACCTAATGCGGAAATATTAGGAAATAATATTTGTTTATTGGCAATTGATGGGCTATCAGTTATTTTGTATGTGTAGAAACCCATGCTGTTTTCCCATGAAGCTTTTTCTGACAAAAAAGTTACAAATACTTCGGACTCGGCAGTTAATATGATTCTTTTTTCAACATTAGAATCGATTAATAATTTTTTTAATGCACCAGGAAGGGCTCCTATGGGCAATAAAACATCTGTTCTTTTCATCAAAACAGTATCTGCCACATTATAAATTATTTTATTTGGCAAACCCACTAATGGATCCTTTTTACAGCCAAAAAAAATAAAAACTATAATAAATAAATAAATTAGATTATGTAACGTTTTCATAGAGAAATGTTTTATATTAAAAGTGTTGATTATAGTAATTAATAATACGTATCTTTAAATTTTAAGTTTCTTCACTTTTGATAAATTAAGTATTTCGGATGATAAATCTCTATGAAAAATAATATTACGAAGGTTGAATTTAATAAATATTACCTGAAATCCGATAAGATATAAAAGAAAAATCCTCAAAAGATAATAGGTTATATCATAATTTTCGTGAATAAGCAAAAGTGATAAATAAATGTTTTATTGAACAATACAAATGTAGTAACTAATCAATTATATCATTTACATAATTCTTAATATAAGTTGCAAATTTCACACATTGCAACATCATCATATATTATGCAATGTCGTTGACTTAAGGTTTTCAAAATAATTAAAAAATAATTTACTTATTTCATGAAATAAGTCATTCTTTTTATAATGACTTAATATTTCTGTTGAACATTATATATCAATTAGATATTATCATATTGTTATACATTAAATCACTATTTACCATCCAAAAGGGCAGAATGATTGAATTGCAACCAGATAAATTTTACTTAAAATTACCACAAGAATATTAAATTTGTAAAATATCGTTGCGAAATGGATGACAAACCAATCTCAACAAACGGTTTAAACTATTTTTAAAAACTACCATGAGTGCAGTTACCCCAATCCCGGAAATCAAAAACAATATCGTTGCGAAAATATCAACAGATGTTAAAAAAGCATCGTACATCGTTCCTGAATTATTTGAAAAATATAGTGTAAAAAGGGGTTTGCGGAATGCTGATCATTCGGGTGTACTTGTTGGTCTCACCAATGTAGGTGATGTTGTTGGTTACAAGAAAGAAGGAGATAAAATCATTCCAGTTGAAGGGAAACTAATTTATCGGGGAATTGACGTGGAAGATCTGGTAAATGGTGCTATATCTCAGCATCGGCATGGCTTCGATGAGGTTGTTTATCTTCTGCTATGTGGGAAACTACCGAATAAGAACGAATTAGCAGAGTTTATGCAATATATGGGCTCATTACGTGAACTTCCGGATGAATTCACCAAAAACATGATTCTTACGCTGAAAGGTAAGGATATAATGAACATGCTTGCGCGGTCGGTTCTCGGATTATATACCCTTGATCCTAACGCAGAGGATACTTCGTTGCAGAACGTGGTTGACCAATCCCTAAACCTTATTGCTAAATTCCCCACCATTATTGCCTATTCATATCATGCTATGCGTCATGCATTTCAAAGGAAGACACTTTCTATCAGGCATCCCAATACTGAATTAAGTACGGCCGAAAACTTTCTTTTAATGTTAAAGGGTGAAGGAAAATATACCCAACTTGAAGCTGATATCCTTGATCTGTCCCTTATTTTACATGCCGACCATGGCGGTGGAAATAACTCAACCTTTACCATACGGGTAACCAGCTCAACCGAAACGGATACATACTCAGCAGTCGCTTCAGCCATTGCTTCGCTCAAAGGTCCGTTGCACGGAGGGGCAAATCACGAAGTTTTAGGTATGATGGACAATGTAAAGCAGAATGTAAAACATTGGGATAGTGAGAAGGAAGTCACGGAATATCTCTATCAGATACTGAATAAAAAGGCGTACGATGGGTCGGGCAAGATATATGGTATTGGTCATGCGGTATATACCATTTCAGATCCACGTGCCATCCTACTTAAAAACCAGGCTCGTGAATTGGCCATCGAAAAAAACCGGCTTGACGAATTTGAATTGTATTCGATGATTGAAACGTTAGCACCCAAGATATTCTATGAATACAAAGGGGACAAAGTGGCTAAACGTGTTTGTGCTAATGTCGATTTCTACTCGGGATTTGTGTATAGTTGTATTGGGATAAAAGATTCAGTTTATACCCCTCTCTTTGCTATGTCGAGAATTGCAGGTTGGTGCTCGCATCGACTCGAAGAACTAACTTTTGATGCCAGACGCATCATTCGCCCTGCATACAAAAATGTTTTTCCACAACAACCATATATCAACCTGATTGATCGAAAATAGTTAATTGCGGCATTTAAGTGGGTCAGTTTCGAAGTTTTGTCATAATTACTTACCTTCACTCCATAATATAACTAATAAATACTATTTTATATGAAACGGTTCTTCGTTACCTCTATTGCTATACTATCGATTGGTTTTCAGCTAATAATTGCACAAAATGCCAAGGAAACATGGATACCGCTTTTCGACGGAAAAACTCTAACCAATTGGAAAGCTAACGAAAGCTCGGCTTCGTTTAAAGTGGAAAATGGACTGATCGTATGCGGTGGGCCACGAGCACATCTCTTTTATGTAGGGAAAGTAAACCATGGAACATTCAAAAACTTCGAGCTAAAAGCTGAAATCAAAACTGCCTTTGATGCAAATTCAGGAATTTATTTTCATACGCAGTTCCAGAATGATGGTTGGCCCGCAAAAGGATACGAGGTTCAAGTGATGAATTCCCCATCCAATTCAGAACATAAAAAAACAGGCAGTTTGTATGCAGTGAGAAATGTGTACAAATCACTCGCCAAAGATGGTGAATGGTTTACAATGCACATCATTGTTAAAGGCCAACAAGTGAAGGTGTATGTAAATGGGATTAAGACTGCGGATTATACCCAACCTGTTAGTCCTGTGCGCGACAATTCCTTCGCAGGCCGTTTGCTTTCGAGTGGTACGTTTGCTCTTCAGTGTCACGATCCTAAAAGCATGGTATATTACAAAAATATTGTGGTAAAAATCTTACCAGACGACGCAATTGCTGAAGCGGGAAAAGATTATTTTACCCCTGAAAAGGCTGCTCAGGTTGATCTGCTAATTAACCAGGGTTATCCGATTATCGATTATCATGTGCACTTAAAAGGTGGCGTTACCATTGAGGACGTCGTAAACAAATCACTGCGCACAGGAATTTTTTGTGGAATAGCTCCAAACTGTGGCGTTGGTTTTCCGGTTGATACCAATGAAAAACTTGAGCAATATTATGCCGAACGTAAAGATGTTCCGGTGTTCCTTTCGATGCAAGCTGAAGGTCGTGAGTGGGTGAATACCTTTAAAAAAGAATCGATCTCAAAATTCGACTACGTTTTTACAGATGCCATGACCTGGACCAACAACAACGGCAAACGGATGCGTCTTTGGTTAAAAGAAGAAACTGAAGTAGGTGATCCCCAAGTTTTTATGGATATGTTGGTGGATAGGATTATCTCTGTGCTGAATAATGAAAAGATTGATATTTACGCGAATGCAACCTTTATCCCCGAGGAAATTGCCAGTCGATATGACGAACTATGGACAGACGAACGGATGAACAAAGTGGTGAATGGGCTTGTAAAAAATAACATTGCTATGGAAATTAGTTCCCGGTATAAAATTCCCAGCGCCACATTTATCAAACTCGCCAAGGCAAAAGGTGTCAAGTTTTCACTTGGTACAAACAATCTCGATCAGGACTTTGGCAACCTTGATTATAGTATCCAAATGATTAAGGAATGTGACCTAAAACCTTCCGATATCTTCTTTCCTCAGCCTGACGGAAAAAAGCCTATACAGGTAAAATAAAGGTTGAATTATGAGCTTTTTAGTTTTAATAGTCTTTATCATTGGGTATGTTTTTATTGCCCTTGAAAGTATTGTAAAGATTAATAAAACAGCTATTTCTCTGCTTACAGGAGTCATATGCTGGACCATTTATATCCTGAATCAATCCGATCAGGTTCTTGTTTCCGGTCAGCTCATGGAGCATCTGGGAGACATTTCCGGCATACTTTTCTTTCTGATGAGTGCGATGACCATCGTTGAGCTGATAGATGCCCATAATGGGTTTGAGTTAATTACAAAACGCATCAAAACCACCAATAAACGGAAACTATTATGGATAATCTCCTTTCTGGCCTTTTTTCTGTCAGCCCTTCTGGACAATCTCACCACTACCATCGTGCTGGTTACCATGCTCCGAAAACTTGTTTCTGAACGTAACGATCGATTGATATTTGCATCGATCATAGTTATAGCAGCCAATTCTGGTGGTGCATGGTCACCTATTGGTGATGTTACCACCACTATGCTTTGGATTGGGAACCAAATTACTTCGTCAAATATTATTATCCGCCTTTTTGTCCCAAGCCTTGTGAGTTTATTAATTCCACTTGTCATCATCAGTTTTACAATAAAAGGGAAAGTTGTGAACAAACAACCAGTAGACCAAACCGGGAAACCAACCAGTGAAAAAGAGAAAAAGATCATATTTTTTTCCGGGTTGGGTGTATTGCTATTTGTGCCGGTTTTTAAAACCGTAACACATTTGCCTCCTTTTATGGGGATATTGTTTGGTTTAGGGCTGCTATGGCTTGTAACCGGAATCATACACAAAAAAAAGGATGAGGAGGACAGACAATCTTATTCTGTGATGAATGCCCTTGAAAAAATGGACCTGCCCAGTGTGTTGTTTTTTTTGGGAATATTATTGGCAATATCCGTTCTCCAAACAAGTGGTCAACTTTCGTATTTGGCATTATTCCTCGATCGAACCATACACAACACTAACCTAATCGGAATCACTATTGGCCTTTTATCGGCAGTAGTTGACAATGTACCAATGGTGGCAGCTGCAATAGGAATGTATCCCTTAACCGTGTTTCCTACCGATCATTCTTTTTGGGAGATTTTAGCCTATTGTACCGGAACAGGAGGAAGCATTTTAATTATAGGTTCCGCTGCTGGAATTGCAGCCATGGGTCTTGAACGAATTGAATTTTTTTGGTACGTGAAAAAAATTTCATGGCTGGCATTGATAGGATATTTTTCCGGGGTATTGGTTTATATTTTTGAGGAAGTTGTGCTAAAAATTTAATCTTACCTAGTTTTTAAAATACGAATTATATAACTGAGTTATAAACGCATTGTTAAATAGTCACGTTTACACGGATAATTTATTTATATATTCGTGGCTATTACTAAATTATTTTTGTAACCTTTTGCTGCTTTAGGACTTAAACAGTATAAAGAAATGGTAAAAAAAAATTGATATCCCGATTGTAAGGGCGGGATATCAATTGATAAGATAAAATATATATTAAGTATAAATGGGTCAGGGACAACTATTGCATAATTGTCAAACCCTTAACTATTTCACAAAGGCGCCATTTTGCCATGTAGCACCTTGATTTTTAGTAACAGTGGCATTTCTATTCCAGGTGTTTGATGGATCGATACCTGTACTATATCCCGATCCTAAGTTTGCCGCATGCTGAAGTGCAGTGGCAGGTACTAGTGTAATTGGATCAAGACCCGGATTGATCACAACAGAATGGGTATCATATCCCAGGGCTTGCCATTGAGTAAAGGATAGGAATTGTAATGAACCTCCAATCCAAACCCTAAAATGCATTGATGGTGACCCAGGTGTTACATAAAAAACATTATAGTCAGAAACAAATCCCACTTTTGATGCTTCATCATCTATTCCTATCATATTAATGTCCCCATCGGC
>JBBQTB010000066.1:0-9552 GCA_038213375.1 Bacteroidales bacterium | reverse complement strand
TAGGTAGAGCGGGTTGCCCCGCTTTTCCCCTCTAAGAACCGTACTTGAAAGTTTCCCTTCATACGGCTCAGGCACTTGCTAAAATACCAACTTGTTTGTTGGTATCCGGCAACATATTTATTGCCTTCGTGATACGTTGTTGTAATGACTTTACACGTCGTTTTATGGTATCCCAATTAATGAAATTCCACATTACGCTGAGTGTTTCAGGCGCACATAGTAAAATATTGTTTTTACCATTCATTTGCTTTCCCCAAATAAAAAAAATCTTATTACAATTTTCTCACGAGCAAACACCAGGTAAAAGTAGGCCTGCTTTCGCAGTAGACTAGCCAGTCCTATCCCCCTCCATTACAAAGTGGGCGTTTGCTTTTTTTTACCTTCCTTTACCCGCATTGTATTGTGCAACCCTTTACAGGGAAGCCTATTCCGGCATACTGTCGGAAAACTATACGGGCTTACCAAGTTCCAATGATCCCACAGTATAGGTTAGGGTCTGTCTGTAATCCGGTGGGGTTATAAGCTGTGTATGATGATATAAACAACACCATAACTATACCATTTACCATTTTGGTAAAGGCCTGTCAGTATCTTTGGCCTTTTCACGCTATCGGACCTTTAACAACAATTTACATTACATTAACCATACCATACATTCCTAGCTCTCACTTGATGATACTGGAAGCTGTGGCTACGTTGTTGCCGGGGCTTCATACAAATGCGTTGCCACAAATGCATGCCCGGTTAGGAAACTATTGACAGCACAATAGGTTAAATCATTCATTTACTGAACGTTTAACAGTAGAATCATCGACTTCTTGTCGCACTTTATACTGAATGTTATAAGCCGTTTTTTATTGACTTTATATCTTGATTGACATAGTAGTAGCAACAGATGAAGTCACTTGATAACCTGGAGGAACTTGAGCATTTTTTCCTTTTATCGTTAGAAACAAAATACAAACAAATACTCCTAATATAATTGCCAATGTTTGTTGGTCTTCCCCTTCTTGATATACGTTACCACCTGTCAAAAATACTTCTTGACCATCAGCAGCAGTAACTGACTTAATCTGAATCTCAACGAAACCTTCTTTACCAAGTCCTTTGGCTTTTTGAGCTCTCATAACTTGCCCCTTTGCAATTGCACCTGCTGATATAACAATTTTGTTATCAACCTTGACATCGTATTTAACACGGAAGTCTATTGTTTGACCAACCGAAACAAATTCGGATTGAATCATTGAAACTGTTTCAAGAGAAACATTAGTTCCTGCATTTAATGTTTCTTCACCATCACCTGTCATTTTGAAAGACATTAATAGAAAAGATGCTGCTAATACCATTGCGATTGGTTTTGCAAAAAATGATTTTTGAATTTTCGTAATCATTGAAAGTGTTTTTAAAAGTTAGTATTAAATTCCAATTTATTTATTATTGATTTTTTTTGCTGTTCATTATAGCGTTTTGCACTTTTAGCCGCTCCATAAACATTACCGAAGTAAAAGCTTAAATTGAAAACGCCAGTTAAGATACCCATTCCATAATTCTCATTTTTGAAGTTCGTATATGTAGCATAAGCTATAAGACCATTTACTAAAAATGCTGTAATTGCTGTCTGTTTGTGTCCTGTATATGCATAACCTAAACCCGGAATTATTGAAAGAGTCCCTGCTAAAGACGGGCTTTTGTTTTTAATACGAATTGCCTTTTCTAAAATTTGGAAATTTGCATTAGAGATTTGTTGATAGGAATCAAATTTGGAAAGCGATTGGTATGAGTCCATAGAATTTTGCCAATCGTATTTGTTAGCATAAAGCAAACCGGTCAGCAAAATAATTTTTGGTTTACAAAATTTATCATTGCATTTTTTCAATGCAACAGAATTTAATTGAAGTGCTTTGTCAAAATTTTGTAGTTTGTATTGTATAAGAGCAATTTGAAAAACCAATTCATTATTTGATTTATATTCTATCGGGCATTTATTTTCGTATTCAAATAATGCTTTTTCATAATCGCCAATCGCTTTTAAACAAATTATTTTGTTGATGAAAAGATTTACGTCAAATGAATTTGCTTTAAATTCAATTCTCATTATCTCAAGAAGTGCTTCTTGATAATACTGATTATTTATTAAGTTTTTAATAAACAAAAAAAAAGAATCAACTTTTTCAGTGTTAGAATATGCAAAATAGTAAGAATTTCGACTGTAATAGAGTTCTTTCGCTGGGTAGTCATAAGCTGGGTAGTCAATATATTTAAAGCCATTATTTCTTAATGTCAATGAATAATTGTTATGGTCATGTCCACATCTCAATAAACGGTCAGATGTCATAACGAAAGCTGAAGCAAAATTTGTTTCACTAAAGGTTTTCAGACCATAGTTAGAACAGCTTGGATACATTGGGCATTCTTGTCCACGAATACCACTAATATATTTTTGATAAAATCCAATGTAGTCAATAGTTGCGGATTCTTTTTTCTTTATGGAATCGTTAAAATATGTCTGTTCGTTTAATATTATCATCCCGTCAACTTGCTCTGTAAAACTCTGTCCATTACAAAGCGAGTAACTTAATGTCAATATTACAATTAATAATTGTCTGTTCATGTGGTCTTTTTTAAAATGGCTTATAACGTTGGTAGTATGCGTTCGGTTTTGCTTGTATAAACTATCAATATATACGAAACTAACTGCAAAACTGACGTATACAATGTGTTGTAAGCCGTTTTTATTTCTTTGTTAGTTTTATCAGTCTAAAGTTGCCATTAAAATCAGCATCATTATCTGCAAGCATTGTTAATCCAGTTTTATTTAAAATTGATTCAAAATCTCTGGTAATATCACTAAAAACTAAATTTGTAAATAAGTTCGCTAATCTGCGAATAAAACTGACTTTAGTATCCTTGCGTACAAACTTATCAAACACTACGATTTGTCCACCGTGTTTTAAAACTCGTTCTGATTCTTTGATACAAGCGATTGGATCAGGAATTACAGCAAGAATCAAGTTTAGAATTATCTTATCAAATGAGTTGTCATCAAATCCAAGGGCTTGTCCATCCATTACAATAGCTTGAACTTGACGCTTCATAGTTTTATTGCGTTTTTTAATTCTTTCAATCATTGATGGTGTAATATCAGTAGCGACTATTTCACAATCATAGGGCAAAAACTCTAAATCCAACCCTGTCCCCGCTCCTACTATAAGCACTTTATCACCCTTTCTAATCTCCAACGAATCAATCGATTTTTTCCTTGAATCTTTAAAGTATCCGGCTATTAAATCATATCCAGGCGTATAAATCGTATATCGAATTCTGTTCCAACTATTCGTGTTTATTTTCATGACGGTATCGTTTTTTAAAATGACGCCCAACATCTTTCTAACCCCCATTAAAGTTATTTTCCTATCATCTGAACCTAGTCTTTCACAGTTATTCATTCTTTTGTTTACATTTTCATTTTCAGCCCATTTTCTGTGCAATTTAGTAAACTATTCTGTTCAACCATGTTTTTTGTTTAATATCTATTCCTTTCAGCGGATTTTATCTGGTCAAATACCCCCGTTCGGCTTATGATGAGCCTTATTCAAATATATCCTATCAGGCTCAGCCTACTTTTATATGGCCGGCTTAGACTGTGTCTAAGCCGAAATTAGTTCCTTGCTCCTTCCCTCTTCCAAATCTCTCCTTTGTTAATACAATGTTGATAATATCATAAAAATCAATAGTTATCGTTTGTAAATATTGGTATAGTTTCGCCATATGATAAATCGGCCAATATGAGACATGTTTTTTGCATTCATTTCTTGTTGCTTTTCGTTGTGTTTAGTTCATTTGCCCAATCGAAAAAGCGGATATCCCCAACTGATTATGTGAATACATATAAAGATGCTGCAATTGCCGAAATGAAGCGTAGCGGCATTCCTGCCAGTATCACAATAGCACAGGGAATGCTTGAATCGGAAAATGGGAACAGCCGGCTTTCCAGAGAAGGAAATAATCATTTTGGCATCAAATGCCACGATTGGAGCGGCCAGGGAATCTATAAAGATGATGATTCCAGAAACGAGTGTTTTCGCAAATACAAATCAGCCGATGAATCATTTCGCGATCACACCGATTTTCTACTTTCCCGTCAGAGATACAGCTCACTTTTTGAATATAAAACCACCGACTATAAAAACTGGGCAAAAGGATTAAAAAAAACAGGATATGCCACCAACTCCAAATACGACAATCTGCTAATTAAGCTAATTGAAGATAACAACCTACACCAATTCGATCAAGATTATGTTTCCAGCAACCGTAAGCGAATAAACCAGTCCGAAAAGAAAAAAACTGAATCTTCAGAAGGAGATATTACTATCAACCTCAACCGTCCTATTTTTAAGCGAAATGATATCGAATATATGGTTGTAAAAAACGGGGATAGTTTTGAGAAGCTTTCGAGGGAACTGGAAATGCTGACCTGGGAGCTGTTCAAATACAACGAACTAACAAAAGATTCCATCTTGCACGAAGGACAAATTTTATATCTTCAACCCAAACATCGCAGGGCTGAGCGTGGTAAAGAGACTCACACCGTTTTAGAAGGTGAATCACTATATTCCATTTCACAACTTTTTGGTGTAAAAAGAAAACTTTTGCGCCGTTATAATCATCTCTCGGAAAAGGAGGAATTAAACCCTGGAGATATTATAAACCTTCGCTCGAGGAAGTAAAACTAAGAAGTGCGTTTTTTTTTAAAATATGTAAATCCAAACCAGACGCCTAATAAAACCGGAAGGACAATAACCCAATAAAACGGTATGGTTTTAGAATTTCGTAAAGGTGCATTATCGCCAATTAGCACATAACCAGCCCAAAAATAGGGATGTGCATGAATGATATCTGTATTTTGGATATACTCGGTTTTTGCTTCCTGCAAAGCCTTATCCTTATTCCATAAACCCGAAAGTTTTTGGTAAAAACGCTTCATCAGATCGGCACTGCTATTGTCGTTAACCGACCAAAGAGTCATCACAATACTTTGAACTCCGGCAAACGAAAACCCGCGGGTCAGACTCATCATTCCCTCTCCTTTTCTTAACTTACCTATGCCGGTATTGCATGCACTTAAAACAATAAGGTCGGTATTTAAATTAAGGTTATATGTTTCATATGTAAATAACTGATCATCCTCATTTTTACTTGATTTAGATGTGAAAACTAGACGGGAATAAAGGGGATTTTCATCATCAATAACCGCATGCATAGCCAGCAGAATTGTGCTGTATCGATTTGCCAATTTTTTAAAGTTATCCTCGCTAGCGTTATTTTTGGAAAATATCT
Organism: Bacteroidales bacterium; assembly: GCA_038213375.1. Lineage (GTDB taxonomy): Bacteria > Bacteroidota > Bacteroidia > Bacteroidales > JAAUTT01 > JAAUTT01. Next base: position 4,215 of record JBBQTB010000066.1, on the reverse strand, counting down.
TTCCCGGAAAATAAGTATCGATGGCCTTTGCCTCGTTCATTGTTTGCTGAAGATTCGAAAGAACTCCACGAGTTTTTAAAACAGCAAGATTATTTTTAATTGTATTTGTCTCGGAATTGTAATTTGGAACAAATGCTGCCATTTTGCCATTCGAAGATTCTTTTCTATGTATATTCAATAAGCTAGCTGCATATAAATACCTAATTGAATGCTCTTTAATAAGGTAAGGTAATTCTTTGAAATTGTAAGGTTTTAAAATAGTTGAGGTTGTTAATAAAGTTTCGAAGGGGATGTACATCAGTTTATTATCAGGAACAACAATGATGTCCTTCCCTTTAATAATTTTTTCAAATGGTTGAATAAGAAGTTGGTAAAGGTTCCATCCTGCAGACCTATAGTCCAGACAAATAGCGGAATCAGCCCGATTTATTTTAGGCTCTCGTACAAATGCCAGTATTTTCGCTATATCAGTTTCAAAATTACCGGGCAAAAGTTGCGATTTATAAAGAATAGTATCGGAAGTAAAGCAAAATGTGATCAGAGATTTTGTAGTATAGTAATACTCAAAAAACACATCCTTCTTGTTAAGTGTCCGCTTTAAGTCGTTCACCAAATCAGAATTATTAATTTGATACCTAAACTGATAAAATACCGGATTTTTAGATTTAATCTCTGCCTTAAGGATTTCGCGTTTTAACGTTAAATCATTAACTGCCTGTTTCCAAACCCTTAATTTGGCAGAATCAGTTCTTTGAGATGTTTTCTCTTTAAGAATAAACTCATTATATAAAGCCAGATCTTTTTTTATTCGAAATTCCTTAATAAGTGTAGAATCGGATTTCGGAAGTTTAGCTATCCATTCTTTTTCACGAATCGCCGATTGAAGACTTGATGCATGAGATTGATCAGCAATAACAAATGCTTTATTTAAAAATTCCTTTCGTTTGGTAGATTCATAAAGTGATAATCCGGTACGTATTGCATTCTCGTATGTATCCTGTTCATTTTCAGATAAGAAAATCCTGCTTTCATCATTCTCAAATCCCATTCGAATTTTATCAATTGTCTTCAACGCTAATAAATAGTTTTGAAACGCTATTGTTTGAAAATTAATTTTCTCTTTTATAGAAGAATGTTTACCTGCAATAGCCTGTAATGCTTTCGCTTTCGACTTCAAAATTTCAACAAATTTATCATCAGCCAGCGATTGTTCCAGAGACGGATTGGAGTAAACATCGGAATTTGAATAAGATTCAGATACCGCGATAATGGCCTTATGATAATAATAAAGTGCCCTTGAATAGTCCCTTTTGCAGAAATAAATCTCGCCAATGTTCCTTAGGCAGTTAGCTATGCTTGGATGATGTTCGCCATACAATTTTTGGTATAATGGTAATGCTTTCGTATAATATGCAAGGCTCTTATTTAAATTCTTGGTGAAATACATATTAAACTCACCATAATTATTTAATATAGAAGCTAATGCGGGACTATCTCCAAACAATTCCTTGTTTTTTTTAATCGATTTTGCATAATAATTCTCAGCTGACTTATAATCTGCTAGATCTGAAAAATATGTTGCCAGCTGCCAATATACTTTTGGTAATACAACAGCCTGATATTTTTCCCCGTACCACAGGCTTTTTTGGAGATATTGGAGCTGTTTGTCAAAATGTCCTAACCGCTGGTGCACAACGGCAATGTTGATGTATGTGTTTGCAATCTGTGAATTTCCGTTTTCCGGATCCGATAAATTTAATTCTAATGCTTTGTTATAAAATTGCAACGCATTATTTAAATCGTTCCTCGTTTTGAAAATTAAACCTATGTTAGTGTATGTGCTGGCCAAAGCTGCCGGAGAGGATATTTTACCTATTCTCATCAGATTTTCCGATTGCTGAAAATTAGCAAGAGCCTCATCGTTCCTAGCCATCATAAGGTTTATCACCCCCTGATTATTCACTTGATCGGAAACAAACAACGAATATTTACCAAAAGCAGAAGAACCAAATTTACCTGCATATGTAAATGATTCTATTGCCGATGAATAATAGCCTTTATAATATTCAATAGTTGCTTTGCGGGCATAAATCCTGGCAATTGTGCTGTCAGGTGCGTTTGTTGTTTTAGATTTTTGCAAACACTGTTCAAAAATTTGATATGATTTATCAAATTCGTTTTTTCTAAACAATAGATTTCCTTGCATGTATGAGATATCAGCCCATAAGGGATGTACCATTTTTTTCAGCTTAATCAGACTATCCGCTGATCCAATGAATTGAAGACCTAATGGCAAATTATTCTTAACATTTTCAATGAAAGCCAGTTTGTACAAACAATAAAGAAGGGCTGGATTGTCTCCCGAGGCTAAAAATTGTTCCCTTGCCTTTAAAAGAAAAATGAATGCACTGTCAGGCCTTCCTTTATTAATATAAATAACTCCATTTTTATAATCGGAATTTTTTGATGCCGGATCATCTCCCTTTTTAATTTCTTTGAAGGCATTTTCTTTTACAAACGCAAAAGAAAACGTCAATAAAAAAATGCCAATAAAAACCCCAATATGTCTATGATACATCCTTACAAATAATTTTGCCTTAAAAATATAAAATGAATTGGAAAATCTTGTTCAATTAGAAACTAAATTTTCAACTAATTGGAAAAGTACTTGTTCTGAATAATTCACAAATCCGTTTAATTTCCTCATCCCTAAATCCCAGAGGAGAGCTAGATTTGTAAAAGTCAAAGTCCCTCAATCGTTTGGGTGATGAGTTTAGGGGAGCGAAGTTCAGTCAGTTTTGAAGAATTAAAAGGGAGGTATAAACGCATTGTTAAATAGCCACGAATGCACAAATAAATTATTCGTGCATTCGTGGTTATTATTAAATTTTTTTATTTGTAGCCTAGTGCTGCTTTAGGAATTAAACAGGTTATCTATTTGAATTCTATTTTTTTCTTGTAAAAATTATCACAAATGAAGCTCCCATTAAAGCTATGACTGCGCCAACAATACTAATAATCGACAAAGGCTCGGGTTTTAACCACGATACCTGCATATCCGTAAGTATATACAACAACAAAAAAGTTATAATAGGATTCATTGTTATGATAACACTTACTTTGTTAGCTTCCAAATGACGAAAAGCCATTGCAATGGCGCCATAAGCAACCAGCGTGTTAATTCCAAGAAATAACATCAGCATCCATGAGCTAAAACTAAGATGCACAAAACCCTCATATGATGTGAATGGAGAAATTATAATTGCACTAAAACCAAAAATAAATAAGTTTAACTGATTGATTGAAACTGTTTTTATTAGTTCCTTCTGCAAAACTGCATACACAGCCCATGATGCAGAGGCAATTACAAGCCAAAGAATTCCTAAGGAGTATTGGCTTTGATTAGTAATGGCCTGCAAGTGATCGCGATAGAAAAGACTTAAGCCGGCCAGTAAAATCAAGAAACCTGTAATGTGCTTCCAATTAATTTTTTCTCTGAAAATAAAAATGCCTGCTAAAGCAAATAATACCGGTCCAAGCTGAATAAACACCTGGGCACTCGATGTAGTTGTGTATTCCACTCCTTTCATAAAGCCAAAATAATTTAGAACCAGACACAACGATGCAATTATAAGTTTTAAAGGAGGTTTTTTGAAAATTAAAAATGCCTGAGGCCGCTTAACCAAATGGAATACAAACATAAAAAGAAAAGCAATGATAAATCTTACCCATACAATAGAAATAGATGGCAAATCGTTAAGAGAAACTTTTAATGCAATCGCCAATACACCCCACATAAGCGCCGCTATAATAGCATAAACAACACCCTTAAAATGGTTAGAAGAATTTGTCATAAAAAAAATTGAGGTGCAAAGAAAACACTTTTTTTGCCACCAAAATAAAAAATAAAACCGGTAACAAAATAGAATTAATTTTTTTTCATAAAAACTTGTATTTTCAAAAACAAGCGTTAGTCCTTCGAATCGATAAATTTAAAGGATTGTGAAAATGTGGAAAATCACGCTTAGAAGTAGGACCATTGGTAAAATCGATCACTACCATCATCGGGTTGTTCGTATCCGGCCCACCGAACGCATATTTTTCAACGGCATTTAACCCTGTAGCTTTGGGGAAAAGATAGAACCCATGAAAAGAGTTACGCAAGCAACCATGTTTGCTTTGGTTAAGGAATGGAAGGAAAGCGGAATCCCAATT
>JBBQTB010000065.1:0-11437 GCA_038213375.1 Bacteroidales bacterium | reverse complement strand
GTGAGCCCCTAATTTACCACAAGAAAAGTGTCCTTTTATTTCCGGAATCACTGTCCTTTTATTTCCGGAATGACTGTCCGCCCAAAAACGGAATGACTGTCCTTTTATTCCCGGAATCATTGTCCGCCAATTCCCGGAATGACTGTCCTTTTATTTCCGGAATACGCAGGAGGATAAGGAAAGGTTAAATAACAAGATTAAGATTTTTGCTGGAAACAGAGATTCAACACAAATAATAGAATTTGTTAATTCTTTTTTTGACTTCTTTAGTTATGAAGGTGGCACAAATGCAGTAAATTTCTATGTAAACGATCCAGATAAAAAGTTGATTAACTTTGAGTTTTTTGATGAAAAAGGAGATAAAATGTCGGGTAGTTGTTCCATAATGAATAGCTATTATACTTATAGTTTTAATAAGCCAATAACTTTAGATTGGTCTGTTTCAATTCAACTTATAACACCAAAGTCGATTAAAAAAGTACCATTTGAAGTGACAAATATTCAGTTGCCTTAAAAAATAATTAACAGTGCCTAGCAATGAATCATAAAGCATTGAATATTAGGTATATTGCACAGTTTTCCGTTCGCTGGTTTGTTTTCAACGGGTTGATAATTTTTAAGCTCCAAAATCGCCAACGACTTTATACACGCGGCCGTAGTAGGCAATTTTAAGAAAATGTACATTTTTCATCGATTTAATTGATCTGTTAAGTCGGTTGGATATTTTCTCATACTCTTTATGTGTTTGGTATCCATAAAGATACGAAATTAGATTCAACTAAATAATTTATAGTCAGAGTTTTAACTCAATATTATTTAATTTTTAAACAGTTTCTAACAATAAATTGATTTATAAGTTGGATTCATTTCTCGTTAATAACACAATTGGCAAGAATACGAAAACTCCAATAATAGAAAAAATCAACCCGCCAATGGTTCCTGCTGCTAGAGCTGGCCAGAATACTTCTTTTTGACCGCCAAGAAGGAAGGGCACCAATCCTAAAGTGGTTGAGAGAAAAATGAGAAGAATAGGTACAATTTTGTGATTATACGCCGTTATATACAATTTAACGTAGGGTAGGTTATGTTTAGCTTTCTTTCTTTTAAGAATAGTAAAATCATTGATGATGTATAGCGCCGAATTTACTGTAATACCGCTTAAAAGAATAAATGCTGCAAACCCTCCCTGGTCAAAATTTAAATCGAACAGATAGAACGTTAAAAAAACACCCATGTACGATAGTGGTATCATTAAGATGACTGCCAGGGGTTGTAAAAGAGATTCTAGCAATATTGCGCAAATAAAAAATATGATAACAATTACTAGTAGTAAAAGCCAATACTGTTTTTTGCTTTCCTTGTACCACAAGTTGCTGTTATTGCCCTTAGCCTTATAACCAATAGGTAATGATGGAGTTATGGCCTTCAATATTCGATCCTGTTGGCGTTGAGCCAATTTATTGGAGCCAATGTAATCATAAGCAAGTATAAGCCTGTACTCTTGGTTTTCTTTACATATATCCAAACTGGTTTTCTCTTGTTTAATGCTTGCTGAACTACCAAGTTTTAACGAGGTTGACCCAATTTCGACAGGTGATTGTTGCATCTGCCATAAATCCATGGTTTGACTTTGTTTGGATACTAATCTTACTCTTTCCAATTTACCTCCCGACATAGTATTGGCAATCGTGTTGTCTTTTTTGCTGAAACTGCCAAGCATACGATAAACAGTATCTGATGTCGTGTTTTGAAGGATTAATTTTTGCAGGTCAAAATTCATTACTAATTCTACCGAACGATCTTTCGCCCATTGATCATGGGATAAGATCGATATCTCTTTAACCCTTGGGTTTTCCAGAATTTTTTGTTTTATGGTATCGGCAATTTGACAAAGCTCATCGTAATTGTAACCATATAAGGTAATTCTATTGTAGCCCAGTACCTCCTGGACGGCATTACTAAAACCTTCGCCTATACCGTAAATTCCCCAATCGGCGCCACCCAAGTCTATCGCTTTTTGCGTGATAAGTTCTTTTAGTTGAAAAGGGAAACCGGTATCAGCGTACTCCTTTTTAAAATAGATGACAATTTGGGCGGATTGGGCATTTGAAATTTGAGTTTGAAACTGATCGATCTCTTTAAATTGTTTTAAGTATTTTTCTGCCGAAATGGCAAGATCGTTCATCTGATCAATGGTAGATCCATAAGGCATTTGAGCAACAACATACAAGGTGGTTTTTTCAAGTTTTCCATAATATGCATTTTCAAACACATTTTGTACAAATAAGCGTAAAGTTCCTCCTAGAGCTTTATCTAATATAGGCTTGACATTTTCGATATACCACAAGCTACCCAATGTTTTATTGTAAAGATTGGCAAACGGAGCTTGCGTCTCAATCTTGGCAGGAAGAAGGAACACTGGAAGTCCAAAACCAAGAAGGAGAAGGAGTAGGAACGCCCAGCGAAACCTGCAAAAAAAGCCAATAAATTTTTCATAAATGCGCGAAAACCGTAAAGTATATTCAAGGTGGTGCGTTTTTTTCAGGAAGAGATTTGGATATAGCTTTTTTCGTTGTTGCAATCTCTTTTTTAATGGAAATACGTCCATTAAAGCCGGAATAAAAAATAAGGCTACAAATAACGAAATACTGAGATTGATGATGATAACAATGCTAAAATCGACTATGTTTGTCCGTAACTGTAAATCTACGAGAAAAACCACCAATAGCGCAGCAATAGCGGCTAAGGTTGAGGCCAGAATTGCAAGAAAAACTTTCAGGTTGTTTTGGTATTTAAGATGATCAATCATTACAATGCTGTTGTTGAGTATCAGTCCTAACGAAACAGTAATTCCTGCCATGGAATACAAATGCATCTCTACACGAAACAGATTATACAAAATTACGGCAATACTCAAATTGGCAATTAAACTGATGACAATGTATAGAAGATATCGAAACTGTTTGCTCATCAGTAGAACAAACAATAGTAAAATTACAACAGTGAACGCTGTTCGGTTGGCGTTTTTTGAGAGTTCAAGGCTGATGAATTCGGTGGCATCATAGCTTTTCAATAGAAAATACCCTGGCGGCAATATCCTTTCTATTTTCGCAATCTTCTCTTTGATTAATTTACTGGTAAGAAGTTGGTTTGCTTCCTCAGTTGCTAAAATGACAATATTGATGGTACTGGCTCCATTTATACGAAAATAGGATGTTGGAGCTTGTTCTTGATGTTTTAGCTTTACAATATCTTTCAGGTATAATATTCTGTTTTGCACCTTCTTTACTGGGATGTTTTCGAAATTTGTTTCTCGGGAAAGGTGATTCTTTAAAATCAAATGAATCACAGATGTATCGTTTTGGGATTGGAGTTCATAACCAACACCAGCAGATTCAATAGAAAGGTATTGATTGATAGCTATTTGAATGTCATATGTCGATATGTGTAACGTTTCCAGTTGGTTGGCATCGTATTCCATGATCCATTCCAAAGGGGATGCCCCATAAATATCAATCTGATGTATTCCTTTTATGGAAGTTAGCAAAGGCTTTATGTGATCCTCGGCATACGATTGAATAATGTAAGGCTCTGATGGGGCATTGATGGTATAAGTCAACAGAGGTTTTACGCGTTCATTATCTGTGCGTTTTACGAAGATTACAGGAAAACTAACTCCTTGTGGGAACTTCGGATAGGCTTGTCTTATGAGAGTGGCAACTTCAAAGCGGGCAGCATCAAAATTGACAGATTGACCAAATTCAACGTAAATGGATCCGCTGCCTGAAGATGATGTTGAAGAAACATTTTTTACCCCACGCACCCGGTTAAACATGGCTTCCAATAAGGAGGTAACTTCTTGTTCCACCACACGGGCAGTGCTACCCTGCCAATAATAGTTTACCTGGATAGACGGTAACGTTGATGATGGGCTTAACTTAACCGTAAGCAATGGCACCATAGCAATCCCGGCTGTTATCAGGACAATAAATATCAGAATGATGGCAAAAGAACTAAGCTTCATTGTTAGTGAGTTTTATTCTATGGAGGTAAGAGGATTTGTATTCTCTGACTTACGATAGATCCACCAATAAACAAGTGGAACAAAGAACAAACTTACAACCGTACCTACCACCATTCCACCCACTAAAGCCAGAGATAACGGTGTTTGAAGTTCTGACCCCAAATCGGTCCCGAAGAAGAATGGAACAACGGCCAGAATGGTCGTAGCCGCAGTCATAAGGATCGATCCTAAGCGAAGGGTTCCACCCTGTTTAATAGCTTCCATCAGAGGTAATCCTTGTTGGCGTAATTGGTTGATGGTGTCTACTTTTAAGATGGAGTCGTTGATGATAACCCCTGTCATGATTATGATACCAATACCCGAGAGCAAATTGAGCGAATTGCCAAAAATCCAGAGCACAAACAATGCCCCGGCAAAATCGACAGGTAACTCCAAAAGGACGATGAATGGCTGTAAAAGAGACTCGAACTGGGCTGCTAATATAAAGTATAGTAATAGTAATGAGATGATTAAAATAACTGTTAACCTGCCTAACATTTTCTGACTTTTTAATACGGATCCTCCAAACTGAACATCGGGGTATTGTTTTTCCTTCACCAAAACGGTTAAGGTAGCTTTGTATGCTTCGATTTTTTCGGCAGGAATAAAATATTGTAAAGGAATGTATTCTCCTTGTTGGCCAGCAGTTACATATTTTAAATCACGTTCGCGATGCATTTTTATAAATGTAGAAAGCGGCAAATCCTCGCCTTTGTTATTTTGAACTTTGCGGGATGCTAGTACCTCGCCAACCATTTTTTGATCTTCCCCTAGCAAAATTGGCATAAACCGTTGGTACGATTGCAAGGTTGCAAACCTATTGTCGTTGAATGCTGTTTTAATACTCTGGTATACTGTAAGGTAACTTACTCCATAGAGTAAAAGCTTTTCCTGATCTATTTCAATAGAAATATCCTGTTTTAGCGGAATCCGATTGGGAATATCAGTCATCAATCGTTTATCCGCCTGGGCGGCAAAAGCTATTACCGAATCAGGATCGAGATTTCCGACATTGGCAACACTTACTTTTGCCAACAAAGGAGGATCGTTATTTGAAAAAATACGTTCAAAAATATTCTCTGGTGGGCGAAAGCTGACCTTTGCCAAAGGGAATCGTTGTTGAAGTAGCAGTTGAATACTATCCTGAACAACAGCAACCGATTTTGCACTATTCATTTTCAGGTATAACTCGGCTCCAAAATAATCCGACTCATGTTTTTGGCTTAGTACAAATTGTTGTTCGCCAATATGACAATTGCTTTGTAGTAATTGGCGCTTGAATGGTCGAAGTAATTGTTCAATCCGAAGTCGGTTTTCGTCAATATGAATATTTTCGTTCCAATCCACAGTAACAATCAGCTCGGTTTGCGTAAGAGGAGGCATTACTTCTTTTTTTACTACTTTAAACAATACGAAGTTCATGCCAATAGATACAAAAAACAATACCGTTGTCAGTGTTTTGTGCCTAAAAACCCAGGCTACGCCATGTTCGTACTTATATTCGAGCTTTTTACCAAAGCTGAATTTTCCGATGAAAACGCGGACACTTTTTAGTTGCTGTTTCCACCGCGGAATAACAGTAAGGTTGCCTGAGGATTCTTTGGCACGGTATAGCAAGGCAAAAATGACCGGCAATATCGTAATGGCCACAATAAAAGAGGCCACATTGCCAATTGAAACACTCATGGCCTCGTCGTAAAAGAGCGCTCCAGCCAATCCACTGATAAAAATGAGTGGCATAAATACAGCACTCGTTGTTAATGTGGAGCTAAGCATTGGGCGGATGACTTCGTTGGTGCCCTTTATGCATGCCTCTTCAAGGGATAAATCCTGATGGCGGTAATGAAGGATATTTTCAATAACAATAATAGAGCAGTCCATGATCATACCAATTCCAAGAGCAAGGCCCGATATGGAAATAATGTTGATGGATAAATGAAAAATCTTAAAAAATAGAAAACTGATAATCAATGATACAGGTACAGTAACTCCTATCAATATGGGGGCCCGTAAATCGTTAAGGAAGAAAAATAAGGCTAGAAAGGCCATGATACTTCCCATAAGCAAGTCTTGTTGCAGATTTGACATTGTAAAGTCGAGAAGTTGGCTTTGGTCCTGGGCTACTTCAAAAGAAAGGTAAGAATAATCCGACTTTAAATGATCCGTTAAACTACCCAATTCTTTTTTTAAATCGGCCATTCGTGCATCGGCTTGCTGAATAATAGCCATGGTAATGGCTTGCTTATTACCACTAAGAAATATTCCCATAGGTTTTTGTGGTTGAATAGATACTTCGGCTATGTCTTTAATTTGAAGTACCTTATTCTCAGTACGAATATAAATATTGGCAATGTCGGCAGGGTTTTTCAGATAGGAAGTAAACCGAATGTGGTATTGGTAATACCCATCTCGCACCATGATGTTGCCCGGATTTATATTGCTTTGTTCAATAGCCAGTTGAATTTTATCGAAGCTAATGTGAAGACTTTCGAGCTTTTGTTTGTCTGGTTTTACTATAATCTCCGAACTCATGGTACCACTCAGATCCACCATCGCAACCTGTGGCAATTGTTCGATGCGTCTCCTGATGACATTTTCGCAAAACTCGCTAAGCTCAATAAACTTATCGGACGGAATATTCTGATCGTTTTTTTTTGAAAGAGAATCGTCTTTTAGTGTTACATTAAGATAAAACACTGGTAAGTCGGTTGCTGATGCTTTAATCACCCGTGGACGGTCCATATCGCGGGGGAGATAGTTCATGGCGGCATCCACTTTTTCGTTTACCTCAATAAACGCATAGTCTATGGGAGTGCCGTAGTCAAACGAAAGATGGATAATTCCTTTCCCGTCGCGTGTTTCGGAGGAAATATCGTTCAGATGGGCAACCTGCATGAGTTGCATCCGCAGAGTTTTGGTGATGGCGTTTTCCAGTTCCCGTGCTGAACTACTGGGATAGCTTGCCTGGACAGTAATTTCAGGGATATCGATATCAGGCATTAAGGATATAGGCAGCAATCGATAGGAAACAATACCCAACATGAGTACAGCTATAAATACCATAATAACGGCTATGGGGCGGGAGATTAGAAAACGGACCATTTCTTTAAAATATATTTATGATGAAAAATTGTCTCCAAAACTTCTACTATATTAATGTTGATAAATCTGCCGATACATAATACCTGTTTTGAAGTTAAACATCTTCATATACCTTTATATATGAGATAGTAAACTCATATAATTTGACTTTTAACTTGCTTTCAGCCATAAATAGTAAACCTTAAAATTATATGCATAAAACTCATATAGTCTTAGGATTGAGTTAGACCCAATAAAATGTGAATTAAAGTTTGAAAAATAGTAATTAAAACTAGTATAAAAATATTGACTATCTAAAAAATAAAAATTAAATAATTTATTTAAAACCTTGATTAATTTTGCCTTATGGCAGATTATTACATCGTGATCCTAAGTATGACCCCCTTAGAAAAAATGAACAGGTTAATACATAATATAAATCTGTCATTTGAACGATATTGATTTAATAAATTCTTGTATGCGGTTCAACAATAATAGCAAACCATAGTTTATGGGATCAAGAGCTATTGACTATCAAGCAACCAATTGAATCATTGTTCAATTGGCTTATTGAAACCAGAAATTCAAAGAGCTTCTAATGCTAGGTCAATGAAAGACCTTATGTTTCTCGTATTTGCCAGAATAACTGTTGCTTATATTTTTATAATTTTCAACGCTTATTCTGAAATAATAGGATAAATAAACTTCCTATGATATTGTTTATTTATTTTTCACTTCTACTTCTGCCTCATGGGCCAAATTTAGGTTACCTGAAATAATGACATCCTTGCCTTGAAGTTCTGTTTGTTCATCATCTTCCTCAATGGAGTAATTAGTAGAATTTTCGCCAGTAATTTTTACATAATTCCAAATAGATTGCCCGCTTTCAACCGTAAAAACAATTTTTCTCCCCTGACGCTCCAAAACAGCTTGCTTAGGCACCACCAACTTATTAGCAAATACCTTACGAACTATAATATGTACATTCATGCCTTCAAAAAGATTATGTCCATTATTAATAATTTTTGCCTTCACTTTAACTAAACCATTTTCGTTTATGATTGGATTTATTTCCGAAATGATGCCTTGATGAGTTATAGAATCGCCGGAAAATGCTATTATCAAAACAGGTTGATTTATGTAAACAAAATTGAGTTCGGATTCCATTATTGAAAACTCTGCTTCGAAAGTAGAATTTTCAATAAGTGTACAAAAAACATCTTGAGTTGACAAATTACCTTCCTTTCCTCTAAGGTTGCAAACGATTCCTCCAAAAGGTGCTATGAGTTTTCTATTTTTATAATCATAATTTGCAATTTCCAAGTCAAGAACAGCATTTTCAAAACCACTTTTTATACTTGCAACTTTCCATTTTTGTGAAGGAATCTGAGTACTATCAAAGTTATTGACTCCCATAGATATTAGCTGATCTTGCATTTCAAGACAAGCTTTTTCGTAATTTGATTTGGCTCGTTTTAATTGGTTTTTTAATTTTGATTCTTCGACTTCTGCAAGTATTGTTCCTTTATCAATCTTTTGTCCATTATGTACAAAAATCCTTTGAATAATTTCACTAACGCGAAATTGCAAATCGACCTTCCAAATTGCATAAAGCTTACCATTACTAATAATTTCCTTATAAAAGTTGCCTGCCTTTAAGGTCATTACCTCTACCAAAGGTTTTTCAACATTGGCCAAGGTGGATATAGAATCGCCCATTTCAGTCTTATTTTGATGGAGAGAACAACCAGTAATAAAACTTAGTATAGAAAAATAAATAAATAGGAGCAAAATGAAGAATTGTTTTAGCGATCTCATTATATTTCGATTATTTAAATAGTTGATTTTATCATTCCAATTCCAAAATCTAATCCTTTTAAATTCTTTGCATCCATTTGATTTTAATGTAAAATTTTTACCATAGTATTTGGCTATCATGCGAAGTCATGCAGGGCCGCAGTCCATGGCATCAAGTTGTTTATATATAGCATTTATCCTCATAAATCAACAATATTCCTATAATACTACTACATATTTAGCATTGATTTTTGTTTCTCGCATCAACTTATTTTTTAACAGTTGCAATCATTACCACAGGATTACTGTTTTCATCGAGGGTTTTAACTAAATTTTGTAATTTCGGTTTAATCATTTTCTTCCAACTTTTCCCATATTTGACTTCTAATTGTTCTAATAATTCTGGCGCATCAATCCAACTTATTAAACCGTAATGACCATCTATTTTTAATGGCCAAAATTCCAGCCCATTATCAATATCATCAATCATTCCTATTTCCTTGTTATTTTGATTTTTTAGTCTGAACCCAATGTGAGCTTTTTTATCGTACAATAGAGCTTTTTTTGGATCGTTTTCGAGATAAGACATATATGTGACGAACACATAATTATTTGTTTCCTCAACTTTTGTATTATAATATCTACTACTATATTTTCTAAATTCTTTTCCGGAGGCTAAAAATTCGATACGATGTTCAATCGGAATCTTATATTTTCCAAGAGACAGGATGATATTTGGCAAAAAGGAAATAGAACTCGTAATTTTGAATATAGTATCATTATATTTTTCACGGTAGAAAACCTCATTATTAAAACAATAAAAGTCAAGATCAATATTATCACTAATAAATGTAAACTGATTTTTCCGATAAGGAAATTTAATGTAATTGGGGAAACATTTTAATGTATCCTTATTGTTTTTCAATGCAACTAAGCGATATTTTTCTTGTCCAGAACCATTTCCCATAGCCGCCAAAAACACATTCCCGGGAAGCTTTTCGAAACTCATCGAATCTATAAAAGGAATACTTTTAATAAATTTTCCATTAAAGGAAAATACAAGTATCTTTTTTGACCAATTTGTTAATATATATATATATTCTGAAGCCTCATCAATTTTATAATCTCTTGCAATTGAATACTCTCCTGGGCCTGAACCCGACTTACCAACACGATGTAAGAATTTTCCATTGCGTTGAAATTGATAAATATTACCTCTTGATTCTAAAAATATATAATCTCGTGTTGGAGCAACTTTAGAAATAGAAGCAAGTAAAGCATTTTTATTTGTCTCCAGAGGAACATATTCAATATTACTTACTATTTCAGATAACTTAATTTCTTTTTCGTTGCCAATACTTTTTTCAAAATTAATAACAATCGGTTTCCCAGAATTTGTTATTGGAGTTAATTCCATGCTTAATGGATGAAAAAAAATACTTAAGCTATTAAAAAAAATAATGATTAGAATGCATTTCATACCTATCAATTTTTCTGGTAATATATTAATATTAGTCTTCCTTAATACTTAAATTATTTAATTGTAAAGATTAGTTAAATTCTGTCTAGTAAACATAAATCCACTTTGTTATGGGCAAAATCATAATTTGAGGGCGGTGGGCATAAAATTTTATAAATACAATCATTACAAGGTTGAACATTTCGAATCATGCGCCATGATAAACCAGACTTTAATTCACTTAAGAGCATATTCTCTATTGAATCTAAATTAATATTTCCCAATTTAGGTAAGTTAATGTTTGCATATAAATCCCCATTTGGGAAAGCACTAATTTCCCCAAAATCATACATATTAATAACTTCTTTTGAAAATATTTCCTTTTTACTTAAATGAATTGATCGAATATTATACTGTACCCTAATCTTCAGACAGAAATTATACCAAGTTAAGATTGTTTACTCAAACTCAATACTCGGTTAAAACTTGAAATAACTTTTTGGCTCTTTCAAGGCCTAAAAAAGTTATTCTCGGTTTAAGCCGCTAATAAATATCTAATGCTAGGCGCTTGATAATCTAAGGATTGATGAAGCTGCTCATTGTTATAAAACTCAAAATACTTCTTCAATCCTGAAAATAAAGATATGCCATTTTCATAAGCATTCAAATATACATTTTCATATTTCACACTTTTACATAATCTTTCAATATAGATATTGTCGATAGCCCTTCCTTTTCCATCCATAGAAATAAGTATTTTATTATCTTTTAGTGTTTTAATGAAAATATCGCTTGTAAATTGATTTCCCTGATCGGTGTTAAATATTTCTGGCGTGCCATGCTTTTTTATGGCCTCAACAACTATTTCGGTGCACCATTCAGCTGTCATGGAATTAGATATTGACCAATTTACTACATAACGACTATTGACATCAATAATGGCAGCCAAATACATAAACCCTTTTTCCATTGGGATATATGTAATATCCATTTCCCAAACTTGATTGTTTCTATCTATCTTCAAGTCTCGTAATAAA
>JBBQTB010000064.1:0-11986 GCA_038213375.1 Bacteroidales bacterium | reverse complement strand
GAAGGCAGACAGAGGGGCGTTGGCCAAGTGAAGGCAAGAGCAAAAATGCAAGGGCGCCAATACTAAAAGAACTATGGAACTTGTGCATCTAAAAAGCTCATTGGCGCTCGTATTACCCTTGCATTTTTTGCTGTGCGTTGGGAGATTAGGGGGTGGCACCCTGGCTGACGGAAGGAGACGATCACCTTATAAACCGCTTCTTGTCATCTCCTATCGCCACTTGTTTTCTTTCTGCTTGGGATGCTTGGGGATTCGTGCTTCTCGTCTACTGTATATTGAATATTTTTCGTACGATAATAAGGAGACGACTATCAATCATTGAATTACTTATAAAGTCTGCTTAATAGTTTTAATGGCATAGAGCAGACCATCAAGTTCCCCTCTCAATTGACGACGGATATCATTGGTATCTGAGTCACTATTAATAAGACGCTTTTCAATAAATTGTTTTCGCGACTCTAATTGTTCAATTATTCTATTCAAGGTTTGTTCTGGACTGATAAATAGACCTTTAAAAGTCGTGTCGCCCGCAATAAGTTCAGGAAAATATCGCGTATATTCATCCAGAAACACAAGGTAGCTATTGTAATCAGCAAGGAATTGTATAGTGAGATTGAAATATTGAAGAAATTTTTCTTTACTAATCGAGACACCACTTCTAACCCAACCGGAACGATATGAAAATCCGTGCGAACGTGAAACAGAGACAGAAAATGATTTGATATCATCAGTGAATCTTATACCTATTTCGAACTTTTCATTATTCTTCCCAGCAAAATACTGAACTTCATAAAAACCTTTGT
This sequence comes from Bacteroidales bacterium, assembly GCA_038213375.1. GTDB lineage: Bacteria > Bacteroidota > Bacteroidia > Bacteroidales > JAAUTT01 > JAAUTT01. The sequence goes on along the minus strand of JBBQTB010000064.1, from coordinate 11,183 downwards.
GGTGATATCGCTCAAAATATTCATCATTATCTTCGAATGGAGTATCGCTTACCTTAGAAAGTAATAATGAATAGTAATCATTAAATAATTCAGGCAAAATTGGCTTTACTCTCTGATATTTAGCTGTTTTTGGTTGTGCGAAAGGTCTTTCATCTAATTTATTGATACTAACATTTAAATATTGATAGTTTTCAACATCTTCATCTAACTCAACTTCACAATTTGGGGTCCAACATAGCAGGAGTGTTTCAAAATTGCGCGAATAGGCTTTTGGATTACCAGTTAGGATGAAATATTTAAAACCGGACATGGAGTTAGGTATTAAACATTAGAAAAACATGAAGTGTCCTAATCGATTCGTATGAGACATAGGCACAGCCTCAGACGAAAGCAAATCTGGAACCTTCGCCGAACGGATACTTAATATTCTTAGGTTAGCAAGAAGCTAAATATGTAGAAAATTTTGAATAATTAGATTTTACAATTTTATCGGTAAAAGTATCAAATTGAGAAGGATCAATTAATTTATAATCATCTGATTTGAAACTTTGTACATGATCGAACAATTTATGTTGTTCTGAAGCAGTGCTTGACGGTTCTATTGTAACTATGCTATAGTTGCCAGAATTTATTTTATTAAGGTGGGAGAATTTTTTCAAAGAATTGACAAGAACTTCAAATTCATATAGATTATCAACAATTGATTTTGGAGATAATGAAAAATCTACGCCTTGGAAAGCATTTATAGAACCATTTTTAGATATCAAAGTTATATCTGCTTCTTTAATCAACCCAGGAATGATTGCTGGCGTAAGTTTAAAGTTTATATCAGCTTTTTCCGACAATCCAGGTTTCTTGAGATGTTCTTTAAGTTGTGTGGCAAAGAGCGTTTTGTGAATTTTCTCTTTATTTAGAATAAGCGATTCACCAACAAATATTTTATAATAAGAGGCAAACGTACTTTCATTAATTTCAGAATTTATAGGCTTAGGCGATCCGAACTGCACAAGACCGGAACTATATTTAGATAAGTATGAAAAATATTCAATGTTGAAAGGGAGGTCGCTTTTGAAAAATGTTGGTATAGCTGATTCCAATTCGACATTCGACTGCACAATTTTATTTTCCAAGCTATTCAAAGAGTTGTCTGCATTGTAATATGCATCAATTGAATGAAGCTTTTTTAACAGGGATAGTTTGAAAGATGAGAAGTGAAACCAGATTTTAACGGGCGTAACAATAATCAAACCTGCCGTGATTTTTTCGTCAGAAGCAGCATTGGTTTGAAAATAAACCGGTGATAAAAAAGCTTTCATGGCTATATTTTTGAAAGTGATGACAGTACTAAATGTTCTATTTTTTGCAAACGCTGAACGTTCGAAAGAAAATTATGCATACGAGGATACAACCCAGGCAAGGTGTTCCATGCACCTGGGATTAGGGGAGGGGTCTTCGTAATAATATCAGAAACTGCTTCATCATGGCACAAAGATAATATTTTCTGAGCAATATTAACACGTTCTGCTTTTGGGATGAATTTTATGACTGACCGGAAATAATCTGTATTCAAGAGCTTGTCAACTGTACTCACTTCAAATGAAGGATTGAATATGCGTAGGCTATTAACACCCCCAAAAGTGAAAGCATTATCAAATGCATAATAAGAAGTCTTGCCTGATTTTGTTGATACCAGCAGATTAAAATTACCTGCTTTTCCCCGATCAGTATTATCAACCCAGAGGTCGAAAATTGCAATTTTTATTAGGTCTTCCGGGTTCTTATAACGATTAAAGTCAGCTTTTGATTTAATTAACTGGGTATCATTCACCAAAAAGGCGGGGTTAACTATATGAGAACCAAAACATATAACACCAGGCTTTGCATAAAGTTTGTTACGAGGTATGTCTTTGGGTTCGAAAGAATCTTTCGTGAGTTCGACCAAAGCTATTTGAGGGGTCGGGATTCCGAGGTGTTCGCACAGATAATGGCAGACGATTTCATAAACCAAAAGATCCAGTTCATCCTTCTTTGATGTTACGCGATACTTGCAATAATAAATCTCATCATCGGAACAAAGGAACTTCATGGGACTATGCCCATCCGTCTCTTCTTCCCCAATAAGAAATTCAGATGTTATATGTTTTAAAACCATCAGTATATCAGACAATTGAAATTATTAAAGCTAAATTCCCAAACCTAAGTTCAGATCATTATAATAAATCAAAATTATACTACTTAAAACAATTAAACTGTTTTACTTAACCAAAAATTGAACATTCATCAGCCTTGTTAACCGAAAACACATGAATTCAGAAGATTTAGCGATTTGCTTTTTACTAAATTTGTTTTGATGATATGGCATCCATCTCCACCAATTTTATCTTAACAAACTCAATATCATCATGTGCCTTTTGTGCAATCTCCTGAACTGTTTTCTCCAGTTCATTTTTATTTGTTAGATTTAATATTGCATCAGAACTAAAATCCCTGAAATTAAGACTAGGGTTTGTTTCCTGTGTACCCAGCCAATACAGTGTGTTTTTATAATTATTATCACAATTTGTAACAAAATTTACATAATTGGAATTTTCCGGTAAATCTGCAATTTTGCCATTTCCATTTTTTTCGAGTGTAAAACCTATATAGATGCCATCCTGCATTTCACTTGCCCAATAAATAGCTATTTCACCATTTGCATAAATCTGGCTACATAGACCAAAATATCTATCTTTTCGCCTGAAATAATTTAATGTGCGTTCCTTTGTAACATCCGTATCGACATCTTCGTAAAGAATTATGCCTTTACTTATTAATGCATCTCTTAGCGCCTTCCAGAATTCCCATAAAAGATGCGATTGGGCTTCAGTATAATTATTGGCTATTTCTCGTGCATTCGCCAGGTTGGTTGGGCTTTCGGTAATTAAATCAACGATTTCAGTTTGCATGGCTTTATTTGTTGTTTCTCCGGTAAGATGTTTTATTAAGTTGATGTAGTGGGCTATTCCTTCGCGCAATAATGGCATGGATACAGATTCTTTGTGACAAAGTTCTAACCATTCTAAAATGTCTGTTTTATATGATAATAATTTATAGTCTTCTCCGCTTTTCAAACTAACACTAAAAGAGCTATTCATCCTACTTCTTTCCGAAGCATCACCGCCATATAAGGTCAAGTAAAACAGGTGTTTTTTGTTGTAATTGGAATAGCGGATAAGCTGATTATCCCGATCAGGGGCATAAATTTTGTTCTCAATGATGATTTGATTTCCTCTGTGATCACCAATAAGAATATCGATTCGACCACCTTCAGTTTCTGTTACTGGACCAACGTGTTTTTCAACTATCGCTATAGCCGTTTCACTATGAAAGTTTTCGATGCCAAATTTCTTTAAAAATAGTCGTAAAAAAATATCTCCTTGCCCATGTGATCCTTTAGGGTTAAGCAATTCTGCCAAATAGGCAGAATGCTTTACTTCATCACTTGTAACATTGATAATCCTGAAGATATTAAAATCAGCACCGGACATTCTTGAAATCTCTTTGTGATGCTTACAAATTGAGCCTACCCTGGATAATAGCTGTTTGCGCGTGTCTAATGGCATATCGATGTTATTAACTATAAAAAATTATCTTTTCAGCTCCTCAGCCATGCTTTGCTCACCTGACGATTCGCCAACTTTCACCTGCCCATTCATCAACATCGGCAGCAGCCAAAAGTGAAGAGATGAAATGGCTTGTCTTTTACTTCTTATCGAAACAAGCTTTCATCAATTGTAATGCAAAAACCAGATCATCCTGATCTTTGATGGGGAATCCTGTCCATTTATTTTCGGCATCATATGTATAGATTACATAAAACTGCCTACGAGGAGAGAGGTAACCAAATACACGCCCTGATTTTTTGATTGAAACCTCATATTTAGTTGGTTCAATAAGAACATTGTTTTTATCCCAGGTTTGAAGCAGTGACAGTAGATCGCTTGCACTCTTTCTGGATTTTTCATCTGTAATGTAATTTAACCGGTCAACCATCTGATATTTAACTAAAACTTCCGGCGTTGACGGAATTGTTGTTTCAATAAAAATGGGCAGAATATCATCTGATTCTATCAAGGTTATTGCTTTATATGTAAACAAAGAAACCTGAATATCAATCCATTTGCATCGATTAATTAAGGATATGGAAAAACTAGGAGCTATCAGGATTAGCCTGACAGCCTGATGTGGATCCACATTAAATTCTTTGTATACTCTTGCAAACCCTTCTATATTCCTGGTAACATAATCATAATAATCAATGCCCTGGACGAGCATTGAATCATCCTCAACAACTTTTAATTCTGCTACTACCAGCGCATTGCCACTATCAACCATTAGCAAATCGAGCGGTCCACGATTAGTAAACGTTTGGTGGTCAATGTATCGCAATCCTGGTTCAATATTTTCAGGGGCTTGGCGAATTAAGTCCTCTAATTGCTTTTCGGATATTTCCGTTGATTTATAATTTTTCATTTATAGATTTATTGAAAATTATATTATACTAAATTGTCTTTACAAACCTTTACCTGCCCATTCATCAACAGCGGCAGCAGCCAATCGCGGAGGGAGGTAAGTTGTTGGTTTTCGATTTGATTTTTAATTATATTTTTATAACTGAAGGAACAGTTGAGATTGAAATTATCAAGAATTTCCTTTCTTGGGATAACTAAAGGAATTTCATCTATTTGATCTGTACTAATATTTGGCTGTGCTGCACCACTTGCGATTACAAATACAGTTTTTCTGAAATATTCTTGATTTAATGAATTTATTAAAAAAGGTAGTTTTTCCAAAGGCTTTATTCCAAGTTTAAATAATCCGACGCGTTGGTTGACTAAGATTGGTTTTTGTGATTTAGTTACAATACCATATTTGCCTATGGTGGCTCCTGTCAAAGCAATAACAACATCACCAGTGAAAGCTTCATAGTTTTTGGTGAGTGAATATTTATCTTCACCAACAAAGGCGCAGTTTTCAAGAGACAAAGTAGAATCTTCATTAATATCTTTAATTTTTATTACCGGGACTCCTTTCTCCTTCCACCAAGATGATTTAAAAGCATAGCCACCTTTTAAATTAGCGTAATCACCAAAACTGCCATTATTCCATCCTTCCGGAATTTTCCTTTTCAGCTCTTCATTCCAAACCATTTTCCCACCACTTGTTTTGTATGGTTTGCCTACAATATCCGAATTAGCCAACGGCCCTTCGACAAGCTCAGGGCAAGGAAAATCAAACTGAACAAACCAATAATCATACATGGTTTTGGCCATGGCTTCCAACCCGGCATTGATGCGGTTATTGAGTTCGATTTTGGATTCTAAAGAAGAAAGAATAGATGCGATTTTTATTTGAGTTGTTGAATCTTTGGGGATTTTTGTTTTTATATTTAATAATACAACCTTATCCAATTCTGATTGGCCAGAACTGCCTGTCATAAATGACATTAATTTTTTCTCGAATGAATAAAGATTATAGCTAAGGCACTGAGCTTCGTTAATAGAATTACATCTAAGAATTAAAATATGTGAATCTACAATTAAACGATGGCGTTTTGGAAGCTCAGCTACAAAAGCAGAACGACCAGCTGTTCCTGTTCCTGTTGAATTTACAAGTATATCTCCCTTTTGGACAAATTTTGTCGCAGAAATATCTTTTGAATCATCAGTAAATTGGGCAAAGGAATAGTCGATTTTATTGTTTCGAATACATTTTTGATTAAGAACAATTATTGTACTATTATCAACATAAGTTGGAGTTATCCCTTTAGTTGTGAATTTGACAAAAGCTGAAACTGGTTCCCAATTACTCATATTTCAATCCCTCCAACTGCTTCTGAATTTTTGTTTCCAAAGCTTTTGATTCAGAAAAAAGGTTTTTCAGATTCGACTTGAAACCGTTCATTTTGGTAGCAAATTCTTCCGGAGTAATGGCAATGTATTCGATTTTTACATCAAAATATTGGCCGGCGCTAAAGGAACAATTCTTTTCCGTAATATCGCTGTATGTTACCGCTACTGCAAAATCTTCGAGCGATTGACGATTGTGAAACGCACTGACAACCTGATCAATGTCGCCGATACTTAATTTGGTGCGCTGGTTTCCGGCTTCTTTTACGGTCGTGCCCAGTTTTGAAGCATCAATCAATACTACTTTCCCATCGGCATTTTGTTTGTCGAGAAACAGTACCGATACACTGGTGCCGGTGGTTGCAAAGATATTGCTGGGCATTGAAACCACCCCACGAAGCATTTTGTTGGTCACCAGGTGTTCGCGGATTTTCTTTTCAATACCACTCGAAGCGGTAATAAAGCCGGTTGGTACAACCACTGCCGCTTTCCCTTTTGCCGACAGTGAGTTGATGATGTGCTGCAAAAAGCAGAGGTAAATGCTCATGCTTTCCTTCTTGGCTTTGGCAATGGCAGGTACTCCTGCAAAAAAGCGGGATTTTTGGTCAACCAACTTGGGCTGTGTGTCCGAAAAATCGAGCTTGAACGGTGGATTGCTAACGATATAATCGAACTTTTGCAGTCGTCCTTCCGGTGTTTTATGATACGGAGAAACCAGTGTGTCGCCCTGGATAATATTCGGAATGGAATGTACCAGGTTATTCAAAATCAGATTCAACCGAAGCATTTTACTCGATTTCTGGGAAATATCCTGACTGAAAATGGTACAACGGTCTTCGCCAATGCTATGTGCAATCGCCATCAATAAAGTACCCGAACCCGCCGAAGGATCGTAGCACGACACATCCGAAATATTCTCGCCTTCTTTTACCAACAGCTGGGCCATAATAGAAGCCACGGAATGTGGCGTGAAATATTCGGCGTATTTACCGCCGCCATCTTTGTTGTAATCTTTAATCAGATACTCGAAAATGGTGGAAAAGAAGTCGTATTTCTGTGAGAATACCTTTTCGAAGTTGAAGTTTACCAAACGGGCAATCAGGGCACGGGCAAATTCATCGCGTTTCATCGAGTCGGGAATATGGATGGTGATGTTCTCGAACAAGGTGAGCTTTGTTTCGCTCTCGGTTTTCATCGAAAAGATTTCGGAATTGAAATTGGCAATATCAACCATGGTAGCATCGAAAAGGGTTGAAAAATCGCCTTTTAGCTGTTGGTTGTAAATGTTGCTTATGAAATGCTCGCGTTTGAGCTTCGGGCTATCGGCAGGCAAAAAAGAAAGCAAATCCTCATATTCGTCGTCCGTAAAATCTTTCAGTGCATCTTCCCACTTATCAGTTGATTTCAATCGTGCACGATAATTCGGTTCTTTAACATTTTTTACTTCGTAGCCGAATTTGTCGTTCAGAAATTTATAGAGAAATATCTGGGTAATAATTTTGTACTCGTTTCCATCATTTCCAAGACCATATGAAGCACAAGTGGCTTTAAGGTCGTCAATCAGTGATTTTGTTTGAATTTCAATTGTTGATGTCGTCATATAAATAGATAGTATTATGCAAGTCCGTAATTTGTTCGTGGTGGTTCAGCTGCTTTGTCGAGCATCATTCCAGGCAAAATATATTCGTATCCTTCCTGCTGGTTGTGGTATTGCGAAAGATATTCATCTGAAATCTGAGCAGTGATAAATTGTTTTTCATCAAATGTTGCCTTGATGTTCAAATTCATGAGTCCAAGGCTTATCAATTGTTGTACTGTTTGTTTAAAAAAGGGATCGTTACGAAGTACCCCGCTGTTGAGTAGTACTTTATCATCGACTGTATGCTTGATGGAATTCAAGCTATCGCAAACTTCTGACTCGCGTTTAGAGATCAATCCACGGTGTACAACCCGTTTGTGGGCACGCGCAAATTTCTCGTCGTTATTGTACATCTGTTTCAGTTGGTTATTACGACGGTTTATATCACGGATTTTTTCCATTACAGAATCCATATACCCAATGCGTTCTCTTGCTTCGGCAGATGAGGCAGGTTCAATATTTTTATTCTTGAAATATTCGCGAAAAACTTTTGCCAAAGAAATAAATTCTTCATCAGTTTGATCAAAGTTTATGTTGAACTCACCCCATGTGCGTTGCCATGATTCGGTATAATCATCGCTTAGCATCCGTAATTCCTCTTCCTTCACTTTGGTAAAAGAGAAAGTTATCGTTGCCATTGCTTCGTTGATTATTCCATTTACTGCATCCTGGTTTTGTAATGAACTTTTAAGGTTCACGATATCGAGCCTGTGCGAAACTTCACTAGAGAGTTCATTAACCTTGGTTATGGCTAACCTGGCGAATTGCTCCTTTAATTCCGGATCACCAAAGGTTCTAACCACATTTGCCAGACTTTTAGCCTGTTCGAGTGATTTCTTGACGTTTAAGAGTGTTTCCCGATCGTCAATCTCATTCATCTGCCGTGAAAACTCTTCGGCATTGGTGCAATTATAGCCAAAAAGGAGTTCTTTAATGTCCTTCATTTGTTCTATAATTTGTTCATTACTTTCGAACAAACCTGAATAGGTATCGATATTTTCTTCGCCAACTTCTTTTGTTAGCTCTTGTAAATAAGCTTCGTTTGTGGCATCAAATGCTGCTTTTATATCGGCAAAATCGACTATATAACCGTATTTGAAATTTTTGTAAGGGCGATTGACACGGGTAAGCGCCTGCAACAGATTGTGATCTTTCAAGGATCGGCCAAGATAGAGTTTTTTAAGTCTTGGCGCATCGAAACCTGTAAGCAGCATGATGTTTACTATCAAGATATCGACGGAAGCTTTTTTCTTAAAATCATCGATGTAACCTTTTCGGGTTTCTTTATCGTCTTCGTCATGCAAAATCAACGCACCTTTTAGTTTGTGTTGGCCTTGTTTCTCATTGAAAATTTTAAACATCTCCCTTGCCTGTGGGTTTGAATCACAAACAATCATTCCTGCAATGGAAGATTCGCCGAAATAGATACGGCTTTTAATTAAATCGGCGGTGATATAATCAAGCAAGGCTTCCACATAACGCGGGTCAGCTAAAATTCGTTCTTTTTTTATGTCGCTGCTTTTCAATTTAACCTCTTCCAATACCTTCTCAATCTCGATCCGATAATTGCTTTCAATATCTTCACGCATCAGTTTCAAGGTATAACCATCCGAAATAGATTGGTTGTAATAATAGGTATCGATGTAATCGCCAAATACTTTACAGGAGTTTTTTTCTTCTCCAATGAGCGGTGTACCTGTTAAGGCAATTTTTATTGAATTACGATCAGAATCAAATAAATTCGCAAGAAAACAGCCATCTGGCTTATATCCCCGATGTGCTTCATCCAGAAAATAGATTCGTTGAAGATTAATGGCATAATCATCCATTTTCACTTTGTGCTGATCTTCTTTGAATTTCTGAATATTTACAACAGTAATTTCCAATTTCCCCTGCTGGTTGAAAATGGAAGTTTGAGAGCGAAACTGTTTCATCAATTCGTCTCTGCCGTTCACTGTATTCACCGTTAACCCACGTTCTTCGAACTCAATCTTTGCCTGGGTCAGCAAATCCATTCGATCGACAATAAAGTAAAATTTAGGGACTATCGGGTTGGGCAAGGAGGCGTAATAATCGGTCAAATGTTTTACATTATAAAAAGCCAGTGCGGTTTTCCCACTGCCTTGTGTATGCCAGATGATTCCGGATTTCACCCCTTCCGATAATTTTTGCTTAATGGCAAACGTGGCAAACATCTGCTGATAACGCATGATATGTTTTTGCAATTCCTGAATTTCCACTCCGTCGATTTCCTTTTTTGTGTCCACATAAGCAATGGCATATCGTAATATAAAAAGGAAGCGTTCTTTATTGAATAAGGAAGTAATTGTACGGTTGGTTGGGGTATTTACGCTTTTATTCGTTTGGTATTCGGGTGTGTGCTTAATAACCGTTGAATTATTATCGGTTAATATGAAATGCTCGGATGATTCTAGTACGGTTTGATACGTGAAATCCTTGTAATAATTGGGTTTCCCTTCCTCATTTTTAGCTGTTTTCTCTCTGAAACAGTTGAATAAGGCTTTGTCTTTCGCGTTTGTACTATAAAAGGCACCTTGAATCGGTACGATTGACTCATGGTCGTACTCCATGTTGTTTGAGAACAGGAGTATTTGAAACAGATTAAGGAAGCGGCGAAATTTTCTGTTTTTGAAACGTTTGTCTATTCTTTCACGTTCTTTAAGTATACCTTCTTTGTTATTTGGTTTCTTAACTTCGATTAATGCCAGGGGCAGTCCATTTACATACAACGTGATATCAGGGCGAAATTCATCTTCTCCATTTTTACAAGTCAATTCCGTTGTACAACCAAAATCATTGTTTTCAATGTGCTCAAAATCGATGAGCTTAATTCCTGAATTTGCCGACAAAAAGGCATAAAATTCTCTGCCCAGATCATCGTTATCCAATACGATTTTGAGTTTGTCGAAAAATTGATTGATTTCAATTGGTTTGAGCAAAGGGTTAAATTGACGAAGCTTATTTTTGAAAACACCGACATTTATATTGGTATCTGTGTCACAAACTTTAGTTAGTTCTTTTTCCGAGATATAGTGATAACCCAATTTGCACAAATGCACCAATGCAGGAAGTTTTACTCGGGAGTTTTCGTTAAAAGCCATTTTTCAATATTAGTTGAGATAGGTAGAATTATTCGTAGGGATAATTTCAGGATGCTAATTAATTGAAAAGGTGTTGTTATTCATATATTTATGGAATAGCAACAATTAAAAATGGAGTGGACCATTAGACAGGGGAAAGTTAGCAAATATTTGGTCAATTGCCAGAAAGGAAAAAACAACGAGAAATATGGGGAATGAGAATAGAAATAATGAAACTAAAAGGCTGGTATTGTGTGCTATACCAAATTGAAGGATTACGCATTGAGCATTAATTCCAATTCGGCAAGCTGTTCATCGGTCGGATCAATACGCTTATACTTATCGAATAAACTGATGATGGGCGAAAAATTGACCTGATGCTTTTTGGATTGCTGGGCTAAATGAATAAATGCGTCTTCGAGTTCTTCCAGTTTGCCTGTTGCCGGTTTTAGTTCAGGTCTTTCGAATTCAGGATCCGGCAGGTCAATATTGTCGGAAAAGGAATCACCGTTATCAAGAATGAATTGGCCCGTCTGGAGAAATAAGGCCGAGGCT
>JBBQTB010000063.1:0-13822 GCA_038213375.1 Bacteroidales bacterium | reverse complement strand
AGGGGTAAATCCTGTGAGACTGAGAAATTGAACTGGGTTCTTTCTGGCTTTGCTAAGTTTTAATCCCATAGGCATTCTTTCTATGGGTTACAAATATATGTAAAAGAACGTAATAACAAATTAATCTAAATAATGTCTATTGTTTAAAATTATTTTTGATGAAAATCCTTAATTGTACCTAAATTCATTTTTGCGAGCTATTGAAGCAAACAGTAACTTATCTAATAAAGCTTCGCCAAAATATTTTGGAATTACTTGAGGTTGATGTTTTTCGACCACTTCTATTAGTTTAAAATACGAGGTTAAATTGTCAGTTACTAACGCTGCGTTACCTGGTATCCCTTTCTCTACTGCTGAAGTAATTGTTTCGGCCTTCAAATCGGGAATCACTTGCATGTTTCTGAATCTTATGTTTTGTGGGTTGCCTTTTTTGACATATTCTCCTTCAATTGCTTTGCTCTCAGCCATTACGAAAACAATTGAACCGGCCAGTTGGTAAATCATCTCTCTTGCCCATTATTTTCCTTGGATTATGTAGCTTTTCCAAAATTGGCTCGCTGCGTTTGTGTTCAAGTTGTTTCTGTATTTCTTTTGCAGAGAAACTTTTCTTAGTTGATGTCAACAAATGCATTGCTATAAACCAATATCGGAATGATAATTTTGAACCATGCATTGCCGTTCCGCTTCTCAATTTTGTTCGAAAGCCACATTTTTTTCATTCATATTGCCATTTGTCTCTTTTTCAATAGTGTTCGGTAAAACTGCAGTGTGAACAAACTACACCTTGTTTGTCCCGGATCCCCTTGAATTTAAGCTTGCAGCTTTCCTCGTTTGGATATACGTCATTAAAATTCAGTACATTTATCTATCTTTATTTTGATTGCAATGATAGTCAAATCTCATAGGTACAATCACGGATATTCATTAAAAAAAAATTTCGCTTTCTTAACAAAAGCGAAACTTTTTCTATCGATGTTACATTTTCATATCACCTTTTTTCATACCAGCTGAATCATGCATCATTTTCTTATGGTCATGTTTCATCATGGTGGAGTCTTTCTTCATCCCATTCTTCTTCATTCCTTTTTTTTCAACCAATTTCATTCCACATTTGGGACAATTGCCTGGTTTATCCTGAACTACTTCAGGATGCATTGGACATGTATATTTTACAACCTCCTGCTTAACAGGTTTATCTTGTGGTGTTTGACCATAAGTCTGATTAACAGTTAGATTGATAAATATAAATCCTGCAAACAAGATTACCGGATAAAAAATTTTACTTCTCATAATTTTAAGTTTTTTAGATTAATGAAACTTTAAAAAGTAAAGTTAGGTTTTTATACTTACAGGACTATTACACAATTAATTCAAAATTTTATATGATTCACACATATTACTCAGCTTGCCTCTATAAATTTGCTTATAAAATCATTGAAACTTCGGTTACATTTTTAGGTTCAGCTCCCCTTGTACTTCGTCTTTTCCAAGCGTGTAAAATATATGCCTTAGCCTGGCCTTATGCCTGTTTTTGCGGTTAATGGATACATAAATTATTCTTGCTAATTGCATATTCCCTTTCTAATAATTCAGTGTCTCTTTAGTTTCGCCGCAGTCCATCATTGCCGCTCCGAAATAAGGATTCCGGATTGTTTTTGATTCGCTAAGCCAATAAGCGCCTATTTTATTGTTCGCCATAGGGCAAAATTGGTAATAAACTGTTTTACCCATTAACCCGAAAGTTTTTATTCCTTTGTAAAACTGTTCGTTGAAACCGGCAAAGGCAATGCGCTGTTCTTCTAACGTGCGGGATGATGCCATTTGTTTAACCTGACTATTCAGTTTGCCCAATATATCCATCCATTGCATATGGGCGTTGCCGGTAAGCAGTTTCATGTCGACTTTTGCAAGGGCTTGTTGAACCTTTTGTGACCCTTGTTTTGTTTCTTTTATATCACATTCTACAAACGCATTTTTTAAAATAATGTACTGATCAAAGACACTGTTAAGCTGCATTGTGAAATTCATGTTAACCATGATTTTTGGCGGGTTACTGGTTTTAATAGGTTCTGATTGTTCGTTCTTTGCGATCCTACTCGGCTTAGCATTGTCTGACATATCCATTCCAGGCATGGCTGAAGTTTTCTGTCCTGCCGGTTTGCTATTTGCGCTGCTGGTGGGTTTAGCATCCCCCGGCATATCCATGCCGGGCATCGAGGACGTTTTTCCACCCACAGGGTTCATCATACTTGGTTTACCATCGAGCTGGGCGGCAGCATCTACACTAAAAGTGCCTTGTGTAACAATTTCTTCACCTTCATTAAGCCCGTCTGTTACTACATAACTGCTGCCCAGCATGGGACCGAGTCCTATTTCACGCATTTTAAAAACAGGTTCGTCTGTACCTGCTTGTTTTACATAAACAATGGAGCGCTTGCCTGTCCACAAAACCGCTGTACGTGGAATTACCAACTTATCGCGATACTCATTCAGGTTAGCCTTTACAATACCCGTAGCGAACATTTCGGGTTTTAATTTACCTGATTGGTTGTTTATTTCAACCCTAACTTTTGAAACACGGGTAACTGGGTCGATAACTGGGTCGATAAATATGATGTTGCCTGTATAATTACTTCCCGGAATAGCCTGAACGGTAAAAGTCAGCTTATTGCCTATTTCCAGAAATGGAAGATCACTTTCGTAGGCATCGAACATTACCCAAACATGCGAAAGATCTGCAATATCATAAAGCACGGTTCCTTCTGCCACATGGTCGCCATTATTTACACGTCGTGCTATTACAATCCCGCTAGTGTTTGACACCACTTCGAAATTGTTTAATGTCGATCCGGAGTTCTCCATCATTTCGATCTGGCTGTCAGTTATCATCCACTGACGAAGTTTGTCTTTGGCAGCTTCGTAAATTTCAGGTTGCGTTTGTTTCATTTTTGCGGTTTCAAGCAGTTCCTGCTGAGCTGTAACCAGGTCGGGCGAATAAATAACTGCGAGTGTCTGGCCTTTGCGAACCCTTTCACCTGTGTAGTTTAACATTAATTTTTCAATACGGCCTGGTAAGTGGGAAACCTGACTTTGCAGCGCACGTTCATCGGCTTGTACTTTGCCATAAAGACGAACTTCTTTTATTGGTTTTTGACTGGTAACAACGGAGGTTAACACATTGGCCAGTTGTGCGGCTTCCTTGGACAGGTGTATTGCATCCGCGTCAATATTTGAAGTGTTATTCTGGTTGAGTGGTATCAATTCCATTCCGCATATAGGGCATTTGCCCGGCGCTGACATGCGTATCTGCGGGTGCATGGCACATGTCCATATGGTGGTTTTACCATTCTGCGCCGTGTCCTGGTGTTTATCTTCAGTTTTTTTATGTGGAGAGTGAAAAAACAGCCAGCCGATAAAAATGCCCCCGATTGCTATTAGTCCGTAACGAACATATTTTTTCAAAAATAAATTATTCATTTTTTATATATTTAATTGATACCCTTTGATCCTATTTCTATATATTTCTAAGTATATCTATTTATATCTATTTAATTCTAAATTTCCCAATCGCTTCAACCATGCAATGCCTGTATTATAATCAGTTAAAGCTTCAATTTGTTTAAACTCATAATCGAAAGTTTGTTGCTGGATACGCAGAATATCTGTTAACTCAGTTGTTGAAGTTGCAAAACTTTTCAGCATGATAACGAGTGTTTTGCTTGCCAGGTTGTATTGGTTTGCATAGAGTTTTATTCTGCGTTGTGCATCTTGGTATAACTGAACGGCCTGGTAATATTCTGTTTGCAAACTATTTGAAGTGGCTGTAAAATTTTGAGTAGTGGCTGTTTTCAAAAAATCGGCTTCCGTTCGCATTGCTCTGTATTTTTTCCGGTAAATAGGTAACGTTACCACTACCATTGGCATAATCATATCTTTTCCATTCATAGGCGAAGTTGACATTTCATTTTTATTGATTAAAGAATAATTTACACCTAACCCAACCATTGGGTAACCCATGCGAGTGACCATTCTCTTTCGGGCATCGATCGATTGTTGTTCATATTGTAACATTCCTAACATAGGGTTATTCGCGAGCATACTATCTGAAACAGCGAGGATTGAAACATTCAGGGAATCGGTCTTCAAGGTGTCCGTAATGGCAATGGCCGATTGCACAGGCCTGTTCAGGTAACTGTTAAACCTTGCTACAATTGTGTTTTGCTGGTTTTGAAGCAGAGCAATATTATTTCCAAGATCGCCGATTTCTATTTGTATGCGATATAAATCAGCTAATCCGGAACCACCGGAAGATGAACCCATATTACTACTACTTTGCATGGCTGATGATGGCTTATTGGAAGAGGTACCGGAACTACCACCTCCCATGGTTTGCATACCCGACGAACCGGAATTTATGCCCTGAGATTGTTGTGTTGCTGCTGAGCTCACAGGCACTGCAGCTCCTCCTGAACCAGATGCTGCAGTTCTGAACTTTACCAAGGACAATCGTTCAATCGTTCGCAGTATTTGAATGTTTTTTTCAGAAATATAAATATCGCGACTTGTTTTGTAAAGTTCGTACCAAGTGCGTTGTACGTCGTAAAATAATTCCAATTTAGCCTCTCGCAATAGCTCATATTTAGCTTTTGCCATAAGGCTCATTTCGTCTTTAGCATTTTTTAGTACACCGAACCAGGGGAACATTTGCATCAGTTTTATATCGGCAACCTGGTTACCGGCTATAAGTTCCATTGGTTGAAGAAACACACCCACGTTTAACTCCGGGTCGGGCAAACTGCCCACTTGTGGCACTTTTTGCAAAGCTACGCGGTATTCCGATAACCGCTGAAGTACAGTAGGATTATTTTTGGCTGCTATTTCGAGGTATGGCATCAGTGAATCAGTCGGTTGCTGACCAAATACAGTTACAAAACCGAAAAACGCAATGAGCATAAGCAGCAACTGTTTATATGTTTTCATTCTCATGATTATCCTCTTTGTTAATTATTTGAACAGACATTTTATTTTAACGTTTAACTGCCGATTCACGCCACATAGCTTGAAACAGCGGAACAACAAAAACGGTCATCACCTGGATAATCATCCCGCCAAACATGGGTATTGCCATGGGAATCATAATATCAGAACCTTTACCAGTAGATGATAAAACAGGTAGCAGAGCTATAACGGCAACGGCAGTAGTCATCATGGCCGGACGTACACGTTTCATACCTGCTGTTACCACTGCTTCCCTTACATCGTGGACAGTAGCCGGATGCCGTTCTTCAAACACCTGATGGATATATGTTCCCATGATTACGCCATCGTTGGTGGCAATACCAAACAGCGCAATAAAACCAACCCAGACCGCTACACTCAGGTTGATTTGATGCATTTGGAATAAATCGCGCAGGTTAATACCAGCTACCGGGAAATTCAGGAACCATCCCTGCCCGTATAACCAGAGCATTATAAACCCTCCTGCAAATGCTACAAAAACTCCGGAAAAGTGGATACATGAGGCTGTAACCGTCTTGAACTGAAAGTAAAGCAACATAAAAATCATGATTAAACTAATGGGTATTACAATACTCAGTCGTTTGGTAGCCCGCACCTGTTGTTCGTAGTTCCCGGCAAATTTATAGGACACTCCGGGGGCTAATTTCAATGTGCCTGACGATATTTTCTGCTGTAAAATTTTCGCTGCTTCTTCAACCACGTCCACCTCGGCCTTACTTTCAACCTTATCAAAAATAACATATCCTACCAAAAAGGTATTTTCACTTCGGATCATCTGGGCTCCACGTGTATAACCTATGTCGGCAAGTTCACCAAGGGGTATTTGAACACCACTCATGGAAGGTACAAGGATGCGTTTTAAATCTTCGGGGTTGTCGCGCAGTTCGCGGGCATAACGTACCCGTATCGGAAAACGTTCGCGCCCTTCAACCGAGGTGCTTAAAGACATGCCACCGACGGCAACCTGCAATAATTCCTGAACCTCGTTAATGGTCATTCCATATCGCGCCATGGCTTCACGGTTCAGCTTAATTTCGATATAAGGTGCACCTACGGCGCGATCGTAAAATACGGAGCTAGCCTTTACAGAAGGTACATCCTTCAATGCCTGTTCGAAAGCCAGACCAGCTTCCTGAATGGTGTTTAAATCGGGACCATATACCTTTAATCCCATTGGCGCACGCATCCCTGTTGAAAGCATGATAAGGCGCGCTTCAATGGGCTGCAACTTAGGTGCAGAGGTTAAACCGGGAATATCGGTAACTTTTACGATCTCGTTCCAAATGTCCAACGGTTTTTTAATTTGAGGCCTCCATTGTCTGTAATACTCGCCTTTGTTATCTTTTATTAGAAATACATTGATTTTATTAGAAATAGATTGAAATACATTGAAATTATTAGAAACAGGCAGATCCGCTGCTTTAACAGTAATCGATTTATCGTCTGCAAAAACAAGAAACACCCCCTTTTCTTTATCAAACTTTACTTCTTTAATATTATTTATGTCAAACTTATTTCCATTTATTTCGATTTTATTTCCATTTATATCTTTTTTATTTCCATTTATATCAACCGTATTTTTTATTTCCGACATATTTAAAACGAAATTTTCCTGTTTGTCAACTTTAAACCGTTGTCTTGTCCCGTCTTCATCCAGAATATATTCGGAGCGATAGCTGATGGTATTTTCAAACATCTGCACAGGGGCAGGGTCGAGCGCTGAGTTTACGCGTCCCCATTTGCCTGCGGCCACCTCCACTTCGGGAATGGCCGAAAGTCGTTTATCAAGCGTTTCGATGTATTGAATGTTTTTTTCAATGCTTGAATGTGGCATACTGGTAGGCATCAGTAAAAATGAACCTTCGTTGAGCGATGGCATGAACTCCTTTCCGGTACCTGGGAATACTCTTACTGTGCCTTGCCAAACAGAAGTTTGCCGAAAACTTTTCCACCCTATTTTTTCCAATCCTGAAGCAACAAATCCGAATATCTTATCAGAACCCTGCCACGCCAATATCCCAAAGATCAAAGTAAATGTGGGGACCAACAAAAATTTCCATTTGTTTGCCAAACACCAGCGGATGATTGGTTCGTAAAAGTGAACCATAAGCATGAGCACCGAAAGGATTACCGTAACAAGGCCTGCAACAAAAAAGAAGTTTACCAACGTGCTGTTATGTGCTCCCAGCGGCAACCATTCGATGGAAAGGTAATACACTGCCACCAATACCGTTATTGCAATGTCGATATAATTTGGGTACTCCTTTCTATTTTCAGGCCAGCGATAATCAAGCAGGTTATTAATTCCGATAGCTACAAGAGCCAATGCGGGCCATGCACCCCAAATTATTAGAAACAATAAACCTGATACTATTAGGCTGCCATTCCATATTTTCTTTATCTTTTTGGTATCGAAGCGAAGGGAAAAAATAATATGTGCAAGTGTTGGCAACACAATGATTCCCAATAGAAAAGATGACATCAACGCAAAGGTTTTGGTAAATGCCAACGGGCGGAAAAGTTTTCCTTCCGCTGCTTCCATAGCAAAAACAGGCAGAAAACTTACCACTGTTGTAGCCAAAGCGGTCATCACAGCAGGTGATACTTCGCTTGTGGCTGTAAGAATTAGTTGGTGCAATGGTTTGCCTCGCAGATCGTGATTCCCGGGCATCTCCAAATGTCGCACAATATTCTCAACATAAATAATACCGACATCAACCATTACCCCAATAGCGATGGCAATACCCGACAAAGCCACAATATTAGCTTCTACTCCAAAAAATTTCATCAAAATAAAAGTCATTAATACGGCTATCGGTAATAAACCGGAGATAATAATCGAGGCACGCAGATTTATAACCAATACGATGATGACGATAATGCTGATAAGGATTTCGTGAGAAAGTGCAGACTCGAGTGTCCCGATAGTCTCCTTTATAAGTCCCGTGCGATCGTAAAATGGTATAATAGTTACCTTCGAAATGCTGCCATCGGGCAGAGTCTTCTGTGGTAATCCGGCATCAATCTCTTTTATTTTATCTTTTACGTTACCAATAACCTCCATCGGGTTTGAGCCATACCGGGCAACCACTACAGCGCCAACAGCCTCGGAACCGCCTTTATCAAGACCCCCTCGACGTGTAGCCGGGCCGAAAGCAACGTGGGCAACATCTTTTATCCTTACCGGGATATTATTCTTAACAGCTACCACAGAGAGTTCAAGATCCTCCAGATTTTTTACATAACCCAGGCCACGAATGATGTATTCTACATTGTTCAATTCAACCGTTTCAGCTCCAATATCTAGGTTGCTGTTTCGCACGGCATTCATCACGTCCATTACAGATACGCTATATGCTTTGAGCGCCTCAGGGTTAAGGTCCACCTGGTATTCTTTAATAAAACCTCCAACCGAAGCCACTTCTGAAACTCCTTCGGCAGTGGATATCCCATATTTCACATAAAAATTCTGTATTGTTCTTAATTCCTGTGGATCCCAGCCTCCATTAGGCTTGCCTGTTTTTGGGTCGCGCCCTTCGAGCGTATACCAATATATTTGCCCCAGGGCAGTGGCATCCGGGCCCAGTGTGGGCTGAACTCCCACAGGTAATGTTCCGGCAGACAATGAATTCAGTTTTTCGAGAAGCCGTGAACGGCTCCAGTAAAAATCAATTCCATCTTTAAAAATAATATACACGAACGACATCCCAAACATGGAGGTACTGCGGATAGTTTTTACCCCCGGAATACCAAGTAACGCTGTTGTAAGCGGGTAGGTTATCTGATCCTGAATATCCTTTGGCGAACGCCCCATCCATTCGGTGGCCACAATTTGCTGGTTATCACCAATATCTGGTATTGCATCTACCGGAACAGGATCGCGTGGCAAGCCAACATTCCAGTTAAATGGCGTGGTAACCAATCCTCCAGCTACAAACGAAATAAGCAGAATGAATGTTACAAGACGGTTTTCAAGAAAATATTTTACAATACGATTTACCATATCAAGACTCTTTTAGTTATCCAATTCGAGATATTTCCTTTAATAATTGTATTGATTTCATTTATTAATGTATCTGATTGTTTTACTCATTACTTTCTATCATATTGGCAACATCCGGGAAGACTTTTGTACGTGTTGTTGTCGGCCTTAAATTTTTCGGTATCGTGGCCAACAAAGGCAATCTTTTTCAGAACATCGTCGGTTTTTACTTTCGAAGGGTCATAAACCAAAGTGAGTAACTTAGTTTTATCGTTCCATTTGGCTTTGGAAACGCCATCAATTTTAGCGGCTTTCTCAATACGAGCCTCGCAGGTTTCGCAATTGCCCCAAACTTTGAAGGTTTCAGATTTTGTCGCAGCCATTTTAGAATGGTCATGCATTTGGGCAAAAGAGTTAACGCCTAACAATATTGCTATTATAGCAGTAATAATGAATTTTAATGATTTCATCACTATAAAATTTAATTGTAAAACTTAAGAAAAGATAAATAAAGGAAGTTTTAACAAAAGAGCTTACAGCACTTTTTTGCTAAACAACTACAATGGATGGAATATTCAAATACGGAAAACACAAATGTCCACAAGGCTCACAGCACTGGTTAATAAATTGTCATGGGGACTGACATCCGCGTATAAGGAATTTGATTTAAATGAATACAATGAGGATTTTACAGGAATACAGAAGACCTGTAAAAGAGTTTTTGTTACCTCCTTAATTTGATATACAGAAGGATTATAGTTATTGTCAACCGTAAAATTAGCAATTTCATCCTTACAACAGTCTGAAGAAATAGCTTTGCGTTCGGGATATGTTTGTTTGGTATTCTCCATGCCGCAAGTGGCTTTCTCTTGGGAGAATGACCATTTAATTTCAGTAACTTGTCCTCCACAAATATGAGTTGCAACAGAAAGGTGCAACCCTGAAATAAGGATAAGAAATGCAAACGATATGGAGAAAAGCTTTTTCATCTAATACTTTAAACGAACAACTCCTTAAAAATAATTTGTAAATATAAGACAAAAAACTCTTATATTATTTGAAAAAATGTTAAAAATGTATAAATGCTAATTACAGTAGATTAAAAAACTTAGAACTTGTTACCAAATTAATTTGGTAACAAGTTTAGGTGGGCGTTTGGTATTGTTATTTAATTACTAAAACAATCCATCAATAGAGAGGTATCTTTCTCCGGTATCGTAATTAAAAGTAAGAATACGAGAACCTTTCGGAAATTCAGGAAGCATTTTAGCTACTGCCGCAAGCGAAGCTCCCGAGGAAATTCCTACAAACAGACCTTCGAGTTTCGCGGCATTTTGAGTGTATAGGTAGGCTTCTTCCTTTGTAATTTGAATTACTCCGTCAAGCACTTCAACATGAAGATTTTTTGGTAAAAAGTTTGGTCCTATCCCTTGAATAGGATGAGGTGCATATTGGCCTTTTGATATAAACGGCGATGCAGCAGGTTCAACCGCGTAAACCTTTAGTTTTGGAAATTTCTTTTTTAACACCTCACCTACACCGGTAATATGTCCACCAGTACCAACCCCGGTTATCAGGTAATCAATGCCTTCCGGGAAGTCGTTGATAATTTCCTGTGCTGTAGCTGTTCTATGAATAGCAATATTGGCTTCATTTTCAAATTGCGATGGCATCCAGGCCTTTGGTATTGTATGAAGAAGCTCTGTGGCCTTTTCAATAGCTCCGCTCATGCCACGTTCCCGCGGTGTTAGTTCAAAACTGGCGCCATAGGCAGCCATCAGTTTTCGCCGTTCTATGCTAAACGATTCGGGCATTACAAGTATCAATTTGTAGCCTTTTATAGCCGCAACTAATGCTAAACCAATGCCGGTATTTCCGGAGGTAGGCTCAACAATCACGGAATCGGGTTTTAAAATACCTTTGCTTTCAGCATCTTCAATCATTGATAGGGCAATACGATCTTTGATACTACCCCCGGGATTAAACCTTTCGAGTTTTACCCAAACTTCATAATCATTAGGAAATAACTTGTTAATTTTTAGATGAGGAGTATTTCCAATGCTTTCCAATACAGAGTGAATTTTCATATAGTTACCTTATTAAATGACAAAATTAACCGGTTCAACAAATTTTTTCGAATCGCGAATTACTACCGAGGGTTTATGATATACAACGGAAAATGGTGGTACACTTTCTGTAAGCCAAACATTCCCGCCGATAACAGTATCTCTACCGATAATTGTTTCTCCACCCAGAATGGTACTTCCCGAATAAATAATCACATTGTCCTCAATAGTAGGATGACGTTTTTTATTAGCCTGATCTTTAATTACATAAAGAGCGCCTAATGTTACACCCTGATATATTTTAACATTTTTCCCAATAATCGTTGATTCTCCAATAACAATGCCCGTTCCATGGTCAATAAAAAAGCGGCTGCCTATGATTGCTCCCGGGTGAATATCGATCCCTGTTTTTGTATGTGCATATTCCGTTATTATCCGGGGAAGAACATCGATATTCATCTGATAAAGAACATGCGCCAAACGGTATATGGAAATGGCATAATACCCGGGGTAACAAAGTATGACTTCTTCAGCGCATTTCGCCGCCGGGTCAAATTTCATAAAAGCGTCTGCATCCTTAATCATTTTTTCATGGATGGAGGGAATCAATCCAAAGAATTCATTGGAAATGCTGGAAACAGGCTTTTCCAACAATGTTTGCAATGGAGTAATTAACTCAATAAATTGACGTTGAAGATCTTCCCATTTAGCTTCTATTTGTAATAAACTAATATTTTTTTCAGTTCTGATGGGGAACAAAAAATTTATAAAATCATGGATAAAATGATGGGTTTTTGCTAACGATGGAACCTCCCTGCAATAGGTTTGATTCATCAAAAGTAATTTTTTTGGAAATGATTTTAAAGTACTCATAAACATTAAGTATATACATAAATTGACACAAAAACTCAACAGCATTGATAATTTTTAAAATCAACAACATCGTTCAGTGATATTTACATAGTATAAATTTATGCTTATCCGAAATCTATATATCATAATGTTAAGGAATACTGTTAAATATTGTAACAAGATATTGGTTGTTTAGTTCAAAAAAACTATGGGTAATAGGTTAGTTTGAAAGATTGTTAAAATAATGAGAAAAACTGATTAGTGAAAACCAACAGGAGATCTGAATAATGGCTTAAATTAAAGAAAGCCCATATTTTACAGGGCTTTCTCTAATGCAAAGTCTCAAAAATTACCCCCGTATAGCTTTAATACCGGGAAGTTCCTTTCCTTCCATGTATTCGAGCATAGCGCCACCGCCGGTGGATACGTAACTAACTTTGTCAGCAAGCTTATTTTTATTGATGGCCGCAACCGAGTCGCCGCCTCCAATAAGACTGAAAGCTCCTTTACTGGTAGCTTTTGCAATTGCAAGAGCTACGGACGTAGTGCCTTTGGCAAATTTATCCATTTCGAAAACGCCCATTGGACCGTTCCAGAGAATGGTCTTAGAGTTTTCAATTACCTCTTCGAAAATTTTAATGGACTCCTCAGCAATATCTAACCCCATCCAACCATCGGGTGTTTGGTCAATTTTAGATACTTGTATATTTGCGTTAGCATCAAAAGCATCAGCATTTATTGCATCTACCGGCAAATATATTTTAACCCCTTTTTCTTTTGCATTTTTCAGAATTTCCAAAGCCAGGTCGAGTTTGTCTTCTTCACAAAGTGATTTTCCAATTTTTCCGCCTTGGGCTTTAATGAAAGTATATGTCATACCGCCACCAATAATCAGGTTGTCAACACGGTTAAGCAAATTTTCGATGATTAGGATCTTATCTGAAACTTTTGCGCCTCCCATAATGGCTGTAAAGGGTTTTTGAGGAGCCAGAAGTACTTTGTCCATGGCTTTAAGTTCACTCTCGATTAAAAAACCAAACATGCTGTCGTTTGGAAAGTATGCTGCAATTAAAGCGGTGGAAGCATGTGCGCGATGGGCTGTGCCAAATGCATCATTTACGTAACAATCGGCATAGCTGGCAAGTTGTTTCACAAATGCTTTCTGGCTTTCCTTTACCTCAACTTTTCCTGCTTTTTTTTCGTCATCTGTTGGATTTTCGCCAAGGTGGTATGGTTTACCTTCTTCTTCTTCGTAAAAGCGAAGGTTTTCGAGTAATACAATTTCACCGGGTGTAAGTTCTGCTGTAATTTTTTTAGCTTCATCGCCCATGCAATCACCCGCAAAGATCACTTTCTTACCAATATTTTTTTCAACAGCAGAGAGTATGTGCTTCATCGAAAATTTATCCTGCACTTTACCATCCGGACGGCCAAGGTGAGACATCAGGATAACTGAACCTCCATCGTTTAATATTTTATTGATTGTAAGTAATGCTCCGCGAATACGAGTATCATCGGTTACTTCAAATGTTTGTTTGTTTAGAGGAACGTTAAAATCGACCCTTACAATTGCTCTTTTACCTTTAAAATTGTATTTATCAATAGTTTGCATATAAAAATATTAATTTGTTATTACTATCACACAAAGTTACAAGAAAATTTATCTTCGAAAAAAAACAATTCGTCTTTGTGATTTTTTTGTCTTCGATACAAAAAATGCCATTTTGTAGTTGATATAATAGAAAAGTTGATGGGCAGATGTCAATTTGAAATTATCTACGCGAACTTTTCGTGTTGTTACGCGAAGCGACAAATATAAATTCCTTATACGATTGTGTGCTGTTTGAACGAAGTCGAGGCACGAGACGGAGTGAGTTCACACGGTCAAGCGTTTTTGGTGACT
>JBBQTB010000062.1:0-15522 GCA_038213375.1 Bacteroidales bacterium | reverse complement strand
TTGTCGTATTGTCAAAGATCGTTTACGTTGTCACAAGCTTGGGTTCGATGACCTGATCATGGAACTTGCCTGTGGGTTACATAATTTTAGGTTAACCCTGAAAAATAACGAGTTAGAAATTTAATCTATATAATGTCTATTGATTTATTGAATTTAAAATTCTCCTTATTTTATGGTTACTATTTGTGTGATTTTGTTTCTTCGAGCCATCTACGTGGCAAAAAAGTTTTTTCAGAGTGGACATGTTTATGCAATCAAAAAAAATGAAATAAATATGGGATATGACGATTTTTTTAAAAAACATAGCTATAATCTTAAATTTAGTCAATACAACGAGACTGAAAATACAGGCAATCATCAATATATAAATGCTGGCAATCAGGCATATCAATGTTATAAAAATTCTTATAATCTGAGTTTTGTTTTAGGCAAGGTTAGGAATAACCGAAACCTAAAAATATTAGTATATCTTTTAGGTTCAATTATGGTGGCAATCATCATTGTTACAGCGATTATTCTTATACCGTCTATTATTAAACTGGTCAATTTTATCAGCCAAAACGGCATTCAAGGAATAATAGATAGTATTAGTGGCTTGTTAAATAAAATTTGGAATGGTATCGGAAAGTAACAAATGATGAAAACTATTAAAAAAGAATAATTTAGAAGGTATAGCAGCTTAAGTAAAGTTCTCGTTAAAGATTTTTCAGAAGTAGAATTAAAGAAATTTAGGGATTTATTTATAAATTGGTCAAAATTATGGGTAATTGGTTGGTGAAATGGATACACAATTAAGTAACCGGATAAAGTGATAAAAAACATTTCCTTCGATTTGTGGTTGACATTAATTAAGTCAAATCCACTGTTTAAAGCAAAACGAGCCGAATATATAGCAGATTGTTATAACCCCAATGGGCAGACTACACAGCAGGTTCTCACTATTATTATTGGGGTTGATAAGGCTTGCGACAAGTTAAATGAAATAAATGGAAATAAAATATCTGTCGAAATAATGTATTGTAAAATATTAGAGAGGTTAGGAATTGCTCCGGAATCAATCCATTGTGAGTTGCTATCGAAGATTAAATTGTATGCTAATGAATTGTTCGTCCAACATTTACCATTTTTGCTGAATGAAAATATTTTGCATACATTGGCACAATTAAAAAATGAAGGATTCAGCCTAAATATTTCAAGTAATACCGGTTTTATTGAAGGCAAATATTTAGTAGGAGTTATGCAGCAATTGAAACTATTTGATTATTTTGAATTTAGTGTTTTTTCTGATGAAATTAATGCATCAAAGCCGTCCTTTGCCTTTTACCAAAAGGTTTTTGATAAAATGGACGTTCAAAAAGGCGAAGTGCTTCATATAGGAGATAATTACAAAGCCGACTATTTAGGTGCAATAAATTTTGGTTTTAATGCACTATATATTGATAATAAGAATTATACAATTCAAAATATAAAAAAATTTCTGAATGAGAGAGCTGGAAAGTTTTAGCGCTATTAAAATTGCTGACAATGAAAATTTTGGCTTTTTGCCCGATGAATACTCAAAATTCAAATTTGGTTCAAAAACTATTGCCCGCAAATTTGGCTATGAGCTTGCTCAACGTTTTATTACTCGGCTTTCTCATATGCCCCTAACAGGGAAGCAAATTGTAGTTTTACCGAGTGCGTATTCGCACATCCAAACGGCTTCCTGTTTAATGAAAACATTTTTTGTGAACCGTTTTAATTTATTTTTATATCAAAATGGTTATCCTCCTGTTGAGGAGGCAAAAATCTATCGTACTGTAACTTATCGTGAAGATTATGGCGAAATGTCAGCTATTGAGCGGTTCAACCTTATCAAAGGTGATAAATTTCATGTTGACAAAATGTTCCTTGAAGGTAAAATATTAATTTTTATCGACGATGTAAAAATTACCGGCACACACGAACGGATAATTATTAAGATGCTCGATGATTTTGATATTCAGAACAAGTGCTATATGCTTTACTTGGCCGAATTGCAGTATCCTGATATGAATCCACGGATTGAAAACTATTTAAATCATTGCTTTGTTAAAAGCCTTCATCAATTAGAGTGGATATTAAAAAATGATGATTTTGTGTTTAATACCCGCGTGGTAAAATTCATTTTAAATGCCAACCATAATGAATGTGTGCAGTTTTTGAAAAAACAATCGGATAATTTTATTCGAGAATTGTTTTATCTTTCCTTAGGAAACGCTTACAACCAATTTGAAAGTTATCGTCAAAACCTTAATTACTTGCAGCATTTAGTGAATGAAATTGAAAATAATACTAATGAGTATAAAGCTGCAAGGGAACCATTAAATGTTATTTTATAGATATCTTACCATAAAAGTCATTACCTAATTCATATTACATGGAACATAAAAAACATTTTACAGGATTAACCACCGAACAAGTTATAGAAAGCCGTAAGATACATGGATCTAATATTTTAACACCCCCCAAACGGGAGTCTTTATGGAAATTGTTTTTTGACAAATTTGAAGATCCTATCATTCGGATTTTGCTTATTGCTGCTTTTTTGTCCTTAGGTATTTCATTTGTTCATCAGGAGTTTGCCGAAACCATTGGTATATTTTGTGCCATTTTATTGGCTACGGGTGTGGCCTTTTGGTTTGAACGCGATGCCAATAAAAAATTTGATGTGTTAAATCAGGTGAATGACGATACTTTAGTAAAAGTTATTCGAAATACGAATGTATGCGAGGTAATTAAAAAAGAAATTGTTGTTGGAGATATAGTTATGCTTGAAAGCGGCGAAGAAGTACCCGCCGATGGCAAACTTCAAGTTGCGGTTTCATTACAAATAGATGAATCGTGTCTTACTGGCGAACCCATGATCGATAAAACCACCAATTCTGATGATTTTAGTACCGAATCCACCTATCCGTCCAATTGGGCAATGCGTGGAACTAAAGTTATTGATGGGCATGCAGTAATGGAAGTAAATAAGGTAGGTGATGCAACCGAATATGGAAAAGTTGCCGAAAAATCGACCGAAATGAGCGGCGAAGAAACTCCTCTTAACAAACAATTGGATGGTTTAGCCAAATTTATTGGTGTTGTTGGGTTTGCTCTTGCTGTGTTAACCTTTTCCGCCTTGTTTATTAAAGATATTTTCTTCGGAAATGCAATCTATACACTTGGGCAACTTGGATCAGTGGGTATTGTAATTATTGCAGCAATGGTTGCTTTGGTTAAAGTTTGGATACCTATTGTTTATGATGCATTTGAATTATTTGGTAAGCCAAAAGAACTACCTAAAAGCATTGACGAGGGAAGTTGGTTAAAATGGTCGGCTTTTGGTATTTTGTCGTTTATCATATTGGCAGTTTTGGGTTTTGCTTTTGGCATGAATCCTTTAAATCCCGAATCGTGGGTAAGCGTTGACGTTGCAGGACGAATTCTAAAATATTTTATGGTTGCCGTAACTCTTATTGTTGTTGCTGTTCCCGAAGGATTACCAATGAGTGTAACATTAAGCTTAGCGCTAAGTATGCGCCGTATGCTTCAAACAAATAATTTGGTTCGTAAAATGCACGCCTGCGAAACAATGGGTGCAACAACAGTAATATGTACCGATAAAACAGGTACTCTTACTCAAAATCGCATGCAGGTTTTTAAAACCAATTTTTTTGGTTTAAAAGATCAAGTTTTATCTGACAACGAAATAAGTATTGTTATAAAAGAAGGAATATCGGTTAATTCAACAGCATTTCTCGACTATTCAAATCTGCAACAAATTAAAACACTCGGAAATCCTACGGAAGCAGCGCTGTTGCTATGGCTTCATCAAAATAAAACTAATTACCTCGATTTAAGAGAAGACGCATCGATTGTTGAGCAGCTTACATTCTCGACCGAACGTAAATATATGGCAACGCTTGTTGATTCACCATTACTCAATAAACGTGTACTTTACGTAAAGGGTGCTCCCGAAATTGTACTTTCGAAATGTAACAATGTATTGTATGATGACGAATTGAAATCTGTTGCGTCAACTGCAGCCATTATTGATGAATTATTAGTGCAATACCAAAATCAGGCAATGCGCACACTGGGACTTGCCTACGAAATTGTTGATGACGATAAAGCCCGGTTCGAAAATGGATTGTTGGCAAATTCGAATCTCACTTATCTTGGTATTGTGGCCATTTCAGATCCTGTAAGGCTCGATGTGCCCAATGCCGTTCAAATATGTTTAAATGCCGGTATTGATGTGAAAATTGTAACAGGCGATACACCTGGAACTGCACGAGAAATTGGACGCCAAATTGGAATATGGTCCGACAACGATTCGGTGAAAAATATTATAACCGGGAGCGATTTCGAAAAATTGACTGACGATGAAGCTTTAAAATTAGTGCAACAGCTTAAAATAATGTGCAGGGCAAGACCGACCGACAAGCAACGATTGGTTCAGCTATTGCAAAAGACGGGTTCAGTAGTCGCCGTAACAGGCGATGGAACAAATGATGCCCCCGCCTTAAACTTTGCTCATGTAGGTTTATCGATGGGTTCAGGCACGTCGGTAGCAAAGGAAGCAAGTGACATTACCCTGCTGGACGATTCGTTTAACAGTATTGCCACTGCGGTAATGTGGGGACGATCATTGTACGAGAACATACAACGTTTTATATTGTTTCAACTTACTATAAACGTAGCGGCTCTTATTATTGTGTTTTTGGGTTCAATTTTTGGGCGCGAATTGCCTTTAACGGTTACTCAAATGCTTTGGGTAAATCTTATTATGGACACTTTTGCAGCTGGTGCTTTAGCATCATTGCCTCCCAACCAAAAGGTTATGGGAAATAAACCCCGCAAAAACGACGACTTTATTATAACCCCGGCCATGCGTTTTAACATTTTGTTTGTAGGACTATCATTTGTTGTCATATTGCTTGGTTTGATGTTCTTCTTTACCGCTGCAGATGGTAATATTAGCACCTATAATTTATCACGCTTTTTTACCATATTTGTTTTGCTGCAATTTTGGAATATGTTTAATGCAAAGGCGTTTGCAACTGGCAAATCAGCTTTTGCTGATTTAGATAAAAGTATTGGGTTTATTATTGTTGCCTTTGTTATTTTAACAGGTCAAATTTTAATTGTTGAATATGGAGGCGAAGTATTTCGTACCGTACCGCTATCACTAAAAGATTGGGCTGTTATAATCGGATCAACATCATTCGTTTTGTGGATTGGTGAATTAAAAAGACTACTGCAAAACAAGCATGTAATTTAACAACACATCAAAATTCTTTTGATAATAGTGATATAATTAAAAGTGATAAAGAATATAATTAGTTATGCATACGTTTTTATTATTAATTTAGGGGCAATTAATATAATATTCAAACATTTAATTAAAACTTAATATGGCAATTAATTTAACAAAGGGGCAACGTATTGAGATAGGCTTATCAAAGGTTGGCGTTGGTTTAGGATGGGATCCCAACAAGGGTACAGGATTTGATTTTGACCTCGATGCTTCTGCATTTATGTTGAGCGAAAATAAAAAGCTGCCAAAAGACGAATATTTTATTTTCTACAACAATCCCAAATCACCTGACGGAGCAGTTGAATCATCAGGTGATGACTTAACCGGAGGGAATAGTGATGGCGACGACGAATCATTAACAGTAAATTTGGCCTCGGTTGATCCAAAAATTCAAGAGATTGTTTTTACGGTTACAATACACGATTTTGAACATCGCAAACAGAATTTTGGTCAGGTTAGGAATTCATTTATTCGCATTTACAATGCCCAAACCAACGAGGAAATAGCCAAATATGAACTAGATGAGGATTTTTCAGTAGAAACGGCTGTTGAATTTGGTCGTTTGTATAGACGCAGCAGTGAATGGAAATTTGAAGCTATGGGAATTGGTTACAAAGGGGGATTAGATTATTTTGTCAATAAATATCAATAAATCATTAAATTAATAGAATATGGCAATTAATTTAGAAAAAGGACAAAGGGTAAATGTAAATTTACCCAAATTTATAGTAGGCTTAGGCTGGGATGCCAATGCTTCAAGTACAGGTGGTGATTTTGATTTGGATGCTTCGGTGTTTATTTTAGGCGAAAACAAAAAAATACTCACTGATGGTCATTTTGTTTTTTACAACAACCTTGTTTCACCCGATGGTGGTGTTGAACATACAGGTGATAACACAACTGGTGCCGGCGATGGTGATGATGAATCGGTGAAAATTGATTTATCAAAAATTCATACCAATGCTACCGAAATTTGTTTTGTTGTAACCATACATGATGCCGAAAATCGTCGACAAAATTTTGGTCAGGTTCGCAATTCTTTCGTGCGCTTTTATAACCCTGACACGAAAGAAGAAATCTTAAAATATGAATTAGAAGAAGATTTTTCGGTTGAAACAGCTGTTGAATTTGGTCGTCTTTACAAAAAAAATAACGAATGGAAATTCGAAGCCGTTGGCGTTGGCATGAAGGGCGGTTTAAAGGATTATTTAACCAAGTATAATTAAACTATAAAACACAGTATTATGGCAATTGATTTAATTAAAGGTCAACGCATTGACCTTCGTAAAAAAAGTGGTGCAACCCTTATTAACTTTTGTGTAGGTGTAAACTGGGGTGCCATTGAAACCAAAGCTTTTTTTGGTTTATCGAAAAACATTACAAAAATTGACTTAGACCTGAGTAGCGTGCTAATTAACAATAAAGGTGAAATTTGCGACTATATCTATTCGCCATTGTATAAACCCGATTTACTTAAGCAATTTGGATTGCAAAAAGGTAAGCTGGTTACAAGCGATGGCGCTTTAAAACACTCAGGCGACGATTTAGCTGGCGATACAGGTGGCGATGATGGTTTAGATAACGAAATTATTTCTGTTGATCTTTCAAAATTAAATAGTGATGTTGCTCAAATTTTCTTCTTTTTGAATAATGTTGGAAAAGAAGATTTTGCGCAAATTCCTTATGCTAAAATAAGAATGTATGAAGGAACACCAACTTCTGTAAAAGAAGTATTTGCATCCTATAACGTTTCGGCCGAACCGCAATATGTTGGAAAAAGGGCAATTGTAATGGGCAAACTTTATAAAAAAGAAAACGAATGGAAGTTTAATGCCATTGGCGACCCCACAGATGATGGGTTTCTTGGTCAAACAATTCAGCGAATTGTTAAATCGTATTTATAAATATTATCCTCCATGAGAAGATTACCAGTTTATTTAGTTTTAGATACTTCCGGTTCGATGACCGGAGAACCAATTGAAGCCGTGAAAAACGGAGTTCAGGTGCTGGTATCGACTTTAAGACAGGATCCTTATGCACTAGAAACAGCCTTTTTAAGTGTTATAACTTTCGATAGTTCAGCAAAGCAACTTGTTCCGCTTACTGAATTGTCGATGTTTCAAATGCCTAATATTCAAGCCTCCGGACCAACGGCACTAGGCGAGGCTCTTTCGCTTTTAGCTAATAGAGCCAATTCGGAAGTTGCCAAAACGACCCTCGAAGTAAAAGGCGATTGGAAACCTTTGGTATTTTTAATGACCGATGGCGAACCTACTGACAACTGGCAAAATGGATTAGCCGAATTTAAAAAACAAAAATTTGGTATGGTGGTTGCTTGTGCTGCCGGGCAAGGAGCCAACACCAGTATTTTGAAACAAATTACTGATGTTGTCGTTCAACTTGATACTGCTGATAGCGCAACAATAAAAGCCTTCTTTAAGTGGGTTTCAGCATCGGTAAGTACAGGTAGCCAAAAGATCGAAGCTAGTGGGAAAGAAGTTACAGGGTTAAATGAACTTCCTCCTCCTCCTCCCGAAGTCAATATTGTAGTTTAATCCTAATGGGAATTCATAAAATATATGAATTCCCATTTTTTAAAAATGGTTTTGAAAGTTAAAGACAAACGCATTAAAAATTGTTTGTTTATTTAAGGCATTATCAATATGAGAAGATTACCGGTTTACATATTAATCCAAACCTCTGGTGCAATGCGTGGTGAGCCTATTGAATCAATCAAGGTAGGCCTTGAAGCTATGGTTGCCAGTTTGCGGCAGGATCCTTTTGCATTGGAATCGGTATACATGAGTTTAATAACATTTAACCGAATACCCGAACAACTTTTGCCCCTTACGGAATTGGAAAACCTGCAAATACCAAACATACAACAACCCGTTTCGGCAGGAACTCATTTGGGTGAAGCATTAGAGTTTCTTTGTAAAAAGGTTGAAGCAGAAGTTCAACTTAGCACGCCGGACCGAAAGGGTGACTGGAGTCCGCTGCTATTTATTATGTGTGATGGCCGTGCCTCTGATATTCAATTGTTCCACCAAATTTTACCCGAAGTGAAACGAAGAAACTTCGGAAGCATTATAGCCTGTAGTGTTGGTTCAAAAACTGATTTGGAGAATCTAAAAAAAATTACCGATCAAATTGTAAGCCTCGACACCACAGATAGTTCCACTTTCCGGCAATTTTTTAAATGGGTGTCGGCTTCTGTTAGCATTGGAAACAGAAGTATTGGAGCAACCAACGATTTGGTGCTGCCACCGCCACCTCCCGAAGTTCATACTGTAATTTAATATTAAAACGAATGAAAATTATATTATTCCTGTTATTTAGTATATTAATTGTTGGATTATTCCTTTATTCAAAACTTGCACCATATAAAGACAGGTTAACCGGGAATTATCAGAAAACCTTTAGCTTTTTCGATAAGGTATACACCCCTGTTCTTAATCTTTTAAGAAAAATAGCATCGCCAGCTCAGGTAGGTAATGGTATTGCTGTTGATATGTCGCAAATAATTTTGCTTCTGATTTTATTATTGCTTTTTAACATCGTTTAAAATGAGACGACTGCCCATATATTTTTTAATCGATGTATCTGAATCGATGGTGGGTGAACCAATTGAACAGGTTCAGGAAGGATTGGCATCTATTATTAAAGAATTGCGAACCGATCCTTATGCTTTAGAAACAGTGTACATTTCAATTATTGCTTTTGCAGGAAAAACGCAAAAAATAACACCTTTAATTGAATTATCAAATTTTTATGCACCCAAGTTACCAATTGGCGGAGGTACTTCGTTGGGAATTGCACTTAATTTTTTAATGAGTGATATTGACACTGCCATTCAAAAAACAACAATGGAACAGAAAGGCGATTGGAAACCAATCATTTTTCTGTTCACTGATGGTAACCCTACCGATCGGGTTGATTCAGTTTTTGACCGGTGGAATCAAAAGTATAGGAGCAAAACCAATCTGGTTGCTATTTCGTTAGGCGATAATACCGACACCAGCGTTTTAGGAAGAATTACGGATAATGTATTGATGCTCAAAAATACCGATGCTGAATCGTTTAAAAAGTTTTTCAAATGGGTAACCGCTTCGATAAAAACTACCAGTGCCAGTGTTTCAGCAACTTCTGATGATGTAATACAACTGGCACCAATCACAAATGGGTATCTCTCAAAAATTGATCTTCAAAAACATACCAGTTCAAATATTGATGAGAATTTTGCTGTTATTCTTGGAAAATGTCAGGTATCCAAACGTCCCTATCTCATTAAATATCAAAAAAGACTTGCTCCTTCGGAATTCAGCAATTTTGTAAAAAATGTACTGGAATACAAATTGGTAGGAGCTTACCCTATCGATAATAATTATTTTGATTTATGCGAAGCTGGAAAAAGCAGCAAAACTATAAACACTGCCGAATTAAATGGTTTTCCCAGTTGCCCATGCTGCGGAAATCCTTATGGGTTTAGTCATTGCGGATGCGGTAATGTAATGTGCACCGGAGAAGCCGAAATAAACCGCTGTCCATGGTGCAATGTCGAAGCTCGATTTAGTGCCGGAACAGGTAGTTTGAATATTACCAGAACAAGAGGGTAAATTATTCATGATGTATAGGTTAATTACAAAACATAACTGAAATAAAATGGAAGAAAATAGTGCATCATCGCCATTAAATGATATCTCTAACGATAAAGTTGCCAACGATGCTTTTACTTTACAGATAAAAAACAAATGCATTTCACTACCCAATGGTAAAGTAAATCAGCAATATTGCGTTCCATTTACCTTTGAACAATTGGGAATTGAGGATATTAACGATTTTTGGTTTGATGGATTAGAAAATATTGGTTTGAAATATAATCCTGATACCAATGAAATTTCTGGTAATCCTACAATTGCAGGTGATCATAAAATAAAACTGAGCATAAAACGAAACGATTGGACAGAAAATAAGCCGATTTTTGAACGCGAATTAGTACTTGTCATCAACCACGATCCAAAATCGTTGTGGAAGGATATACCAACACCAGCGGATACAGAATACTACAAAACTGATAGTGCTAAACAATTTTTAAAAGTTGAGGCTTCCAATGGATTTTTGAGATTTGGAAGGGAATTTCGGAAAGATATTGTAGTAGCCAGTCAGCGTGGACGATCACATGCACACGAGGGGAAAGCCCGTGACGATGACTTTAAAGTCGCTTACGATAAAGGTAATCAGTGGTATATCATGTCGGTTGCTGATGGTGCTGGCTCAGCAAAATCTTCACGGAAAGGTTCCGAAATAGTTTGCAAAACATTTGTTGAAGTATGCCAATCGCAGCTTTTCACCCAACATGAAAATTTTGAACATCTTATAAAGGAGTTTAGTAAAGAAACTTCGGACGCAAACCGCAAAAAATTGGGCGATACTCTTTATGGTATTGTTGGCGCAGGCGTATTTAAAGCATATAAAAACATAGAAGAAGAAGCTCAGAAATCAGGAAAGTTAATAAAGGATTTTTCAACTACACTGATTGTTTCTATTTGTAAGAAGTTCAAATTCGGTTGGTTTGTTGGTGCGTTCTGGGTTGGCGATGGCGCTATTGGTATCTACAACAAAGAAACTCAATTTTTAAAATTAATGGGCGAATCGGATAGTGGTGAGTTTGCGGGTCAAACCCGTTTTTTAACAATGCCCGAAATTACTCAGCCTGCCGAATTATACCGTCGGTTGCGTTTCGACATCGTGCCTGATTTTACAGCGCTAATTCTTATGACCGATGGCATTTCGGACCCAAAGTTCGAAACAGATGCCAATTTGATGAAAGTCGAGAAATGGAACGATTTATGGACAGACCTTTCAAAAATGGTTACTTTCAAAGACGATAACGAGTTAGCTGCCGACCAATTATTAAAATGGCTTGACTTTTGGTCACCTGGCAATCACGATGACAGAACTATAGCAATTCTTTACTAATAATGGCTAAAACAATAAAAATAGCTGCTACCGATGGTTCTCCCATAGAATTTGTTGACGATATCATTGGTTCAGGAGGCATGAAAGATGTCTATTTTAGTACCGATAAAAGTTATGTTGTAGCTTTTTTTCGCGATAAGCAGGATTTTAATGCCAAAGACCGACTGCAAAATATTACAGGCGTTTACCGCGACCGCATATACAACCAACTGGGTGGTGAGTATTGGAAGGATTTGTATTGCTGGCCAACAAAAATAGTTGAGTATAACGGTAAAATTGGTATTGTTTGCCCAACCTATCAAAAACATTTTTTTTTCTCAAAAGGCTCAACTAACAACGATTTTCTTGGTATTAAAGGAAAAGAAAAAGAAGGAAAATGGTTCGCTTCGGCAAAAAACCAAAACAAATACCTGGCGCCTGAAGAAAAAGGCGATTGGTTCAAATATTTTCAAATATGCATCCGTATCAGCAGGGCAGTGAAACGGTTGCATGCCGCCGGTCTTGCTCATTCCGACTTATCTTACAAAAATGTATTAATTGATCCTACAACAGGTAATGCTGCAATAATTGATATTGATGGATTAGTGGTGCCCGGAAAATTTCCTCCCGATGTATTAGGAACACCGGATTTTATTGCACCGGAAGTAATTTCGACCAAGTATTTAAAAATTACCGACCCTGATCGGAAACTGCCCAACATAGCCACCGACCGTCATGCTCTGGCTGTAATGATTTATATGTATTTGCTTTACCGCCATCCGCTTAGAGGAGGTAAAGTAAATGATTTAGATTCGGCCAAAGACGAGGAGTTATCAATGGGTTTAAAAGCATTATTTGTAGAGCATCCCACTGATAAAGCCAATAAGGTAAAGATAAACCAATTGCATCCAAGTCAACTTCCACAGGGCGATACCGATAAAACACCTTACAATGTTTGCGGACCCTACTTAAAAGGTCTTTTCAACCGGGCTTTTATTGATGGTTTGCACAACCCTGCTTTGCGTCCAACCGCAAACGAATGGGAAGATACTTTAATAAAAACAGTTGATTTAATGCAGCCATGCCAAAACCCAAAATGTTGGCATAAGTGGTTTGTTTTCGACAATTCAACCAAGCCCAGATGTCCCTTTTGTGAAACTGAATTCAAAGGAATACTTCCTGTTTTAAATCTTTATTCATCGCGCAAAGCAGGTACCTTTACCCCAGACAATTACAGGCTCATGGTTTACAATAATCAATATTTATATCCATGGCATGTAAACCGCAATATATCTCCCAATGAAAGACTTACCGAAGAACAAAAAAAACCTGTTGGCTATTTTGTATTTCACAACGGTAAATGGCTACTTATTAACCAACGACTTAACGATTTAGAAGACAAAACCGAGGGAAAAAAAATTCCAATAAAAGAATCCGTTGAACTTACAGATGCAAAGCAAATAATTCTTTCGAAAGAAGATGGAGGTCGATTGATTATTGTTCAATTGGTTAAAAATTAATAAGAAAAAGCTATTTATTAAAGGAAATCTTTCAGGAATAATGCCCATGCCCCCTTTTTAATTGAATATTGATTTATAGGATTGAACAGAAAAATTTATCGAGTTATTGGTTTAATTCAGCCAAAAACAAACTATTCAAACTGCGTCCTCCTGTCAACATTCTTCATTATAATAAAGTAGCAAGTCTGCATCAACATAAGCATTATCCAATAGTATCGAAGGAGTGTATTGTTTTAAAATGGCATGAATCTCCTTTCACCTTTATGGATAACAAAAAAGATTAGTAATTTTACCAAAAAAGTTCTTATGGAAGTCATTCTCGATTCTAACAAACGATATTCGTTTGCAGATTATCTGACCTGGTTGGATGATATGCGGCGTGAGATTTTCGAAGGAATTGTTAAGGTAATGAGTCAGGTGCCAGGGAGAATACATCAACAAATTTCTACTGATCTAATGTTTATTTTCAGGAGTTTTTTGAATGCCAAGGTGTGTAAAGTTTATCATGCCCCCTTTGACGTTCGATTGCCATTGAACGGTGAAAAAGGAGACAATGAAATATTTACGGTAGTACAACCCGATATTTGCATCGTTTGTGATCCTGCAAAACTTGATGATAGAGGCTGTTTGGGTGCTCCGGATCTTATTGTTGAAATCGTTTCTCCTTCCAGCAGTCAAACAGATGTAAAAGATAAATACATCATTTACGAAAAGGCTGGTGTGAAAGAGTATTGGATAGTCTTCCCATTCGAACGTGTATTGTCGGTATTTATATTAAGTATTGAGGGAAAATATCAATCCATTGGCATGTTTACCCCGGGTGATACACTTCAGGTTAGGATATTTAATGGCGATCTGGTTGTAAATGTTGCAGACCTCTTTGCAAACATTTAATAGAATCAAATTCAATTATATGTCCTCAATAAAGAGATAATGTTGCCTGAGAATTTAATAATAATAAGTGTTTAAGGAAAAATACATTTATCTCTTTACCGTTTATGGTTTCAAACGATTGTTTAGGGAAAAACCAAACAAAGAAAAATTTAAATAATTTACAGATTAATACCCAGTTATAATGTTGATAATGATTAAAAAAAATATACTTATTGCTTTTTTCATCCTTTATTCGATGGCGAACTACGCCCAAATCAAAAGCCTGCATTATAACCTTCAAAGTACTTTAGTTACAAGCACTGGTAATTCTACTGCTTTTTGGGGAGTTTCAAATAAATATGGCACTAACTCAGTGAAGCCAAACAGTGCCATGCTTAGGACAGGCATTTTTACTGAATTTGATACACTTCGAAAAAACACATTTGATTATTCCTTTGGGGTAGATTTGATAAACCGTGCGGATGGAAATTACAAGTCTACTTTTCAACAATATTTTTTGAAAATAAAGTACCGGTTTATAACTCTTCAAGGTGGCCGAATAGAAGAATATCTGGGAGATCAGGATTCGACCCTGTCGAGTGGGGGTTTGCTGTGGTCCGGCAATGCACAACCAATGCCAAAAGTAACTATTGGCATCCTTAATTATACTCCTGTACCCTTTACTCAAGGATACCTTGAAATAAAAGGAGCTCTCTCGCATGGCTGGTTTGAAAAAGATACCTATGTAAAAAATGAATGGTTGCATCATAAATACCTATATCTGCAGGCCGGAGGGAAACTACCCGTGCACGTTCATTTTGGGTTTCATCACTATGCACAATGGGGTGGAACAAGTCCCGATTTCGGGAAACTGCCATCTTCATTTAAAGATTATTTAGTAGTGTTTCGGGCGAAACAAGTGGATGGAGACTCTTCCTTTATAAGAGAAAACCCTAATGTACCAATTGGAGAATTGAGTAACCGAATTGGAAATCATCTCGGCTCACGAAATATTGGTTTGGACATAGCTACCAAACCTGCCAGATTTTCATTATATTACCAAACCATATTTGAAGACAACTCAGGTTATCGTTGGCATAATATGCCGGATGGGTTATGGGGACTCTCCATAAAATTCAGCCAACTGAAATGGATATCAGGGTTTGTATATGAATATCTGAATACAACAGATCAATCGATGTCATGGGCACAGGATAGAGAGGCTGGTGAACCGGATGATTATTTTAATCATGGTATTTATTTTAATGGATGGACTTATAACGATTATACCATCGGATCGCCTTTAATAACATCACCGGGATTGCTGAAACAAATTGGTATTGATACCGATATTAAGTATGACTATTTGCGTAATGATAAACTTACGGCACATCACATGGGTTTCAAAGGACTCATTAAAAACATAAATTATAAACTATTTTTGACGTATTCAAAGAATGAGGGTAC
Source organism: Bacteroidales bacterium (assembly GCA_038213375.1). Classification (GTDB taxonomy): domain Bacteria; phylum Bacteroidota; class Bacteroidia; order Bacteroidales; family JAAUTT01; genus JAAUTT01. The sequence goes on along the minus strand of JBBQTB010000062.1, from coordinate 378 downwards.
ATACCGTGTTCCATTCGTGTATACCAAAAAATCCGTTTCTACCTACCTCGAACTTACTAAACAGCTCGAACGTTTTTATCATTTCGAAGTATCTGTGGCTACGGCAATTGATTTTGGTAGTATGTATGGCAATAATGGCTCGGTATTGTTAACGATCAGGAAACGAGGTAAATTATTTTAACCCTTTCGAATGGTTAAGAATGATGTTATAAGTCTTTTGCAATAATATGTATGATTGTTGCGTATTCCGTTTTAAAAGGACAGTCATTCCGGAAATAAAAGGACATTTTTCTAGTGGTCAATATTTGTGTAAAAATATAAAAAATGCATTAGGTTTTTGAAGTTTTTATGCCCCCTGGTTTTTAATATTTTTTCGCA
>JBBQTB010000061.1:0-16083 GCA_038213375.1 Bacteroidales bacterium | reverse complement strand
CGTAATCCTCGAAAAAAAGAATCATCGCCGTAAGTGTTTGTTTAATTGATATTTAAAGTCATAAGCGAGCCGTCGATACCTCAGTTTAGCACATGAATTACCCCTGATACATAGGGAGAAATCTTCTCCGAAACTTCAGTTGATAATAGCGAATTCCAATATACAATGACAGAAATTGAACTTCTAAATAGAATCAAAATTAACCCAGCTGAATTTTCAGAACTATTCAAAATATACTACAAACCAATTTTTGGATATATACTTCGCAGAATTGGAGATTTTGATGACACTGCAGATATTGCCGCAAATATGTTTTTCAAAGCATTTATAAACTTAAGCAGGTTTTCTTACAAAGGAATTTCTGTAAAAGTGTGGCTTTATCGCATTGCGACAAATGAGGTAAACTTGTATTTTAGATATAAAAAAAGATATAATTCATTATTTGAACGAATTGACTTACCAGATATGGATAAAAATATATTCAACAAGTATTTGCACGAAGACAAGAAAGAATTAGAAATGGAACTTCAAAAACATAACCAATTCTTAGCTGTTCTTGAAAGTTTGAAAACACTTCCGGTCAAATATCAGGAAGTAATTTCATTAAAATATTTTGAAGGAAAGGACAATAAGGAAATTATTGAAATTTTAAATATCAACGAAGGGACACTTAAGTCACAATTATCAAGAGGATTGGAAAAACTTCGAGAAAAGTGCAACCAAATTTAACTTTTATCATTATTGATTATGGAAATGAAAAACTTTGAAGAGAAATTAATTCAAATGACAAAACCTGAAGTTTCACAATTAAAACATCAAGATATGTTAGCAAATGCGATTACCAAAGCAAAAGACAAATCTGTTGTAAGTTGGTGGTGGTTATGTATTCCACTTTATATTATTACAACACTTTTGATGAAAACTTTTTTTATGCCGGGTACAACTTTTATTTCAAATATTTACAAATTGACAGGCAAAGATAAGTATTCATCGATTTTATTTTTTCTCCTATTACCCATTGTTTTCATTATAATAAACTTTATAAGTATTAGAAAAATTTATTTATTATCGGGTAGTCCAAAGGCGACAAATTTAATTTATGCAATTTGGTTTAATGTTTTGATAATAATATTTTCAATTCTAGTTTTAATAATTTATTCACTATAAATCATAGCAAAATGAAGTTACCTTGGTTCAAACGAATTGGAATATTTTTTATTCCTAAATCCATAATCGGTTGGATAATGCTAATAGGCGGAATTATTTATGCAATTTATATTTTTATTGACATAGACAGTGGGTCTCATTCAGCAAGTGATACTCTTATCAAATTTGTATTTAACCTTATAATTATTGGTGCTGTCTATTCATTATTAGCTTATTTGACAAGCAGGATTAATAAATTATAAATATAAAACACCAATCACCAATCAAGTCAACTGCCCGCCAGAGTTAACTGACAGAGAAAGCTACTCACACCACTGTATGTAAATGCTTCCAATTTGGATACCATTTCCAGGCAAAGCACACAACTGTTTGAAGAGCATAGTTTCTATGAACATCAAGTCCATCAATTATTTCAATTATTTCATTAATTTTCTCAGAGTAGTCCCTAACGAGTTTTTCAAAACCTAGGATATCAATGTATAGAAATGCTTTATCCATTAATTATGTTTTTTATACTTTTATCTTCAAATAAAAGTCATGCTTTTTCAAAATTACGTAAACTCACATTTTTAATGGTAGCTAGCGTTGGCGCAATGGTTAGTTGCTAATTTCGAAGCGATTTCCTATCAATATACGCCAAACTTTAATAATGGCGAAAAATCTTGAAACAGGCACTGCAACGGCAATTAACTATAGCTTGTTAGCGGTTAGGGGTTTATAAAATTATTCAATTGGTTTTCTTTTGTAATTTTTCAGGTGATATATTGCTATTGCACTTATCCAAGTAAATCCAATGATAATGGTTAATCGTTGAAATACTCCAGCATATTCAACTAGGCCAATTATTTGTTTAAATCCAATACCTGCAAGAACAAATGTAATCAGCATTGTAATAGCTGTAAGTAATGAATATAAAGACCAACGTTGTTCGTTCAATATAGTAAATCTTTTTTGGTATTTGAAACATGAAATAGGTAAACACACAAACACAAAGATTGAAAAGAAATCATGAAGGTGTCCATGAATTGTAAATTGAGCAATTGCAAGTGGTGCTGTCATTGGATAACCAAATACAGGGTCAGATGTAAATATGCCTGCACCAATTAACCCTAATCCAGCGGCACCAATTAATCTAGGTATCCATTTTGAATCTTTAGATGGGAGTAATCCATTTCGTAATCCAAACGCAAAAAGGAAAATTAATGAACCAGATATAATGAAATTTGTAATTTGAATCCAACCTAATTCGCCAATTGAAAGGGAACTTATCGGAAATCGAAAAGTCGAATAACCTTCTCGGGTTGCTCCTTCTATTAAAAATATAATAATAAAAAGCGCCGAACCCAGTGGCCCAAATAATAATAATGTTTTTGTACGTTTCTTCATAATCTATCAATTTGCATTTATCCTATATTTGATGCGGGTTTCTCACACTTGTTGGTAAGGTTTGTATATAGGTAATATTGTCGGTATATCTTTATTATCTAATTCGTATAATTAACAATAGGTTTTTTATTTTATTTGGTATTTTTGAGCTTCCTTCGTTCAGTTGACTTCGTCGAGGGCTTTCCTTTTCGCAGTTAATACCTTTTTTGAGAATACTCAACATGTCATAATTCTTCTTTTTTCCTGCAAGTTAAAAAAATATTATTAGCGAACACTAGTGATTATCCCGTTGCCTTTTTTGCGAATAACCCTTTTTGAGCGTATCATTGTGGCGGACTCCAGCATCTAGGATTGGGTATTGATCAGTCGGCACGGGGTGATAAAAAAGAATTATAAAAACGACCGTTTGGTGAGACAATGATTTTTTATGTGAAAGAGGTTTTGTGAGACAGTTTGGAAAGTATTTAAAAATGTTTAAGTTTATGAGTAAAAAATAAAAATTCGAACCTGAAAATTTTATTTCGCCTAATAAGGATATAACGTTAATATTGTCGTTATACAAATGTTGGGCACAAGGCGAAAAAAACATCGATACAACTAAATAAATTTAACTATGCAAGACGTTCAATTTCTTTTTGACAATCAATTAATAGCTGAATTAGAAAACTTAATTAAAAATGCTTAACATAGCTTGCTTCTTATTTCTCCATTTATAGACCTTGACAAAAGAATTCGGGATGCATTGTCGGAACACAAATCAAAGCATGACTTTGAATTATTAGTCTTATTTGGGAAAAATGAAGACAATTATTATAAAAGCATTAAAAAAGATAGCCTTGACTTTTTACGACAGTTTCCCAATATTGAAATTCGTTATAATGATAGACTTCATGCCAAGTTTTATCAAAACGATTTTGAGTATATTATGACCAGTTTAAACCTGTATGATTTTTCATTAGCAAAAAATATTGAAGTTGGAATTAAAGGAAGTTTTGCATATAAAGGTTTAATTGGCAAAGTAATTAATAGCACCGACACAATGGTTATGCAAGGATTAGACAAGGTTAAGCATGATGTTTTGGGATTGGAGAAAGAAATTGATCCAATTGAAAAATTTCAATTTATTTTTGAAAATTCAGACTTAAAATATAAAACTGAACCAATCATTGTAGATAAAGACGGCTTAATAGGTGTACTTGGCGGTAAGAAATTAAATGGTTTTAATGTTTTAGTAGACAATTTAATAATCTCAGCAAAAGAAATTAAAACGCCAATAATTGTAACAGTTACTAATAGTTCAAATGAAATTAAATTACCACGAACTGAAAATATTTCAAGTGTATCGACTAAAACCCTATCAGCTTCTCAGTTTTCTAAGACATTCTATATTTCCCAGTTAGACATAACTAATTTAATGCAAAAAGCTGGATTAATTAATGGAGACAAAATATCTGCAATTGGATTAAAAAAAGGACTTGTAATGAAAAACTATATGGGTAAAGATTATATTTCTTATCCTGAAAATTTAGTAGAATTTAATGAACTCAAAAAACATTAAAAAACGCCCAGTGCCTAACACGCGGTATAAAATATTGGGGTTAAGTGGTATGCCATGCGCATCTGTCGCCGGCAAGGTTCTTATTGGTTGATAGGGAAGTACGCACGCATTCCCCAATGTCGCATACCGCTAGCATTTGACACTCATTGTAAAGCGACACTTTAAAGACAGTAAATTAAAATAAATATGACAAAATCAGACAGACCTGCATTAATTCTTATTGACATTCAAAAAGGATTTGACAATTTAGAATATTGGGGTGGACAGAGAAATAATCCTAACGCAGAAGAAAATGCAAGTGAACTTTTGAGACTATGGAGAGAAAATTATCTTCCAATTTTTCACATTCAGCATTGCTCTTCAAATCCGAATTCACCTATGCATGAGACTAACGAAGGTAATGAGTTCAAAGAATTGGTAAAACCACTCGAAAATGAAATTGTAATTAAAAAGAATGTAAATAGTGCTTTCATTGGGACAAACCTAAAAGAGCAACTCGACAATTCGAAAATCACAAAACTTGTTATTGTAGGTTTGACAACAGACCAATGCGTTTCGACAACGACAAGAATGGCAGGCAATTTTGGTTTTGACACATTTCTTGTTTCGGACGCTACGGCAACTTTTAACAAAAAAGGGTTGGACGGACAAAATTATTCCGCAGAACTAATACACGAAACCGCACTTGCAAGTTTAAATAACGAATTTGCGACAATAGTAACAACAGATTTTGTAAAACAAAACGTGTAAATATAGTGATAGAAAAAACAACGAACCGCCAATAAATAGGGCTTCATGTAGTCGGTACGACCCAGCATGAAGCCCCGGTTGAACTACATCCAAGGTAAGCGGGTTCGGTTATGCACTTATCGACGGTTTTATGGATCAGGAATGCTAAAAGAAGAGGTAGAAATAGGCGTTTCAGTTATAAAGTTTGGTTCATTTTTCATTTTTAAGCAAAGTGTTGACAATAAAAGCATATTAACGAAGAATCAAATTTTTGGTTATTTTTGATGAACGAGTGGAGCTATCCCGGAGGGATTTAATTCAACACGCGGTATAAAATATTGAGGTTTAAGTGGTAAGGCAAGTGCAGCGCCCGAAGGCAAGTTTTGTAGCGGGGGATAGGAACGTAGCCACGCAGTCCCCAATGTCGCATAACGCCATCTGTTATGGCCAATTGAAAAAAAACCTAGTTAAATTCTCCAACTTAAGCATTAAGGTGTGTGAAGAAAAATTTAGGGCCTTGATGAATTTGTAAATGCAGAATATTAGGATACAGATTTAAAATTAAGCAAGATATTGTAATTAATTAAATATTAGCAATTCTAAAATCTAACAAATGAGAAAATCTAAATTATCCTTAGTAATTTTTGTGGCTACTATTCTTGGAATTAATTCCTGTGCCCAAAACAAATCCACTGACCTGAATTTGAGCTTTGAAAAAGTTGATCTAAAAATCCATAAACCATCTGGTTGGTTTATAGACAATGATCCAAATTACACTATAAATCTTGATTCAAGTGTGACTTATCAGGGAACTTACTCATTAAAGATTAAAAATGCAGGTAATAATTCGCAAAAAGGGCAATATAATGGAGTTTCAATCGCAATTGAAAATATTCAAGCGCACAAAAGTATTAAATTGACAGGATTTATAAAAACGCGGGATACAGAATTGGATTCAATAGGATTAGTTGTTGGAATTGAGAATTTTGGAGACCGTATTATAAAACATTCCAAAAATAAAGATTTAATGGGAACACATGATTGGAAAGAGTATTCCGTGGAGTTAGAACTTAATACTGAATCTGAAATGATTCTTATTGGAGCCGAGTTAAGTGGGAAAGGAACCATTTGGGTGGATGATTTGAAGCTATTTATTGATGGAAAACAAATTTTTAATATTCCTGCATTAGATTTTGTAGCCAATAGGAAACAAATTAATTGGTTACAAAACCATGCGACCAAAATATCAACAGTAATGCCGGAAAATGGGTTTGCAGACTTGCAACCACTTAAAAAAATGATTGGTGATGCCCGAATTGTTGGTTTGGGAGAATATACACATGGTACAAGTGAAGTATTTAAAATGAAACATCGACTGATAGAATTTTTAGCTACTGAAATGGGATTTACCATTTTTTCTATAGAGTTAGATATGCCGCATGCCTATAAGTTTAATGATTATGTTCTTTATGGTAAAGGCGATCCCAAGGAATTGTTAAAAAGCAAAGGGTTTTATATAAATACCCAGGAGACATTAGACATGATTGAATGGATGAGAAAATTCAATATCAGCGGAAAAAGTAAGATTCAATTTACAGGTTTTGATATGCAATTTATGGCTGGAGCTCTTGAAAACTTAAACAAATTTGCTGAAAAACATGATCTAATATTAAAATGCAAGATTGACTCTATATCTAAATTACTTGAAGAGTTTTCTTCCAAAGGAGGTCAACTATTAGAAGATAAAAATTTTATGTCAATACTTAAACAAAAATGTGAAGACATATCTTCATATTTAACGATGAATAAAAATTCAATTAATCATGTATTGGGTGAAACAGAATATAAATGGTTGGTTCAAAATGCAACTATCACAATGCAAAGCGCAGAACTTGGAATTCAATACAAAAACATTCATTTCAGGGATGAGTGCATGGCTAAAAATATTGATTGGATTCTGGATAACAATCCAAATGCAAAAATTATTTTGTGGGCTCATAATGGGCATATTCGTAAAGTTTCAGGATGGTTAGGTAATTATTTATCTGAAAAATATGGTAAAAATTATTACAACATTGGATTTGTTTCAAATAGTGGTAATTATACTGCAGTTAAATCAGGGAATGTTTCTTCAACAAATCATTTGGCTGAAGGTCAAGTTGGATCATTTGAGTATTCATTTCATAAGATAGGGATACCTTGTTTCTTTTTTGACTTTAGTTTGGTAAATGAAAAGGAGCCTGAAAGTTTGTGGTTAAACAATAGATTGAGCCTTGGTGGAATGGCAGCCGTTGCAGTTGATAAACAGTTTAGCCCAATTTTTATTAATAAGTGGTTCAATTCAATCATTTATATTGATTCAACCAATGCATCGCACCCTTTAGCTGATTTTTAAAAAAGGTTTATGAACTGATTAGATTGATTTGACATTTGAATAATAAAAGAAAAACGGCCTATAATAAATAGGGCTTCATGTGGTCGGCACGACCCAGCATGAAGCCCCAGTTGAACTACATCCAAGGTAAGCTGGTTCGGTTATGCACATATCGACGGTTTTATGGATCGGGAATGCTAAAAGTAGAGGTAAGAAATAGGCTTTTCAGTTATAAGGCTTGGTTCATTTTTAAGCAAAGGGTTGACAATAAAAGTATATTTTTCAAAAGTTTAAGGCGATAAAATCGTAGTTTTTGCACAAGTGACGATATAAGAATCGACGGGTTGAGCTATAATGCTTGAAAAGTGTACCAATTTTTATCAGGATTCCCAAATTAGTGTCAAAATAAAAAATAAACTGTTGCACATAGGGGGAGAAGTTAATAATAATACGTTATGGCGTATAAAAAAAAACTACAACATTGAAAAATATATTAATAACAGGAGCAACCGGAAATATAGGAATGGAAGTAATTCGATATCTTTTTGAATTAAACACTCAAAATGAAATTTATGCAGGCGTGAGAAATATTGGCAATGCAAAAAAAATGTTCCAGAATTACAACAAGCTTCAATACCGACATTTTGACTTTGAAAATCCCGAAACCTTTGAGAACGCATTGGATAATATAAATATGGTGTTTCTGCTTAGACCACCTCATATTTCTGATATAGACAAGTATATCAAACCATTAATCAAAAAAATTAAAGAAAAAGGAATTGAACAAATCGTTTTTCTTTCAGTTCAAAGTGCTGAAAAAAGTAAAATAATACCACACAACAAAATTGAACGATTAATTACGGAATATTCCCTTGATTATGTTTTTTTGCGACCAAGTTATTTTATGCAAAATCTTACAACGATTCTTTATAAGGACATTATAGAAAGACATAAAATTATTTTACCTGCTTCAAAAGCCAAATTTAATTGGATAGACATTAAAAATATTGCTGAAACAGTCGCTTTAATAATGGGTAGATTTGAAATCTATAAAAATAAACCCTATGAAATAACGGGATATGAAAACAAAAATTTTTATGAAGTAGCAACGATACTTAGTGAAGTGTCAGGAAATACTATTTTGTTTGAAAATGTTAACCCTTTTAAATTTTTCAGGATAAAGAAGAAAGAAGGAATGTTGACAGGAATGATTTTCGTTATGATTATACTTCATATTTTGCCAAGGTTTCAAAAAGAACCTGAAATTTCAGATTTTTACGAAAAACTGACAGGAAAAAAGCCCACATCACTTGCGGAATTTGTAAAAAGAGAACAAAATAAATTCAAGAATTTTTAATTTAAGTTTAGCATTTAAGGTTTATGAAAATTTTGTTAAATCTGATAAATCATTTAAACTGAAAATCATACTTGGCAAAAAGATGAAAGAGATACAAATAAATGGTACTAAACCAATGAATATCTATCTTTAATAAAAAATACCGACCAAGCTAAACTTATGAAACCGATTTTAACGTTCCTGCTTTCTTGTTTTTTCTTGATTCAGGCGAATGCTCAAAGCCCTTCCTTCAACATTAGTGAAGTGCCTTTCAGTTGCCGTGGTTCCTATCTGGCAATTAGTTGGTTATCAGATATTACGCGATGGGAAACACCGAACGAGACTAACGGACTGATCCTCAAGAATATCTCAAAACGAAACTGGGAGAAGTTTATCCGTATTGAACCCGAAAACGGCGAGCAATTCGATTTATCGAGAATAAAGTCTACTCCTGAACAAATAGCAATATCAACCGACAAGGGAACGGCAGCTATTTGTTTTGAGAACAGAAGTGTTTTACGGGTCAGATCGAAAAACCTTCCCCTCAATTTCAAACCACGGGGCGACAGCTACCTTATCGTTCGGAACGATCGTCAGTTACGGGTAAACAATGGGATTGCTAACGATTTTTTATACATGTTTACCATCCTTAATGGAAGTATTTCTTACAGCGGTAAAAAGGATGTGAAATTCGGAAAGGTTTCGGATAATTACTATAAGTCACTCAAAATAAGTATTGTACCAGAAAAAAATGGAGATGCGGAACTGGCCATTGAAGAGTTTCAAAGCGAGTGGGTTCCGCGCGAATACAAGAATAGCTTTGCCCAATGTTCAAATCAAACCAATAATGAATTCAGCCAATGGTTGACTAAATTTCCAGTCGTTGCTTCAGAATACCTCCCAGCCCGCGATCTTGCCACCTACATCGAATGGATGTCACTGATCAGTCCGCAAGGGTTAAATAGGAGCGAAGGCATGTTGATGTCGAAAAACTGGATGAACGAAATTTGGAGTTGGGATCATTGTTTTAACGCCATGGGTTTGGCATTGGCACAACCCAAAGTAGCATGGACCCAATATACATGCATGTTCGATCACCAGAGCGAAATCGGTTCTTTCCCCGATAGTTATGACGATCAGCGCGAGTTGTGGGGAATTGTGAAAACTCCGGTTCATGGCTGGGCATTGCAACATATTCTGAAAAATTCGACCATGGTCAGTGATTCGATGTTGCATACTGTTTATAAACCTTTAAAGCGATGGACTGATTTCTGGTTCAAATACCGCGACGACGATAAAAATGGGCTTCCGCAATACAATCACAGCTTCGAATCGTTCGATGATACATCACCTTTTGATGCCGGCTTGCCAATTGAAGGGCCGGAACTGGCCACATTTCTGATCATTCAAATGGATGTTTTAGCCGAAATAGCACAAAAAATAGGACTGAAAGACGAAGCGGAAGAATGGAAAACCCGCTCCGAAAAAACAATGAAATTAATGATTTCAAGGCTTTGGAACGGGAAGAAATTTCTCTCAAAACGCTCCGGAACCGAGATTGCCAATCAGAATTCAAATTGTTTTATTGGCTATGTGCCACTTTTGCTTGGCAAAAAACTTCCTGCAGAAATCCGACAAAAGCTTATTGACGGAATCAAACTGGAAGGCCATTTGTTAACGCCTTTCGGATTTACCAATGAGGATAGAACCAGCCCCGATTTCAATACTGAATCATACACCAGGGGATCGGTGTGGGCGCCGGTAAACCTGATCCTGATTGATGGGCTGATGGCTTCTGGCGAAAATAATTTTGCCAAAGAAGTGGCTCGTCGCTATTGCATCCATCTTACCAAAATTGGTTTTCCTGAAAAATTCAATGCACTTACTGGGAACAGTGAAAACGACCGTGCATATACCTGGACACCGGGAGTATTTTTAACCCTGGTGCAAACCATCCTGAAGTAAAATCAATTTCAACGAAACAACATTAAACACTGATTAAAATGAAAACCAACAGAAAACAATTGTCAATTTTATTCCTATTTTCTCTTTTAATTACAACGTCTTGCCATAAAGCAACAAAGAAACAAGGTTCAACGGTTTCAGAACCGACAACTTATACCAACCCGATCATTCCTAAATATCTGGCCGATCCATACATCAGGTTTGAAAATGGCTATTATTATTTTTTTGCCACTGGCGGCGCTGAAGATGGACGGTTTATCCCAATTCACCGTTCGAAAGACCTTGCCAACTGGGAATTTGTTAGCGGGGCGGTAACCAACGGGGCGAAAACAGAATGGAATTATATGCATTTTTGGGCGCCGGAAGTTTATAAAATCAACAACAAATTCTATTTGTATTACACGGCTTCGCCCGAATTCTCTCCCGAAAACTCCGGAAATCATGTGGGTCTGGCCATTGCTGACAGCATACAAGGTCCCTATCAAAACGTGGGCAGAGTTATTCCCCACGCTTCAATTGATGGGCATGTGTTTTTTGATACCAACAACTCGATGTATTTGTTTTACACCATCGAACATGGAAATGAAGACGGTTTAGTCGCTGGTCAGATTTATTGCGATAAATTGATTTCGCCAATGAAAGTCGAAGGAAAACCTAAACAAATTATCCATCAGCACCCATGGCAGGAAGGCCCGTTTATGATGCACCGGAACAATAAATACTATCTCACCTATAGCCTCGGTAACTGGCGCGATAGCACATACAGGGTTTGCTATTCAATTGCTTCATCACCAATGGGTCCCTATACCGAGCAACCGAACATTATCCTGAAGTCGAACAATCAGGTTAAAGGGGCTGGCCACCATTCGTTTTTTATCGACCAAGCCGGAAAAGACTGGATCGTCTACCACGGATGGGATAAGGCGTTTGTTGCACGCTATCCTCGAATTGACAGGATTTTTCTTTCAGGAGATAAAATTAGCTCAGATGGGCCAAGCTATACACCACAGAACATAAACAAATAAACCATGAAAAAAATAACTTTTGTCCTATTTTTGATTGTTATTCAGTTTCCATTGATAGCTCAAAATAACAACCCAAAACGGAAAACCCGGGCCGAAAGCTTTTTTGGACTTCATTTCGACTTTCACGCCACTGATCACGACAAAGAAATAGGAAAAACCCTTACCGGAGGTATGATCGATTCGCTACTCACCATGGTAAAACCCGACTTTATCCAAGTCGATTGCAAAGGCCACCCAGGTTACACCAGTTACCCGACCAAGGCAGGTAATCAGGCGGGTGGTTATACGCAAGACGTGTTGAAACTTTTACGTGAAATTACCGCCAACCATGGTGTAGCGTTGTATGTCCATTACTCTGGCGTACTTGATGGTCGGGCAGTTGAACTGCACCCAAACTGGGCGAAAAAGGATGCCAATGGTGTTGCCGACAAGCAGGAAACTTCGCGCCATAGCGCCTATGTCGATAGCCTGATGATCCCCCAGTTGAAAGAGATTGCTGACTATGGCATCGATGGCGCCTGGGTGGACGGCGATTGCTGGGCCATCAAGCGCGATTATTCTGAAAAAGCATTGGCCGATTTTAAAAATAAAACAGGAATTGTAATTGCCCCGGTTAAACCTGAAGACCAAGGATGGGCCGAGTTTACCCAATTTACCCGCAATTCTTTCAAAAGCTACATGCGCAAATATGTCGATGCCGTCCACCAATACAAACCCGGTTTTCAGATCACAAGTAATTGGTCGTATACTGGCTATATGCCAGAACCGGTTGATGTTAACATAGACTTCATTTCGGGTGATGTGGCTTCAAACAGCAGTGCATATAGTGCAGCTTTCGAATCTCGCTGCATTGCGCCCCAGGGAAAACCATGGGATTTGATGTCGTGGGGGTTTAGCTACAACTTTGCCAACTCGTTTGGGAGTCCTAAAAATCCCGAAGCGCTGATGCAGGAAGCCGCTGAAGTAATTGCGATGGGTGGTGGCTTTCAGGTTTATTATACTCAAAACCGTGATGCATCGTTAAAGCTCTGGCAATTCTCTGGAATGGCAAAAATTGCCAACTTCTGCCGTGAGCGTCAGCCCTATTGCAAGGAGGCCAAACCACTTCCGCAGGTGGCGGTACTTTATTCAACATATGCGTTTTACAAATTTGCAAAAATCATTTACGATTACAACCCCGACGTTATTGCCCATGAGGTAAAGGGCGTGACCATGTGTCTGCTCGATAAACAATACAGCGTTCAGGTATTGCAGGAACATCATTTACAAGGTCATCTCAACGAATTTCCGGTCATCGTGATTCCTGGTTGGCGCGAATTGGAGGCTTCATTCAAAAAAGAACTGCTCGACTATGCAAGAAATGGTGGCAACCTGTTACTGACAGGTCCTGGTGCAATCGAATATTTTCAAGAAGAAACTGGGCTGACCTACCTGAAGGAGAATCAGGAAAGTTTCCTGAACCTTGGCTATCAAAACCGGATGAGCACGCTAAAAGCTCCATGGGGGGAAGTTAAACTCCCGGAAAACAGTAAAATAATTGGTGGATTTTACCGCAATCAGGATTTCAGGTCAAAATCATCTCCTGCCGCAGCCATTGTAAATTATGGAAAAGGAAAAATTGGGATGGTATTCGCCTCCATGGGAGCAACTTATATTTGGCAACGCACCCAGTTGGAAGCGGATTTCTTATCAGGGGTAGTACGTGAACTCTCCGAACCAGCAATTCATGTTGAAGGTTCATCGTATATTCATGTCAACCTTACTACCAAAGGGAATCAAACGTTCATACACCTCATTAACACTGCTGGTCAGCACGATAATGAAAAGGTTTACGAGTGGGCCGAAATTCCTACATTGTACAATATTTCAGTTCAGTATAAAATGAAGAAAACTCCTAAAGAAGTATCCTTGCAGCCGGGAGACAAGCGGCTGGAATTTACTTTCAAAGATGGAAATCTTAATTTTATAGTTCCCCGTCTTGACATTTATACGATTGTCGAAATTAGATAAAACAGACATATGTAATATATTATCATCAATTTAACTTATTAGATCAATGAAAATTGAAATTAACAAAACTTACATGGCATTACGAATTGTGAGAAACTAGTTAAAATCTAAAACTAAACGATGACAACAAAACTGAACAAAAATCTTAAATTTTTTCTGGCACTCCTTATATCCGGTTTTTTACTGGTAAGCTGCAAAAAAGAAAAGTCACTTGTAATTGCAGAAAACGGACTGCTGAAAATTTCAGCCATCAACACAGGGCAGGTATTGTGGGAATACACTGTGCTCAAAACCGGCAGGACCTTTTCATTTCAAGCTCCAGATTTTGAGGTTGACGGGAAACTTTGCCGATCAGCTTTAAACTACATTAAACTTTCGGAACCTTCTGTAAAACTAAAAAATGGTGTTACGGAATATTCTTTCGAAGGCAATCTGACCGATATACCGGACATGATGCTTCACGCTAGTTTTCAGGTGTCCGACAACAATCCAATCATAAAATTCAGGTACAATTTAACCAGCCAGGGCAATCATAAACTGACAAAAACTAAAGGCCACGATCAAATCAATTACCTGAAAGTTTCGCTCAAAGGACTTTCCGAAGTAAAAGAAATTAAACTATCGGAATTCAACGAAATGGTACACAGCTTTTGCCTTTCGGAACGAAATATTGAGGAAAAACACTTTGCTGACAGCATTCGCCTGATGGGCCCACTGGTGGTTGCTTCAGGCAGTTCAAATTCCTTCGTTGTTGGTTACGAACATGGCTCTCAGGCTCCCGATAAGTTTCTGGAATTTAACCTGAAACCTGATCATTCTATTTCACTTCAAGCTGTAAAAGGTAACTATTACAACGAATACAAGATTAATAAAGACCATTTCTTCCAAACCATCTGGTTCGAAGCGGGCGCTGTTGCCGGGGACGAAAACCTGCTGGCCGACAGTTTCCGTAGTTTTGTGCTGCACCACATGAGCCAAAACAGTGAAAGCCGCAAACCCTATATTTTTTACAACACCTGGAATTTTCAGGAACGAAACCGGAACTGGTACAAAAAACCTTATCTGGCGGATATGACTCTTGACCGTATGATGAAGGAAATTAAAGTGGCTCATCAAATGGGAATTGAAGTTTTCGTGATTGATGCCGGCTGGTTCGAGAAAACTGGCGATTGGGAACCAAGTTTGAAGCGCTTTCCCGACGGATTAAAATCTATCACTAAAAAACTAAAAGAAAATGGTATGAAACTCGGCTTGTGGTTCAATCCGACGGTTGCTGCCGTTTCGAGCAACATGCTGAAAAGCCACCGCGACTGTGTACGCACCCGAAATGGCAACGAGGGTCAACCTTTTAAGATTTGGGAAACCGAAGAAAGTTACGGCATGTGTCTCGTGAGTTCATACCGCGATGCATTTGCTGACCAACTAATCCGGTTGAACAAGGAATTGGGCGTCACTTATTTTAAATGGGATGCCATTGGCCAGTATGAATGTGATGATTCACGACATTTTCATGGAAATGCTACCAATACGCCTCAGGAGCGTTTGGAATCGTATGCTTTCGAAATCAGCAAATCTATGTCTTATGTAGTCGATAAACTGGTAAAAGAATGTCCTGATGCCATTGTCGATTTCGACATTACAGAAGGCGGAAGAGCAGTTGGCCTTGGTTTTCTTAGCTCCGGAAAATATTTTCTAATCAATAACGGACCGTATTTTTTTAATTACGACATTCCATTCGATCGGGAAAATGGCCAATGGAACATCTTCTTTTTTCCCGGACCTGCACGTGGATGGATTTGCCGCACTCCGCTCACATTCGACAAGTGGATTCCAACTTCGCTTTTCCTGACCCATTATTTGCCCGATGATCCATATGGAAATCAGTCTATTACTGTTGGTTCGCTTATTTTAGGGCAAAACGGTATTTGGGGTGACCTACCAAAAATTTCTCCTGAAGGAGTTGCTTTTTTTGCCAAAATGCTCGGAATGTACAAACAAGTTCGCGACGACATGACCGAAACAGCCATGATACGTGACGGAGCAGTTGGCGGTAGTCCTGAGGTGTACGAGAAAATCAATCCAGAGAACGGCCGCGGGGCAGTAGTTATTTTTTCCAGCGAAAGGGGAAACTACACGTACATCACCCATAACAAAGTGGATCAGAAATCATGGGCAAACGAAGATGTTACCGTGACTTTTGACAGCAAAGGGCGAGCTTTGATAACCATGGAGTTTAAAACACCAAGTGATAAAATTGTATATTTTGGAGTTGAGGACAAAACAAAAAATTAATTCGTATTCCACTAAAGGCCAAGGTAGTTGTTTTTAAATTCACTCTTTTTACAGGGATTCACCATGATTGATTTGGGAAATCTTTACGTTCAGACAAAGGAAGTATAGTTACCCCCAAATTTAGGACAACAGTGTTAATAAAATAAATTTTAGGGTTTTAAATATTAACTAATATTGTTGTCAAATGAAATCGAAAAGAAAGTTCACCCCGGAATTCAAATCCAAGGTCAGCCTTGAAGCT
>JBBQTB010000060.1:0-17593 GCA_038213375.1 Bacteroidales bacterium | reverse complement strand
GCGGAGACATAGTCGAATCAAAGATAGGGTACCATCGCAATTATATGAGGCAGCCTAAAAAAGTTATTAACAAAACTGATCGATGCTAACAAAAGAAAAAAGTAGCCAAAAAAGAAAATTGTTAATAGTGAGAATAACCTTGTTTAAGGTTATTCTCACTATTAACAATACATACATCATCATATATTAATTCTGTTTTTTAACTGTCCTAAGAAAGGGGGGAACTTAATACGAATCCAACCATCCAAATCCTTGAGTTTTCCCTTATAAAATACACGATTAAGAATAATTGATTATATCCTTGCAAAATTAAGCCAAGAGCTGCCTTCATCATAATCTTCTACAATACGCGTGTTTTGTGGGAAGGAATAATTGCTTATAAGGTTTGTAATTTCCTGCAAAAGCATAGAAATTGCACCATCTATTAAATCGCTTCTGAACCCGGTGTCCCCCATTTTAATGACTAAATCCATCGAAACGACCCGACTCATCAGACGGCCCAATTCAACCAGCTTTCGCTGTGGCATTTGCATGTCAATTTCAAAACTCAGCAATTCTTTTAAATAATCGGCTGCACGATCACTGAGGTTGTGTCCCTTTAAAAAGAGTGCCAGGCTTTTTTCTTTAGATGTCTTCATCAATTTAATTAATGATTCGGATATTTGAGCGTAAAGAATGTCGTTGGAACCCTCGAAAATCTGGAAAGGACGGCTATCAACAATGGCACGCCCTGCAATGTGATTGAGTTTATATCCTTTAGCACCTACCAATTGCATTAACGATTGTGCCGAATCCTGCATCAGGTCAGATGTAACGCTTTTAATAATATTGGCTTCAAGCCCCAGAGGGGTCAAATCATTGCGAATATCAGCCAGCTCACTACTCTTGGTGGCGAGAGCAGAGCAGATTGTAAAACTAGCCTGAAGACGCGCAAGATGTTGCTGAACCTGATCATAAGCAAACAATATTTTACCTCCCACAAAACGATTTTGGCAATGAGCAATTGCCTCATCAAGAAGTCGTTTAATAAATCCTAATCCCATGCCTGGAAATTGCATTCTGCTTCGATGCAAAAGATCAAGCATCATTTGGATACCAGTAGTTTGAGGCTCTAGACGTTGCATTTTTGGTATTTTTACATCAAGGATGTTTCGGCCATATGGAATCTGATAAAGGCCAAGATTTTCAAAATACTCTTCCACCACAATATTCTGGTTGGGAGCGCTGGTATCACAGATAAAAAATTCAATATCGCGTTGAAGGCCTGCATGCACAGCTTGTTTACGTGCCGTGAGGAGCCAGAAATCGGCCTGACCAGTGAGTCCTGCCCAATGTTTTGTACCTTGAATATGGTAATGGTCCGGGTGTTCGATGAAAGAAGTTTGCATGTTTAAAGCATCACTACCAAAACCAGGCTCTGTGATCATAAGCCCACCCATATTTTTAAAATTCAGGAAACGATGGAATACACCGGATTTGATACTTTCCTGACCATATTTGGCTACTGGTTGCAGAAAAAGTGCGTAATTAATTCCCAGAGTTAACGATAATGCCAACGATTCGTAAGATGCTGCTGACAAAAGCGCCAAATTTTCGTGTACTTTTCCGCCACGACCACCATATTTAACCGGAATACTTACCGACAATGGGTTGCAAGACATTATTTCCTGTAAAACTCCGGCCGGCAATCCCCGCTGAATACTCAACCGATTGATATCATCTTCTTCATGAAATAACGATTTTAGTGTAGTTTTGAAATCATTGAGAAACACATCGAATGATTTTGTTTGTATACCCAGACCGCTTTGAAAAGCTGAAATGACGGGAGATTTTAAATGATTTACTTGCATTATTATTTTGGGAATTTCTTTTTTATCAATGTTAAATATCCTTTTCAGGTAAACAATCATAACAACTCCATACACTAAATGTTTTGATTGCATGAGATAAATCATCGATTTTGAAAAATGAGTCCATTGCCAAACCGACCTTCACGAGCCATTTACCGAAAGATAAACCTGTTTCGCCGAAAACTCCTCTCAACTAATTGTTTCAGGATGTACTTTTGTATCAAAATTAATTACTTAAAAAAATATGAAAATGAGTGTAAGTTTGTTTTGGGGGTTATTATTAATCCTGATAGGATTAAGCCTGATCATAAAAATAGTTTTCAATATTGATTTCCCTATTTTAAAAATTCTCTTTGCTTTTCTGTTTATCTACATTGGTATAAAAATCTTAATCGGACGCGATTTCAGCATTTTCCACAAAGATGAAAACGGTCAAACGATTCTGTTTAGTGAAAAAACATTTACCACTTTGGAAGATGGAAAAGAGTATAGCGTCATTTTTGGTGGCGGAAAACTTGATCTGCGTAACATCAAACTGCCAGATAGCCAGATTGTTCATTGCAAGATCAACACCATTTTTGGAGGAACTGAAATCATATTAGACCGTGAAAGTTCAGTACAGATAAAAGCAAATACTGCTTTTGCCGGCACAAAAATGCCAGATGGGAACAGTTCAGCGTTTGGAACAATCCATTATAGTACCGATTCTTCAGCCTACCTTAAGCCAAAGCTGATTATTGAAACTAACACAGTTTTTGGTGGGTTGCATGTAAAAAAGCATTGAATCGGCCAATATTTCAGAAGTTTTTTATTATACACCAGGAAATGAAATACCTTTAATTTTTCGGAACAGCTCTACGGCATATAAATCAGTCATTCCGGAAACAAAATCCAATACCGATTGGATTCGAGTATAAGGTGTTTCATTTATTGGGGTAAATTGCAATGGGATAAGCTTTTGCAATTTGCTATAATAATGGTTTGAACCATCCATCACCGCAGGAATAAATTCTTCAAGCAAACCGCTCATCACTTTGTACCCGGCTATCTCCTTTTCAATCACCGAACGGTAATTGTATATTTTATCTATTGAAATAGCATCAATTTTCTTTAATGCACTATGAAAAGGTTCGTCCAAACATTGAGTGAGACTGTTGTTGAAATTCCCTTCCATCACATCGGGCAAGTGTTTGATAAAGGTTGACGAACATTCGTTGATAAGACTATTAATGCACTTTGCCCGCAAAAATGAAACTTTGTCATTCGAATCGAAGATGTTATTTGCCCTACGTAAGGTTTCCTGAGCATCAATTCCAAGAAGTCCAACCATCAAATTAGAAACTTCATCATCAGAGAAAATTCCCAATCGGTGTGAATCTTCCAGATCGATGATATAATAGCAAATATCATCGGCCGCTTCCACCAAAAAGGTCAACGGATGACGATAGCAAACCAGAGGGGAATTCTGAAACCGAATAATGCCCAATTTATCAGCTATTTTACTGAAGGTTTCAGTTTCAGAAGCAAAAAAGCCATATTTTTTGGTATAGACCTTGTCTTTTCGGTGACCGGCAACTGATTCGCATGGGTATTTTACCAATGTGGCAAGCGTTGAATAAGTGAGTGCAAATTGACTCTCCTGCTTGCCGTGAAATATATTAGTAAGAATACGGAATGCATTGGCATTTCCTTCAAAATTAATAAGATCACACCATTGTAATGGCGACATCAAATCTTTGTATTGTCTTCCATCTCCATCGGTAAAATACCTCGAAATGGCTTTTTCACCGGAATGGCCAAATGACGGATTTCCTAGATCGTGCGCAAGACTAGCCGCCGATACAATATTGCCAATTTCGTCAAGAAAAAGGCAGGATTTGGTGTCATTCTCTTTTTTCAGATGATTTGCCAGTATTGTACCAAGCGAACGCCCCACACTGGCTACTTCTAGGCTATGAGTTAATCTGTTATGGACGAATACACTTCCGGGAAGCGGAAATACTTGTGTTTTATTCTGCAACCGCCGAAAGGGAGATGAAAAAATTATGCGGTCGTAATCCCTTTGAAATTGAGATCTGGCATAGTCGTAATTCAAAAGTTTTTCATTGTTTTCTTTGCCAAGTCGCTCAGCCGAAAGAAGTGTGTGCCAATTCATCATATCATAATAGTCGTAAGTCTGACAGTCACGCAAGCCGGACTAAAAATTTAATGAAACACAAAGGCTCGAATACACAAACTGTTAATAATAAGGTATTTATTTCTTGCATTCGTGTTCAAATTGATTATTAATATTATCAAGTACCAAAAACCGAATTTACAATAATTAACAACAAAAAGAGGCTACCTGAATAAGATAACCTCTTTGTAAATTTGCGGTATTATATTGCTACAGTTCAGGTATACCCGTCATATCAAAGGAAGTGTTCGCTTTGCTTACGTCTTTTGAATCGGAAATACTAAAAATTACATCATTATAGTCGAAATCACCTGTGTTTACTGTATCTCCATAAGCTATATCTTCAAATGTCAATACTAAATCATCACATGTTTTTTCTTTGAAAATAGTGTGTTGTTTATATTTTCCGAGATTGAAATTAAAATCAGTATAATTAGTATAAAGTCCGTCTACAGTTATCCCATTTTTCCAACCTTGAGAAACCAAATAAAAACCTACAACGGTCCCCGCAGGGAACTTTCCTTTACCTATCTGAACCATGTCTCCTGTTTGCAAAGCACCACCATCACCTACCTGTGATACATTGGGATAAAGAATTACTTTATTCAAATCAGCAACACTTGCTGGAGGACTATTCTCATTATAAGTATAATAGCCAAGTGTATTTTTCCAACCTGCCCCTTCTCCAACAAAAGTGATGTAAACTTCAGACTCACTCTTTAACAATATTCTATTACTAGCTGTTGTGGCAAAAAGTTCAGGATGAGCCAACCGATTGTCTTTTCTCTCAGGAAATAAATCCATTATACTTTTATACAGTGTAGCACAAGGTTTTGTGGTAATTATCACCGGAGGTAACCCTTCATCAATGCTCAGTGATAGGATTTTTAAACCTCCAAGGCCGGTAGCAACAAATATCACACTATCTTTCGATTCTACGAAATTTGATGAGGCAGAATCGCTAAATTTGATCTTACCCAGAATCGCCAGACTATCGTTTCGACTAGCGATGAGGCCGCCAACATACAGGCCAGCTTCACCATTGGCAATTAAAACGAGATCACCATTCAGAGAAACTGCATTTGACACAAAGTTATAATCATCAGCACCTTGGGGAGTTATAGGTTTTGCGATTGCTTGTTTCAAAGAGCCATCTAAATTGAGCATTTGAACTCCACCTTCATTAAGTGCGGCAAAAATGTATTTATCTGATACCGACAATTTGGATTTTGCCTCATTTTGATTGGCTCCTCCTACATTATAAGAGGTTACAAAGGAAGCATCGGCCTTGTTAAAAACATTCACAATTCCGCCTGATTTCTGAGTACCGCCTCCTTGAAGAACGTATACCTTGTTGCTATTTACATCAATTGAACGAGCGTCGGTGAGAGGTTTGGATAAAATTATCTTTAAATTTGAATCAAAAACTTTCAGATAACCATCTGTTCCACTGGTAGTATAAATACCCGATGCTGTAGCACGAACATCCGATCCGGCATATGAATCCAATCCAATAATGGTATCTACTTTTATGATTTCATGAGCGGCATTTAACGACAGAACTTCAAGAATTGCTGGTCTTGTAAGATTTTTATTTGCCGCGGAATCTACGTCCAAATTAACTGCTCCGGCAAGATATATTTTGTTGTTGAAATAATCGACAGAGCTCATATCAGTGGTCTTAAATATGGCATGCCAAACAATTTTTGGGTTTTTAATATCTTTCACATCGAAAACATCCAAGCCACCTAAATACTTGTCGCCTTTGGTATTATATGTGACAAAAGCCATGTTATCAACAATTTTAACATGCGTAGCCTGAAGTGTGTTTCCCTCAAAAACTGGAGCGTCAACTTCGGCTCTTAACTTAAATACATAATTCTTGCTTAGATCAACTTTGGGCGCGGCGCTTGCACTTTTCAAATTACCCTGTTCTATATTGTAAACCTGCAGTATCTGATCGGTTGTTCTTATTCGTGATTGCTGATCATAGCTAATAATTATATTACCTTTCTGCAAATTTGCAGGGTGTGAATTGGATATTTCTTTCTGACAACCTACTATGGCAATTGAAAGTACTATACCAAAAAGTTTCAGTATTATTTTAATCCGCATAGAATTATTTTTTACAGGTCGGATATAGCACACATGTTGATTTAGATCATGTGTTTTTTTTTCTTGAAAAAAATTTGCTTGGTTCATAACATCCTTATATTTAGTAGATGATTTTATTTAACTTGTCTACGTAAATTAAAGAAATCTGTTACTCAAAATAGTCTTACGTCATATTGTATTTGACTAATCAAACCAAATTGATGACTAATGTAATTTTAAAGTAACAAATTATTGTTTTATCTGACTTTCAAATTTTTTTATGGCAAACCGCACCAAATAATACGAAACAACAATTAATACAGGCCAACTCAAATACCAAAGTATTGACGTAAGATACATAAAGTTACAATTTATCTGATGATTAATAAGTATGAGTTTCTTCCTTAAGTTCAACGGCTGATATTTGTTTGTTGTTAATTGCACGCCATGCATAGAATACGTATGCTAAAACAACCGGTACAAAAAGAGACACATAACACATGGCAGTTAAAGTATAATGACTTGACGAACTATTCTCAATTGTTAATGAACTCTGCAAATTAAATGTGGAAGGATAAAAAGAAGTATTAGTGAACCCTGCCAAAAAAAATAACGCCATCACTGTAAGGACGGTACCCGTGCCTGACCACCAAATTCCTTTGATTGATTTCTTGAAAAGAGTTTTATAAATTCCAAAAAGCACAAGTAAAACACCGGCCAAAAACATAGCCGTAGTAATGGGTTGATCAAGAAAGTTATGAAAATATTTATGCTCTTTCATAAAAACGTTCTTGGTTATTTCGTCGTAAGCAAAGCCATCTCTAAACAATAGAACAATTACAAAAGACAAAAAGAAAAACAAAAATGGTATCACATTTATTAACAGTTGTTTTCGCGCTCTTTCAAGGATTGGTTCGTCATTAACGTTATTGATAAAATATAAGATAGCTAAAACACGGGAAAGAAAAAAGACAGCCAACCCCAAGGCCAGATTGTGAAAATTAAATGCAGCTTCTAATCCATGAAAATGGTTTTCCCATCGCGATAAATTCATGTTGCTTACCGAAAACTGAGAACCTGTAAAAAAAGTAGCTACTGCAGTTCCAATTAAAATTGTTCCTAATAGTCCATTAATAAATAAGAAAACTTCAAAAGTTTTGCGACCGAAAACGTTGTTAGGCTTCGACCGAAATTCGAAGGATATCGCCTGAATAACAAAACTAAAAAGGATAAGCATCCAAACCCAGTATGCTCCGCCAAAACTAGTTGAATAAAATAAGGGAAAGGAAGCAAAAAAAGCTCCTCCAAAAGTTACAAGAGTCGTAAAAGTAAACTCCCATTTACGCCCAAGAGAATTAACCAAAATTGTTCTTTCAGTTTCGGTTTTGCCAAGCGTATAAATTAGTGTTTCCCCACCTTGCACAAACATTAAGAAAACCAAAATACCTCCAAGAAGTGAGATAATTACCCACCAATATTGTTGAAGTGCCAATTGTGTCATTGTTTCAAACATACTTATTCTACTCCCTCTTTTGGTCCTAGTTTAATTTGTTTAGTCATAATCGAAACCTCTGCAATTGCAAGCGCGGTAAATACAATTGCAAACAACCAGAAAGTTATCTGTACCGCACTGGCTTCAATTTGAGAAACCGCTGCAACCGATGGCAGATAATCCTGAATTACCCAGGGTTGACGTCCCACTTCAGCTAAAACCCAGCCCGCCTGCCCGGCAATGTAAGGTAAGGGTAATGTCCATAAGGCCAACTTAAGAAATTTCCGTCTATTCTCAAGGTTATCTTTAAATGCAAAAATAAGCATGTAAACAAAGAAAATAATAAAATAGAAACCCAGAATCACCATTATATGAAAGCTATAAAATGTAAGCGGCACATTTGGAACTAAGCTATTTACGTCATTTAAAAACCCATAACCAAAATATTTGAAATAATCTTCCTGAAATTTAGGATCGTCAAATTGGGTGCGCAAAACATCTGCTACAGCTAAATCTTTCTGTCCTTTGGCTTCTTTGTAAGCTTTCAATACATTTCTGGCCACTTTTCCCCGATTTATTTTTTCCTGAGCAGAAATCAATCCTGCTTTTGGATTTCCATTAATCAGATTGTTAATTCCCGGAACGTACGCATTGGGGTCGAGATATGCAAGATACGAGAGTAAGTTTGGGATTTCCACCCTTATTTTGATATCAGGAAGGTAATTCCCTGAGGATTTGGGTTGGTTTGAAATAACCCCAAACGCCAAAAGTGATGCCCCGTGAGAGCCATCGTATAACCCTTCGAAAGCCGCAAATTTCATAGGTTGTTTCTGAGCCACAAAACGAGCAGAGCTGTCTCCCGTCGTTGCTGTAAACAAAGCTGATATCAAGCCAAAAACTGCTGCAACAATGATGCTCCGTTTGGCAAAAAGAATGTCTCGCTTTTTTAATAAAAACCAGGCACTTATACCAACCACAAATATTGAAGCCATGGTGAAACCCGACGAAATGGTATGCAAAAATTTAAAAACTGCCATGGGTGAAAACAGCACATCCCAAAAATTAATCATTTCATTTCTTGCAGAATCGGGATTAAAATGCATGCCAACGGGATATTGCATCCAGGCATTTGCCACCAGAATCCATAAGGCCGAAAGGTTTGCCCCAATTGCTACAAGCCATGTGGATGTTAAGTGGAATTTAGGACTTACCTTGTTCCACCCAAAAAACATGACTGCTATAAAAGTAGATTCCAGAAAAAAGGCCATTATCCCCTCAATAGCCAAAGGAGCGCCAAATATATCGCCCACAAACCACGAATAGTTGGACCAGTTTGTTCCGAATTCAAATTCAAGAATAATCCCGGTAGCCACACCAATGGCAAAATTGATCCCGAAAAGGGTCATCCAAAATTTGGTTATTCTTTTCCACTCCGGATTGCCTGTTTTTACATAGAGTGTCTCCATAAAAGCCACAATAAATGACAATCCTAGAGTTAGTGGCACAAATAGCCAATGGTACATGGCTGTGAGGGCAAATTGCGCCCTTGACCAGTCCACCAATGAGAGATCAACATTATCGATCATGCGTTTAAGTTTATCGGGTTAGTCTTTCTATTACGTAATTTGAACGTTCATTCTCGGTATTGAATTTTTCTTTCAGAAAATCGTGAAAGAAGAACAGTTTTAATATTACAAACATCACAAACAACTTTATCAGGATAATGGTCCAAAGCTTTTTGCCTAAGGTCATGTTTCTGAATCCATCGTAGTATAGATAAAATATTTTTTTTATAAGATTATTCACTTCTTACAAAGTTAAATCATTAGTTTAAAGATACTTAAAACGCATATTCATTGCGATTGTTTGGATTAAAAATAATAATTTATTTCATCAATATATCACACCATATAGTATCTTAAAAAAGAAAGGTCATTCCCGGGCTTTTTTTTTGACTATTTTCATATTCTAATATTTTCTCTTTCAAAAATCGGGTATCCTGGCCAGCCATAAAATTGCAGAACAAATCAATATTATCACTATTTTTTGAGTTTTTCAAGGCTTCCAGATATTCGTGTGAATCTTCAACATAAATTTTTGAAAGGGGCAAATCATAAAAACATTGAATATAGTTCATAAACAACCTGGAGGTCCTTTTATTCCCATCGTTCCACGGATGAATAAATGTGACGAAAAACTTAGTTTATATGCCTCTTTAACAGATAAATAAACTGCCATTTTATGTTGTATTGCCTTACAAAGTTGTTCTACTGCTATTGGAATTTTTTTGGGTCGAGATAATAACCAAGTGCTTCTGAAAAAGCTTGAACTAGTCTAAATTCACCATTTGTCCCATCGCTTGTTTCCATCACGGAATTAATCAACTGACCGGTATTTTTCAATTTTATAAGCATTAAACTCCTTTAACAATTCAGGCGATAGAAGTTCTTTTGATTCCCCTTTTTCAATGGCATATTTAAGAGCCTCATAATTGTCCCTCACATAAGGTGATGCTCTAAAGGTTTACCCTTGGCAGTAAGGTTATCATAAAGTAAGAGCTGCGTATCCAATTCTGTTAGGGTAGAACCTTCCAATGCAATTGAATTTTAAACCCAAGAATAATAATGAAATTTTTCAAAGTCAATTATATCCTTAAAATTTAATTGCTTATATTTTTCTGTTAATGTTTCTACCTCATCCCATATTGATTCTATTGTTGCTAAAATTAAAAGTTCATTACCTAATTGATTTGCAAATATACAATTACTGTAACAGGTTAGCTTAAGAGGTGGTCAAAAATGAATGACCACGGAAAGAATTGCAAAGTTCTTTGAAAACATTGAGGTTATGTTTACTGGTTGTTGAAGTAAAGCCAGCAATACGGGCATAATGTTCAGCACCATGAAAGGTTCGAAAGCAACCGGATACCTGGTCTGGGGTTTTCACCATTTCTAAAGTCCTGCCGATGTGATTTTCCTGTCCCTCCTTGTTTGCTGTTTTTTCCTCTGGGGAAGGCTGGTTTCTTAAGCAATCCATCGCTTGATAGTGGCTTGCTACTATTGTGGCTGTCTAAATGTAAACGGGCTTTTAACTCGCTGTTCTCAGCTTTCAACTCATTGTTCTCAGCTTTTAGTGCAGCATTTTTAGCTTCCAGCAACTGAATTTTGTCAAACAAAATCCTGACAATATTTTTGAGTTCTAATATGTCTTTTGTTATCGACAACATATTAACAATTAATACAGTAAAAATAAAACCAATATTAATACATTAAATGTCAAACTATTGAAACTTATTAACAGTATAAGTCATTTATTAACAAGTATATTTAAAATTAGCTAAACAGATATATTTTTTTTAAGACTAAAAATGAACTTAATTCTTTTAGTTTTGTTTGTATTTCGATTTAAAAGCAAAGGAAAGTTTATTCCATCAACTGCTATTCTGACGACATTTTTAGATTAATTAAGAAAATAGTTAATTATTCTAAAACTAAGTTAATCCACCTATTCATAGTGTCGTACCCTTTTCTAACCCACACATCCATATCGGTATTGTTTTGATTTGGCTTGATAAGCAAGTCATTAAAGCAGCTTTTTACTTAGATTGCTATTTCTAAGAAAAAGGGAAGTATGAATTCCTGGTCTAATTCATACATTTTAAAAAATTTGTCAAAATCTATATCAATACTTTTATAAACAACAATTTATTATTAACCATTTAATTTTAATTGTATGAAAACAGATTTTCAAAAAACTGAACAGTTACCTCAGAATGAAGGTAACCGAGTGTCAAAAAAAAATATTTTTGACCTACCTAACTTGGTTGTGAGAAGCACAACTTTAGTATATCTAACTTTGCTAGTGATGATTTCAGGATGTGATGAATTCTTTAATCAATTGCCTGAACCATCCCATTTATCCGAAACAAAGTATAAACAAGTTAATCTTGTTTCGGATACGTCGTTTTTTAGTGGGGCAAGAATTGATAATAATTTAGCCAATGCATGGGGCATAGCGATTAATCCAGCAGGTATCCCGTGGATTTGTTCCAATGGAAAAGGACTCAGTGTAGTTTATGATAAAAATGGAATGCAAAAACGTCCGCCAGTTGCAATTTCATCACAAGGTATGCCGAACGGAGGAGCCCCAACTGGTGTAGTATTTAACAGTACATCCGATTTCATTATTCCAGTGACCATGGAGAAAAGTAAATTCATTTTTGTTGGGGAAGACGGTAAAATATATGCCTGGAGTTCCGGAGATTCAACCAGAACTGTTGCCGACCGGTCAGCCTGGGGTGCGGTATATAAGGGCGTAGAACTGGCAAATGATGGAACTTCAAATTATTTGTTCGCCACAAATTTTCATGACGGAACCATTGATGTATTCGACAAGAACTTCACTTATGTGAATACTAAACCATTCATGGATGCAAGCATTCCAATGGGTTTTGCTCCATTCAATATTCGACTAATCGACGGTATGTTATATGTGACCTACGCAAAACAGAAAACTCCTGCAAAACACGATGATATGAATGGTCCTGGCAACGGATATGTGAATATTTTTACAACGGATGGCTCATTGGTTAAGCGTTTTGTGAGTACTGGCAAACTTAATTCTCCATGGGGTATTGAAAAAGCTCCAGAAAGTTTTGGAGTAGGAAAACATGCAATTCTTATTGGAAACTTTGGGGATGGCTACATCAATGTATTTGAAGAATTTGAAGGAGAGTTTCAAGGTCAATTGAAATCAAAAACAGGAGGACCAGTTTGGATCGATGGCTTGTGGGCAATCACCTTCCCAGATGGCAATATCCCGGGTGATAACCCAAATAAGCTGTATTTTACAGCCGGTCCTTTTGAGGAAGGCCACGGACTTTTCGGTTATCTTTCCAAATAGTAACACATAAAATGCCAATCATCCTGATAGGGAATTTTCTTGTCAGGATGATTTGTGTAAATATTTTATAATCTTATGCTTAATATCAAAATCGTATACTATTTTTAGGATTAGAACCGTATGGTGAAACTTTTATTTTCCTTTTCATTGAGACCTTTCCGAAAAGTCTTTACTACTATCATTCAACGTTTTTTTACCTCTGACCACTAAAAATAAAACATTTAAATACAGTAGAATATATAATTACTTTTTAAAAAATTTAATGGTTCTTATACTTTTCGCAGTAGACTCATTATTGGACAACTAATAATTGAGTAAGGGTTGCAAAAAAATGGTACGATCTTAAAATGTTGAAATTGATGTTAATTCTACTTTACGAAATTATTTACGACTGATTTTAAGTATCATAGCCCTGAATGGGCTATATATACTAGCCCAGCCTGTTAGGGCAGGGTATTAAAGTTGGTAATGAATTTAGGCCTGAAGGGTCGTAATATATTACGCACTTACAGTGCTAAACCCAAGGAGCCATAATATAACCCGGTGCTTCACACCGGGCTGATATATGCCGCACTTTCAGTGCTTTTTAAGTTCGTAAAGTGCCTAAAAAAAATTAAGCACATAAAAAGAATGGTAAGAAATTAAATTAATAGGAATTCGCCGATGCAATTGAACAATGGCACAACGTGCTGGCGAAATCCATGGACTACACGGCATGTGCCGTATGCATTCAAAATACGGCAACCTACAATTATTAAAACTAATCAGAAAGCTACATCATATTAATTATTAAGCCCTTAAATGATGGATTTGGTTCGTTTTTTAATATCATAACTTTAAAAATACTAACCAATTTTTACTGTTTCTCTGGGATCAGCCTTTTCCATGTTTTCCAATATCTGGATAATCTTATCTAATTTTTCCACCTCAATCGAGTTCAGTTTTGCTTGTAGTGCTTCAATTTCGAGTTTTGAGTCCACGTTCGTTTGGTAGTCGGCCTGTGCCTGTCCCCTGTCACGTTCGTTCTGTCGATTTTGTGCCATCATAATGATGGGTGCAGCATAAGCAGCCTGAGTAGAGAACACTAGGTTAAGCAATATAAACGGGTAAACATCCCAGTGGTATATAAAGCCCACAACATTTAACCCCATCCATAAAGCGACAAGAATTGTTTGAATGATGATAAAGGTCCAGGAACCCATCCCATTTGCAACCGTGTCTGCCAATCGTTGCCCATAACCTAACGAATCTTTGTGTTTTTCGTGCCATGTTTTATGAATTGTCATATCAATTTTGTTATATTAGTTTGATTCTAATTAAGGTTTTTGAAAGTATACATGTTAAAACAAACATAGGTATTCCCAGTTAGATAAACAAACTCAATGGTTGTACCGGAGAACCGCCGATTAAAAAGGGGGTCGGAATAGCTGATTATTGAATGGGAGAACACAGAAAGGTCAAGATATAAAAAAAAGGAACTGATAATTTGAAAAATTGACGGTTAGTTTATACAGCCTATTCAACTGAGGAACTTTCACTTGTATAGTTTTAATTGCTTTCAAATTTTATCTTTAACATATTGATTTACAGCTATTTGGTGATAATTAGAAAGTTCGCAACCTTAAAGCATTCGACAAGGAATATGCAAATTGTTGGCAAGACTTCGACAAGCAGACAAGGAAACGTGAAAAAGAACTAGATGAAGCCAAAAGGACAAGGAAAGTAGCAGAATTGAAAGCTATTGAATCGAAGAGATTACAATAACAGGCAAATAGCTTACAAAGGATAAAATAACGTCAGTTCGATTTAAGCAGCTTTTCTTAAAGCCTTATTATCAATAATTTCAATATTCAATGAAGGCTTTTTAGGAAAGAAAGAGTATGCAATTAGTCCAGATAGAAGGTTTGTAATAAAATTATTAAACCCGCGATGTCTGGAGTGTTCCACTTGGCACATATTTTTTAATTCATCATTAACCGTTTCAATTAGAGCTCTTTTTCGAAGAATTATTTTGTCTTTTATCTGCATAAGACTGTTTTTGATATTCTTGCGAATTTTTGTAATAAGATGAATGCCATCTATAAACAACTGTTCAAAGAGCGTTTGACTAATGTACCCCTTGTCTCCAAAAAGTTTTCCGAAGATCTTTTTATGAAAAGATTTATTTTTAAGCGGCTCTCTGTTATCAGCATTTCCTTGGGTTAACATGAAGTCCAAAATCTCTCCCTTGCCATTAATAATGAGATGAAGCTTGAAACCAAAAAACCAACCAATAGAACATTGGCCTTTGGTAGCTAAGCCTTTGAAAACCCGATTTTGCTTTTCTCTACGGATATGACATGCTCTTATAGGAGTTGAGTCAATAATAGATATACCTGTGCATTTTCCTAAACAGCAAGTCTTTAAGAATACGGCCAATGGCATTGCTACTTTGCTTTAAAGTTCCACAAAACGATTGTATGATACCGTTTTAGGAAATTCGGACGTAATGTGGGGTTGAACATATTGGGTATAAAAGGGCTTAAGGTTACGAAACTGCCCTGCATGGAAGAGTATAAGAATAGTAATAACTTCACTATCATGCAATTTAAAAGACCTATTTCTAGACTTCTTATCAGTATCTTTTCTTACAATGTGCCCCGTCATGGCTTTTTCAAATTCGTTGCAAAATTCGTGTACAACAAAGAAAATTTCAGTAATTTTATCAATATTAAACATAGGTAGAAAATTGGTTAAGTATTTATTGATTAGACACTTAAATATACCAATTCTTCTATTCTTTCCTAATAAAAATCAAATTTCTTACGTCGTACTGACGTTAAAATAGGTTTTTTCCAAATAGAGAGTTACAACCTAATGAGGGTCGAATAAATAATAAAGGCCGCTATAAGAGCCTTTATTATTTATTTGATTATAGTTATCCTTTGTTCCTTTTGAATATTATCCCAGTATATTACACCATTGTATGAGAACTTTTTTAATATCTTGTTGCCATTCGATCTATCAATTTCACAAATCATCGTGTCGGTTGTATTTAGATTCAATTGCAAATAAGTAGGATTATCAAGAAATATTCTTAAAAAATAACGCTTTAAGGAATCGTTTTTGTAAATTAAAAAATCTTTTGGGGACTGCATCATTGGATCGTTAACTTCTTTTTTGACCCCATCAACCATCTTAAATACATGCATATTGTTGGGAGAGTAATATCCTGGAGTACTGGGATCCAAAAGATCATTACCTGATTTGTCAAGATAGGAAATATCCATATTAGTACTTACAATCATACCATTACCTTTGTCTTTAGTGCATGAATTAGAAAATAATGCGATTGATATTAAAATAATTGATATTTTTTTCATGTCCTTATTTATTAAAAAGTTATTAATAAGTAAAATATTATGGATGAATATTATAGATCATATCAAGGGAATATCGAAAATATCCATTACCGCTACTCCAAGTATCAAAGGCATACCAACCATTATATGAACCACCCCATCCCCAGTTCATATCAAAATACAAGTATTGCGATGTTTCTACTCCATTTGTATAATAAGTTGATTGCATGTACCCATCACAAACCCATTCGTGACAACTCCACCACTTATATGGAATTCCTAGAATAGATGCTTGATATTGACATCCGCCCAACATCACCGGTTGTTTATTATTTAAATTAGCAACAACAGCATTGTAACTATATTGATAAGTACCATAGGTTGCTGAACTATAATTGAAATTGTTTTTTAATGCAGCAACAACATTGTTACTTGTATTATTGTCAGACGATCCTTCAGTAGCATTATACTTAGTAATCACTAAATTAAAAATATCGCCCATTAACCTTGCAACTGCACTATTACCATAATTATTTGGCATAGAAGCCCAACTATAGCTAGAAGGATATTTCCAATAAGCCATCACTTGTGCCATGGCTGTTGTAACACAACCTGTATATGCAAATCCACATGGGCCATCAGAAAGAACAGCACAATAAGTATTATATACGCAGTCTTGATTCCATGTTGTATGTAAAAGTGGACCAACAGTAATTGTACTTTCCGAACTTGATGGTGGTGTTGGAGGGGGACACTGGGCTACTAGAGCGCTTTTTTGATGATTTTCCTGTAAAAGATTTTGATCGCATGACAAACTACTCCATTACGCTGCTATAGCAGCTGTTTGTTTGCCATTTGTATATCGTAGATTTTTAATTAATGAGGCATTGTGTTCAAGTAAACTTGCTAAACCTAAAGGTATAGAGTCTAAATCGAAATACCCATTATCAGAGTATCCAAAAATAGGCGACATTCTTTTATCTGATGAAATAATAGTATATCCACCACTCTCATAGTTTACAACATAAAAATACGGATTTTTTTGTTCTTTATCTAAGATAGTTATACTGTTCTTAATTACCCTCTTCCCTAAATACTTAGCAGACTTAAAGTTTGTATTACCAGTTTTCAAAACAAAATTACTTTTATTTACATTAGCTGCTACTTCAAAGGCATCCGATAATGGAGCAACAAGCGAGTCTTTTTGGTAATTATAACTTAAACTATTAGAATCTTTTAGAGATTCTCGTTTACATGATTGAAAATGCAATGTAATACCAATAGCTACTAGAGCCAGAATGCTAAAAATACTTTTTTTCATAGATTAAAGGTATTAATTAATAAATTACATACAATAATACGGAAAAAAGACAAAAAGTAACCCTCGAAAAAAAATATTTCATCAATATATTATTAAAATAAATATAACGTTTAACATATTATATATTAATTTATTATGTCCAAGATCAACCCCAAATTGGTTATGTAAGGATGTCAATGTGTAAGCTGCATTTTTTTTACCTTTCCGAATTTCAGGGCTTCGCTAACTACCATCAAAACGTTATTAACTGCATTTTTCTCACGTCTCTTACTTACTGTGCGTATTCCGTTTTAAAAGGACAGTCATTCCGGAAATAAAAGGACATTTTTCTAGTGGTCAATATTTGTGTAAAAATATAAAAAATGCATTAGGTTTTTGAAGTTTTTATGCCCCCTGGTTTTTAATATTTTTTCGCAT
>JBBQTB010000059.1:0-19619 GCA_038213375.1 Bacteroidales bacterium | reverse complement strand
GGGTAAATCCTGTGAGACTGAGAAATTGAACTGGGTTCTTTCTGGCTTTGCTAAGTTTTAATCCCATAGGCATTCTTTCTATGGGTTACAAATATATGTAAAAGAACGTAATAACAAATTAATCTAAATAATGTCTATTAGTTTATAAAAATAATTAAAAACAATGATGCATGTATTTAAAATAAAGAGGAATTTTAAATTTCTAGCTCCGTTTTCAAAAACAAATATCAGATGTAACACAAGATAGACCAGCATAACAATTGTTGGGAGTAAAGCAGGATAGACAATGAAACTACCAAGCATGTTACCCTTAATTAACTCAACAAATGACCGTTGCATTCCACAACCCGGGCATTCAATTCCTAAATACTTTTTATAAAAGCAAGGAAGAGAATGTTTTTCGAGCCAATTTGCTATGGAAATAAAAATGGTGGAAGTCAAAGTTTGGAATTAGAATTTAGTAGAAGTTAAAAAGTAACTTACATTACTCAATTCATTAAACTTCTCTTAACTTATTAGTATCCATTTGATTTCCCTGCTTGCTTATAAGATTAAGTGCCGAACCGGCTTTAAACCATTCAAATTGGTTTTGATTATAGGAATGATTTGCCTGCAATTTTTCCTCTGAACCATCCTTGTGATGAATAATAACAGTGAAAGGTTTTCCTTCACTGAAACTAGTCAATCCAAGAACATCAAATGTATCATCTTCCTGAATTTTATTATAATCAGCTTTATTAGCAAATGTTAAAGCCAGCATACCTTGCTTTTTCAGGTTAGTTTCGTGGATACGTGCAAATGATTTTACCAAGACAACTTTGGCATTCAGGTGACGTGGCTCCATAGCAGCATGCTCTCTGGATGAACCCTCACCATAATTTTCGTCTCCAATAATAATTGAGCCAATACCAGCTGCTTTATATGCTCTTCCAGCTTCGGGAACAGGACCATATATACCCGTTATCTGGTTTTTTACCATGTTGGTTTGGTCGTTAAAAGCATTTACAGCACCAATAAGCAAGTTATTTGAAATATTATCTAAATGACCCCGATACTTTAGCCACGGTCCGGCCATCGAAATATGATCCGTAGTGCATTTCCCTTTTGCCTTAATTAAAAGATTAAGACCTTTATAATCCATATTATTCCAAACAAAAAATGGTTCAAGTAATTGAAGCCGATCAGATTTTGAATCGACCAACACCTGAACTATACTACCATCTTTAGCAGGAGCTGTATAGCCGTTATCTCCTATGGCAAATCCTTTTATTGGAAGCTCAATTCCCTGAGGTTCGTCGAGTTTTACTTTTTTTCCTTCTTCATTCACCAATTCATCCATCACCGGATTAAAAGCCATGTCTCCGGCGATAGCAAATGCCGTCACAATCTCGGGAGATGCCACAAATGCAAATGTATTTGGGTTGCCATCAGCACGTTTGGCAAAATTTCGGTTAAACGAAGTAATGATAGAATTTCGCAATTGTTTACCAGCGTCTTTACGCGCCCATTGTCCAATACATGGGCCACAGGCGTTGGCAAGGACAACACCACCGATTTGGTCGAAAATTTTTATTAGTCCATCGCGTTCCATTGTTAGCCTAACCAATTCAGAACCTGGTGTAATAGTAAAACCCGATTTTACTTTCA
The DNA here is from genome assembly GCA_038213375.1 of Bacteroidales bacterium. Lineage (GTDB taxonomy): Bacteria > Bacteroidota > Bacteroidia > Bacteroidales > JAAUTT01 > JAAUTT01. The sequence continues at coordinate 17,972 of JBBQTB010000059.1, read as the reverse complement.
ATTTTTTGTCAGAGGCCTGCTTTGCGATAGAAGCCGCTCTGGTAATATCTTCATATGAAGAATTTGTGCAGGATCCAATTAATCCTACCTCAAGAATCCGTGGATAATCGTTCTCAATAACAGCCTTTTTAAATTGAGATAAAGGCCATGCTTTATCAGGTGAGAATGGACCATTAATATGTGGTTCAAGTTCAGAGAGATTAATTTCAATTACCTGATCGAAATATTTTTCAGGATTTTCATAAACTTCTTCGTCTCCGGTAAGGTACGATTTCATTGAATCAGCAACTTCAGCTACTTCGGTGCGGTTGGTAGCTTTTAAATATGCAGCCATCTTCTCGTCGTAACCGAACACTGACGTAGTAGCCCCAATCTCGGCGCCCATATTACAAATGGTCCCTTTTCCGGTACAAGAAATAGTTTTAGCGCCATCTCCAAAATATTCAACAATATAACCAGTTCCCCCTTTTACGGTAAGAATACCAGCCACTTTCAGAATTACATCCTTGGCTGATGTCCAGCCACTAAGCTTACCTGTGAGCTTCACTCCTATCAACATAGGAAATTTCAATTCCCAGGGCATCCCGGCCATTACATCAACAGCATCGGCACCACCAACACCTATCGCGATCATTCCCAAACCACCCGCATTAACTGTATGTGAATCAGTTCCGATCATCATTCCACCAGGAAAAGCATAGTTTTCCAAAATTACCTGATGGATAATTCCCGCACCAGGTTTCCAAAAACCAATACCATATTTATTGGAAACAGATGAAAGAAATTCATAAACTTCTTTATTGCTTACTTCAGCAGATTTCAAGTCCTTATTTGCGCCATCCTTAGCTATAATTAAATGGTCGCAGTGCACAGTTGACGGTACTGAAACTTTACTTTTACCCGCATGCATAAATTGCAGCAAAGCCATCTGAGCTGTTGCATCTTGCATACCCACGCGATCTGGATTAAAATCCACGTAATCAATACCCTTTTTATATTCATTTTTCACCAGACCTTCAGCCAAATGAGAATAAAGTACCTTTTCGGTTAACGTCAATGGTCGTTTTACTAAATTTTTGGCCGCATCAACCCGCGATGTCATGCTGCCATACAATGTCTTAATCATTTCAAGATCAAAAACCATATTTACAAATTTTAAATACGCAATTTACATAAAATCATGCCTACATTAACCATTAAAATACTTCTTTGTTTAAGTATGAATGAATGAAGAATATTTATTTTTATTTCAATTAAAATTAACTACATTTAAAATTAGAAACTTATTTTAGATGTCGCTGAATTTTAAGTATATAAAGATTAGTCCTCTCTATAGGGAAAACTTCAGGGTCTCCTTACAATCGGTTCGAGCCAATATGGTTCGATCGGTTATTACCATTTTGATCATTGCTTTCGGTATTATGGCACTCGTTGGTATTCTTACAGCTATTGAATCAATAAAAAAATCGCTTACTGATTCATTTACCTCCCTTGGAGCTAATACTTTTGCTATTGCAAGCAGGGGTATGAGGGTTCATATTGGAAAACAAAGATATCGTACAAAAAATTACTCTTATATATCTTATAAGCAAGCTGAAGAATTTAAAGAAAACTACAATTTTCCTGCTTCTGTTTCAATATCGACATATGCATCAGGTACATCTACCGTTAAATACGGAAGTAAAAAATCAAGCCCGAATATTCCAGTTTTAGGCACCGACGAAAATTATATTTTAACTGGCGGCTATGAAATCCAGACCGGAAGAAATTTTTCTGTTCAGGATATTGAAATGAATCGGAATTTTGTTATTGTTGGGAATCAGATAGTATCGACACTTAGTGAAGGGGGTGAGAGTTTGCTCGATAAAGATATCACAATAGGTAATGGAATGTATAAAGTAATTGGTATCCTAAAAGAAAAAGGGAGCTCTCTGGGCATGAACACAGACAGGATGTGTATTATCCCTTTTACCAATGTGCGACAAAGTTACAGCAGACCAAATATGAATTTTTCGATCAATATACGACCCTTTGATGCTCAAAATCTGGATGCTGCAATGGGAGAAGCCGAGGGCCTTTTTAGGCAAATAAGAAATTTATCAGTTACTGATGAAACAGATTTTAATGTAGAATCAATAGATACTATCATTAAAATGTTTTTTGAAAGCAGTAAAAAAATTACATTTGCAGCAACCTTAATTGGTATTATCACATTGTTCGGTGCAGCTATAGGATTGATGAATATTATGCTTGTGTCTGTAACTGAACGTACCAGCGAAATTGGTATAAGGAAAGCTTTAGGAGCTAAATCAAAAATTATTAAACAACAGTTTTTATTTGAAGCTGTTGTGATTGGTCAACTTGGTGGATTTGTAGGTATAGTGCTTGGAATATTAATCGGAAATTTGGTATCTTTATTTACAAAAACATCATTTGTTGTGCCGTGGGGATGGATGTTAATGGGAGTTTTATTATGTTTATTGGTAGGCTTAATTTCGGGTTATTTGCCAGCTGTTAAAGCCGCCCGTCTTGATCCAATTGTTGCATTGCGACATGATTAATATATTTTATTGTTAAACTATTGTTGGTTGAAATATGAATGAACTGGTAATTGAAAGTACATATAGTACTCCATTTGTGCATTTTAATAATAAAACAGGAGTATTAAAAATTGAAGGTCGATCAATTCCGGAAAACCCTTCTATTTTTTATGATCCTTTGGTTAATTGGCTCACCGAGCTTATAAAGGATTCAAAGGATACCATTATCCGTTTGGATGTGAAGTTGGACTATATAAACAGTGGTTCCACAAAGTCGATATTAACAATGCTAAGGTTGCTAAAGCAGCTGTATGATGAAGGTGTGGACTGTCAGGTGAATTGGCATTATGAAGAAGATGATGAGTCGATACGCGATTTGGGAAAGCATTATAAAAATGTTTTAAGGATGCCTTTCAATTTAATAGAACTTTATTCGTAAGGAAAGAATCAAGACGTAAGCCTTTTATTTATAAATTACTAATAATTAGCATAGTAGGTTACTAAATTAGTTTTATACTTTGCATATAGGGATAAGAATGATTAATTTGATAAAAATAGAAAAGGGCTTAAGCCCTTTTCTATTATTTTACAGTATCCATATAAGCAATCATATCGATAAGTTTATTCGAATAACCCCATTCGTTATCGTACCATGATACAACTTTAACAAAGTTTCCATTCAAGGAAATTCCTGCTTTAGCATCAAAAATTGATGTACGGGCATCACCAATGAAATCGCTTGATACAACTTCATCTTCGGTATAACCGAGAACACCTTTTAATTCGCCATCAGCGGCAGTTTTCATTGCAGCTTTGATCTCATCGTAGGATGCAGATTTCTCTAAACGGACCGTTAAATCCACTACAGAAACGTTCAGAGTTGGAACACGAAAAGCCATACCTGTCAATTTACCTTTTAATTCCGGGATAACAACAGTTACTGCTTTAGCCGCACCAGTTGAAGAAGGAATAATATTACCGGCAGCTGCTCGGCCACCTCTCCAGTCTTTAGCAGAAGGGCCATCAACAGTTTTTTGTGTTGCTGTTGTTGCGTGAACAGTTGTCATTAAACCTTCTACAATACCAAATTTATCGTTTAACACTTTAGCTATTGGAGCAAGACAGTTGGTTGTACATGAAGCATTCGATACAATTGCCTGATCTTTAGTATATTTTTTGTGATTAACGCCATAAACATACATAGGTGTGTCATCTTTGGAAGGAGCTGACAAAATAACACGTTTTGCACCAGCCTTGATATGTCCTTCTGCTTTTGATTTTTCTAAAAATAAACCGGTAGATTCAATTACATACTCAGCACCAACTTCATTCCATTTTAAATTTGCAGGGTCTTTTTCAGCAGTTACACGGATAGCATTTCCGTTTACAACTAATTTGCCGTCTTTTACCGATACAGTTCCTTTAAACTGACCATGAATTGTATCGTAACGGAGCATATACGACATATATTCAACATCAATAAGGTCATTTATACCAACAATTTCAATATCCGATCTGTTTGTTGCAGCACGGAAAGCGAGTCTTCCGATTCTACCGAAACCATTAATACCTACTTTAATCTTTGCCATAAAAAAACTATTTATTTGTTAACTAATTATATTGGTTAAAAAAGAATCACAAATTTAATACATAATTGAATATACCTGTTACAATATTTACATTTTTTTATATGCAATTGTGATTCCTACTCGTTAACAGTAAAATGTAACAAGATTTAAATGAATGATTTGAAGTACATTTTTATTAGAAGAATGATTTGTTAAAAGAAATCCTCAGACTTGGTTTTCTTTTTAATTGCATTGGGATCGACAACTTTTCCAAGTCGATAGCTCACAAAAAGAGTAAGATAAAATTGATTGTTTTCTTTAGTTGCCATGATCGGTAATTTTTTCACAAACCCTTCAACAATAACGCCTGCGTCGATAGAATGAATGACAAGATCTAACTTACTATACTCAAAACTTAATCCGAATTTAGCATAAGCTCCCGGAATGAATTTCAATTCGTCAAACCCTTTAAAAAAAGAGGCTCTTCCTTTAATTCCCCACTGTTGAGAGATATTACTACTAAATTTTTCGGTTTTTTCCTCATATGTACGACTACTCGGAATATAATATTGAACATCATAATATATAGGCTTTAACATTGATAATGACGGCCCTACAGTATAATATCTCCGTACAGAAATACCTCCAACATCAAATTTACGGAAAATTTCTCTTTGCTTTCCTATCCCCGGTCGCAGGTTAAATGCGATGTACTGCTTACCATATACAAAGCTACTTGCATTCGGATTAATCTGACTTGGCTGTTTTACTTCTTTAGGATGTTTAAGAAGCACAAAATCCACATCATAAATAGTTTTATTTGCGGCATCAATTCGTTTGGCATAACGGCCACTTAACCCGAACCCATTTGAATTAAGCAAAATCGCAATCGATTTCTCATTTCTATAAAAGACTTTACCTTGCAGGTCTAAATCTCCCTGAGCAAAAATATAGTTTCCAGCAACAAAAAATAAACTGCAAAATATCAAAAATCTCTTCATTAAGTAAAGCATTGGGCACTGCAAACTTAATAAAAAGATTAATCTTTTGAAAGCAGTACAGCCTTAAAAAAACCTAAGACCGCATATTTTATAAATATCAGGAACGAACGGCTTGAGTGTGTTCAATAGTGTTGTTTTGAGAATATGCAGGGCACTTTTTACTTCCTGAACAAGAACTCAATACCAAAGTAAACAAAACACAAGCAGTTAAAGCAATCAAAATACGTTTCATAAGCATAAAAATGTTAAAAAAAGTTAGTCTATCTGAAGTAAAAATAATTAAAATTTCCCTTTATAAAAATTCATTCTGAAACCAATTGACAACTATTTTTTAATTAGTCGATCAAGTCATTCAATTTACTCATTTTTTAAATCCGGCAAAAGATCATGTCAGATTCTAATGAAGTAAAGTGATTGTGATACGAGAAATCGAATAAAAAAGTTATTAATAACGTTAGGTATTTTTTTACAATCTAAATATTTTTTTTTCACTCATGATCTCTCAATCGCTTAATACGTTATAAAAATCCTTAACTTTGAAAAAAAAGTTATGATTGAAGCCATACAAAATCACCGATCTATCAGAAAATTTAAACCAGATGCCGTTGCAGATGATTTGTTAAATGAAATTCTTTTTGCCGGAAGTCGTGCTTCTACCACAGGAAATATGCAAGTATACAGCATTATAGTTACACAAAAAGAAGATATAAAAAAAAAGTTATGGGAGATTCATTTTAAACAAAATATGGTTTTAGAAGCTCCGGTTGTACTTACGTTTAATGCTGATTTTAACCGGTTTTCAATTTGGTGTAAATTGCGAAAGGCCCAACCGGGTTACGATAATTTCCTATCCTTTATCACTGCTTCCACCGATGCTATACTGGCTTCACAAAATATTGCACTCGAAGCTGAAAACCACGGATTGGGAATTTGTTATCTTGGTACAACTACCTATAATGCTGATAAAATTATTGATGTATTACACCTTCCAAAAGGTGTTGTTCCGGTAACTACAATGGTAATTGGATATCCTGCAGAAATACCGGAACTGACAAACCGATTGCCAATGGATGCAATAATTCATCGCGAACTATATCAGAATTATACTTCGAAACAAATTGATAGCATCTATAAAGAAAGAGAAGAATCCGAATTGACCCGACAATTATTAAAAACAAGTAATAAAGAATCTCTTGCACAAATATTTACAGATAATCGCTATACAAAAAAGGACAATGTCTTTTTTTCGAAAAAATATCTGGAGGTAATTGAAAAACAGGAATTCATGAATAATGAATATTAGAAGCAAGATTACATTGAAATAAATAGAAAGGTCACGATCTTGTTTCGTGAATTATCAAGAGTAGATTTTTGATTTACACTATTTTAATTTATTTCATTATTCAAATTCAACCCAAATTTTTCGGCTATTTGTTTCAAATCGGCTTCAACCTGAGGGATTAGTGTAATTCCATCACGCATAATTCTGACTTCATTTTCACGTTCCGGATCACCTGGAATGAGAACACGATCATGACCAACTGATGGTTTTGCATTGCGAAAAGTTTCAATCCATTCGTCCATTTTTGATTTAAAATGATCAGCTTCCTGAAAGGCATCAATTCGCATGGCGCCAAAAAAATGCCCCAACCCCTCTCCCACCTTCTTATCAAGCAAAGGTAAATAAGCTACCATTGGAGGTACAAATGGTCCAAAATTGGCGCCCGAAAGAACAGCTGAAAAAATATCAACAATCGCTCCAAGGCTATATCCTTTATGACTTCCATGTTCACGATCTCCGCCTAAAGGCAATATGGAACCTCCTTTTTCAAGGATGGTGGGATCGTTGGTTGGTAAACCAAGAGAATCCTGAGCAAATCCGAATCCGAGATTCTCCCCCTTTTTAGCAGCCATCGTAAACTTTCCGCGGTTGATGGGTGTAGTAGCAAAATCGGCAACAAAGGGCGGTTGATTTTTTGCAGGAATGGCAATGGCGATCGGGTTTGTGCCCAACATACCTTCGGCTGAAAATGTTGGAGCAACCAACGGGCTGGCATTCGTCATGGTAATGCCGATCATATCATGCTCCAGAGCCATCATAGCGTAGTATCCGGCAATACCGAAATTGCACGAATTGCGGGTGGATACCCAACCTGTTCCTACTTCCTTTGCCTTTTTGATAGCCAACTCCATGGAAAATTTTGCAGGAATCATTCCAATGGTGCTGTCGCCATCCACCACAGCGGTGCTGGGAGTTTCATGAACTATTATTACGTTGGGATTGGTGTTAATCCGGCCAGCCTCCCAAAGATGATAATAATCACCAAGGCGAATAACTCCGTGTGTTGAAAAGCCTCTGAGTTCAGCAGCCAAAAAAACTTTTGCACATTCAAGTGACTGTTCTTCTGTAAAACCCATTTTCACCAACACATCGGAAGTAAAATGGAGTAGTTTTTTGTAAGGATATGTCATGCTGCTGGATAATGGTTACTGGTTACTGGTTATTCTTTATTACCTAATGCTAGCTATCAAATTGTGATTGAATCTTCCCATATCTATAATGTCCTGTATATTGTTGCTGCATTCGCCTGGGCAGTAGGCATTATCAGCATATCGTTAATATTTACGTGAGGTGGTCGTGTTATTGCAAAGATGATAGCATCGGCAATGTCTGCGGCAAATAAGGGCGTAAAACCTTCATAAACTTTGGCTGCTCTATCGTTATCACCTTTAAAACGAATAAGTGAAAACTCAGTATCAACGGCTCCGGGAGAAATTGAAGTAACTTTTATGTTATGTTTCACTAAATCAATACGCATTCCTTTAGTTAAGGCATCTACAGCATGTTTGGTAGCACAGTAAACATTTCCGTTTTCGTAAACTTCTTTGCCGGCAATGGAGCTTATATTAATGATATGTCCATGTCCGTTTTCAATCATCAGAGGAGATACCTTTCGGGTTATATAAAGCAATCCTTTTACATTGGTATCAATCATTTGTTCCCAATCTTCCAAATCGCCGCTTTGAATTGGGTTAAGCCCGGCTGCTAAACCTGCATTATTCACCAAAACATCAATTTTTTTCCAGTTTTCTGACAAACTGTCAATCATTTCTTCTACCTGTTTTGGGTCTCTGATATCGAAATTTAAAGTCAATACATCGCATTTGTATTTGATTCCCAGCTCTTTTTTAACATCATCGAGTAAATTTTTCCGGCGACCGGTAATAATCAGGTTATAGTTTTTTTCGGCCAGCTTGTGTGCCGTGGCATTTCCAATACCAGTGGTTGCTCCAGTGATTAACGCAATTTTTTTCATTTAAATATCTTTTTAAGGATTGCAAAAATACAGTTTTTTTGACTGAATTATATTTTAAGGGTTAAAACATATTTTTAATCTCTACATAGGCGGCAAAACATCAGTTGTTTTGTTAGAAAATTTTCGTTGTTGAGTTCTACCGAGAATTTACAACCAAAAAAAGGTTCGACCTTTCACAAGCAGAACCCTTTCTTATATGGTAAAATAAACGCTATTCTATAAATACACGAGTATGTAAGTGAGTGAACTTAAATTTAGTACTCTTCAATTTTAATGTCATCAACAAACAACGATGTATTCTTTTGCCATTCATAGGCAGTGATGATAAGCATTATTTTTTGTATTGGTATGTTGCTTACTCCATTTTTTCCACTATTTTTTGGAATATCAACGGGCGGGGCATTACCTCCGGGTGATACATTCATATAAAGTAAGGGTCCTTGTTGGTTAATAGACCACGAAAAATCAAGCGTTTGTCCGGCCTTATAACTGGATAAAAAGATGCCACCGGGAGGTGGAAACGGATTACTGAAATTTTCAGGAACGTTAGTGCTTGTCAGATAGGCAACATCTGCGCTTCCAATTCCCTCACGAACTTCATATCCACCTAAAGGACTTGTCTCCAAATTTTCCCCCTGAACGGAATATAGAAATACGTATGCGATACCAGAGCCAACCAAACGAAGCGTAAAACTTCCGCGAATACCTCCTTTTGCACCCATTGTAAAAGCTTCCGTATATGATTGAAGCACATGAGCGGAATTACGTGTAAAATAATTTTCTTTAATATTGATATGTACCCACTTACCTCCACCTGGCCGTTCAACTACTATCGGCTGTGTATAAGTTTGTGTCCATACTAATGCATCCGCTGGTGGATTGGGTGCGGGAAACTGCGGCGGAGGAGCGCCCAGGGCATCAGCATCGAAAGTTTCCTCCATTGTTTTATGTGTTTTAGTGACACAACTGCTGGCAATGAATAAAAACGGAAAAAGCAATACGATCACATATCGTAAAAAAATCAAGTTTATTTTATTCATAGAAATTTATATTAGGTTAAAAGTATGCTATTCTCTTTTATCTTCAATTAGGCATTTTTTTAAAACACTAATCATTCAGTACCTGAGATTGATATAAAAACAGTATTAATTCCATTATGTTCAAGCTATTGAAAATTAAATGCATAATATTAGAACTTTACGATTATTGCCGTTGACTTAATCAAAATTAACCCCAACCCATTAAAAAAGGGGTAATAACTTGTGACTGCCACTGCTTAAGTTAGCCCTCCTTTTTAAGGAGGGCTGGGAGGTCAAAACCACAAATCAACGACATTGATATACAGATTATTAACACACAAGTCTGGTTACCTGGAATACACCATCATTGAAGCAAAGATTATTTGCAAGGATATCTGGACTAATACCATTTTAGGTATACCAGACGAGTATTTATGGGGACGATATTCAATACAACCCAGTAAAAATGGTTTTCTAATCACTAAATTGAGTATTTATAGGGGTTTCAGAATGCGACCTAACAATCTATACCAATAAAATAAAATTGTAGCCTTGTTTTTTAGGAATTAATCAGGGTAATTGATATGTTAACACTTTCAATAAGTTTTGTTAGCGTTTTACGAAAAGAATAATTTACTTCGCCTGATAAAAAAAACAATGATTAAACCATATCGCTCAGAGGGAAATAAAAAGGAACAAGTAGCAGAAATGTTTGACAATATTGCATACCGATACGATTTTCTAAATCATTTTTTGTCGATGGGTATTGATAAAATTTGGCGAAATAAGGCAATCGGAGAACTCAAACAAATTCAACCTAAACGTATATTGGATATTGCCACTGGTACGGGCGACCTCGCCTTAGCTGCGCTAAAACTTAACCCATTGGAAATTGTAGGAATAGATATTTCGGAAAAAATGCTGGTTTTTGCCAAAAAAAAAATAATGAGAGCCGGAAAATCCTCTATTATTAAGTTTGCTAAAGGAGACTCGGAGCAACTACAATTTACCGATCATTCTTTTGATGCCGCCATGGCGGCATTTGGCGTACGGAATTTCGAAAACCTTCAGATGGGTTTAAATGAAATTTTTCGCATTCTTACTCCTGGGGGAAAAGCTGTAATTCTTGAATTTTCCCAACCTCAAAACTTCTTTTTCAAATCAATATATCACTTTTATTTCTTCAAAATTGTTCCTTTCTTTGGAAAAATGTTCTCGAAAGATAGCAGAGCCTATTCGTATTTACCCGAATCGGTTAATGCGTTTCCCGATGGAGAACTATTTCTCGAATACATGAAAAATGCCGGCTTTTGTAATCTTAAAAATCGACCTCTTACTTTTGGAATAGCATCCATTTATACCGGTGAAAAAGCCCGCTAGATTCCAATCAACAGCAATATTATCCGATCCCTAACGTTTTGTTGAAAATAACAAGTTGAAGCTATTACTTTCCATAATCCTTTCATTGGTGCTTTTTGCCACGTTATTCGGACAAAAAGCCAAGGTTTTAAACTATTCCACGCATGACGACCATCCCATTCATTTTGGTTTTTGCTTGGGACTAAATACCATGGATTTTATAGTAAACCCCAATTTCCAAAGCTTTTCCAAGGATTCAATACTTGGTGATGTAAGTGCACCATCGGTAGGGTTTCATATTCAGATTGTCTCAAACTATCGATTGGGCGATTATTTTGATCTTCGGTTTCTTCCCGGAATTTCATTTGGTCAGCGTAATCTAAATTTCTTTAAAAAAAATAAACTTATTGAACATGGTCAACAGAAACTGGAATCGAACTTTCTGGAATTCCCCTTGTTATTGAAATATAAAGGCAAACGACTTAACAACATGCGCCCTTATTTGATTAGCGGTATTAATTGCCGGTACGATCTGGCAAAAACCTTTAGCGAAGACAATAATATATACCTCGACTTGAAAGAGTTTGATTATTATTACGAAGCCGGTACCGGTTTAGATTTTTATCTTCCATATTTTAAATTTTCAACAGAATTTAAAGTCTCGTATGGTTTTAGAAACATGATAAAACCCCGCACTTCTACTAATATGTTGTTCCAGAACTCCATCGATCGTTTGAATTCGATGTTATTCATGGTGTCGTTTTTTTTCGAATAAAGAAATTTCATGATAAAAGAAATTCAACTTGTTGTTTCACCGCAAACGGCCTCTGAAGAGATTCCCCTCCGAAAGGCTATTGCAACAAACCTTAGCATTGATCCGATTGATATCACAGCTATTCGCATAGTTAAAAAGTCCATCGATGCCAGGCAACGCGATATCAAAATAAACCTCAAACTTTCAGTTCTTATTGGAGAAAATCCGGTTGATCTTAAATATAAATTTCACTATCAGAATGTTTCGGATAAAAAGAGGGTTATTGTGGTAGGGTCCGGACCAGCAGGACTATTTGCTGCATTGAGGTTGATTGAGCTCGGTATTCAGCCAATTGTAATTGAACGAGGCAAAGATGTGAGTGCTCGAAAACGCGATATAGCCCTCATCAGCAGGGAACATCAGATTAATCCCGAATCAAACTATTGTTTTGGAGAAGGCGGCGCCGGCACTTTCTCTGATGGAAAACTTTACACCCGTTCGAACAAAAGAGGAAATACCGACCGCATTCTGCAGATTCTTTATTCTCATGGAGCCGATCAGAATATCCTGTATGAGTCGCACCCTCATATCGGAACAGATTTATTGCCCGAAATTATTAAACACATACGTCAGACTATCATTGATTGCGGAGGTTCCATTCATTTTGAAACAAAACTCACCGACCTACTTATAAGTAATGGACGAGTGAAAGGAATTATTATTCAGAATAGAGAAACCATTGAATCAGAAGCTGTAATTTTGGCAACCGGACATTCTGCAAGAGATATTTACGAGTTGTTTCATCGGAAGCAAATTTTACTTGAAGCAAAACCATTTGCGATGGGCGTTCGGGTGGAACATCCTCAGGAATTGATTGACAGCATCCAATATCATAGCAAATCGCGAAATAAATATTTGCCGGCTGCATCTTATAGTCTCGTAACACAGGTTGATGGACGCGGAGTTTATTCATTTTGCATGTGTCCCGGCGGGTATATTGTACCATCAGCAACGTCAGCAGATGAGTTGGTTGTGAATGGGATGTCATCATCCAAACGCCATACCCCATTTGCCAATTCGGGAATTGTTGTAGAAATACATATCGCAGATTTAGCAAATTATCAACAATTTGGCGTGTTAGCCGGATTACATTATCAACAAAATATAGAAAAGCTTGCCCAACAAAACACTACCGGCCGACAAATAGCACCTGCTCAGCGGTTAACCGATTTTGTTCAGAAACGTGTTTCAGTAACCCTTCCTGAAAGCTCGTATACACCGGGTATTTCATCATCTCCTTTACACCAGTGGTTACCTGAATCCATCTCAAGGCGTCTGCAGGAAGCATTTGTTCATTTCGATAAGAAAATGCCCGGATTTTTAACCCACGAAGCTTATATTGCAGGAGTAGAATCGCGCACATCCTCACCGGTTCGTATTCCGAGAGATTACGAAACCATGCAACATCCGCAGATAAAAGGTCTCTTCCCTTGCGGTGAGGGAGCGGGTTATGCGGGCGGAATTGTGTCGTCAGCCATGGATGGCGAAAATGCAGCAGAAAAAGTGGCGCAAGCCTTAAGGCTATAGGGGGAAGGAAATGTTTAGGAGGTAATCTAATTGATTGATTGGAAAGTTTCTAAATATTATTTCCCATTTTTTCTGCAATGAAAACCAACTCATTGGCAGTTTTCCAGTTTCTGGTGGTTGCTGATACTTTCAGCTTATTTTCAAAAAAGTTATTTGAGAGTTTGGTATTCCCATATCCATTAGGGCAAAACAGATAAATGGCTTTATCGGTTACTATAAATTCGTCTGGGGCGTATTGTTGTCCAATTACCTTATCCAGGTTTTCTTTTAAAGGTGTTGAGGATAAAAAGGTGACATGCAGACGAGTAATATCTTCGTTTCGAATTTTTACAAAAGGATTATTACTCACTATTTCTTTTATTTCGTCCAGTTCCTTTACTAAAACAAAAACCTCGAAATGGAATGTTTCTGAGATTTTTTTACTGATTTTCTTTTCGAGATTTTGTTTATCCGATGTTTCATTCTGAAATAAAACGTTACCACTTTGAATGTATGATTGTACGTTTTTGAATCCAAGGAGCGTATACATTTGTCGTAACGCATCCATTTTAATCAAATTATGGCCGGTTATATTGATTCCTCTTAATATGGATATGTATGTTTTCATTGTAACTTACTTTTTAATCGATTCAAACCTTCGCAGCAAGGAGCTAGGCTAATTGAGGCAATCAACCCGAATATATGACCTTACATTGTAAATCAATCCCTAACTAATACAAATTAACAAAATCGGTACACAAAGTTCAACCTTGCAACATCATATTGAATGACTTTTAAAACAATTAACTTGGAGAAGAGTTTTGAGCCGAAAAAGGATAATAAATTACAGAAAATTTGTTTATACTTTAAACTCTGGGTGATATTTTTATGAAAAATTCTGCGAATACTTTTACGCTATCCTAATAGAAATAATTCAATTATCAAAACGAATTGCTAATAAAGGCTTACAAGCAACCATTTTATTATAGTTGAAATTAGTTTGTACAGCCAAAACCAGTGTTACACATTGGCTTAAACTGCTGTAAATCAATTACAATTTACCATCCTTTATAAAATACGATAGTCTAATAGTTGCCATAGCTGAAAGGAGAGTCGGCAACATTTCCGGTTACTGCACCGGAAATAAATCAGACAGTGGTTGCGAGAGAATGACCAAAATCCTTTGAATCAGAATAAATTTGTCTTATAATTATGGTTTCGAAAATACCTTAAAATCATCTTTTAATGAAAACTCTGTACTACATCCTTTTAGCATCAATAATAATGGTCTCATCGTGCAAACAAAAAGAAGTAAAAACTCCCCGATCTGAAAATCCGCTGTTAACAGAGTATCAAACACCTTTTAAGGTTCCTCCGTTCGATCAGATTAAAACTGAGCATTTCATGCCTGCTTTTATCGAAGGAATGAAGAAAGAGGAAGAAGATATCAGGCAAATTGCAGAAAATAAAGATGTTTCAAATTTTAAAAATACCATAGAGGCATTGGATTATAGTGGAAGACTGTTAACCGATGTACAAAGCGTATTCTTTAGTTTAACAAGTGCCAACACCAACGATACGTTACAAAAGATTCAGAAAGAAATAACACCGGTGTTGACCAAACATGGCGACAATATTTTGCTTAACCCTGCTTTGTTCAACCGTATAAAATCTGTTTACGAAAATCAAGATAAGGCCAATCTCAATGAGGAACAAAAGCGGCTACTCGATAAAACATACAAACGATTCATCAGAAATGGTGCTGGTCTCGACTCGGTTAAACAAAAACGACTGCGCGAGATTAATGAGCAAATGGCCTCGCTCAGTGTCAAATTTGGCGACAACCTCTTAAAAGAAACTAAGGCTTTTAAGCTGATTCTTGATAAAAAAGCAGACCTTTCCGGATTACCCGCATCGCTAATTAGTGCAGCTGTTGAGGATGCCAAAAATGCAAAAATGGAAGGCAAATGGGTATTCACACTCGATAATGCCAGCATTATGCCATTTCTAACCTATGCAGACAATCGCGATTTACGCGAAAAAATCCTTAAAGGATATATGAACCGCGGTAACAATAATAACGAGTTCGATAACAAACAGGTCATTGGTGAAATCTTCAATTTACGCCTTGAGAAAGCTCAGTTGCTTGGGTATAAAAATTATGCCTCATTAGCTATCGAAGAACGAATGGCCAAAAATCCAGTGAATGTATACAAGCTATTGAATAAACTCTGGGAACCAGCCTTAAAAACTTCAAAAAAAGAAGCAGCCGACCTTCAGTCATTCATTACCAAAGAAGGGAAGAATTTCAAACTTCAACCATGGGACTGGCGCTATTATGCCGAAAAGGTTCGTAAGGAAAAGTATAATTTGGATGAAGAACAGATACGACCATACTTTGCACTCGAAAATGTAAAACAGGGAGCTTTTATGGTTGCCAACAAATTATATGGCATTACCTTTACCGAAATTAAAGACATACCCAAATACCACTCCGACAACTTTGTATATGAAGTTAAAGAAAAAAACGGAAAACATATCGGTTTGCTTTACATGGACTTTCATCCTCGGGCAAGCAAAAGAGGAGGGGCATGGTGTGGAGGTTTCCGTGATCAGTATAAATTCCAAGGCAGCAACATTTCACCGGTTGTGAGCATTGTTTGTAACTTCTCAAAACCCACTGCCGATGCTCCTGCCTTATTAAGCTTCGATGAAGCAAATACATTGTTCCATGAATTCGGCCACGGACTTCAGGCATTGTTATCGAACATCACCTACCCGGGAGTTGCCAATCTTGTGAGAGATTATGTTGAACTTCCATCGCAGGTGATGGAAAATTGGGCTTCCGATCCGGAAGTAATTAATATGTATGCTAAACATTACAAAACCGGACAACCCATTCCAAAAGAATTGTTGGATAAAATGATGAACAGCCGATTCTTTAACGAAGGATTTGCTACCGTTGAATACCTTGCGGCTTCATTATTGGATATGAATTTTCATACTTTGGGTGAACCTATTAATAAACTGGATGTTCTGAAACTCGAAGCAGCTTCGATGAATAAAATAGGATTGATACCTGAAATTCTGCCACGTTACCGAACTACCTACTTTAACCACATCTCCAATAGTGGGTATGCAGCCGGTTATTATGTGTATGTTTGGGCACAGGTGCTTGATGCTGATGCATTTCAGGCATTCAAAGACAAAGGCATTTTCGATCAGACAACTGCAAAACTCTTTCGTGAAAATATACTGGAAAAAGGTAGCAGTGAGGATGAAATGGAAGCCTATAAACATTTCCGCGGTGCAGAACCCGATATAGCTCCACTGCTCAAACGCAAAGGATTTTTATAAAATTTTAAGATTCATAAATTAATCCATTGCCGTGTTTTACTATTTAAATTACCGGTGATTTAAATCATCATATCCGATATCTGAGGTCACCATCATTGCATTGACCTTTCGATTTTTTTAGACTAAATTTGATAATACAGAAAGCTGAATATTATCGTAATGAATAATTGTGTTAGGTTTATGCTGAGCATTACCATTGGGATGGGTATTGCTATGTTATTTCAAATACATCATAAGACTTTAGATATCCATATATGATAAATGGCAACGCTTATAAATGTTGAACAACTCTTTAGCAATATGAGCGTTTAGTTATTTTAGTCAGTGTAATATGAATGGAAAAGGAAAAAAATTAATTGTTGAGAATAAAATTGAAAACCCGAAGTCTGATAACATTCAGATTCTAATTGTGGAAGACGAAGAAATAAATTACTTTTTCATAAAAGAAGCTTTACGCAGTTTTAATTTTATTATCTATTGGGGCAAAAATGGCAAAGAGGCCGTAAGTATTTTTGAAAATAATAACGATATTAAACTGGTTCTTATGGATATAAAGATGCCAATTATGGATGGATATGAGGCTTTGGAATTAATTAAAAAGATACGGAATGTGCCGGTAATAGCTCAAACAGCTTATGCTATGGAAAGCGAAAAAAATCAGATTTTTACCGCAGGATTCGATGATTATCTTCCAAAACCGATTGACATTGGTTTATTACGTTCTACATTAGTTAAATTTCTGAACATTAATGAATAGAAAGAAATTTGATTTACAATACCCTTTAACCCAGACATCACCAGTAAATTTCAGTGCACTGTGCATAAGTGATTAGCAAATATTTTCAAAAACCATTCTACCGAAGCGTTTTTTTTATAAATTTGCAGCCGATTTAGGGTTCCGTAGCTCAGTTGGATAGAGCAACAGCCTTCTAAGCTGTGGGTCACGCGTTCGAATCGCGTCGGGATCACTTGAAAATGAAGGCTTTCAGAAACATGGAAGCCTTTTTAATTTGTAGTTACTAAAACATTACTAAAACAAGAGGTGCGATTTTAACAGTCTGTTTTACAAATTTAAACTTGAAAAGTATCCTTTCAATTTATCTTCTACCCCTACATATTTCGAAATAGAATTAGATAATTCTTTCTGTCAAATTCAATTTTCTGTTTAATGGAAGCTTTGGGATATGATCGATTAATTTTACTCAAATGCTAATCAAAATGTCGGGTATAAATCCCCTCACCCTATTGTTATATCATATGGTATTCATCCTCCAATAGTAAAAGCCTTTCTGTTAAGTTCCCCCCTTTCTTAGGACAGTTAAAAAAGAGAAATAATATATGATGATGTATGTATCAATGTCGTTGACTTAAGGAATAAAGATAAAAATAGTTCTTTGACATAGCAGAGTTTAGGGTATATTTTCTATCTTAGGGGTATAATATAGGCCTTATAGAGAAAGCCTACGAAAACAATGAATTTCGTGAAGAAAC
>JBBQTB010000058.1:0-20150 GCA_038213375.1 Bacteroidales bacterium | reverse complement strand
ATCCTGTTTGGAAATATCCAAGCTAAACTTTCCATTTGCATCAGTAACTGTGCCAATCGTAGTGCCCTCAATAACTACATTTGCCCCAATAATGGGCTCTCCATTGGTTGCATCTGTAACTGTACCGGAGATTTTTTGCTGTTGTATTGAATTAAAGGGTGTTATTACCACTACATTGTTCTCTAATACTCTAAATGAAACACTTCCATCGGAAAGTATCTCGCTCAGGATTTTGTCAATTGGCTCGTTTAGCGCAGTCAATGTAATCTTTCTGTTCAGATTACGCATTTCGTCACTGAAGAAAAAACGGATATCACTCTTTGTTTCGATTATTTTTAATAATTCACGTACCGTAATATCTTTTACCTGAATATCGAGCCTCTTATTCTGGGAGTATACACTGGCGGACAGATTAAGTGCCGCAATGATGCTTAGAAAGATAGAAATTCTCATGATAAATAGAAATTTATTAAATTGTTTTAGGTAGGATATATCCCTTCCATTACAAAAAATTTTCATAATTTTGTTTTAGTGTTTTTACATTAAATTTTTGTTATTCCTCTGCAAAGGAATTTCTGAAAATGTGAGGGAGTTGGCGCTTTTGTTGCTCCAGCTCCTTTTTTTTAGGATGTGTTATACGCCATTTTTTTAGTATTTAGTTAGACATTTTAAAGTAGTTTTTACAGTATATAAAATTTACATTGCCTGCATATATTTATGCATGAGTTCCTTGTCTATTTTTAATTCTATTTGATTTTTATTAATGAAATATTTCACAGGCAAAGTGAGTTGTAATATACTCATTACTTGTTCTATACTTTCATCCTGTATTGTACCCGAAAAATGATATTTTTTAAATTCTTCCGAATTAATCAAAAAGCTAACGTTATAGCGCCTTTCCAGTTCCGTTAACAGATTTAAAAAACTGGCATTTTCAATTAACCATCGTTTATCTTTCCAAGAAGTAAACAGTTCCGTTTTGACTGCATCTATTACAATAACAGGCTCCGTTGTTTCATGTGTAGGTTTTGTCATTTCTTCCTTAGCATCAGTTCCCTCCGGTTTCTTATGTGTTCTATCGGAAGAATAATAATGTTTAACAGTAAAGCAAATAGCGCTTTGCTTGGGTTTCATTTGAATGGTAAAAGACTTGTTTTTTTCATCCTTACCCTCAATAATGACTTTTCCTCTTACCAGCGTTGTTACAACTTCTTTATCTTCTTTATAGGCTTTTACATTAAAAGCAGTTCCATACGCTTTAATATCCAGACCTTTTGCCTTCACAATAAAAGGTTTCTTTGGGTTGGTGATCACATCAAAAAATCCTTCACCAACTAATGTTACTATGCGATTTTGGTTATTATAGTCTGTGGAATAACCTAATTTACTTCCTGCGTTTAGCCATATATGGCTTCCATCAGGCAAAACGGCCATCCCTTTCGAGCCGATTGGAACTTCATAATAACATACTGTCGTTTTTTGACCCCTCACAAATGTTCTATACAAAATAAATGAACTGATACCTCCGGTTAAAAAAACCAGAACATAAATAGCTGCATATTTTAATACTTTTTGGAATGTGGTACTATATGAAAATGATTTACTTAACTGATGTTCCGCTCCGGATGTTGTTTTTGAAGTTAATTTTAATATCAACTTGTTTAGTCCATCTTCTACTTCGAAGTTCGGCTCTTCTCTTAATTGTTCGGCCGCTAACCAGGTATATTTGATATTTTGAAAATAATTGGAATTATCATTTGAAGTATCGCTCCAGGCAAGCAATTCCTTTTCATCATCAGGTGTAAACTCCCCTGATAAATATCTTAAAATAAGATCATTAATTTTATCGTTGTCCATATTAAAAAAAACAAAAACGTGTCTATTTATAAAGACACGCTTTTGTAATCGCCGGACTACAAATAATGATCTTTTTTTCAGAATTGTTTTTCAATTTCCTTACTTAATTTTGAAATGGCACGCAGCATCTGTGCTTTAACAGTGCTTAATGCTAAATTAAGTTTTATGGAGATTTCAGGATAGGTAAGATTTTCGAACCGGCATAAGTAAAAAATTTTTCGGCATTGTTCCGGTAAGGTATCCATAGCCCTTTGCAAATCGTTTTCCAATTGTTCACTTATCAGTTTTTCAATAATTACGGGAGGAACCTCGATATTTAGAAGTAATGTTCTGTTTTTTTCATCATCGCTCGAAACAAAGTCGATTACCTTTCTGGTTTTTCTATTCCGGATATAATTTAAGCATTGATTATGCACCGACCGGTACAGATAACCTTTTAAGGAAGATGTTACAGTAAATGTTGCACGTGATTCCCAAATGTGAACAAAAAGGTCCAACACCATTTCCTTTGAGGACTCCTGATCTCTTAGTATATCATAAGCATATCTGCATAACGACGAATAGTAACCTTTAAACAGAGTATTAAAGGCCTTTTCATCCCCCAATCTTATATTAGCACAAATTTCATTTTCGAGTGGATTCATACAAATCTATAGTACTATCACAATATAGTTTTTTGATAAGAATTTTTGAAAATTCAATTTTGAATTGTGTATATGGATATCCATTTCAACATTAACCTGAAAAAGCACATCAAGCAATTCAGGTGTTTCTTAGAAGATTTAACAGGCATTCATCATTTGATACCATTTCTACTTTTTGTTCGTTTTTCGCATTTTTGAGTATAGTTATTCTTCTTGACAAAAAAACAAAAAAAAACTGAATTAAAACGACCTAATTTATATCATAAATTTATTCTAAAGCAAAACCATGTTTTCGTATGCTTTTTAAGCCTCTTGGATATGTATCTGTAGGTTTTTATGACCTTCTGCTGTTTTAATTTTATGAGTGCAGGGTATAATAAATTTATACTATTATTTGTACTAGTGGTTTACGAAAAAACTGAGGGATAAGTATTTTATTTCTTTACGCCTTTTAAACTCAAAGCTTTTAGTTGATAATATCTTCTTAAATTGAGCCTTACGTTCCATTACCGTCAAACCTTACAATCTGCCTTTCAAATAAAATTTTTTTAGTTCGTGTTTGGCTATCAATTTTGCCTTATTATCAATATTTAACAGTTGTTCGAGTGCTTGCATGTCTTTTTCGGCTTTTTGGCACATGAATCGCATTTGTCCTAACAATTTTAAACAGATCTTATTGGGCTTGTCAGCATGAGTTTTTTCTGCACCTAATAACTTTCGTTGTTTTTTAACCACGATATCTTTTTGTTTGGCAACTTTGACTTTTGTAACAATCTGTTTTTTTGTTGCCTTAAAATATTGGCTTGATAATGCTTCCTGCTTTTTGCCTTTTTCCCGGTGCAGACTGAAATAGATCGGAACAAAACTTTTCCCATCCCAAAACCACACATAAGTAGCTTAAAAATCCATCACCTAGCGCTTGGTCACATGGTCAAACGTTACTCTTATTTTTTCAATACACCTTCCTGTCTTTTCCAATAATGTATCATCAATTATGATAGCTGTATATGTCATTTTTTACCAAACATTTAAATCGCCTGATTATCTGGTAAAGGAGACTGCACCAATCAATGTTGTGATTGTTCTTAACATCGCAGAAGGCATCCTTTTTTGCATTAATATCCATGCTTGTGATACCATGTTTCAATAGTGAATAAATACTTGCTGCTTTAACAAAGGGCATAATTGTACAAAATGTCAATATACTGGAAACAGAGTAGCCACGTGTCTTTAATGGATCAAGGACACCAAAGTTTTGTCTGAGTTTACTTCGTTCAAAAACTTGGGCTAAGGAATCTGTCAATTTTTCATTATTGCAAGCAACTTCTTTTATAAGCCCTAATTCTTTTGTACATTTGTTTTGCTGCATAATTCTTAATTAAATGAAATTTGATAGTAAACTATTCAAATTTAAACATTTAATTAAAATTATGCGATTTTTTTATTGTATCTATATGGTTGATTTATAGGAAATTAAACTTATTTTACCATTTTTTATATCTGCCTTATAATGAATAATATAACATCCAAGAAACCTTTATAATTAAAAGATGAAACGAAGAACTTTTCTTAAAAACACAAGTCTAGTCACCGCAGGCGGTTTAACTATCCTGAATTTCCCAATATTCGGGAAAAATGCACCCAGCAATAAAGTGCTGATTGGAATCATGGGTGTCAACAGTCGTGGTGCTTATCATGCGGGTAAATTTTCCCAAATACCCGGAATTGAGGTTGCCTACATCTGTGATGTGGAAGCAGGAGCCATCAAAAACGGGTTAGATGCCTTAAAAAATGTATCAAGAAAGCCGATAATCGAAAAAGATATTCGCAAGTTGGTAACAAAAACCGATTTCGATGCTTTGGTAATAGCAGCACCCGATCATTGGCATGCACCTGCCGCACTTTTAGGAGTTTCAAACGGCAAGCATGTGTATGTGGAAAAACCTTGTAGCCATAATCCACATGAAAGTGAGATATTGATTCAGGCACAGGCCAAATACGGTAAAATCATTCAGGTTGGAAGCCAGCGCAGATCGTTTCCAACGTTGATCGAAGCAGTTAAGGAAGTTCGTAATGGGATAATTGGAAACCCATATATGGCCAAAGCATGGTACACCAATAACAGGAAATCAATCGGAGTCGGAAAAATAATTCCTGTGCCATCAACACTCGATTATGATTTGTGGCAGGGGCCGGCTCCGCGCAAAGATTACAAGGATAATCTGGTGCATTATAATTGGCACTGGTTTTGGAATTGGGGAACAGGTGAAGCCTGCAATAACGGTAACCACGAGCTCGATTGCTGCCGTTGGTTTCTCGGAGTTGACTACCCAACCAAAGCAACTTCGGCAGGCGGACGTTATAGCTTTACCGATGACTGGCAAACCCCCGATACACAGGTTGCAGCCTTCGAATTTGGCGATAAAAAAACCATAACATGGGAAGGCCGCAGCTGCAACTCTTTCCCGGTTGAAGGCAGCGGTCGCGGATTTATCATTTATGGCGATAAAGGTACACTAGTAAATTATGGTGGTGGCGATTATAGGGTTTATGATAATAGCAACGCACTGGTAAAGGAAATTAAGCCCGATTTTAAAGCCGACCCAAACAATACAGTAAGTGCAAGCGGCGACGCTGATTTATATCATCTCAACAATTTTATTGAGAGTATCCGGGGCAATGCCCAACCTACTGCCTCAATTGAGGTAGGCCATAAAAGTGTTTTGCTTTGCCATCTGGCCAACATTGCCCAACGAACAGGATCAACCTTACAATGCGATCCATTGAATGGGCATATTAAGGATAATATACCGGCAAACCAGTTGTGGCAAAGAAGTTATGAAAAAGGTTGGGAAATGAAATTGTAATTATTCACTGGCAAATAAGATAGTAACTAAGCTTTTGCCCTAATTTATAAAAAATGAAAATCTTTAAAACAATTGTATTAACCTTGGTTACTCTAGGTATTGTTAATGTAAACCTTGGACAGAAGCTGGGAATAAATACCCTCACCAAAAAGGAAATAAAACAGGGATGAAAACTGTTGTTTAATGGTAAAACTTCGTTTGGGTGGATAAAAAGCGATGGTAGCCCTTTCCCTGACAAGGGTTGGGTCATAAGCAATGGCTCCTTTCATTTAAAAATCGGACAACCAGGCGAAGATATTGTTAACGTGGAGGAGTTTTCTGATTTTGAATTGTCGGGTGATTTTTTGATGGATACCGCCTGCAACAGCGGAATCAAATACTTTTTTTCAACTACATAAAAGGGGGAAATCTCGGACTGGAATACCAGATCCTGGATGATGTAAATGCAGAAGACAATAAATAAGCGAATCACTTGTGTGGATCTTTGTATGATATTTTTCCACCGGATGCATCCCTAAAAAAGGTAAATCCACTTAGGCAATGGAATACAGCACGTATTCTATGTAAAGGCAAACATGTAGAACATTGGTTGAATGGAAAAAAGATCCTGGAATACGATCGTGGTAGCGCTTCATATCTCAGTGATTTCCTGGGCTACCCAATCTGATCGTTTTCCTGAGCAGGTTATGATAGGAAGTGAGTCGAATAGGCTTTATCAAGCATACAAACAGTAGGTTGAATAATTTTTCAGTAGCGTTTCTGCCAGTTGTTGTAATGCTTCGCTCAAGCGGTTTAACCGGGTATTAAAGGCAACGTATGAGGGAAGTTTAGGAAACCACGAAAGCATGTAATCGTTGGCAAAGTTGTAAATATGCTTAACTTTAAACCTTTGATCTTTGTGCATCGCAAAAAGATATATCGTTAATACTTCCTGATCTGTAAACTCAGGATTGGCATTATTACTGTATCGCTGACAGGTATGCTTCAATTTGTTACCATATAAATCACAGATATACAAATACATTGAATTGATTTAAGTTCTTTAACCTTAGGTATCATGCCTAGAAAGAATCTGGTAAATCCTTATAAAATATTTATTTATAAGGCTATACAAAAATGTTTAACAGATAAGTTATTAATAATCAGTGACTTATATTGTTAATAATTTATTGTTTTTCAACCCTTAATTCGCATTAATAATTAATAGTTAATGAAATATGCCATGAACATTTAAAGTATTCGAAATAATGCAATATGAACTAAAAACCCTTGAAGATTTTACCTGATTGATAAATTATTCACTGTTTTGGATTCTTCACTATTGCCTTTCATATTACCTGTTTTACTATCCCATTTCTCTTTTATTTTGGTAAGTTATGACCCGTTTTAAGTCAATTTTTAACCTTTGTTAAGCAAACATTATCAATGAAATACAAGCAATTCGGTTAGCAAATTATAAAAAAATATGCTAACCGAATTGCTAACCGTTAGGATGGTTATTTTTGATTTTATTTGATGGTGGAAATGAAAAAATCCGCATAAACACTGAGATTTAAGCGGATTTAATATTATTTTAAGTGTACTTGGTGACCCCGGCGGGACTCGAACCCACAACCTGCAGAACCGGAATCTGATATTCTATCCATTGAACTACGGGGCCATAGAAGCAGACTTGCTGCTATCGGCTGCAAAAATAGTAAAAGAAACATCAAAACCTGAAAATATATCACCACATTTTCAATTCAGTTTTTTTACTTTTGTGATTTCTAAAACAGAATTAAGAATCAAGAACCAAGAATCAAGATTGTTTGCTTCATTAACGCTATAATTGAGTGAATCTTAAAATTTCAATATAATCGTTATTCAGTCTTGTATCTTGTATCTTGGCTCCAGGTTCAAAATATAAAATTATGGAATACAATTTTTCGGAAATTGAAAAGAAATGGCAGAACTACTGGGAAGAACACAAAACGTTTAAAACCGGGCAGGATTTCAGCAAGCCTAAATATTACATTCTGGACATGTTCCCTTATCCCTCTGGCGCCGGTTTGCACGTTGGTCATCCTGAAGGTTATACCGCTACCGATATTGTAAGCAGGTATAAAAGGATGAAGGGGTTTAACGTATTACACCCAATGGGCTGGGACGCTTTTGGATTACCCGCTGAGCAGTATGCAATACAAACAGGTACCCACCCGGCAATCACAACCAATATTAATTGTGACAATTTCCGGCGTCAGATAAAAAACTTGGGATTAGGTTACGATTGGGACAGGGAAATAAATACTACCGACCCAAAATATTTCAAATGGACCCAATGGATTTTTATCCGGTTATATAACACATGGTTTGATAAGGAATTACAGAAAGGCCGGCACATCAGCGAACTTGTGATTCCTGAAGAGATAAGAGCACAAGGTAAAGAATCTATCAGGAAATATACTGACGATAATCGTTTGGCATATTATGCTGATGCCCAGGTATGGTGGTGTGCGCACTGTCGAATCGTTTGTGCAAACGAGGAAGTGCTCACTGACGGTTCTCATGAAAAATGCGGTAATCATGTGGTTCGTAAAAGCCTGAAACAATGGATGCTTCGTATTCCTCATTATGCAGAAAGACTACTTAAAGGTTTAGAGGGTGTTGATTGGCCCGAAGGTGTGAAGGATATGCAGAAAAACTGGATTGGTCGTTCTACCGGAGCCGAAGTTGATTTTCAGATTGATGGTATTGATGAAAAACTACGTGTTTTTACAACGCGTCCTGATACTCTTTTTGGTGCAACCTATATGGTAATTTCTCCTGAGCATATGTTGGTTGGTAAGCTTACAACTAAAAACCAGACAACCGCTGTAAACGAATATATCAAGGCTTCAGCTAAGAAATCTGAGATTGATCGTACTGATCAATCCAAAGATAAAACAGGGGTTTTCACCGGACGTTTTGGCATAAATCCGGTAAACGAAAAGAAAATACCAATTTGGATTGCAGATTATGTTCTTACAGGATATGGTACCGGAGCAATTATGGCTGTGCCTGCCCATGATATCCGTGACTTTGAATTTGCACAAAAATTTGGATTACAGGTTGATTGTATTCTCGATCCTGTTAACGCTGATGCTAATTTTCGTATGGAAGTATTGGCAGGCAAGTCTTGCTGGACAGAAGATGGTGCTTACATCAATTCATCTAATCCAAAAGAGGCACTGGATATTAATGGGATGAATAAAGAGCAGGGTATCCAAACAGTGATATCCTGGCTCGAAAAGAGAAATCAGGGCACTGAAAAAGTAAATTATAAAATGCGCGATTGGTTATTCAGTCGTCAACGATATTGGGGCGAACCGTTTCCTGTAATTCACTGGGAAGATGGAGAAATTACCGTTTTGGATGAAACTGAATTGCCACTCGAATTGCCTGAACTCGAAAAATACCAACCAGGAGCTAATGGTGAGTCGCCATTGGCCAATTCCACCGAATGGCTTTACGTTACTGACAAAAATGGACGCAAAGGCCGTCGCGAAACCAATACCATGCCTCAATGGGCTGGTTCGTGCTGGTATTATCTTCGTTATATGGATCCGCGTAACGATAAAGAACCATTTTCGAAGCTTACGGAACAGTATTGGATGCCTGTTGATCTTTATATTGGAGGAGCCGAACATGCAGTACTTCATCTTCTTTACAGCCGTTTCTGGCATAAGGTTTTGTTCGATTTGGGAATTGTTTCTACTGGCGAACCTTTCCAGAAATTATTTAACCAGGGAATGATTCTCGCCTTTGCTTATCAGACTAAAACCGGTGGTAAAATTCCTTCTGATTTGGTAGAAGAAAAAGAGGATAAATTCTTTCATAAAGAAACAGGCGAGGAGTTGAATCAGATTGTCGCTAAAATGTCCAAAACATTGAAAAATGTTGTGAATCCAGATGATGTGGTTTCGCAATATGGGGCAGATTCATTAAGGCTTTATGAGATGTTTATGGGACCTCTTGACGCCACTAAACCCTGGGCTGAAACAGGAGTTAAAGGGGTTTTTGGTTTTCTTGTTCGGGTAAACAGGTTTTTCTGTAACCCTGAGAGTTATTTTGAAGGAAACGAAGATATGGAGGTATTAAAACTCTTGCATTTGACCATTCAAAAAGTCGAAAATGACATTACAAGTTTACGCTTCAACACGGGAATATCTCAAATGATGATTTTTAATAATCTGTGCATCAAGAAACAGAAGATTACAAAAGCTACCGGAGAGATATTTGCAAAAGTATTGGCTCCTTATGCACCTCACCTTGCTGAGGAAATATGGCAGATTTTAGGTCATACCCTAACGTTGGCCAACGAACCGTTTCCGAAAGTGGAAGCAAAATATATCGAGGAAGATACATTTCATTATCCTGTATCTTTCAATGGCAAAAAGCGTTTCGAACTTGAATTACCAAAAATCCTTTCAGTAGCCGAAATCGAAAAAATAGCTCTTGCCAACGAGAACTCTCAGAAATGGCTCAATGGGCAGTTACCCAAAAAGGTAATTATAGTTCCTAATAAAATTATCAATATTGTTATTTAAGGTTCAAGAACCAAGAGGCTGGAACCAGTAATTAAAATTTATGAAAGAAAAGATTGGTGAAGGAATAAAGACGTATGCGATCATCACCTTTGGGTTAATTTTGTATTCATTGGCCTGGACATCATTTCTCCTTCCGAATCAAATTACTGGTGGCGGAATTAGTGGACTTTCGGCGGTAATTTACTATGCCACCGGATTTCCGGTGGGTGTTAGTGTATTGTTGATTAATGTAGTTTTAGTCGCATTCTCAATGCGGAGCATCGGATTTGGATTTGGTATAAAAACAATTTACGGTGTCGTTGCATTATCTATCTTACTTTCCATCTTCCAATACTGGATAAAAGATCCGATTGTTACAGATCGATTTATGGCTTCAGTGATTGGCGGTATCCTTGCCGGAATAGGTATTGGCATCGTTTTTACCCAGGGGGGTAGCACTGGAGGGACGGATATTATAGCGATGGTTATAACTAAATCCCGGAATGTCAGTCCCGGACGAATAATCATGTATTGCGATGTGCTTATTATCGCATCGTCCTACATCGTTTTCCATTCTCTTGAAATTATGGTGTATGGCTACGTCAGCATGGTTGTTGTTTCGTACGTAATAGATTTTGTTTTAGCAGGTTCCCGTCAATCATTTCAGGTATTTGTATTTACCAAAAAGCACGACCAGATTGCCAATCGTATTGTAAATGAGCTAAAACGTGGAGTTACACTACTTGATGGTGAAGGGTGGTACTCCAAAGAGCCTATGAAAATCATTATGGTACTGGTTCGAAAAAACGAATCGTCAGAATTGCTAAGAATTATTAAGCAAGAAGATCCACAAGCATTTATATCAATGGGAAGCGTGATGGGAGTTTATGGAAAAGGATTTGAACGGATAAAAACATGATAGCTAGGCAGATTATAAATCCGGCTAATCCTATTATTTTATTTAAATTGCTTTAAATGAGCTATTTTTAAAATAGATTTATATAAATTAATTTTAAACCGAACAAATTATTGATATTGTTAGTATAAGACTAAAAAAGACAGATAGAATGAAGCTAATAAAAAAACCTTACAGCTATTTCATCATACTTACCCTAGGACTGATTTCTTATTCCTTATTTTTCCAGTTACCCTTCAAAAATTCAGGTAGTAATCTAATCATTCCTCAGGATACCTTGATTGCTATTGCAAACACTAGGCTGGAATACGGGTTACCTGCTGATTCCTTCGACATCATAAAAGGTACTATTCACAGGAATACCTTTTTTGCTGAATTGTTGATGGAGTTTAAGATACCGTTAGAAATCATTACTAAAATAGAAAAATCGGCACGAGGCATTTTTGACATTCATAAAATAAGAGCTGGCAATCCTTTTGCGTTTTTCCGATCCAAATCGGATCAGAAAATAAAATATGTGGTTTACCAACATTCTCCGGTTGAATACTATGTAATGGATTTAACCGATTCAGTTACTGTTGAAAAAAAGGAAAAAAATATAGAAACACATCATAAAACAGTATCCGGCATTATTTCAACATCACTATGGGATGCAATGGTTGAGCAACAAATTAACCCGGCAGTTGCCATTCAGCTTTCGGAAATCTTTGCCTGGAGCATTGATTTTTTTGGTCTTCAACGCGGCGATGCTTTTAAGATTATGTATGACGAACAGTTTGTCGATTCAGCTTCGTTTGGCATAGGGGTAATTCATGGGGCATGGTTCCATCATGCTGGTCAGGAGTATACCGCTATTCCATATGAACAGGACGGTACTCTCAGTTTTTTCGATGCCGCCGGGAATAGTTTGCGCAAAGCATTTTTGAAAGCTCCTTTAAAATTTTCTCGCATCAGTTCACGTTTTTCAGGGAATCGGTTTCATCCTGTTTTAAAGATATTCCGGCCTCATCATGGGGTTGATTATGCAGCTCCAACAGGTACGCCGGTTCATGCTATTGGCGATGGATTGGTAATTGAAGCTGCGTGGGCAGGGGGAGCCGGACGTATGATTAAAATTCGACATAATAGTATTTATACCACTGGTTACATGCATTTGAACGCATTTGCAAAGAATATACATTCAGGAAGCAGAGTTAAACAGGGCGATTTGATTGGCTATGTTGGTAGTAGCGGCTTATCAAGCGGTCCACACCTCGATTTCAGGGTTTGGCAAAACAATCAACCAGTCAATCCATTAACCATTGAATCTCCTCCGGTTGAACCAATTAAACAGGAAAATAAAAACTCGTTCAATTCTATTCGGCAGATAGTTCTTTCACAATTAAATAATATAAATCTTCCGGGTATTGATTCGGGATCATCAACAATTTATGCATTAGGCAAACGATGCAGTGATGATGAGGGAATATAGTGAAGTGTAAATCCTACAACATAGGGCTTTGAACGGATAAAAACTTAGAAGAAACACCCGAATTAAGATTGTATTGGCAACCCAATCAGTTTATTTGGTCAAATAAATAGGTTAATCATTTAAATTATGTTGTTTGTCATTATTTTAGGTTGATTTATCAAATTACCCCACCTCACCTCAAATTATAATTTTTGGTAACTATTCAGCACTATTATAATATTGGGTAGCTATTAACAAATTTACGGTTACTTTCCCCGGAATTTCTAAAAATCGACTACTTATTAACAATTTGTTAGTTATTCGCTGGTAACTTGCTTTGTTATCATGTCTTGAATTCAGTGGAGTTTACTTCTTTTACAAGAAAAAGAAACCATTGACCCAAGATCAAAAACGTATAATAGAACTTGAAGCCGAAGTTGCCGCCCTTAAAACCCTTGTACATCAATTATTGCAAGAGATAGAGCGGTTAAGGCATTCGAAAAATAGTCGTAATAGTTCTATACCACCTTCAAAAGATGAAAACAGGCCTCAAAAAACAAAAAGCTTGCGTACATCAGACGGTAAGTCCCCTGGTGGACAAACAGGTCACGAAGGCAATACTCTGAAAATGGTAGAAAATCCCGACTATATTATTGAACATAAGCCTACATACTGCAATCAATGCGGTAATGGCCTTTCCAATGCAGAAACAGAATTGTTCATGAGCCGACAAGTCGTGGATTTACCCCCAATAATGCCCCAATATACCGAACACAGGGTATTTCAGACAATGTGTACTTGTGGGTATCAAACCAAATCTTCATTTCCAGTAAACATTAATGCCCCAATTAGCTATGGGCCTGCAATTGAAGCAACCATTGCCTACATGCACACACGCCAATATATTCCGTTCCAGAGGATGAGCGAGTATTTCAGGGATGTCTGCAATTTGCCCATTAGTCAGGGTGCTATCAGTGATATTCTTGAACGCTTTGCCCAAAAAGCCAAGCCAGCATACCAACTCATAGCCAAGGAAGTTGAATTCAGTAAAGTGGTTGGTTCGGATGAAACAGGGGCAAAGGTAAACGGTAAAACGGGTTGGTTCTGGACATGGCAAAGCAAGTTGGCTACGTTTATTGCATTTTCAGGCAACCGTGGCACAGCCACCATTCATACCAATTTTGCAAAAGGGTTTCAAGATGCCATTCTGGTTCACGATTGTTGGAAAAGCCATTTTGAAACCAGCGTTAAAACCCATCAATTGTGTACCGCCCACCTTTTACGTGAACTGAATTTTTTTGAAGAACGATACAAATCTCACTGGGCAACATTGTTCAAACAACTGTTGTACGATGCCCTGGAACTGAAAAAAAGCTTGACCGAAACTCAATATTACTACCCAATACGTCAAAGAACTATACTCGTTGAAAGGCTTCAGGATTTATTACAAGCCCCTGTCCCTGATAAAATGAAAGAGGTTTTTACTTTCCATAAGCGGATGAACAAGTACAAAGACTATGTTTTTACTTTCCTATATTATTTCGAAGTCCCTCCTGACAACAATGGTTCAGAAAGGGCCATTCGTAATATCAAAGTCAAACAAAAAGTATCAGGTCAATTTAAAACCCAACGAGGGGCTCAAATTTATGCGATTATCCGATCGGTAACTGACACTTGCATTAAAAATAAACAAAGCATCTTGTCTGCCTTTTATACTATTGCTAATTTGCAACCTGAATAGTTACAATTTTTGTTTTGTATTATTTTTTGTTTCTTGATTTACGAAAAAAAACTAACAGGCATTTTTCACTACTACCAAACTATACTACATGAGCATCACAAACAATGTATCTATTGTAATCAGCGACGAACCCATGCGCAACATACAAACCGGCATGCAAATGATTACCGACAACCTTCCAAAACTGAATACATTAACACCCGATCAGCGGCAAACCATCCCAGAAATGGTCGATAAAACGGTTGCTTTTGTCAATAAATCTATCGGGTACGCAAAACAAAACTCCTTGGTTGTGCCAAAGTATCTAAACATGGAAGAATACACGAAGGATGTGGATGCCATAAACAACCTGTTTAAGGTTGCAGCTCCTATCAATAAACTTGCCGAAAAGCTCGACGACACATTGATGATGGCAGGAAGTGAAGCCTATGCCGAATCGTTGGTGTTATACAGTGCGCTTAAAGGAGCCATTGCCGCTGGCGAAACTGGGTTGAAAACGGTTTACGACGATTTGTCGACCCGTTTTCCGGGAAAAAATCAAGAAAGCCGACAAAATAGGCTAAATACCGTCAAAACAGGAAGCCAACACGAAAATTCACCCCCTCAACTTCAAATTCAAAGGTTGAATCCATTCCAAAAACAATATTTTTGGTGATTTGTGAAATTTAAATGTTTTTATATTTCATATTATCAATGCATTAAATTCGTTCAATTCGTGGTTAAAAACTTTTTAGAGGAGACTCAAGGTTTAAGCTCCGAATCCGGGACAAAAAACTCAAAATTTTGTACACAAAGACAGAATTACAGAGAAAATAGCTTTGAATTTACAGTAAGTTGCTCTGAAATTTCGGCAATAACCTTTGAATTCAAAGCTCGGAGTGCGGAATTCATGGCAAAAAAACCGGAATTCGGAGTTCGGAACTCCAATTTTAAAGTCGGGAACCCGGAATTTACAGTTTGCTGGTTAGAATCCAAGAATTGATTAACCTATTTCGCTCAATGGAAATGCATATAACCGTTACATCATCATATATTAATTCTGTTTTTTTAACTGTCCTAAGACAGGGGGAACTTAAACAACCCTTAAAAGTGAATTTATACAAAAGGTTTATTACAAAGATACCGTAACTATGATGCACAAATTTTACATCAAATAAGAAATACCTTAACACCTCAAAAAAAGAATTAACCCTAAGTGAAATAAATAGTTGTAAATTCAAATTAAATACAATAACATGAGAACTATAATTCGATATTTGATACTTTCATCCATTGCACTGCTGCCAGTAGCCTGCTTCCATAAAGAGGTGGAGGAACCGGTTCTTTGGGAACAATATACCCGCACCAATAGTGACGAAAGCATGGTGAACAGCATTGCTGTGGACTCCAAAAACAACAAATGGTTTGCTACGTTTGGAGGCTTGTTAAAATACGACAATTACATATGGACTGTGTTTAACAAAGCCTCGGGCGCCCCCTGCGACACGCTGATTGATATAGCCGTCGACTCGAAAGGCATTGTTTACTGCATTACTTCCCGCCGCAGCGTTGCCCGCTTTGATGGCAACCAGTGGAGTACCATAAGCGATATTAAATTTAGGCCAAATGATCTGGAAGGTATTAATGGACCTACAGCTTTATGTACCGACCTTAATGACAAACTTTGGGTAGCTGCATCTTATGGTGTTTATCGTTTTGATAGCACAAAATGGACAACGTTTTACGCACCTTCCTTTTCTTATTCGAACTTATGGGCGATGGGAATGATTGCCGATAATGAGAATCACCTGTGGATTATTACAGAAGAAAAGGGACTTGTACATTTTGATGGCACGAAGTGGACTACCTATTATGCCAACGAGCGCATCCCCAAACTGGTTTTTAACTGCTTAAATATTGATAAACCTGATAACGTATGGATTGGTGGCCAGGCATCGGGGGCATGGAAATTTAACGGTTCCGGTTTCGAACAGTTTAAAAAAGATACGGTACCATCAAATTCTAATAGTATAAACGCCATCGGTTTCGATAAAAACGAAAACTGTTGGTTTGCCACCGAAAACGGGGTACTCAAATATGATGGTAAAAACTGGACCTCTTTCCTCAATACAAAAAATAACGATTATTGCCAGGTTAAAGCTTTGGTTGTAGATCATAATAATGACATATGGGCAGGCACCTGGGGAGGTGTTTATAAAATCTTCAACCACGACACAAAAAATCGATAAATACAACCAAGGGTTATATGAGAAATTACTTATTATTTTTGATTTTTGTATTAATTGGCTTCAATGTTTATGCCCAAAAATATTGCACCATTAGCGGAACCATAACCGATGCAGCAAATGGCGAGCAAATGCCGGGTGTAGTTGTTCACGAAACCAGGTTAAACAAGGCTGTCGCTGCAAACTATTATGGTTTTTACAGCCTCAGCCTGCCAAAAGGAAATAGTAAGGTTTGTTTCTCGCACATTGGTTATGAGAAAGACACCGTACAAGTTATATTGCATGGTGATACGGTTATTAATTTGCTTTTAAAACCAATAGTCACCCAAATTAACGAACTGGAAGTTTACGGTAAAAACCCTTCGAATACCCAAACCGGGGTAATTTCGCTTAAAACGGCCCAGATTAAAAATGCCCCTGTCTTACTTGGCGAATCGGACCTGCTGAAAACCATACAGTTGTTGCCGGGTGTAAAAGGGGGTATCGAGGGCACCGGAGGTATGTATGTTCGTGGAGGAACACCAGACCAAAACCTTATCCTGCTCGATGGGGTGCCTATATACAACACCAGCCATTTTTTCGGTTTCTTCTCGGTGTTTAATACCGATGCCATTTCGGGTTTTACTTTTTATAAAGGCGGGATGCTAGCGCGATATAGTGGCCGTCTTTCTTCAGTGCTCGACATTAAAATGAAAGAAGGCAACAACCAGAAGTTATCGGGCGAGGGCAGCCTTGGGCTCATTGCTTCAAAAATCACCCTAGAAGGGCCACTTGGCGGCAAAAATACTTCATTTATCGTTTCGGGCCGGCGAACATTTATCGACATCCTCACCTTGCCACTACGGAAAATGAAAAGCGCGAGTTCCGATGCAATGCCCGGTTATTATTTTTATGACCTCAGCGCTAAAATAAACCATAAAATCAACGATCGTAACCGTGTTTATCTGAGCATATATAACGGAAAGGACTATGCCGGCACCAGCTTCAAAGGCAGTTCCGGCAACTACGAATCGAAGATAAAATCGACAAATGGTTTCGGTTGGGGCAACTTCACCACGGCAGTGCGGTGGAACTGGCAACCTGGTAGCAAACTATTCTCAAACCTTACGTTGGTATATAGCAATTATACCTTTAAAATAGAGGATAAAAGAGAAGAAACAGAAACAAAAAATGGTATTTTGAATACCTATCTGAACCGTTACACATCGGGTATTAACGATTTAGGCGCCCGTTGGGATGTTGAGTATTATGCAACCCCAAATTACACCATCAGGACCGGAGCCAATATTACCCGGCATATGTTTAACCCTGGCGTGAATATCATCCGTAACCCTGGCGATAAAACAGTTACCAGTATTGATACCACTTTTGGCAACAAAAATATATGGGTTAACGAGCTGTTTGGTTATGTTGAAAATGAGTTTAAGCTATTTGAAAACTTAACAACAAACCTTGGAGTGCATTATTCGGTATTCATGGTCGAAGGTAAAAACTACCAATCGATACAGCCAAGGCTTTCAATGGCGTATCAGGCAACCGATCAGATTTCGTTAAAAACTTCGTATGGCAAAGTAAGCCAGTACCTTCATCTTCTAACCAACAGCACCATTGGTTTGCCTACCTATCTTTGGTTACCTGCAACATCCAAAGTTAAACCACAGGAAGCTTGGCAATACTCAGCCGGGGTTTATTATCAATGGAACAAGGGGTATTCATTTTCGCTTGAAGGTTACATCAAAGAGATGCTTAACCTGATTGAGTACAAAGAGGGGGCTTCGTTTTATCAGATAAACAGCAGTTGGGAGGATAAAATTGAAAGCGGCAGGGGAACATCAAAAGGAATTGAGCTTTTTGTACAGAAGAATACCGGAAAGCTTACCGGATGGGTTGGTGTAACCCTCTCGAAAACCGATCGAAAGTTCGAGAACATAAACTTTGGACAGGAATTTCCGTTCCGGTATGATAGCCGACTGGATATTTCTGCACTCGCCACCTACCAGATAAGTGACCGTATCCGGTTAAATGCTGCCTGGGTATTTCACACAGGCAATGCTGTTACGCTGGCACTCGAAAAAATTCCGGCATATAACGCTGACACTTCAACATATGCAAGCCAATATGTAACATGGGTAAAGAACGTAACCAGCCGCAACAACTTTCGCACCCCTGTTTATCATAGGTTGGACGTGGGGGTCGACTTTATAAAACAAAAGAAACATCATACCCGTACATGGTCAATTGGAATTTATAATATTTACAACAGGTTGAACCCGTTTTATATTTATCCCGACATTGAAAATGGAAAAGCAACCATACAACAATTTTCCCTTTTTCCGGCATTGCCATATGTTAAATATTCTGTTAAATTTTAATAGGGGTAAATCAGTAATAACATTTCGCCTCAATAGCGTCAAACAATTTTATATAAATATTTTAAGCAAATAATTAAACACCCTTTAAAACAAGCACCATGACTCTTCGCATCATCAGTTTTTTCCCAGTATTAATTCTGGTTTTCACCTATTTCAGTAATCCGGTAGTTGCACAAAACCAAAGCTACCTTGGCATTAACATAACATCTAACCTAACAGGTGAAATGTCCATAAAGCCCGAAATAGGGTTGGTGCTTGAAAAGCACATTACAAATCATAGTGGCATAGAGGCCAACTTGAATTTTAGCACCTATCAGCGTTCGGGATATGTATATACCTCCCAGTATTCCGAGGCATTTTCAGTTAACGAAAAATACATTTCGATACCCGTATTGTATAAGTTTTATTCAAAAATCGCAAATTTCGGGCTTGGCATAACCTATGATTATTTTGTTGGCTGGAAACAACTTAGCGGTTCTCCCGACATAACCTCCTACAGATCGGGAGTAGATTATCTGATCGGCTTAATCGGGAAAATAAGCAAGCAAGTAGTATTAGGAGACAATCTAATACTTGAACCTGAAGTAAAATGCAACGTCCACATTCAACCTTTCGATCGGTATTATATTGGATTTGGAATAATTGCAAAATTTAAATTATGAGTCAACTCTAAAAAGTCCTTTTGCCACGAATTACACGAATTACACGAATTTAACATGTTATTATTCAGCAGTATATGAAATTATAAATACTACGAATTACCAAAAACATCGTTTTTGGAGTGGACTCAATTATAAGTCCACTCAAAAAAATTTAAATTTGAAAATCTTCAGATGTTTTAACGCTGACCCCTCCAGGGAATCATCTGAAAATCAAAAAAATTTACATTCCCCATTTGGGCATTGCCGAAAAGCGAATAAAATTTAATTGTTGATTCCACTCCGAAAAGCCTTGCTTAGTTTTTAAGACTTAAAAACGCATTGATTTACAGTAATTTAATAAAACTAAGCAAGGCTTTTATCATCAATAATTACTTTTTGGAGTAGACTCATTGTTTAAAAATTAAAAATTTGAGAATTGTTTTTTTACTTTTGGGTGTTCGCAAAAAGAGTTGATGGACAGATGACAATATGAGAGTACATACAGACTTTTCGTATTGTATGCGAAGCGAGCAACATAAATTCATTTTACGACTGTATGCTGTCTGAACGAAGTCGAGGGACGAGACGGAGTGGTTCACACGGTCAAGCGTTTTTGGTGACTTTTGTCGCTACAAAAATTACAAGAAAAGAAATCTATTTGCAGGTTATTAGCTATATACACAAGTTAGCTTGACGCCTTTGCCCATATGGGGATTAAGGGGTACAAAACTTTTTGAAGGAGAACAGCTAAATAATAGACATTATTTAGATTAATTTGTTATTACGTTCTTTTACATATATTTGTAACCCATAGAAAGAATGCCTATGGGATTAAAACTTAGCAAAGCCAGAAAGAACCCAGTTCAATTTCTCAGTCTCACAGGATTTACCCC
>JBBQTB010000057.1:0-20244 GCA_038213375.1 Bacteroidales bacterium | reverse complement strand
TTGCGATTTCACTGATGAAAGAATTTGCCGGGGCTTGCTGCTGGAGCAAATGGGTGTAAAAATCGGCAACTTCCATTCTGTCGTCTTCGTGAATAGTTGCAAGGAAATGATATTGAATCTCTAAACAACATTTGATCAGAGCCGAAAGAAGATAAAATATAATGTAGGTAGAATCTTTGAACGGTTTGTCTATTGAAAAATCGGCGTACGATGAGTTAATCTGGGATAAATCAAGATTTTGCGTACTTATGATTTCTGATATTTTTCTTATCCGTGCATGTAGCTCTTTATTTGCCTTGTTTACCTTATATGCGATACGGTTAGAACTTGCGTTTTCTGTTTCATTGAAAAGTGTATTGCAATACTCTGCAATGTCATTATCAATGAGCTTTTTATAATACTGTGTTTTGCTTGAAATCTCCCGAATGAATTTTAATTCATA
Source organism: Bacteroidales bacterium (assembly GCA_038213375.1). Lineage (GTDB taxonomy): Bacteria > Bacteroidota > Bacteroidia > Bacteroidales > JAAUTT01 > JAAUTT01. Next base: position 19,802 of record JBBQTB010000057.1, on the reverse strand, counting down.
ATGGAGATTTAAATCGTTTTGAACAGAATTTAGTGAGCGGGTCAGTGGTTTGTAAAATTCATCCACCTGGGAATTGTTTATGAGCCATGGACGAAGCTCTCCAAACATTATTTTGTGTATGTTTTTCATAGGTTTTCGAAATCGAGTTTGATTGCGCTTGCTGCCTTTTGTTTTTTCTCATCCACCACCTTTGCATAAATCTGGGTTGTTTTTACATCAGTATGCCCCAACATTTTACTGACTGTGTAAATATCGGTGCCACCTGATAATTGGAGTGTAGCGTATGTGTGTCTAAAGCAATGGAATGTGATTTTCTTTGTAATCCCTGCGGCAATAATCCAGCGTTTAAGTGGGTTGGAAATCCATGCTGGATCTGGCAAACCATCAAACACCAGATCACTGGACTTGCCACGGATGCCGCATAGTTGTAATGCTTGCTGTGATATTGGCATATATTCCACTCCTTTGGTTTTTTGCTGTGTGAAGTTGAGCCGTGACTGGTCGCCGTTAATGGCAATTTCTTTCCATTGCAGTTTCTGAATATCGCAATGGCGCAAACCTGTAAGGGCAGAAAACAAGGCTGCTCGTTTGAGTTCCGCCCGGTCACATGGAGTTGTCGCAAGCGTGTTGAGTTCTTCCACGGTAAGAAATTCGCGGCGAGTTTCTTGTTCTTTTATGCCTTTAATACGAGCGCTAATATCTACATTCAGGAATCCATCAATAAAGGAATTGTGGAGTGCTGCTTTAAATATACTGAAATAGCTGGCTGCGGAATTTTGAGCGAGTTTTGATTTATCCGATTTTCGGCTTGGTACCGTTAGTAGGTAGCTTTTATAATTTTCGCACCACCCCTCTGTAATATTGGCAAAATAAAAAGTTTCGCCAGCATATTGTTTTAAGTAGTCAAGCACAACGAGCCAGGATAGGCGAATGCTTTCCGACCTATTCTTATTTCGTTGATTGGCAATATTTGAAAAGTATTCAATGAAATTGGTTTCCGCTTTTTGTTTGGCTTCTACTTTTTTTGCTTCGTCAACGGTATAAAGGTCCGCATTATCATATTCCTTTTGGCGGAGCTTGCGAACGCCATCGGCGTAAATAACGCTTTCACAATCTTTCTCACTGCGACAAACAATCAACCCGTTTTCGTTTCTTTTGGGTTTATAGGTTTTAGAGCCATCGGCTTCAGTCCTGGCCGTTCTTTTTTTATCCCATTCAACCGTTGTTACAGTTCGATTGATGTATTCACGCAACCGCTGGGGTGAGCTTTTACCTTTTACGAAAACCGGATAACTTTCAATATAAAGATACCATTCTTTGCGGTCTTCAACTTTTCGGAGACGAACAGTTACTTTTGTATTGGCTAACTCTTTCATAGGGTGTTATTGTTTGCTTGAAAAAATCTTGTCGATTTGTTCTTTGGGAACATAAACATATTTGCCCACTTGCCGTCTGGGAACACCTAAGCGGCGAATGGTTTTGTTGACAGTAGAAAATGATACGCCAAATTTTTCTGAAACTTCGGCTATTGTATAGCACTCATTTGGCTCATAGATCATTTTTGAGGGTTGCTCCTTTGGTTTTTCAGGCAGTTCGATAGCAGGGAACATGGCTTCAATATGCACACGACTGACCCGTGTGAGCCTCTCTCCAAGATTAACAGCAGGGATTCTGTCTGATTTAATCAGGCGATGGATTGTGTTTTTGGAAATGCCGAATAAAATAACTGCCTCCGCAATGGAAATGTAGGGGCGAGTTTGTATCTTAGCAATTGAGGCAGCACTATCCTGGAGTATTTGTTGCCTGCGATCCTCCTCTTTGGCTTGCTTCTTTATTTCTTTTCCGGATTTGTTAGCACATTCTTTGCTACAAAAGCGAGTGGATACAGTTTTAGCCTCAAAGGGTTTGCTACAGTACTCACATATTCTGGGAATTTTTAACTGACTATACCCCATATTGTCGCCGATTAAGATTAGACAAGATTATTTAAGATACAATAAGATCCACATTGTCACCAATTAACGCCCGATACAAATATGGTACATATATACTATAATAAACCCAATTACAAGCATAGATTTCAATAAATATATAAAAGAAAAACCGCTGTATGTTATTCACATACAGCGGTTTTGTTATTCTTGACTATTGCTTGTTCAGGGCAATTACTTTACTTCTTCAAAATCAACATCGGTAACTTCTTCATCTTTTTTTGCATTACCAGCTCCGGCTGAACTTCCACCCTGAGCAGAAGCATTATCAGGTCCGGGAGCGCCCTGTTCCTGAGTAGACTTATACATCTCTTCAGAAGCCTTATGGAAGACGTCATTCAATTCAGTAGTATATTTATCGATATTTTCCATATCCTGATTTTTATGAGCATCTTTTAATTTGTTCAACGCTTCCTCAATTGGGCCTTTTTTGTCGGCAGGAAGTTTATCACCAAATTCGTGTATCTGTTTTTCAGTCTGAAAAATCAAGCTATCGGCATGATTCAATTTGTCGATACGATCCTTGGCAATACGGTCTGTTTCTGCATTTTCTGCTGCCTCTTTCTTCATTTTATCTATTTCGGCATCAGTTAAACCTGATGAAGCTTCGATACGAATACTTTGCGATTTACCTGTTCCCTTATCTTTTGCGGATACGTGCAAAATACCATTGGCGTCAATGTCGAAAACAACTTCGATTTGTGGTACACCGCGTTGTGATGGTGGAAGACCATCGAGATGGAAGCGACCAATTGTCTTATTATCTTTAGCCATAGGACGTTCACCCTGATTGATATGAATTTCAACGGATGGCTGGTTATCAGCTGCGGTAGTAAATGTTTCAGTCTTCTTGGTAGGAATTGTGGTATTTGCCTCAATCAATTTGGTCATAACCCCACCCAGAGTTTCAATACCCAAGGAAAGCGGAGTAACATCCAGCAATAACACATCTTTTACCTCCCCGGTTAATACACCACCTTGAATGGAAGCGCCAACTGCAACAACTTCATCGGGGTTAACACCTTTAGATGGTGCCTTGCCAAAGAATTTTTCTACAATCTGCTGAATTGCCGGCATACGGGTTGAACCACCCACTAAAATTACTTCGTCGATGTCCGAATTCTGAAGACCTGCGTCACGCATAGCTAACTTGCATGGTTCAACAGTTCTTTGAATAAGAGTATCAGCCAGTTTTTCGAATTGTGCACGGGTTAAAGTCTTTACAAGATGCTTTGGAATACCATTAACCGGCATAATATAAGGCAGGTTAATTTCAGTATTCGTAGTGCTGGAAAGCTCAATTTTTGCTTTTTCGGCAGCTTCCTTCAATCGTTGCAAAGCCATAGCGTCGAAACGTAAATCAATACCTTCTTCCTTTTTGAAATCTTCGGCCAACCAGTCAATAATTACCTGGTCAAAATCGTCGCCACCAAGATGGGTATCACCATTGGTTGATTTTACTTCAAACACACCATCGCCTAGTTCAAGAATTGAAATATCGAATGTACCACCACCAAGGTCATACACGGCGATTTTCATGTCTTTATGTTTTTTATCGAGCCCATAAGCCAAAGCCGCGGCGGTAGGTTCGTTAATGATACGACGTACATTTAAACCTGCAATTTCACCAGCTTCCTTAGTTGCCTGACGCTGAGAATCGCTAAAATAAGCAGGAACTGTAATAACTGCATCTGTAACTTCTTGTCCAAGATAATCTTCGGCAGTTTTTTTCATTTTTTGAAGTACCATGGCCGATATTTCCTGTGGAGAATATTTGCGATCGTCAATCTGCACACGGGGAGTGTTGTTTTCGCCTTTGACAACAACATACGGTACACGCCTTATTTCCATTGTTACTTTATCAAAGGTTTCGCCCATGAAACGTTTAATGGAATATATAGTATGTTTTGGATTAGTGATAGCTTGTCTTTTAGCCGGATCACCTACTTTACGCTCGCCGTTATCCAAAAATGCTACGACTGATGGTGTTGTCCGTTTTCCTTCATTGTTTGCAATAACAACCGGCTCGTTACCTTCCATAACAGCTACGCAAGAGTTGGTTGTCCCTAAATCGATTCCTATAATTTTGCCCATGTGATAATTAATTATATTATGTATTATTTTGTTTCAAATTTCTAATTGGATCAATCAATGATTGTGCCAGTCCCAAAAAACTGTCAATCCAATGAAATATTGACACTATCCATGACAATGTTATTTTATGGCATCGAAATACGGGTGACAATGTGGCAGAAAGGGAGAGACATGAGACAAGAGCCAAGATTCATTAATCCCGCAAAAACAAATCACCTCACATCATACCTTACAAACAATACAAACGATATAAAAAATACGATGGAGGTATACACCAGGAGCAACTCGATATAAATCCCGCTTTTGACAATCCGTTGCGTCATCGATGTACCCTTTTCGGTATACACAGGAACTTCTTCAATTTTCACTTCTTTCTTAGAGGTTGAATAATCTTCGTGCGGATTGTACCAATGCGGACTTTTGACATCTTTGGCATCGAAGGTTTTAAACCATGCGAGGAATTGTGATTGATAGGTATGCAGGTCGTCCCAGTTTTTCTTCAGTCGAAAATAACCACCACCAAGGTTTATTTCATTCAGGTTTTCGAATTGCATCATCGGCGAAAGCAATGTAAGGCTGAGGGTACTTTCATATTGGCGAAACATGTCACTGGTATAGTTATCGCTAAACTTCTTCTCATTTTGCATAAGTTTCATTTGCAAATTGGCGCGAAGTTTATGCCGTTCATAAAACGGATCTCCGCTATCCGACCAGCTTCCCTCAGGGGCATTTTTACATAAATCTTCGTATCCTTGTCTTATTTTCGCTTCTACCTCATTTCGATGTCCAATGGGGAATAGTTTGTTGGCCCAGAAAATAGAAGTGTTTGGAATTATAACGGCAAATAGTAACCAGAAACATAGCGAAACCAAAAGGCTGACATTGGAATTGCTAGAAATAACCGACGACAATAACCCAAATACCGTAACCAGTGAAATTAACAGAAACGTAATAATCACAAAGCCTGCTGTTTCAATTAGAAAGCTGGTGTTTACCTTTATTCTTCCCGACAAAATTATTATCAGGATACTAATAAGGATACCAAGTATTGTGGTTACAGTGGTTACAGATAATATGGCAGTATATTTTGCCCATAAAATGTTTCCACGAGAAACGGCATTGGAAAGAGCCAATGACAGGGTATGTTCTTCCTTTTCGCCCGAAATGGTGTCGAAGGCAAATAATAATGCCAAAAAGCTAATACACACCGATACAATAAACGACCAGTTAAGGCTTTGGACGGGTTTGAGCAAAGGGTTTACGTTATCGTGCCTTACTTCGAAATTGAACACATTATAAGCACTGTAAACAAATTGGTTGGGTAACATTTTTTCCTTACAATCGGAAATAATGCTATTGGAACGGGGCTCCAATACATAGTTCTTATTATATGTGGCCAATTGGGAGGCATTTTTTGCCTGCCCTTCGAGATTTTTCAGGTATTCCTTATGATACGTGAAATAGTTGGCTTTTTCTTCGGAATACAAACGGATAAAAGCAATGGTGCCGATGATAAAAACCAACAGTACAATTACCAGTGAAACCTGAAACCTAAAACTGTAAATGAGCTGTTGTATCTCCTTGATATATAATATACGAAACATAATTGATAATTTAAAGGTTAGCGTAATTGATAACGGTTAAAGGCGAATATGCTTCCTGAAAGCAAAAGAAGAGAAATGAAAATAAGAATTGCTATTCCCGACAATGCATCATTAAACGACTTATTGAGCCTTGCAGGAGTTTCGATAAATAGGGGCACATTCTTAAGATCAAGTGTATTAAAATGGTCGGGAACATGATTATTACCTTTCATATATTCAGCCGTAGGTACAAAAGTTGCCTGATCCTGTGGCGTGAAATAGATGTATTTTTCAAATACTTTTTTTTCTTTTAAATAAGTCACAATTACATCACGGTATCTCCGCATATCTTCCATGTACCGGAGAAAGTCATTTTTGCCTGTCCGGCAAATACTGGCGGCTGTTTGGGAGAATATTTCGGAAGGAGAAAACCACGAAAAACGTTGTTCCACTTGTTGCTGCCGAATAAGCCCGTCGAGATTTTTTTTTGAATGGGCCATTTGCGGTCGGCATACGATAAACGGACCGGCTCCTTCCAGGTATTTAACTGCCGGTGAAATTCCATGGTTTCAAGCGGGCTTCCGAAAGTTTCGAAGTATCCATCTTCTCAGTGATTAGCATTCCACCAGCTAATTTCTTTCAAGTTTAACCTCTTTTGGATGGCTCCCATTGTTCTCCTTCTTTTTTCCCCAATTCTTTGTCGAGGTCGTCCAGAGAATTGCGAACATTATCGTACAAGTCAGTTTTCGCAAGGCTTTTCGATAAATAGGAACCGGAAACTGGCCAAAGGAAAACAAACCAAATCCAGCATAACATACTCAATACAATGGCTGTTGACGAATGTTTTACCAATCCTGAAATAAACGTTCCTATCAATATGAACACCAATAGATATAAAATGCAAAACACAAACAGGAGGGTAATCCTTATCCAGTCCGATGCCTGAAAAGATATATCTGGCGATAAAGTAATCAGCAAAGCAGAGAGCAAAAAACAAAAAATAAGGATAGGAAGAAGACTGATCAACACACCAGTGATCTTGCCAATTAAAAACGAAATCCTGCTGTTTTGGTTTGTAAAGATAAGTTTTAAGGTTCCGTCTTCCCGCTCACGTGTTATCAGGTCGTACGAAAACACCAAGGCCAATAACGACAATAAAATAGTTAACACGGTAATAAAATCGAGCGAGAAAAAAGCGTTTAATAATGGGTTGTCGCGGGTTGAAGCATGCCCTGTCGGAAAAAGGGGATATTCCTGAAGATATATCTTCACCTTGTTGCCCAGGTTTTGGTTTATCCCTTTGTAAAAAATGCTTAAAGCTTCGGGACGTTTCACTATTACCGGTTTTAGGTTTGAATACACCTTAATTTCCTTCCATGCCTTTTCGGCTCTCGCTTTATCGATTGTATAATTATTAAGCTGACCCTTATATTCGTAGATACTTACCTGAATTGTAAAAGGCACTAAAACAAGACATAGTAAAAACCCAACAATAAAACGGGCTGAAAAAATGTTCAGCAGAAAATCCTTTTTTGCAATATGCCAGATCATATTTTTTAATTTAATTACGTTTTTTATTTAAGTATTCGGGTTACACTTTTCCCTATTTTTCAATCACCATTTCCTGCATGTAATCCATATAAATTTTTTCGAGGTCGTCTTCAAGGAATTCCTGCCGGGTGCGCACCATTACCAAACGGCCTTCTTTCATGATCCCTATGCGGTCGGCAATGTTTTTGGCACGGAAGATATCGTGCGTGCACATCAGTATGGACTTTCCCTGACGTTTCAGGTTCACCAATATTTGCATCAGTTCGGCAGCAGCTTTGGGATTGAGGCCGGCGGTAGGTTCATCCAAAAGGATGTTCGAGGCATCCTTGATGATGGCTATGGTTAGTCCTACTTTCTGGCGCATCCCTTTCGAGAAGGTTTTCACCTTTTTCTCGAAGGCTTCTTCTTGCAGACCCACTTCGCGCATCCGCATGTAATAATCTTCTTTAGTTAGGTTGAGCTTACCGCCAAGTTTGGCAAAGAAGTCGAGGTTTTGCCGGGCAGTGAAGTTGCCGTATAGCATTACGTTCTCACTCACGTACGAAACGTGTTTTTTAGATCCCAACGGTTCTTTGGTTACATCGATCCCGTTTATGAGCGCCTTTCCACTTGTAGGTTCAATAAAGTTCAGGAACAGGTTGATGGTGGTGGTTTTTCCAGCGCCGTTTGCACCGAGAAGAAAAAATATTTCCCCCTCTTTAATTTCGAGGTTTAACGCGTCCAGCGCCAATGCCTGGTCCTCGTAACGTTTTGTTAAATCAATGGCTTGAAGCATAATAAAAAGTTTAAAAGGTTTAAAGTATATGTCGATTAGTCAATGGCCAACAGACCAAACACATAAGTAGATGATATTTTTTGTGTGTTTGTAAGCAAATGAACTAACATGGAAGCAATCGTAATACAGACAAAGAACAAAACCGAAGCTAAATTCTGGCTCGAACTTGCCAAAAAAACCGGAACTAAGGCCAAGGCTATCAATACCGAAAAAATGGAAGACGCGGCACTTGCAAATCTTATAGAAAAAGGCATGGAAACGAACGAGGTAAGCCGTGCTGATGTTATGAAAGCTATAAAGATTGTTACCGGGTTCGAATGGGCGACTATCGGAATGGTATCAAAATAATTGACCATGTAGTTGATTTTGTTGATGTTGATCATCGTAAAGATATTTATAAACATTTTCTTGATCTACCGTACATCGTACCTCAAAAATCCCACAACGCAAGCCATAAAAAACAATATGGCAAACGAACAAATCATTATTAAGTCGACGGCGTTTCTATACATCTCATAAAATGGTTCAGGTACGTGTAATCTGATATTAGGGGTACTGATGCTTTTTTACTGTCAAAATTATGGGCATCGAATTTTGTCATTTACCCCCCTCGTCATAATACCTCTTTATGATTACTTTATCGTAAACATAAAGACCCATGCACTGCGTATTGAGAAGCTTTCCCTATAAAATTATTTGATAGGGCAGACTACTCGATTACCAGCTTAACATTTTTATTTCTTTTTCAACCATTCTTTGTAATTTACTAAAAATGTATCTAATTTGATACTATAAATCTGCTCTAATCCATTTTCAATGTTATCTGTTCTATAAAACTGTTTAATCTTATCTAACCCCCACGTGTCCACTAAATATTTTACAAAAACCCCCGATATTTGATAATACTTATTACCTTGAAAAAAGTCGTCATAACCAAGAATTACAGGTTTTATATCTTCATCAATAAATTCATGTGCAGTTGTGATTCCATCTGATAAGTGTGTTGGATTAGTTATGTAATCATAGTATTGCCTGATTCCTTCACTAAAAAAAGTTGAAAAATGTACATTACTTTGAGAATCAAAAATCAAATGTGAGGTCTCATGCTCAATTGACCCACCGAATCTTAAAGAATGGATTTCTTTTCCATTGACTCGTCCATATGTAGTACCACCATTACATAAATCATTAAAATAAGAGGAAATAATAGAGATTTCTTCCTGGTTATTATGGATATAGCATTGAATTTTAAATGTTGGCATTTTAAGTTCCATTACATTCATGAAGGTATCCACGAACAAATCAAGCGAATCCATTCTATTTTTATACAACGAAATTTGATTATCAAAACGTTTAGAAATATAAAAATCATAATATTTCGTTTTATATAATTGATAATATTTTTCTTTTAACTCAGGTAAATATGCATGTTTCGATTTATCAAACTTGTTATCGGTACAGTTACCAAAGTGTGTAACTATACCATTTTCATAAATTGAATATTGATATAATGTTTGCGGATTATTTGCAACAGGCCATATCGCAGCATCACTATTGCCTGTGATTACAAATCTACTTGCCGTTGCAGTTGTGTCAGAAAAATAAAAAATAGCATCATCGGGATTAGTAAATTTCATATTCCCGAACTCAAAACCATTTGGGATTTGTTTGATCGGTGTTTCAAAGCGATTCAAATTCGTAAATGATTGGATCGTCCCAAGAATCAGCAAGATTCATTGAAATTAACCTCACTTAATTCATTTTCATGCAAAAGGATACCTTTTTTACCCATTCTATTTAAATTGATTAAAACTTTACTTGTAAACCACTTGAAATAAGTGGAAGAATCTTTATCATTTGGAATGACGATAATAATTTCTTTTGAGTTCATAAATTTCTTGTTTGAAGCAGAAGCATTATCGCAATTGTATGCCGGAATTGACAATAAATTATTGTTTTGACAATTTGCATTAATTGACAAAACAATTAAAAATAATAATAGTAGATTTCTCATAATTTAATATTAAATGTGTCTGTTTTTTCCTTTGGAATAAGTGTTTTGAACATAATATAAATGCTTTAATCATTTCTATGTATTAATAATCCTATCTATTTTTAATTTACAAAGTTTATGATTGATTTTCAAATTTTAAGCCCTGAAAGGGCAAATGTATCAGCATAGCCTAAAAGGCTGGGTAAAATAAACGATATTGAATTTAGGCCTGAAAGGTCGAAATATATCGCACTTTCAGTGCTTAATTCAGGATTTGTATAATAACCCGGCGCTTCGCACCGGGCTATTATATATCGCACTTTCAGTGCTTTTTTTAAGTTCATTATGTAGAACTCCATCCCCGTTGACTGTAAAAGCATCTTAATCGGCCGTTGCAACTTTATTGGTATTGTGTTCCTTTTTGCTGATCTATTACCTCTTACTAATCTTTATCCCAAACACCACAATCCCCACAAGTACACCTACCAAAAGCAATATCAGCAGAATGGTCCCGAATACAGGTGTTCGGGCTTCGACCTGTATCCGCACTGTTTTGTCTTCTTTTTCCACCGATCGGTTGTTAGCGGTTGCCAGGGTCATTATTTTTATTTCCTGCGCGCCAACATTCACATCGCTCGGCGGCAAAATGGAAATGGTGATGTCCTTTTCTTTGCCCGGTGCCAGGCTATTGATAACGTCGGGTACAATAACTGTTTTCCAGTTTAAAGGGTTTTCGGTGGTAATTTTAATGTTATCGATTCCCCGCGAGCCTTCGTTTATCACGGTAATTTTCATCGAAAGGTTGTCGCCGGTTTTTATTTCATGGTACAGCGAAGGTGCCTTCACCGTAATTTTACCAACGCCTTTGGGGATAAGCTCGAGTTTTATCTTACCGGCTTGTATCTGGTCGATTTCCTTTTGGCTCATTAGCGGTTTATCAATTGCAATATCATTGTCCTCGCGATCGGGCATATAGGCTTTCAATGATAATTTACGGATATTCACGCCCTGGTTAAACCTCAGTTGCGATAAACGGGCGTTGTTATCGGCATCAAACAAATCGAACGATACCTGTCGCGGCAGGTTCACCACCAAAAAACGGTACACATCGTCGGATGATGAAAAGCGTTCGAGGCTCAAATCATAAGCTGCTGACGATCCCAGGTCGGTTTCCTGTGCAAACTGGGTGGACGTAATGGCCACCATGTTTGCCGAGGCATCCTTTTCGAGATAAATATTTTTAGTATCCTTCTTACCATTATAATTTAACACCACCTGAATACTTTCGGCATCGCGCAACAGGGTAAAGTCGATGTTGGCCGTTGCCCCATTGTTGATAAAAGGAATGCGGATTTCGTAAGGCGACCCTATGATGGTATTGTCGGCAATGTTGTTGATGGACACAAAAATATTGTAAACTTTGGCCGTACGCATTTCGGGAGTAAATACATCGAAATGCTGCTCAAACTGTTTGAGGTAATCCTGATTTCCTTCGGTGGAACTCCGTAAGGTAATGTGTACGCGTTTCTCGCCCAATCTGTTCTGGTATTTTAGCGCCTTTTCGACGATGATATACGATTGTTGGGAGATCAACCGTAAAATCAGCTTCTGGTAATCCACTTCTTTTGATAACGATTCGTTTTTAGAACTGTTAAACTCGGCAAGCGAGATGGCCTTTTGTTCGTATAACTCCTTATCGTTATCGTATTTCTGTTTGGCTATTTCGTATGCTGCCCGTGCCTTTTTAAGGTCGAGGGAAATACCAGCCTGGTCTTCCTGGCTTAACAAAGGAATTTGTATGAGAAGAAAGCAGATGAACAGAATCAATTTTTGCATGATCGAAATTGTATAATTTATTTTGTACTATTCGTAATCAATCTATATAACCAGAGCCAAGAGCCAAGAGCCAAGAGCCAAGAGCCAAGAGAAAGCCTCTATCTTAAAATAAAGTTATTCTTCGTTCTGCAAAGGCGGAGCCTCAGCCGAACGGTGGAGGGATTATTAAAGTAAAAGCTATCCATAAAATATCCCATATCCTTTCATGGCTTGGCAACCTTCGACACCAAATAGCTCCTGTTGTTTTCAAAATCCCACATTGTTTTCCGTTTTAGGTCGTTTACCGAAAGCTGATAGCCAATAAATGCATCGAGATAGGCCAGTTGAATTGTTGCCAATCGTTCCTGTTCAATAGTAAGCTCCTGGTTTGAAATGTCGCCATTTTCGAACCGTTTTTGGCTAATTTGGTATGTTTGCCGGGCAAGTTCGAGATTCTTCTGATGAATAGCCAATTGCTCGGCCGATTCGCTCACTGAACGGATAATTTCCCTTACCCCACGCCGGATGGTGATCTCCAGATCCTGCTTGTAAAGCTCTTTGGACTGAAGCCGAAATTTTGCTTCTTTCACCTTCGATGAGCCTCTGCCCCAATCGAAAATAGGCAACGAAAAGGTAAGGACAACACCCCGGTTGGGCGGACGATTGCGGATATTGTCGAACGACGATTGGGCTAAATCCATGGCTGTACCTGTACCTAATGTACTTATGCCTGTTAAATCGTAATAAGCCGAAATGTTCCCCTTAAATTCCCGCTCACGTTTTGCCCTGTCGACATCAATTTTTTTAAGCTCAATATCCATTTCGGTTTCTTTTATTTCGAGCCTGTTTTTCAGTGATTCTTCAATGGCTTTCTGTTCGTCAATTAATACTGGTTTATATTCAAGGTTGGTAACAATGCCAATTTTGCGGTCGAGGTTCAAACCAATTATTTGCTTAAAAAAATCCTCCTCGTTTTGCATCTGGTTGATGGTCTTCAAATACGCGGCTTTGTTTTGAGCTGCCGAAACTTCGGCGCTCATCACATCACCCTGGGCAATCCGTCCACCTTTCGACTTTAATTTTGCAATCCGGAACGATTCATTCGAATTTGTCAACTTCTCCATGGCAATTTCCACCTGTTTTTTGCAGGGGTAGAGGACATAAAATTCCTGGGTAACCTGGTATACCATGTCCATTTGCGAACGGGTATAGAAATGTTCCGATTTCTGATAATTGTATTCGGCCTCACGTAAGTTTTCCCTCAATTTATTTTTGGTGAAAATGGGCTGGTTAAAATATAATTGAAATTGACTATAAAACAGGTTGGTCTTTAATGTTCTGTTATCGCTTGCCAGCACCGTGCTCAGGTCGCGGTGCGACAAATTGGACGACAACGAAAAATTTCCACCGGTAGGCAATACATAGGTAAAATTCAAATCCCCTCCTACCTGCAGCAAACCGTCGGAATTATTTACCGGCAACCCATTGGCCTGGTCTATTTCAATCACCGATTCGCGCCACAACGGAGTATTTAGGTTAAGGTCGAGCCTCGGTTTAAACGTCGCCTTATAATAACTAAAATAGTTTTGCATTGCCTGTTTGTCTAACTCATAAGAATGTGCCGAATAACTTTCGCCAAGGGCAATTTCGATGGCGCTGGTGCAGGAAAGGTAAAGTGAATCCTGCCCCCAGGCAAACGATGATAAGGAAAATAGCCACAAAACCAGATAGTTTGAACTTTTCATTAACCTTATAACACAAAAAGGTTTTTTAATTGAAATTTTCACAAATGAAACGAATTGATAAAAGACAATTGAATAGCATAATTTATAATATTATTTTAAAGATTATCCAATTCTTGTGCCAGATGTTATAAACTACTTATAATATGAACAATAATATAACGGAGCCGTTTTAAACACTTGCTTTTTGTGAGTAATAATAACAAATAATGGGTAACGACTTACCCAAATGAAAATCAAAAAATTTGGGGATTAAATGATGTTGATGTATTTTTGAATGATATAATCCATGCGTCATGTTTTTCAAACAGGAGAAAAAAGACCTCACCCTCGATCTAAGCCGGTTTTTATCGGAAATGAACGCCTCGTTTTCGATCATTACCGATCTGGAACAACTAAAAGATAACTTTTCGGCCCGGTTAAAGGAACTGCTTAAGACAGAACACATTTATGTTTTAATGCTGAACCCAAACTTAAACAGGTATTTGCCCATCGAGAACATTACCTCCGGAACTCCGAACGAACAAAGGATGTATTTTAACACGTCCGATAAATTAATCTTTTGGCTCTCGGTAAACAAAACGTTTTTGAACCTTAGCCACCATCCACAGGTGTTTTCATTTTTCACCAAACGGGAACAGGAGCTTCTCGAACACCACGATGTATCGCTTATATATCCGTTTATTGTTATGAACCAGGTACGTGGTATGCTCTTTATTGGCAACAAAGAAAACAACGTTCCTTTTGACACAAACGAATTGCAGCATTTGAAACTCTTTCTCGATCAGGCCGGGTTTGCCTTCGAAAATGCGTTGCTATACCAGCTTCAGAAAGAACGTACCCGGCGAATGTACAGGGCCGACCGCTTGGCAACCCTCGGAGAGCTCGCAGCCGGAGCAGCCCACGAAATTCGTAACCCGCTGACGTCGATCCGTAGTTCGATCCAATTCCTGAAAAAGAAACTAAACGATCCCGCTGACGTTGAAATGGCCAACGATCTTATTTCGGAAGTCGATCGCATTAACCAGGTTATTGAAGGGATGCTATCCTTCTCCAAACCAAAACCTTTAAAAAAAGAAAATACCAATCTAAAAGCAATTCTGGTTCAAACCTTACAATTGGTATCCAACATTGCCAGAACAAACAAAATTGACATAGACCTGAATTATCAGACCTTCAAAGAAGAAATATTTGCCGACCCAAGCCAATTAAAACAGCTATTTCTGAATATCATCATGAATGCTATCCAGGCCATTGAAAACCCAACGGGTAACATTGACATTACCGTTAATTCCCCGGAAGGTAGAAACCAACATACCCCGGAATTTTTTATTGAAATCTCCGACAATGGAAAAGGGATACCCAACGAGGACCTCGATAAAATATTCGACCCTTTTTTCACTACTAAAAACGAAGGTACGGGTTTGGGCTTGTCCATTTCGTATGGCATTATCAATCAACACGGCGGCGATATCGAATTTCTCAGTGAAACAGGAAAAGGGACTAACGTAAAAATTAAGATTCCTGTAAGATGAATCCTATTATTCTTCAACCATTATGCGAATACCTATGAAAAAGACCCAAATATTGATTGTGGACGATGAGGATACGATACGAAAAGTGCTTACCAGTTTACTCGAAGACGAAGATTACCGGGTAAAATCGGTAGAGAACGGACAAAAAGCCATAGCCCTTCTTTCCAATTTTAAACCCGATCTTATTTTAATGGACCAGAACATGCCAGGCATGAGCGGTCTTGATGCCCTGGCGGTAATCAAAGAAAAATATCCATTGATAACTGTCATCATCATTACCGCCCATGGCGAAGTTTCACTTGCGGTGGATGCCATCAAAAAAGGTGCTTACGATTATCTGGAAAAACCTTTCGACAACGACAAACTGCTTTTGTTGATCAAACGGGCCATCAACCATCAAATGCTTACCGAAGAATTATCCAGCCTGAAGCAAAAACTTACCGGACAGAAGTCGTTCGAGTCGATTATTGGTGCGAACGAAAAAATGAAAAAAGTTGTTGAGCAGGCCAAATGCGTAGCCGATACCGACACCACCGTGCTTATCCAGGGCGAAAGCGGCGTGGGAAAGGAGGTCATTGCAAATGCCATCCATCAATCGAGCCGTCGGGTAAAAGGCCCTTTTGTGGCAGTAAACTGTGGCGCAATTCCGTTAAGCCTTATCGAGAGCGAATTGTTTGGCCACGAAAAAGGATCGTTCACCGATGCAAAGGAAACAAAACCAGGGAAATTCGAACAAGCCAACGGAGGCACATTGTTTCTCGACGAACTGGGAGATCTGCCACTCGATGCCCAGGTAAAATTGTTGCGTGTTTTAGAAGAAAAGAAAATAACGCGCGTAGGCGGAATAAAACCTATACCCGTTGATGTAAGAATACTTTCGGCTACCAATAACAATTTGGAAGAAAAGGTACAAAAGGGAACATTTCGGCTAGACCTTTATTACCGGTTAAATATTTTTCCCATTCATATTCCTCCTTTGCGGGAAAGGAAGGATGATATCCCTTTGTTTGTGGAATATTTCATCCATAAGATCAACTGCGAACTGGGACTTCATATTCAAACCATGTCCAAACAGGCCATGGACCAATTCCTAAACTATAACTGGCCTGGAAACATCCGCGATTTGCAAAATGCCATGCAAAGTGCCATGATCTTATGCCGCGAAGGGATTATTACCACCGAACATTTGCCCATGCGGATTAACGGATATCCGGCCATCGAAAGGACTAATCACGAGTTTGATTCCGGCCTTGACGACAACCTAAAATCCATTCAATCGAAACTTGAGAAAGAACTCATTGTGGAGGCTTTAAACAAGTGCAATTACAATCGCACAGAAGCGGCCGATCTATTAAAAATCAGCCGAAAGACCCTCTTCAATAAAATGAAGCAGTACAACTTATAATGGATCGAACGTACTCAACGAAATAAATTAATTACTTTTGCATCTTGTTTTTTTTCAGAAGAAATTTTATTCAATGATTGTTAAACCTTCAAATTAATACACAATGTCAGCAAATCAGAATATTAAGAGGATTACCACCCATACATTAGCCGAAATGAAAATGAAGGGTGAAAAAATCTCCATGCTAACGGGGTATGATTTTTCCATGGCTCGAATTCTTGATAATGCAGGAATTGATGTTATCCTGGTTGGAGATTCAGCATCAAATGTAATGGCCGGGCACGAAACAACACTTCCCATTACGCTCGACCAGATGATCTATCACGCTCAATCGGTAATACGCGGAGTAAACCGGGCACTGGTGGTGGTCGACTTGCCTTTTGGAACTTATCAGGGAAACTCACGCGAGGCCCTGAATTCAGCCATAAGGGTGATGAAAGAAACTGGAGCCGGAGCTGTGAAAGTTGAAGGTGGGAGTGAAATTAAGGAATCCATTACCCGTATCCTGAGTGCGGGGATCCCTGTGATGGGCCATTTGGGATTGACCCCACAATCGATCCATAAATTTGGGACATATGTTGTGAGGGCAAAAGACGACGACGAAGCCCAAAAGTTAATGGAAGATGCCCGTTTGCTGGAAGAAATTGGATGTTTTGGGATAGTGCTCGAAAAAATACCGGCCAAACTAGGAGAACAGGTGGCAAAAGCGGTTAAAATACCTATTATTGGCATTGGCGCCGGATCGGGCGTAGATGGCCAGGTTCTTGTGTTACATGACATGCTGGGGATTACCCAGGAGTTTTCGCCCCGGTTCCTTCGCCGATACAATAACTTGTATGAGCAAATCAAGGGTTCGGTAGAAAACTATATCAAAGATGTTAAGTCGAGGGATTTTCCAAATGAGAAAGAACAGTATTAGGGATAGAAAATAGAGAGTAGAGGGTGGAAGGGATCTTTTGCCTGTAACCAGTAACCATTAAAATGCAAGTTCTTTACGAAGACAACCATATTATCGTCGTCAACAAAAGCGTTGGCGAAATAGTACAAATAGACAAAACCGGCGACAAACCACTTGATGTGCTTCTTAAAGAATACATCAAAAAAAAATACCAAAAACCGGGTGAAGTATTCCTGGGAGTGGTGCATCGCATCGACAGGCCTGTAAGCGGTGTGGTGCTTTTTGCCCGCACTTCGAAAGCCCTGGCCCGGCTAAACGAAATGTTCCAGGAAAAAACGGTTGAAAAAATTTACTGGGCTATCGTGAAAACGCTTCCTCCCCAAAAAGAAGAAACCTTGGTGCATTTCATCGTTAGAAATACCAAGACAAATAAATCGTACTGTCATGCAAACGAAGTCCCCGATTCAAAACAAGCAATTTTGCATTATCGGTTGATTGCATCATCGGAGATGTTCCATTTACTCGAAATTCGTCTGGAAACAGGCCGTCACCACCAAATTAGAAGTCAATTGTCAACCATTGGGTGTCCCATCAGAGGCGATTTAAAGTACGGTTTTCCCCGAAGTAACAAAGATGGCGGTATTAGTTTGCATTCACGCAAGGTTACATTTCAGCATCCAGTTCGTGATGAACAGATGACGATTGTTGCTCCGCCACCAGATGATAATTTATGGAAAGCATTTATGGAAAAATTAGGAGTTAGGAGTTAGGAGAAATTATTGTTTCTTGGCTTACCCTTTAGGCATAGGCTGAGCCTAAGTCGAACTTAGGGCATTTAATATGACTTTGTAAAAATAGCCGCAAGCTTGATTAAAGCATTTTTTCTATAGCGGATTCTGTGTTGATATAAATAGAGCCCTCTTATAAGTAATATTGATTAATATTTTCAGTAGTAATAACAGGAATTGCAGAATTGATAAAAGTCTTGATATTCCTGAACTTTTTTATTTATTGAGACCGCGTTAATCATAGATATTTCCATAATCGACGCTACAAAGAAAAAGGAAAGACTTTATTTTTAAAGAATTTAATTACATTCGTTTTTTCTATTGAACTAGGTTAAAAATCAAAATCATACAATTCATTCTATACTATACACTAAACTTCGGACAGAAATTATACCAAATTAAGATTGTTTACTCAAACTCAATGCCCGGTTAGGAAACTATTGTCAGCACAATAGGTTAAATCATTCATTTACTGAACGTCTAACAGTAGAATCATCGACTTCTTGTCGCACTTTATACCGCATGTTGCCTGCCGTGTTTTTTTAATTTTAATTCAGTCAATTGACTTTTGATATATTCCTTCTCTTGCTCTATAGTCATATCCATTATCTCTTTGCTAAATTTATCACGTATATCACGCATTTTTCTTACTATATCCGTCTTAATGGCTGTCGTTTTCATAATTAAAAATTTCTTTAGGTGTACGTATTTCTGTCATTTGATACCCTTCTCTGAAATTTATCGAATTTTATCCGCGAATCCGTTCAAGGTTTACGATGTGTTTAAAATTCCAGCTTACCAAAACATCAGCTTTGTTTATGGTTGCCAAAGCTATATGTTGGCAGTCAGCACGAATAGTTTTTCCAACCACTTTCTCAGAAATGTATTTTTCAGAAAGCTCTCGTGCTTCGTCAGTCAATTCAATCCTTTCAATCAAGTTGTCAGGCAATGATTCAAAGAAATCCTGAATATAATTGGGTGCTCTATATAACTCTAATTCTAAAATCTCTGAAACAATAATCTTAATCCGTTTTTCCAAAATCCTTTCAAAAAAGGGTTTGGTCTCTTTTTCAAACTCGTTATCAAAGTATCCACCAAAAACTGAAGTGTCTATGTAAATACGTTTTATCGTGGCAACAAAATTACAAAATTTTCAATCAAGATGTTGTGTCATTTTTTAACATGGCACATAACGCTGCCATGTATGGAAAATTGCCGTTTGCGTGTGATTCGCTATCCGGGTACAATAAACTAGGGGCGGGCCACAATCCTTAACTAACCCACTGATCGGCAATTTTTTATACATGATGTTGAACTAAATCCCTCCGGGATAGCTCCACTCGTCCATCAAAAATAACCAAAAATTTGATTCTTCGTTAATTACAGTATTATTAATTTAAAAACAATGCTGTATGCGAAAACGAATGGAACCTTCTCTCGTGGAAAAAGCCATTACCATGGTCCCCGGCTTTGATGTGGTATTTAATAAACTGGAACAACAGGTGGTGTTGCGTGGCCAAAGCCAAAGCACCCTGAACAATTACATCCAGCGAATTGCAACTATTTCGATCCATTTCTCAAGGCTACCCGAACTTATTGCCGATGAAGAAATTAACGAATACCTTACCACTC
>JBBQTB010000056.1:0-20262 GCA_038213375.1 Bacteroidales bacterium | reverse complement strand
ATGACATCGATCCACAAAAGTGGCTCGCCTACATTATCCAAAATATCAACGACACCAAAACTTCTCAGCTCAAATATCTGCTCCCGCAATTTATCGATAAAAATTTACTGGCGTAACACGGGGTTGGTGAATTGCATACGGTTGTTCAAATGAATAATTTGCCGATGTAGGCCTGATGCAAATTCAAAAGCCTTGTTTTCATTATCAATCATTATTGCCATAGAAATTTTATTTATTTATTTTTTACCTGAAAATACTAAAATTCTTCAATTTGGCCAGATATCACAACAATTTATAGCATTTTCACAGTTTCGATTGTTATACGAATAAGTTTTATTTAATTTGTATAATTTAAGACGTGGAAGTATGAATATCGACAATAAATATAACAAATTGCAATCTATCCTCACAGAGATGGAAGAAGCTGTAATAGCATTTTCCGGAGGAGTTGACAGCGCATTTCTTTTAAAAGTAGCCGTAGATGTACTTGGTGATAAAGCCCAAGCAGTGCTTGCTGTTTCGCCAACCTACCCTTCGCGTGAATTTGAAAAAGCCAAAGAGGTTGCAGCAGCTATTGGTGCAAAGTTAACGATTATCGAAACCAATGAAATGGAGGACGATAAATTTCGTTCAAATCCTGTTAACCGGTGTTATTTTTGTAAAAGCGAATTGTTTACGGAGATTACAAAGCTTGCCAAAACAAACCGGTATAAAAATTTGGTTGACGGATCAAATTTCGACGATTTGGGAGATCATCGTCCGGGCATGAAAGCACTGAAAGAGCAAGGCGTTCGAAGTCCATTGCAAGAAGCCGGACTATCTAAAGCAGAAATCAGAGAACTTTCGAATCGTTTAGGTCTGCCTACATGGGATAAAGATGCTCTAGCCTGCCTCTCATCAAGGTTTCCTTATGGTGAAACTATCGATTTGCAAAAACTACGGATGGTGGATGAAATAGAGAATTATATGTTTGATTTGGGCTTTCGCAATATAAGGGCACGGCATCAAAAAACGACGTTAAAAATTGAAGTATCTCCTGCTTGCCTGAAACGATTTTTTGAAGATGAAACCCGGCAAAAAGTTGTTGCCAAGGCAAAATCGCTCGGGTATAAATATGTCACTGTGGATTTGGAAGGTTACCGGCAGGGTAGTATGAATGAGGTATTGGAAAAATAGTTACTGGCTACTGGTTACTTGAAAACCTGTAACCAGTAACTCGTAACCTTCTCTTAAATCGTTGTTTCTTTCAAAATTACATCGTGTGCTCCACCCTCGATAATACTTGTTGAAGAAACTAAGTTAATTTTTGCATTTTCCTGTAAGTTGGGTATTGTAATTGAACCACAGCTACACATGGTCGATTTTATTTTTCCAACGGTAATGTCGAGGTTATCCTTTAGTTTACCGGCATAAGGAACATAACTATCTACCCCTTCTTCGAATTTAAGGTTTTCATTACCTCCCATGTCGTAGCGCTGCCAATTGCGGGCACGGTTGGACCCTTCACCCCAATATTCCTTTACATAGCTATTTCCTATTTTAAGTTTTTTGGTTGGACTTTCGTCGAAACGGGCAAAATACCTTCCCATCATCAGAAAATCAGCACCCATTGCCAGGGCAAGCACTATGTGATAATCCTGAACAATACCACCATCACTGCAAATAGGAATATAAATCCCTGTTTCATTGAAATACTCGTTTCGGGCTTTGGCAACATCGATAATAGCTGTTGCCTGACCACGACCTATTCCTTTCTGCTCACGGGTGATGCAAATGGAACCTCCGCCAATACCGACTTTGATAAAATCGGCGCCTGCATCCACCAGATATAAGAAACCATCCCGATCAACCACATTTCCACCACCAATTTTCACTTTGCCATCGTAATGTTTTTTAATGTATTGAATGGTTTCCTTCTGCCATTCCGAAAAGCCATCCGATGAATCAACGCAAACCACGTCAACACCAGCTTCAACCAATTTTGCTACTCTTTCTCTGTAATCTTTCGTATTGATGCCGGCTCCAACCATCAGTTTTTTATTGGAATCGGATAATTCATAGGGATTGCCCTTGTGATCGTCATAATCTTTGCGAAAAACAAAATATTGCAGATTTTGATTTTCATCAATAATGGGAAGACAATTCAGTTTATGATCCCAGATAATTTCGTTCGCATCGGTTAACGAAACTCCCCATTTTCCGACAATCAGGCTCGAAAATGGAGTCATAAAATCTTTAATTTTTTTTTCAGATGAATCACGTCCAATACGGTAATCGCGACTGGTAATTATCCCCTCCAATTTACCATTTGGAGAACCATCAGCGGTGATTCCCATGGTAGAATGTCCGGTTTGCTCTCTTAACCTCATCACATCATCCAATGTGTTTTCAGGAGTTAAATTAGCATCGCTTATCACAAATCCAGCCTTGTATTTTTTAACCCTTCGCACCATCTCAGCTTGAGTTTCAATGGATTGAGATCCATAAATAAACGACAACCCGCCATTTCTTGCAAGGGCAATTGCCAAATTATGGTCTGATACAGATTGCATAATGGCTGATACAAAAGGAACATTCAGCTCAATTTCAGACTTTTCTCCTCTTTTAAACTTAACAAGCGGAGCCTTTAATGAAACATTTTCAGGAGTACATTCTTTGGTAGTTAAATCGGGAATTAATAAGTACTCATTAAAAGTTCTTGAAACCTCATTAATAAACTGTGCCATAACATAGGTGTTTTGATAAATAAAAATTTGGCAAAAATAATTAAGTGTTCCAATATTACCAAGACTTTTTATCTAATAAAAATTTCTTCTCATAAAACTTATGAAGAATATAGAAATCGTGGATAAAAGTGCATAGAAAGAGAATAAACTTTCACTAATTTTGAGATTTAAAAACCTTTCTTAAACGAAAGTTTCATTATTTTGGACTCTTTTTATTGAAGGATTCAAATAATTGTTAACATGTTTATTAAAAAAATGTATAAAATTGCCACATTTCCTTTACTAAAACACAACTATTTATTTATGAAACCTATAGTGCATAAAATTAGAATACTACTTATTAACAAAACCATCTGGAGGATAATAATCGCCTTGTTAATGATTGTTTTTTGCATCTATTTTATTAAAAATGAACATTTAGAGCTACAAAAAATAACCCAGACAATATCGAACGCTAAACCGATATATGTGATTATTGGTATTTGCCTTACAGTTATTTATATACTTCTTCAGGCATGGATGTATATCGAAAGTTTTAATGCAACCAATTCAAGCATTCCATTATCTACATCCCTTAAGCTATTCCTTAAACGTAATCTGGTAAGTATATTTCTTCCTGCCGGTGGTTTTTCATCTCTTGTATTTTTCAATAAGGAATTAAATAAGCACGAATTAAATAATACACAAATCTATTTTTCATCCTATCTCTATGGCTTGAGCGGTTTGGTAACAGTGGTGTTTGTTGCTGTTCCTACTCTTATTTATATGGTTTATAGAAGTAGTTTATCATCGGGGGAACTATTGGCTTTCATATTTTTGGTAGTATTGGTAGTTACCATGTCATGGGCTGTGTATTCGGTTATAAAACATGGAAGGCTTTATCATTTGTTTACCAGGTACAACCCAAACATAACCATTCTATTAGACGACATAGAGTCAACGTCATTCAAGCGAAAACATTTTATTTATTCATTACTTATATCTTTATTGATTGAGTTTGTAGGAATGGCACATATCTATGTGGCGATGCTTGCTTTAGGTATGCAACCCACAATTGCAGTTGCTGCAATTGCATATGTTATCATGGTAATTTTGCTTATTGCATCACCCTTTCTTCGTGGCCTTGGAGCAATTGAAGTATCAATGACTTACGTTTTCGTTCAATTCGGTTATTCTCCTATCCTTGCTGCATCAGTTACTCTTTTATTTCGTTTTTTCGAGTTCTGGTTACCATTGATAGCAGGCCTGTTGAGTTTTTTTTCAAAAAAAGAAAATATTCTTTACAGGATTATACCTGCCATTGTAATTTTTGCTCTTGGGCTTATTAATGTAATTTCGTCATTGACCCCTGCCTTGCCTATACGGTTAAGAATGCTCCAGGATATTTTGCCAACAGGGCTTACAGATGTTTCGACCCAATTCGTTTTATTATTTGGTGTAATATTATGTATTATATCTTATTATCTTATTATCGGATCAAGAAATGCATGGATCATTGGACTTATACTAAGTGGATTTTCTGCTATTGGACATCTCTTAAAAGGAGTTGATTACGAGGAGGCTATTTTCGCTTCCCTTTCCTTTATTTCGTTAATTGTTGCCCGACAATACTACTTTATGAAACCAAACCCCAGGTTTCAACAAAGAAATATGATAAATATATTCATCGTATTTTCCGCTTCATTTCTTTATGCGCTAATTGGGTTTTACTTATTGGAAAAGAAACATCTGGGAATGGAATTTGATTTAAAAAATTCATTTGAAACTGTATTTCGCATGTATTTTCTTTTTGACAGACCCGATTTTTTGCATACATCTCATTTTGGTGGAATATTTATCAATTCGGTATATTTAAGTGAAATAGTGGGTGTCGTTTTTGCATTGTATGTATTACTTCAACCGTACACCTATAAAATACCAACTCAGCTCGAACTGCGTATTAAAGCCAATGAATATCTGACAACTTACGGAAAATCAACGCTTGATTTTTTCAAAACATATTTTGATAAACAAATATATCTCTCTGAATCCGGCAATGGTTTTGTTTCATTCAAGATATCAGGAAAATATGCTGTTGTACTGGAAAATCCGGTGGCCAAAAATAACGATGAAATGAAAAACATCATTTCGGAATTCGATCAATTCTGTCGCAAAAGCGGTTTAATCAGTATTTATTACCGAATTCCCGAAGAATCAAAATCGATTTATATGGATCTTAGAAAAAGAACCTTATTAATAGGACAAGAAGCCTTGGTTGACACAGAGGTGTTTACCATATCAGGCAAGGAGATGAAATCAGTTCGTAATGCCATCAATAAAATTGAGACATCGGGTTGTTTCCTAAAAGTTTATGAACCACCATTAAAGGCTGGCCTGGTCCAAAAATTACAACAGGTTTCCGATGAATGGCTTAAGGAAAACGATATGGAAGAAATGGGTTTTTCTCAAGGTGTTTTTGACACTAATCTTATTAAATCTCAGGTAGTAATGACAGTTGAAAACAATGATGAAAAAGTACTCGCATTTCTGAATATCGTGCCCGATTATGCACACAATGAAGGAACATATGATTTAGTTCGGATGTCAAACGATGCTCCTAACGGGGTGATCGATTATTTACTGATAAACCTTTTCACCTATTTTAAAAGCAACAACATTCGATATGTAAACCTTGGCCTTGTGCCTTTAGCAGGAATTGATAAGGCCCAAAATATTACCGAGCGTGTTTTAAAATTTGCTTTTGAGAACATTAAAAATTTTAAACATTATAGGGGTTTGAGAGATTACAAAGAAAAGTTTTGTCCGGTATGGTCCAATAAATATCTTGCCTATTCAAGTGATTTTGAACTTGTATCTCTTCCTGCGGTTTTGAAAGATATTGGAAAAATGAACCATTAAAACCGAACAATTTTATGTGGTCATGGTTTATTAATAAACGTATTTTAAAATAATAACCTATGGACCTAAAAACAAATGTGCAGGGGCTGCTTGACCTGATGGGAAAAGGCAAGATACTTGAGGCTTTTGAAAAATATTATGCCGATGATGTAGTAATGGTGGAAAACAATGAACCACCACGAGTAGGGAAAGCAAAAAACAGAGAATTTGAAAAAGAATGGCTATCTGGAATTGAAACCATGCACTCTTCGGAAATTAAAAATGTCGCTTTTAATGCAGATACTAATGTTGCCATGATTCATTCTTTTATGGATGTAACCTTTAAAGGAGCTGGTCGTGTTCAAATGGAAGAAGTTGCTGTTCAAACATGGAAGAACGGACTAATTGTTCATGAGAAATTCTTCTACAAAGGCTAAACCACAATGGTGTCCTAATAGCCGCAGCTATCAGGACACCATTTGTTATTATAATTCACTTTTCTATACTTGAAAAGACGAAATCAAACTACTCAATTCTTCCGATTGGCGTGATAAATCTTTTGAACTAGCAGCCAATTCATCTGAACGCTGTGCATTGTTCTGGATTACAGTATTCAATTGTTGCATGGCATTATTGATATGTTCCACACTTGAAGATTGCTCCAGATTAGCTTCGGTAATTTCGTTAATCAGGGCTGCTGTTTTTTCAATTTCCGGAACAAGTGTTTCTAATTCCCGACGGGCAGTTTTAGACATGATAATAGTTGCCTGAGATACCTCATTGATCTCTTTGGTAGCGTCACGGCTTTTATCTGCAAGCTTTTTTACTTCACCCGCAACCACAGCAAACCCTTTACCCTGCTCACCAGCCCGCGCTGCCTCAATAGCTGCATTTAGGGCTAAAATATTGGTTTGAAAGGCAATATCATTGATCATAGAAACTTTATCGGTAATATCGCCTAACGACTTAGTTGCCAGACGAAATGATTCCTTGCTCTTATTAACTTCCTTTACGGATATTTCTGCTATCTTTTGAGTTTCGCGTGCATTCTCAGTGTTTTGCTGTATGTTAGCATACATTTGTTCCATCGACGACGATATCTCTTCGGCAGCAGCTGCTTGCTGCTTGGCGCCATCGGAAATTTCATTAGCGCTGTCAAGAAGTTTCGAACTCGATTCTTCAATCAAATGAGAATTTTCAACTAAATGCCCAATCATCGAACGAAGATTCATACTTACCTTGTTCAAAGCCTCCGCCAACATACCAATTTCATCTTTTCTGGAAATATCAAGCTTTTGGGTTAAATCACCTTCAGAAATCAAATGGGCAACCTCTATCCCTCTATAGATAGGAACAGTGATAGATTGTGTAATAATAAAGAGTAAAAAAATACCCAATAAAATCACTACCAAAGCTGATATAATAAGTATGCCACGTTCTGTTTTGATGGTAGAATTTGTATTCTCACCCATTTCAAGCACTTTATCAAGACCTATGTCTGAAGTCCCTTTTATTTCCCAGGATATATTTTGGGACAATTCCAGACGGGCAAGTTCCAAAATTTTAACTTCACCAAAAACGTTGACAAACTTACGGGCCGATTCAATAAAGGTTTTCAATTCCGATGAATTTGCTTTATTGCTTTTAGAACTATTTTCCAAGTCATTTATTTGTGCATCCAACCCGGCTATTCCGGCTGGTCTTTCCATGCTTACCGCATTAAAAATAGAAGATGATATTTCGTAGATACGTGTAGATGAGATACTTACTATACGTTGTTGATCAAATATTTTTAATGTTTGGTCGATGTTGTTTAGCGCAATGAAAACTTCAGAATTCTTGTTTTCATAATTAATTATTTGTTTTTCAAACTGATCAACATCCCTTTTAATCTGTAAAAAAGCATCTTTGTTCTTTTTTAACTGGTCAGATTTATCGGTAAGCTCAATCAGTTTGCTTATAATAGTTTTGAATTTAGTGAGTTTTGTTTTTGCTTTCTTAATATAATATTCTTCACTTTTGGTGTCGTAGGCTTGCACCAGCAGTGTAATTTCATTCCAGGACTGACTAAGTTGAAATGACTGACTAATGGTTGGTATATATTCATCGGTGAGTATAAAGGTTGCTTGCTTTATTTTACTCATGTTTAAAAAGGCTATCCCTCCAATTATGGATGCTACAATTATCATAGCCAGGAATCCTAGTCCGATTTTAATACCAATTTTAAGATTTTTCCACACCATATCAGATGATTTAAATTAGATTTTAGTAGTGTCTAAGTAATGTTTAAATATGTAAAAAAATAGATCAAGTTAGTAAATGTCACATATTTATTAGAAAAAAAATGAATATTACCCTCTGCTAAAATAATCAAGTAAATTAACTTGACATAAAATAAATTGATATATTTAGACTCTAATTTTTAGAACGTTGAATCTACCGGATAATATTGCTAACAACAAAATATCTGAAATACATAATAAACAGCTAGTTTACTAACATTTTACAACAAATTTTTCTCCATGAAAAAAACAAAAAAATTCTTTCAATCAATAATTTTTGCACTATTATTTATTATAACACAATCTTGTAATCAGGGCAACGTGGTAAAAATTGGGTACATGCTGCCTAATCTTAAAAGCGAGAGGTATATTAAAGAAAAGCAATATTTCATCGACAAAGTGAAAGAACTGGGCGGTGAATCTTTGGTAGTTTCGGCTGAATATGATGACAAACTTCAGATTGAACAAGCAAACGAATTAATTAAGCAGGGTGCAAAAGTGCTGGTGGTAAATTCAGTAAATTTAACAAGTGCGGCAGCCATAGTCCGCAATGCACACAATAAAAATGTTGAAGTAATCGCTTATGATCGGATCATTTTTAGTCCGGATCTCAATTATTATTTATCATTCGACAATGTGACCGTGGGAAAGCTAATGGCTCAGTATGCATTAAAATTGAAGCCCGAAGGCAAATACTACATTTTAGGTGGTGATAAAGCAGACCAAAACGCTGTGTTGGTAAAAAACGGACAAATGGAAGCTATCGCGTCTCAAATATCAACCGGAAAAATAAAAATTGTTTATAACTCATATGTCGAAGATTGGTCGGGCGATAATGCAAAAAACGAAATGAACCGTTACCTCGATTTATCTCAAGACTTTCCGGATGTTATATTATCGTCGTATGACGGAATGAGTACCGCCGCTATTGAAGCTTTGCATGAACATAACCTTGATGGTAAAGTAATTGTTACTGGTCAGGATGCTGAACTGGCAGCCTGTCGCAATATTGTAAAAGGTTACCAAACAATGACCGTTTACAAACCTTTAAAATTATTAGCCAACACCGCTGCCGAAATTGCTATAAAAATTGCACGTGGTGAGAAAATATCTGATGTAAACTCGAAGGTGACAATAGAGGGCAAAGATATTCCAGCCATTTTACTTGCACCAATTGCCGTAGATAAGGAAAATTTAAAAACCACGGTGATAGCTGATGGACTTTTAAAAGAGACTGATATTTATAATTAATTCGAATCAAGGGATACAGACCAAAACGTTTAATAAATAATCGGTATTAATTCAGTGAATAGTGTTCGGCATAATTTTTGATCCAGTCTTAGCTATGAACCAAAAATCCGCAAATATGAAAAACCTAATTTTTATAGCCATCCTTATATGCTTGTTTAATGCAGGTAATGCACAAACTAAACTTCAAGGAATTATGATAGAAAAAGCAGGAGGGTTTCACTTAGGCGATACTGTTACCATTCTGGGATACAAAGCTTCAACTGGGCAAGCTGATGCTCAATTTCTTATAAAAAAAGGGTTGGATTACAAGCCCATTAATTTTTCAAAGATCAAATTATTATCAGAAAATATTGATTTTTGGGATAATATATGGTTTAACAATCGATCATCTGAGATTATAACAGGAGGTTGGGATACAAAAATCAGGGCTGATTTGCGCAATGACGCTACTGAATTCATTTCCAATCTTTCAAAAAACAATCTTATCTTTAAGGATGAGCTAATGGAAGATTATCTATATCAATTAGTTCATAAAATTGCACCACGTAAATTAAACAAAGAGACTGAGTGCAATTATACAGTCATAATAATGAAGGCTAACGAAGTAAATATCTTTTCTTTTGATAATGGGACAATTATTTTAACTACCGGATTACTCTGCGATCTTCATTCGGAACAAGAACTTTCTTCCAGGATAGCTGGGGAGATTGCTAAATTAGTTCTTGATTATAATGTTTTAAACGTCAAACAACAAATACTAAAACAACATGCAACTGACTTTTGGGTAGGCTTTTCAGAAGTAGCATCTTCAGCATTAATGAGCTATAGCAATGTGAAGTATCACACAAATTATACAGGCGATGATGCCCTTATAATGACAGCTGCATCAGCTATCATTTCGGGTTTTGTTATCGAAAGTATAGGGGCAAAAAATACACAGGAGCAATTGCAAAAATCGAATGATATTATTAATACGTATATGAATTCGATTTATGATAAATGGAACCATAAATCGAATCAGGAGTTCATTGGAATTGCAGCTAATGTTATTTCTTTTATGGCCTGGCAGCAATTTTATTCAAGTAATTACAAATATTGCATTGAGTTGATAAATCGATTGGAGAGTGCAGGAATTCCATCAGAAGAAAACTATTTGTTAAAATCAAAAATTTATCGACTTATTTATAATACCGATGAAGCAAATTACGAAGCTTTGGAATGCATTAAGCGAGCCAAATCATTAGGATTAAATAAATTGATCGATTTGGAAAAGGAAGAAGGACTTCTTTATTTACGAATTGGTAATAAAGAAAAGGCTAAACAGTCTTTTCATCAATACAAAACAGGGTTAGAAGAAATGCAAGCCAAAGGTGAAAATAATACTGATGAATTGCATTGGGTGACTAGCACAATTTATAATAACGGGCTATTATAACCGCTATACAACAAAGAATTAGGCCCTGACAAGGATTCAAAACACGTCAGGGCCTTTGCCTTTGAAAATATTTAGTATATCCTACAAGCCCAACCACCACCGGGTGCAAGTTTAATGGTAAGTTTGTCGCCTTTGGTAATTGTTCGGGTTACTTTTTTATAATCGTTTGCATTGCGGTCGGCATTGATACCATCCTGATAAATGGCTGCGGTGAATAATTTTCCGGCCTCAAGAAAAGAAAAATCAACTATGAGTTCACGCGGTGTCCAGTCGGTCATTGCTCCCACATACCAATCGTTTCCATTTTTACGGGCCACTGCAATGTAATCGGCAACTTTAGCATCAATCACAACGGTTTCGTCCCAAACGGAAGGAACTTTGGAAAGGAAATCCAAACATTCAGGCTCTCTGTTATAGTTGGTGGGAAAATCGCAAAGCATCTGAAGCGGACTCTCGTAAACAACATACATTGCCAATTGGTGGCATCGTGTTCCCTGACTCATGGGAGTGTTAAAAATAGGGCGGAAATCGGATTTTGTAGCATTCACCATAGCGCCGGGAGTAAAATCCATTGGGCCTGCCCACATACGGATAAATGGGATGGTTACATCGTGCTCGGGAGTGATATCGGCACTCCATTTGCAATTCTCCATTCCCTTTACACCTTCGTTGGAAATAAAGTTAGGGTAAGTACGGTACAAACCTGATGGTTTAAAGGCTCCGTGGAAATCGACCATCATTTTGCGTTTGGCGCATTCTTTGGCAATTCTCCAGTAATAGTTCACCATCCACTGGTCGTCGCGTTGCATAAAGTCAACCTTAATACCTTTTATACCCCATTTCTCGAACTGATCCATCGCAGCTTCTAACTGATTATCGAGGGTTTTCCAAACGCACCATAGAACAATGCCTACATCTTTCTTTTTGGCGTACGAAACAATTTCTTCCATGTTAATACCTTTTTCCTGCTCTAACAGGTTGCCGAGTTTATACCATCCTTCGTCGAGAACAATATATTCTAGTTTGTTTTTAGCAGCGAAATCGATGAAATATTTATACGTTTCGGTATTTACACCGGCCCGAAAGTCGACGTTATAAATATTGTTATAATTCCACCAATCCCAGGCTACTTTGCCGGGTTTTACCCATGAAAAATCGGCTCCTTGAGGCGATGAAGCACCAAGCAGGTATACCAATTGATTATTGATCAGATCGCCATCGTTGCGGGTGATGGCCATCAATCGCCAAGGGTATGATCGTGTGCCTTGTGTTTTTGCAATATAATCAGCATGTTTGGTAACAATCTCATCACGGTCGTTTGGCTGATTCACCTCCAAAGCAACACCAGGGAAAGTCGCCTTCAAACTATTGGTGCCAGTTCCATTGAGCCACATACCGGCATAATCATTTAAATCAGATTCGGAAATAGCAATTTTCACATTACTTTTTGTATCAATCAGGGCCGGAGTGCTGCAAAGCCGTTTGCTGTTAATCTCTTTAACGGAAAGATATTTGTAAATACGTTCATTGTGGCTTTGAAAGCCTTCCTCTTCAGGGAAATAAATATTGAAGTCGCCTGCAAAATTATAGGTCACTTCTTCAGTATTTATCTTCACGTCTTCTTTCATATTCAGAATAAAACGATACGCGACTCCATCGTTAAAAGCACGGAAAGCAACCTCATAGTTACCTGCAAATTGAATGGTAAGTTCGTTGTAATTATTGCGCAGTTCCTTACGTTTGATTGGAACTACCGGGAAAATTTTTTCGTCAACCGATTTCGTTTCCTGCTTTTTAACTTTAGCATTTTTACCTAAAAACATCTTATCATTAACAGTCATCGAGATTGGTGATGCCGATAAAAGTTCTTTTCCATCAGCTGAAACTCCATAAGTCAGTTGATCTTTGGTTTGAATAATTATTTTAATTTTTTTGTCGGGCGATAATAGTTCATATGACTGACCCAATACAAATTGCGAAGATGCAATTACCACAAACAAAACAATCACGAAGGTTTTTTTTATTATACATTTCATAATAGGTAGCTATTATATTAATTGTTAAATTTAAAATCCAAAAATAATTTTTTTAACTGATTTTTTCAACAAAACTATCCATCGCTTGTCTTTTTATAAACACTAATTAATGAAAATCGTCGAAATCACAGGAAATAATGAAATTGCCCCAAATGCATATGTTATTGAATTCAAGAGGATATTCAATTTTCAAGCAGGTCAGGTAGCAAGTTTAAGCATCAATGGGCATGAACCCCGGATGTACAGCATTGCAAGCGGTAATAACGAGGACACCATAAAAATTCTTTATGATATAAAACCAGATGGCGAATTAACCCCATTGCTCAAAAATCTTAAAAATGGTGATTCCATCAAAGTATCGGAACCTATTGGAAAATTTCTGGGGGATGACAATCCTGGTTTTTGGATTGCCAACGGCACAGGTATTGCACCTTTTTACTCCATGTTCCGGTCGGGATTGGCAGCTGGCAAAACCTTAATACATGGAGGCAGAACCCGTACCTCATTTTATTTTCAGGATGAATTTGTGCCTTACTTTCAGGATCGCTATATCCGGTGTGCATCGCAAGATAAAAGCCCGGGGCTTTTCCCTGGTCGATTAACGAACTACATAAGGGAACAAAATAATATGCCAACAAACCAAAAATATTATCTTTGCGGAAGTCCTGAAATGGTAGTTGAAGTGAGAGATATTCTCATTTCAAAACATATACCTTTTGGCAATATAATTGCTGAGATTTATTTCTGATGATAAAAGAGCCTTTATTTGGTAAGACATACAGCGAATTGCAACAAGTAGTTCGCAACACCAACCTCCCTGCATTTGCTGCTAAACAAATAGCCGAATGGTTGTACAAGAGGCATGCGGCTTCAATTAACCAGATGACAAATCTTTCACTTAAAAACCGTGAATTACTTACCGAAAAATTTGAAATAGGACTAATTGCCCCACTGGAAGAACAAACGTCAGTAGATGGCACAAAAAAATATTTATTTTCGACTGCGCAAGGGAAGTTCATCGAGGCAGCATATATTCCCGAATCCGACAGGGCGACCTTATGCGTTTCGTCGCAAGTAGGTTGTAAAATGGGTTGCCTGTTTTGTATGACAGGCAAACAAGGCTTTCAGGCACATTTAAGCGCTAACGAAATATTAAACCAGGTTCGTAGTTTGCCTGAACACGAAAAACTTACCAATATTGTTTATATGGGTATGGGAGAGCCGTTTGATAATATAGAAGAAGTTTTAAAAAGTTTAGAAATATTAACTTCTGGGTATGGGTATGCCTGGAGTCCGAAAAGGATTACAGTATCGTCCATTGGTATTATTCCCGGTATGAAAGAGTTTCTGAACCGCAGCAAATGCCACCTTGCGATTAGTTTACATACCCCTTTTGATGACGAACGGCAACAGTTAATGCCTGTTCAGCAGGTATATCCTATACGCGAAGTGCTCACCGCGATCAGGTCTTTCGATTTTGGACTCCAGCGCAGGGTATCGTTTGAGTATATTATGCTCAAGGATATAAACGACTCAGCGCGCCATGTAAAAGAATTGGTGAAAATTTTGGCTGGTATCCGTTGCCGTATTAATTTGATTCGTTTTCATCCTATCCCCGACACCCCACTATTGGGCTCCAACGAGCAAACCATTTTAAAATTTCAGGAATTGCTTAACGATAAAGGAATTGTTGCCACGATAAGGGCATCACGCGGTGAGGATATTTTTGCTGCTTGTGGTTTACTATCTACCAAAGCCCTAATAAAAAATAAACAGGCAGATTTTTGAGATCATGTCTGTTTAAATATAAAGTGTTCAATAAGTTCAAAAGATAAGGGGACATTTAGAAGTGCCATCCCCTAACTCTCAGAAGAGTTCTTTGGGAACTTTTAGAGTAAACGATTAATAAGGTTTCTTGTTAAAACTGCGTCTCTCACCACCTTCTCCTGCACCAGCGGTTGCTGTTTTGGGTCTAGCTTGATTTACAACAATTTTTCTTCCCATTAATTCGCCTTCGTTGAGTTCTTCGATGGCTTGTTTTGCTTCGTCATCGTTATTCATAGTTACAAAAGAGAATCCTTTGCTTCTACGTGTAACGCTGTCGGTTACGATTTTTACAGATGCTACTTCTCCGTATTCTTCGAAAATTTCTCTTAATACTTCTTCATCTACCTTGTAATGAAGATTGCCTACGTAAATGTCCATGAAATGAAATGAAATTAAATTGAAATGAATAATATTTGGTAGAGCCGTGAATTACTGAACTGGAAGGATGAAATTAAAACGGCTATCCTGAGCAGTTTAATGAATTACCTAAAATCTACGGGCGCAAAGGTGCAACATTTATTTCAACTAAAAAAATTATTTTTAAAGTATTAAATCAATGTCGTTTAGTTAACAAAACTACCCCCTCCAAACCCTCCCCCAAACGAGGAAGGGCTAAAGTCCCGCCCCGTTTGGGGATGGATTTAGGGAGGGTTTGAGCAATGAATAAATTCTTTACTAAAACGACATTTTATTAAATAGAAAGAATTTGGAAACTGCAATATTTGAAGATGTGAAGGTGGAATCATGAAATCTTAAAATTAATTTCCACTTTTGTACATTATAACATTTGTACATTATCAAACATGCCTCGCGAAACTGATATACATATTTTTCTTGAAAAAAGCGTTTCGATTCCTATTATTGATGTTCGGTCTCCCGCCGAATACCTGAAAGGTCACATACCAGGGGCATATAATATCCCTTTATTTACCAACGAAGAACGAGCCACAATTGGCACATTATATGTTCAAAAAGGTAAGGACGATGCTGTATTAACAGGGCTCGAATTTGTAGGACCTAAAATGAAAGATTTTGTTTTGGAAGCTAAAAAGTTAGCAGTGAATAATCAGCTATTAATTCATTGCTGGCGAGGTGGTATGCGAAGCAACAGCATGGCGTGGCTTTTTGAACAAACTGGCTTAAGAACAAGCACACTTAAAGGCGGTTATAAGTCATATCGTCGTTTTGTAATTGAGAAGATAAATGGTCAGCCTAATTTAATAATTATTGGAGGTATGACAGGAAGCGGAAAATCAGAAATCCTCAGAGAATTAAAAAAATCAGGAGAACAAATTCTAGACTTAGAAGCCCTTGCAAACCACAAAGGATCGGCATTTGGCGCACTAGGTCAGCTCTTACAACCGACTCAGGAACAATTTGAAAATAATTTGTTTACCGAACTTCGTAATCTTGATATTCAAAAAATAATTTGGGTTGAAGACGAAAGTTCTTCAATTGGAAGAAATCAATTGCCTAAAAGTTTGTTTGAGAAAATGCAACATTCACAAGTGGTGTTTATTTCCATGGATAAACAGGAACGCGTTAAAAGATTGGTTAAGGAATATGCCTGCTTCTCAAAGGTTTTGCTTGCCGAATCTATAAAAAAAATTGAAAAACGATTAGGTTTTGATCAGGCAAAATTTGCCTTGGAAGCTCTTGAGGAAAATAATTTCGAACTGGTTGCCGAAATCACTCTTCGATATTATGATAAAGCCTATTTATGGCAAATACAGAATCGAAAGCCCGAATCGGTGACACAGTTTTCAGTCAATTCAGAAGAATCATCGGTTATCGCAAAGAAAATTTCCGGTATTTTTACAAACAAATCAGAAAACATTTCATAATATGGGTTCCATAGAACTTCCAAAATTAACACAGTTTAGCCCTGGTGCAGGTTGCGGGTGCAAAATTTCTCCAAAGGATTTGCAAATAATTCTCGAAAGAGATACGAGTAATATTCCTCACAAAAACCTGCTGGTTGGTTATGAAACAAAGGATGACGCTGCAGTTTACGATTTGG
This sequence comes from Bacteroidales bacterium, assembly GCA_038213375.1. Taxonomy (GTDB): domain Bacteria; phylum Bacteroidota; class Bacteroidia; order Bacteroidales; family JAAUTT01; genus JAAUTT01. Next base: position 3,808 of record JBBQTB010000056.1, on the reverse strand, counting down.
GAAATGGCACTGCTCTTATCAGTACCACCGACTTTTTTACACCAATCGTTGACGACCCATATGATTTTGGACGTATTGCAGCAACCAATGCTATTAGCGATGTTTACGCCATGGGAGGAACACCTGTTTTAGCAATCTCTATTCTTGGCTGGCCCTTGGAAAAACTACCTCATGAAGTTGCCCGTAAAGTGATTGAAGGCGCCCGTGAGGTTTGTAATAATGCAGGAATAGCACTGGCAGGAGGACACAGTATAAATATTTCCGATCCGGTATTTGGTTTGGCGGTAAATGGAATTGTACCCATCGAACACTTAAAACAAAATAGTACAGCAACATCCGGATGCAGGCTGTTCCTTACTAAACCTTTGGGGATTGGAATTGTAACCACAGCCGAAAAGAAAAACATTCTTAAGGAAAGCCATCGTAACATTGCACTTAACCTGATGACAACACTGAATAAAGCGGGTTCTTCGTATGCACTACTACCGGGGGTGAAAGCCATGACCGATGTAACCGGATTTGGTCTTTTAGGTCACTTGCTGGAAATTTGTGAAGGGAGCGGCTTGTCGGCTCAAGTAAAATTCCAACAAATACCGGTTATTGAAGGGCTTGCAGACTACATTGCTCAAAATGCTATACCAGGAGGAACCTTCAGGAATTGGAAAAGCTATGGCGAAAAAATCGGACCAATTTCCGAAGTTCAAAAAATGATTTTATGTGATCCACAAACTAGTGGAGGACTGCTCGTGGCAGTTTCTCCTGAAAGTGTGACTGATTTTTTATCTTTATCAAGTAAAATTAACCAGGAATTATGGGAAATTGGAGAATTGATTGAAGAAAAAAGTTTAAGAATAGAAGTTAATTCTAACTTTACGTATTAGTTTAACCCACCTGTTTATTCCTGAATCCAAAAATGCAAACATATGATTTTTAAGCTTTCTCCTTTCATGATCTGGGGTAAAAAAAGTTGAAAAATTATTTAAAATGTTAATCTGTCAAAATAGAATTTAGTTGTTTTCGAATTGATATATGCAAAGGATACCTAACACATTTTAAATATGAGGCATGCTTTTCGACCGACCTTTTTTATGCGTGAAAATTTATTTAGCAAAATATATAGAAAAAAGACAAATATAATTTTTGATATTCGTAAAACCGATTAAATTTGAAGCGTCAAAAAACATAAAGGAGAGAGTATGTCAAAAGAAGAAACGTTGGAGGAAATGGTAGCTCGCCGCAATAAGCGACTATTAAGCTTTTTCACCATGCATGGGTATAATGTTCGTCTGGTTGGAGACGAGCAAAAACCTGCTGTTATTCTGAATGAAGCAGTTGTTCTATCATGTTATGTGAAAAACTTTGATCTTCATTTTACTAGAGAACCGTTTAGTGATGAGATTGTGAGAAGTTTTAAACTGAAACATGAACCAGATGTAACCAAACTTGAATTACAGGAAGCTATTGACTTATGTGTTCACCGTCCGGTGTACAAAGTTAAGTTAACAGAAACCGATTTATTTCTTGTTGGTTACAACTATCTTAACAGTGAAGATGCTGTTGGTAGATACCCCGTATTTGCGAAGCACAAACCAAAAGTATATTTCGATAAGGAATATGCCGTTAAATTGGTAGAAAGTTTGAGCAACGATGGTTATAAGTTACAAATAGAATAAATTACATTCAAAAAGCTAATTGCTCATTGCCTTCTGACTCATTTATGGGTATATGTGAGAGGTTTTTTAAAGGTGCTAAATGCACCTTTTTTTGTTTTTAATTTTTTGTATTGCCGAAAATTTTATGAAAGGATTTTAGCCCACAACAAGCCTTTTTTCTTCGATCAAAATTTAAAGCTATTTAAAATCATATTTATTAGAACTTATCAACAATTCATTTTATTTAAAATTGATATTATTAAATTTGCACTAACAAAAACCCTCTACCATGGTAACTATATATGCTCTTCTGGAAAATAGCCAAATCAGGTTTATTGGAAAAACTACAAAATTAAACTTACAAGAAAAACTAAATCAACATTTAAGTGAAGCTTTAACCAATCCTGGCAAATTTGGATGGATAAATCAATTGCTAGCTAAAGGGCAAGTGCCTGAAATTAAACCAGTTCTTACTTTCAACGATGATGAGGCTACTCAATATGAGAAACTCTTTCTCAATCACTATAAATTTTTTATAGGGCTCAAGCTAAATGCAATTGAAGGTTTATCGCCCCAGAAAGTATTTCAGGCAATACAAAATCAGAAGATGGACTCACTTAGAACTGCCATTTAGAAAAAACAGATTGACATAACACTTTGCTGCCTTATAGTTTTTAAAGATGATCACTTCGTTTCTCAGAGAATATTTTAATCCGTCTTTTTAAAATTTTGTCTTACAATCGTTTTTTCATCTAATTCCATTGATATTTCAATCGCTTCTTTTATTAAACTTTCAGGATAACCATTTATCTGAAGTATTCTGATTGCTTTTCTATTTTTTAATTTTCCGTCCTTCAATTTGTAATCAAAATCAACCGTTTTATGATCTACTTTTTCACTAAAATGGTATAATTCATATTCATCCTTTAACAAATCTGCCAATTCAATATCATGCGTTGATACAAAAACAATATTGTTAGCTTTTGTTAAAAATGATAAAACGGCCTTGCCAGCAGAAATTCTTTCAATCGTATTGGTTCCTTTAAATATTTCGTCGAGCAGAAACAAATTTGGTTTCCTATTCCCGCTCTTATCAATCATATCTTTTATCGTTAAAACTTCCTCAAAATAGTAACTTTTATCGTTCATTAAGTCATCGCTGATTCTAATTGCTGAAAACACTCTCATATTTGGCATGGAGAATTGTTCAGCAAAACATGTATTTAGTGTTAATCCTGTTAATACATTTATCCCGATTGTCCTGATAAATGAAGTTTTACCTGACATGTTTGAGCCTGTTAATAGTATTGATTTAGAGTTTACATGAATACTGTTTTCAACGCAATCAGGTATCAAAGGATGGTATACCTCCTTAGCCACAAGTTTTTTTGATTCGGCTACAATTGTTGGACAACAATATTTTTTCAGACCTTTTCTTAGCGAAGCAATTGAAATTAAGGAATCAATTTGGCCAACAAATTTGAAAACATTCTCAATTTCTTCCCGTTTCGTATCAAGTTGCTTTAATACACTAAACAATAACAGGGGTTCAAGTAGAAAAAGTATTTTTAAAAGCTCCAACATGGCCCAAAAGATAGCCTCAATTTCTCCTTGCAGTTTGGCTTCCATATTAAAGTACGCCATACGGTTTCTTACTTTATCAAGAATACTCAACGATTCTAGCAGATCAGGATTAGTCTCCTTTAATAATTCATTTTTAAATAATTCCTTTGCAACACTGTTTAATTTTAATAGCTCAGGGATTGAACCTAAATATTGATAAAGGTTTTGCTTATTCCAATAATGAATGCCCATATTTATGATAAAAAAAGTTATTAAAACTAAAAACATCATAGGCCTAAAAATCAACAAGACTAAAGAAATCAGACTTAAAATAGATAAGATCGGAATCATAAAAAACCATTTTGGCGGTTTTTCATGCTCGTCTTGAAATAAGTTGGTAACATAATAAGTATGAATGTCGTTCAACTTACACAATTGACTTTGAACGAAAACTGCGTATTCCGGAAATAAAAGGACAGTCATTCCGGGAATTGGCGGACAATGATTCCGGGAATAAAAGGACAGTCATTCCGTTTTTGGGCGGACAGTGATTCCGGAAATAAAAGGACAGTGATTCCGGGAATAAAAGGACA
>JBBQTB010000055.1:0-21365 GCA_038213375.1 Bacteroidales bacterium | reverse complement strand
TCGCTTTTTTGCCGTCCCACTGGAACCCAACACCTTTAATATATTTTGATGAAACCGGATTGCCTAAAATTGAATCCATCTTTGCGAAAGAAGGATCATTAATTGTTCCCAGCCATATTTCAGCATCAATGTTCTGTTTTTTAAATTCAGGTCCCAGGTATTCACCAATAAATTCATTGAGTTCTTTGGCATCCCAAAGACAACTTGGAAAAACCTGACAGGCGCTAATCTCATTTTGCGGGTGAATTGCATTCACGATAATGCCTTCGTTCTTATACGCTTGGATATATTTGATAAAATAGTTAGCGTATGCTTTCAGGTATTTAGGCTCCATCGTAAATCTTGAAATTCCTGGGTTTTTTACCGACAATTGGTTGTACCGTGGATCGCCTGCACAGGCATAATATTTATTCATCTTCATCCATGCTGGCGGAGTCCATGGCGAACCCCATATTTTTAATTGTGGATTGTATTTCATCGCTTGTTTTATGTAAGGAACAAGAATTCCCTTGTCACGTCCGATATTGAAATTTTTTAACTCGAAATCGCCATCCGTATCATCGAAGGAATAGTAATTCCGGGCATAGTCATTTGCCCCAATAGGCATTCTGCAAACAGTTAAATTGAGTCCTTCGGGGGTAAAAAGCCCTTTCATAATATCTGACTGTTTGGTGGAATCGAGCATTTGCAGCGCATCCCAGCCAAGCTCATTAAAACAACCACCAAAAGCGTCGATGACTTGTGCCTTATTTTGAATTGATATGGTTAAATCGAATTTCTGAGTATCATCTGCCTTTTCTATTAAAACTGAGGGCTCTTCAACCCATGGCTTATTGGTTGAGGTTGCAATTATTATTGCTTTCTGATTATTGCAACTTGAAAATGTAATGGCTAATATGCCAATAAGAAGTAAATTTTTCATAGGTAAATATTTTATTTTTTAATGGTTTGATGGAACACTAATATTGTAGATAATTTTTTTAATTGGTGTTTGTGTGCGAGCCAACATCTTCTTTCCATTGGTTACAAATTTATAAATTCATTATTTTAAAAATAGTAATTGAAAATTAAAATGGTCCTTCGAAAGTATTACCTTTTTTAACTCCATTTTCGTTAAATACATCTACACTGAAATAGTAATTGCTATTTTTATTTAAGCCGGTAATTTTCAGCGAATCGGCATCATAAACCATTACTGATGTGTAAAGCTTGTCCTTTTTAGTTCCGTAATTAATAATATATCCGGTAGCTCCTTCCACTTTTTCAAAAGTTATTGTTGCCTTGCGGGGATCATTTTTATCTCGTACCACATTGAAAACTTTAATATTTTGAGGTACTTGTCCTTCTCCATTACCGAATACACGAAATCCTGAAATGGAAAAATTACCATCAGGAATTGCCACATTAACTATTTTCAGGTACCTGCCCTTTATAGGTTTTTCAAGCACTATATAATCGTGCGGAGTGTCTGATATACTGCTGCTTTTATCAACAATTTTCACCCAATCCTTTTCATTATCTGAAGCATAAATTTGGTATTGATAGTAAAACCCGGGATAAGTTGCAGTATAGCTAACTCCATGGTCGGCAAAGTTAACCTGAATAGCATGAATGGTTGAAGCGTGCAATAAATCAACACTTAGCCACTCGTTTTTAGCGCCGGAATTGGCCGACCACCAGGTTCGTATATTTTCATCGAAGGCATTTTGTACCGGAAATTCTTTTAATGACGAAGAAGCCTTTGCCGGTTTATTAAATGACAATAACATCCATTCAGGTGCTGGGCTTTCTTTGGAATAATCAATTTTACGATTAGGCATTTTAATAGGGTAATCGCCAAATGCTGCAAAAGTGCGTAAACTTCCATCGGTATCGAATGTGGCTGGGAAAAGGCCTAACCTTCTTTCGAACATGTGTTTTACCGAGATGGTTAAAGTGGTTACATGCCAGTAGTTGCCATACTTATCGGCAAAGGTACAACTATGCCCCGGGCCACTTATAAATCCTGTTGGCTTGTACGAGAACGGGCTATAATCCTGGTACACAAATGGCCCTAGTGGCTTGTCCGAAACATAAACGCCATCACCATAAGTCTTGAATTGCGTTCCCGGCGAAGCATATTCCAGGTAATATTTCTCGTTATTTTTAATCATCCAGGCCCCTTCGTTCCAACCGGGCTCGGCGGTATTGTTGTTCAAATCACCGTTTTCTTCCCAGCCATATTCCGAACGGTTATGACCAATACAGGCAACCGGATTGCCGATGGTATTTAAATGTTTTTTGGGATCAAGCTCAACACCCATTATCGGATCGACATTGGAACATCCGTAATAAAAATATATTCTTTTATCGTCATCCTGAAAAATTGCCGGATCGGTAACTCCAAGAGAAAAATGGTTGTTGTATATTTTCCAGCTGTCATCCTTAGGATTTTTGCTGAAATAGATAGTACATTTTGAATTATTGGAAGAAACAAAAAACAGGGTGTCGTTAATTTCTGCAACTGTTGGGGCATATTCTTCAACCGGCAAGGTTGAAGAGGTCCGGTAACTCCAATTAATGAGATCGTTTGAAAACCAGTATCCACCCGATTTTGAAGCAAAAAGATAATACTGGCCTTTAAAAAGCAAAATTACCGGATCGGCTGCTTCGCGCCGTGAAGGAAGATCTGTCATAAAACGATAATTCAGATTTAAGGGATTACAGAAGGTACTTTCTGAATTTTGCGCATTGCAATCAACTATTGTCAAAACTATAAATAAGCTTAAACTTAGAAGAGGGAAGACAAACTTTTCAATTTTCGTATTATGCTTATTTGTAGAAGAATAAATGCGATTCTTTATAAATATTTCTTTCAGGAATAATTTACATCTTATTGTTCTAATGAGATTTATAATTTCGTTCATACATCAAGCATTATGTTATATTTAGTAATTTTAATCTGTTTTTTTCAATCCTTCACACACCTTATACTAAAACCACTACCAATATTGCTAAACCACCGGTACATTTTATTATTGTTGAAATACAAGTCATGCCTCCAGGCATTTTCAGCATTATATGCGGTACTGCTCCACCAAATACCATCTTTGGTTACTTTTCCAAAAGTGCCATCATTGTATACCCGATATCCACCAGGTATACCGCAAAAACCGCTTTCATTTGTGCCAACAATAGTTTCATTGTCGGAAATCCAACCTGCATCATTTTTTAGTTTTTTACCTGCAACTTCTTCCCCACCGAGATAATTCACCAGCACAGTCCACTCATCGTCGCTAGGTAAATGCCAGCCTTTAGGACAAATCTTCCGTGCTGTTTCCCAAGTGTAGAGATACCCATGTTTACTAACATTACTGCTGTCGTTGCCAAAAGCCCAACAACCTTCATTGGTTTTATATGCTAGGTTTTCAGCCATCCATACCTGGATCCCTATACGAATTGTTTTATAAGTTTTCCCGTCTCGAAGGTCGGTAAAACTTCCTGTTTCAGATTTATAAGCCCATGTTCCATTGCTAAATAGTAGGATGGTTAGCCCGTTTTGAGGATTTTTGGTTTCTACTTGCGTGAATGCTACTATTGAGCAAAATAAAAACACAAATATGAAAGAAACTGTCTTCATGGTTGATAATTGTTAAAATGTTTCAATTTCTACGGAAGCAAACTTAAATGTACTGCATTCTGCTTTTAATGTTATTTTTCCCACTTTACCTGAAGGTCGTAAAATCACAACAGCTTTTCCCTGGTAAAGTTTGCATTTTGGTTGCCTGAAACTATTCATTTGATTGGGGCTTGCATTTCCGGCAGCAGCCAATTCGCCATCTCCTGAAATATTTAGGTTGACCGTTTCTTCAGCATTCGGTATTACATTCCCATTTTCATCTGCTACTTCAACCTTAACGTAAGCCAAATCGTTCCTGCTTGCATTGATTTTTGAACGCTCGGGGGTTAACACCAAATGATGGGGCACCCCTGCTGTTTTAAGTGTTTTGGTTTCAACTTCTTTACCATTAACTAAACCAATTGCCTTTAATTCTCCGGCATTGTAAGGAATTTCAAACTGCGCCGTTAGCTGAGTTTTAGGGATAAATTTCATGTTATATTCGCCTGTCCGTTTGTCTTCATTGAAATTGGCGGTTACTTTTTTCTCGCCCATAACTTTTCCATTTAGCTCTAAACGAACCGTTTCACAGCGTGTATAAATATCAACAGTTATTGTTTTACCTTCCCAACCTGGCCAGGTCCAGCAAGGAATTTCATCGTACCAGCCCCAAAGGCTCACCATTTGTTTTCGGCCTAGTGAATCTGGCATTTGAACCAGCATTTCTAATTTACTACGGTTCCAAACAACATCGCGATAATACGATTGCGCTTTTTTAAACCCGAGAATATCAATATCACCACAACCAGACACAAACCATGGCCAACCGCGCCCAAAAGTACCAGCTGCATAATTGCAATCGCCTCCTTCTCTCGAAACATGGCCAATACCCGACTCTCCAAAGTGATCCATGCCTGTCCACACAAAATCGCCAATAATATATGGGTTCTTTTCCATTTGCTCATATACGTCGAACATATCAACAGGGAACGATTCACCAGTCATCATAATACGGTTGGGGAATTTTTTATGGTCACTTTCCATAAAACGCCATGGATAGTTGTACCCGCCAATGTCCAAAAGGGCATAAGCCGGGGAAGAATAATCCCAGGGCAGGACTGGGCCAACAGAGTGTATAAACTCATTGATAGCCTCGGTAATTGGCCGGGTCAAGTCGTATTGATGGATATTAGCTATGATGTCCTTTGAAATAACAAGGCCCTCCGGATCGGCACGTTCCCTTATTTCGTTGCCAATGCTCCACATTACAATACTGGGATGATTGCGGTCGCGAAGCATCATCGACTCAATGTCTTTCTGCCACCAGTCCTTAAAATAAAGGCTATAATCGTCTTTCACCTTTGGATGTGTCCAGGTATCGAAACATTCATCAATAACTAACATGCCTAGACTATCGCATGCATCAAGATAGGTTGGTGAAGGTAAGTTGTGACTGCACCTGATGGCATTAAAACCATTGGCTTTCATCACCTCAACCCTTCTTACTTCAGCCCTGTCGATAGCTGCTGATCCAAGTATACCATTGTCCTGATGTATACAGCCACCTCTAAGTTTTAAGGTTTCACCATTAATCCGGAATCCTTCTTTCGGACTAAAAGTTATTTTACGTATTCCTATTTTCTGCTGATATGCATCAATTGGTTGCCCTGTCTTTTTTAATTCAACAACTACTTTATATAGTGTTGGACTAGCAGGTGACCAGAGCAATGGATTGGGCACATTCAGGTTTAGTACAATTTCAGTTTTTGCACCAGCTTCAACTTTTGTATTGCTTGTTGAAGTGGCTACTACTGTGCCATCTGCGGTAATCAACTTTGATGCAACTTCTATTGTTTCATTGGTTTTTAAATTATTGCCGATAGAAACGGATAACTTCACCTTAGCCAATTCATTTGAAACAATATCTATTGTTGTACTTACGCCCCAGGTGCTGATGTGAACCGGGTTGGTAACCGAAAGCCAAACATGGCGATAAATGCCTGAACCGCTGTACCATCTGCTGGTATAACCAACGTTTTGCACCTTGATAGCAATTACATTTTCTTGGCCGACCGGGTTTAAAAATGCATTAAGGTCATAATAAAATGAGGTGTAACCATTGGGATGAAAACCCACATGCTTTCCATTCACCCAAACATCCGATTCGTTAAATATTCCTTCAAAGAGTATAGATACTGATTTTCCTGCATCACCGGGTTTCAAAGTAAAATGTTTACGATACCAGCCAATGCCACCAATGGTGTGAGCCGTCGCAAACTTTCCTGTGCTCTTTTTTGAGAATGGGCCTATTTGCTCAGTATTTGTTCTGCCTGGCAAATCTTCAATACTCCAGTCGTGCGGCAGATCGAGCGAGCGCCATTTCGAATCGTCATAAACTGGTTGTTCGGCACCGGAAACACTGTCTCGAATGAATTTCCATTCGTCATTAAAAAGTCGGTCTCGCATAGCCATTTGATTTGATTTTCTGCATGATGTAATAAACAAACATTGCAATCCAAAAATAAATAAGCAAAGGCAAAGGGATTTTATTTTCATAATAGGATTTTTACAAGTATTTTATTTATAAAAGGTTCATTAAATGATAGCCTGTTTCTTTTCAGAGGTTTTTCGAATTCCTGCTTTCAATGTCAGGATATTAGTACCATTGATGAGATTCTCTATTGGCCCAACCTTGGGATTATTATTTCTTTTTAATCCAATTATGTCTGTAATTATAGTAATTGGTGTACTATTTGGATTTTCAATACGCTGTTCGGTTGGTGAGCATTTACCAATGAAGGAATTTGAAATAAGCGGACATTTAATAATGGATGTGCCAATGTCAGCATCGAAACTGACTACCGTGCTTGTATCGGTATTTAGGACATTGACATTCGTTTCAAAACCCGGATTGTTGTAACTATTTTTATCACCCCAGTTACATTTAGCTGCTGCAAGTATATATGCGTTGTTATCACATGCATTACCATTTCTATTTGGCATATTATTACTCCCTCCAATAAAAATATTGTTGTAGCTTTTGTTGTTGCCGATAACCACTGAGTCACCTCCACTGATTTTAGTAGTGTGTGGGATGTAAAACTCGATATAATTCACATTGGTGGTGTAAGTTCCATCGTTCGCTTTAAAAAATAGATTATGAGCAATAATTACATTTGACGAGTTGTGTTTGACGGCGATTGAGGTATCGGAAGAAAACGCGAATATATTATTGTCCACAAGATTTGGCCCATGAGAACATTCAATCTCTATAGCAGCAGTAGTCTGGATATCAGAAAATACGTTACCGGTAATTCTATTGCCTTGCGTTCTCCAGTCAAGCCAGATTGCAAATGCCCAACCATTTCTATGTACTTTGATACGTCGAAAAATGTTGTTTTTAATAGTCAGATCAACCACATTATGTGCTTTAAAGGCAGCTGTTTCAGCACCGCCAAATTCATCTTTGATATTAATATCCTGAAATATATTTCCTTCTACCAAACTGGCAAACCACCCGCCATTGTTGCCTACCAGTCCTGCCTGTCCAAATCTTTCAATTAAATTGTTTCGGATAAGGTGATGGCCAAGGCTCATGCCGGCTTGAACTCCACAAGTACGTCCGTCGCTAATATGGCAATTCTGAATAATCCACCACCCTGAAGCATTAATATCGATCATTCCATCAAAAATCCCTTCATTGGACGACCAATTGGTTGAACCATGTTGAATTATAAGGCCATCTAAGGTAATATAATTACAATTCCCCCTATGTTTCGGTTGAATAACAATTGGGCGGACATTTATTTCTGTTAAGTCAATATTGGGTGATGATGACCCGGAATAATTAATATATATCGTTGTGGTTAAATCGTTCACAATTGCTTGAAAACTTCTGGCATTCAAATTTACATCCTCTTGTTTAAGCATTTCATTATAGGAAACCCCATTTACATAAACAGCACCAAGATGATACTCTTTACCATACCATATCCAGTTATTGGGATCGTTAAGGTTTGTGGAAAATGGATTGTTGCCTCCAAAGAAAGTATTCGGAATTTCCGCTTTATAAATGTTACTGCCCAAATCAGTCCATGAACTAATCCTTTCAGAACCTTTTAATACTGGAGTTTCACCCGGATATGCCAAATATGCAATTCGGTTATTTTCAGATGTTCCACCATTTTCGGGCTGAACGAACTCGCGATATGTAGCTTCCCGAATATAACACGTATCACCTGCATTTAAAATAGCTGCAGCCTTTTGGATAGTTTTAAAGGGACTTGAAATAGTTCCCATATTGCGATCCAATCCTGTCTTTCCTGCTACAAAATAGACGTTTGCCAGTGCATTTATTGTATAAATAAATGAGAATAGGCATGGTAATAATAATTTTAAAGGTTGCTTTTTCATTCAGATGTAATTTTCAGTTTCTGATCTTTCCCGATTTTAACATCAGAAAGATGCATGTGATGCAATTCAACATTCTTTCCAGGGAAATTTTCGCCAAAAATATTACCAGTGATTTCAGTGTTACGGCAGCCATCCAGGTAAAAGTTAACCTTTCGACCATGCATCGGATACGCAGAAGTAAATTCGATTTTATTATTTCTAAAAGTAAGGTTACGAACCGAGCGTGCGTAAAGTAGATTGTAATCGTAATGCCTGAATGTATTGCCTTCAATGAGGATGTTTTTATGATAAGGTTCAGTATTAGCATTTTCAGGTTGGTGAGTCGGTGTGATGCAGATAATTGCCTCACCCCAACCCCATTCGACCGGTTCTGCTGAAGACATGCAGTTATCAAAGACGTTATTACGAATGGTAAGATCGCGGACAGCCCCGGCTTCAAACCAGTATTTTGTATCGCCCTCAATCAAAATAGCAGATCCGGTTGTTCTGAAAATATTATTCTCAATTATTGCCTTCCGGTTAGTCGACACAAGAATGCCGCGCGCACGGTTCTGACGGGGGATGGTGCAATTACGCACTTCCACTTCTGGATTCCATGTCATATTTTCAACAATATAATTAGTCCCGACGACTTTCGGGATATCTGCTTCAAAAGTAAGGATAGCACTACCTGATTTAATCTCCTGGATTTTATTAACCACATAAAGCTCGCCTCTTTGCATTGATTTTCCCTCAACGAAACAAATTTCATCGCCTGGGTTATAATAATCTTTGGTGCCACCCGATTTCATTTTAACTTCAATACTTTTAGGTGAGGGTATTGATACAACGGCGGCATACGTACCACGAAAGTTTGCCCAATCATCTGTTTGGCCTGTATTTGTGCAATTTTCAATTCTTACCAAACCTTTACAATTAGGAAAGTAAAAAGCGTCGGCTAATGAGCTGAAAACACGACCTTTTTTTAGATTCGCCTCAACATTCACATTGTTGAAATACAATCCGTCACACATAAAAGAAAATATTCCCGCGCCAGGTGAATAGTAAATACGAATGTTGTCAAGAGTGGTATTTGTGTTTCTATTTAAATTAATACCTCCACTTTCACGCTGACCGTAAAGGGCGATGTAAGTCCCTTTTTCGGGTTTGTAAGGTACCTGGCCATAAAGGCGTACAACGCCCGGCGAAAGCTCTTCGGCCTTTGCTTCGAAAATATTGCCTAATGCGCCGTCTCTGGTTAGCGGAACAACTTCTTTATGGATTTTGTCATATAGCAGGTAGTGAACAACCGGCGATTTCCAACCTTCGCCTGTAAAACGGAGCTTTCCAGTTTCGATAATGTAAGGGTATTTGCTTGGATCGATGGAGATTTGTAAATATTCATCGGTAACCATTTCAACTACCGCTTGTGAAGTTAAAGGGCGATCCCAATCTATTGAAAAATTTATGAGTTTTACATTATTGCTTTCAGACAAACTTAAGGGCGTCATACGTCCGTGAAAAATAAACTCAGATCCGCATCCGTCCAGCGTAATATTTTTCAAACCGCGTAGATTTATACCAATGGTTAAACCAGTCGAAATCAATGTATCTGATCCTGAACCGGCAGAATTGTCCGGCCAAAAATCGTATCGGCCAATGGGAAATTCCACCACAATGTTCTCTTTTCCCCGGCATGCTTCAATCATTTTTTTTACAAATGGAACAGCATTTTCACGACTGTTCGGCCGGGCTCCGAAATCGGTTACTTTAATTTTGTTTTGCTCTTTCTCCTGATTTATAAGTAATTCCTTTTTATCATTGCCGGATTTCATTGTCGGTTTGAAACTCAATGACACTGCCACTAACACAATCACAATAAAAATACTTTTCTTTTTCATCTTTTGATTTCTATGTTTAACTATAATACTCCCCATTCTTTATACCAATAAATTCACTTTCTTAAGATTTGACACAAAATAACCTTTACATTTTCGGAGTAATTGATTAATTCCATTGTCCATGAAATTTACTTCTGTTAATGTTTATCTTATCCCATGCATAAGTTTTGTTTTTAAAATGTACATATTCATTATTTCATATCAGATCCTTAATTTTCTTAAAATCTGACCTGTTGCTCATTCTTTATCCATAGTTGCAGAGGCCCTAATAATCCCGAAGGTAACAACGGTTTATCTTTATCAAGCAGAGTTTCAATAGGAGATGTTGTCCAGAGATTCTTGATTTTTCCGTATTGAATAAAATCGCCAATAAAACGGTTCCGATAAACATTCGCCACTTTTACCACCAGTTCGTTTTTAATTTTAAGCAACCCGCTAACAATAAGTTCAGAACCAGGATTCCAAAGTTTGCCCAGTTCTTTGCCGTTGAGCCAAACCTCTGCTACAGCCACAAAATTACCTATATTCAACACAACCGGATTTTTTGTGGAAATGAAGGATTCAGGAACGTTAAATTTCAGTCTATAATTTGCATTACCCGCAAAATAGCGTATATCGGGATTTTCAAACTCAGTTAACGACTTTAAACTTGTTATTGCTATCGGAGCAATGGTATCGGGATATTCAGGCTCGAATTCAATTTTTCCACTAAAATCGGTAATTACAAATTCTTCGGGCTGAGTTAATTTGCTTTCAATTGTTTTGCCAGTATTGAAATAAAATAAATAATTTCCAGTTAAACAATTTGTTACAAAGGTGGCATTGCCATCAATTTCAATAAGTGGTACTGGCTCAGAGGAAGGTGTTAGGAGGGGAAAAATATGCACCTCATCTTTGGTAATTCTATTGATGTACGATTTAGGCAAGCCTTTTTTAAAAACAAATAACTTCGATTCGTATGGTTTAAAACTTGTCGGTACCCGAATTTGCCCATTTTCAATATTAAATACGTCAATTTTGCTAACACATCCATTTTCGGGGCTCCATATTTCAGGAATTTTTTCTCCAATCCTGAATATACATTCGGTATTTACAGCCTTATTAAGCTGATTGGCTACAAAATATATATCGGTATCGTTTACCTGCTTGTGAATAAAACCGAAAGTACCAGCGTCGGGTATATTAGTTGAAAAATCGGAAGCCAAACCAATCCGTTTCAACACTTCAGCAACCGCGATGCCACTAAAAACCTTGCCTTGTCCAAAACTATTTTCTGTTACTGTTTTGCCATCAACATTCCCCCAAATCTTATCGGCAAGTAATTTGAATTCGGTCTTATGATTTTTAATATCATTAAATGATAATGTGTGAAGTGGCTTAGAACCTACAATAATAGCACCTTGCTCAACTAATTCGCTAATTCGCAGCAATGTTTCGTAATTCATATACTGAAATTCGGGTAGGCAGAGCAACGAGTAACTTCCTTTGTGATTCAATTGAATCTTCCCATTTTTTATGTTTGTGTTATTTTTAAGCAAGTCGAAATTAATGACCGTTTGCAAATAACCAAAAGGCAAATCGTTTGACTTACCGGGAGAATAATACTGAGGTAATTGATCGCCAATAAAATACAATACATCGGGAGTAGAATTGCCTTTTTGCAGTATATACTGAATACGTGCCTGGTAAGTGAGCCATTGGGATATTTGATTCCAATAAAGATTGTTCCTGTTAAAATGCGAACCAAACTGACTCAATGTAAACCCTGGCTTGTTATCGGTTGGTTGATGAACGAAGTCATGCAATACAAACTGATTAATTCCCGAACAGTACGCCTTGTCGCCATAAGGTTTTAACATTGAAGGATACTCGCTGTAACTTGCCATTGAAGTATACGATTCGGCCGCGATTAAAGGTTTGTTGTAACCCACGGCAGCATTCGTTGCCAAGTAGTTAGGTTGAAAAGTTTCCAGAGATTCGTTAGCCCAAAATTCACACATAGGCACATCAACCAAAGAATTAGTTTTCATTACATCCAAAGGCGGGCAATCGGAGCCACCATATATTACTTCGGCATGGAAATCGAGTTTTTGTTTGTGGCATAATTTGGTAAACCTGCCATAGTAATTGGTTTCAATAAGTTCAGCAATGGTCTTTCTGAAATCGTACAGTACCGCTTCCGACTCTTCGGGTGAATTCGTTGCGTTTCCACAAAGCAATGGCAAATAAGGAATTAAACTATACCCACGCCTACGTTCAAATTCGTCTTGAAAACCAGCAGTCCAGTTTTGATGGCCACATTCCCAACTATCAAGTAAAATAAATTTGAAAGTATTTCCGCTTAAATCACCTGCAATATCAATAAGCTTTTGGGCAAAGCTTTTGAAATGAAAATCTAGGGCAGCAGTATCCATCTTGTCGCATTCCAGGCCTCTTCCTTCGATTGTGGCAGGACCGTTAACCCTGCCAGTAGTTGTGAATCCAAAACGCAATATAGCCCAGTTGCCTTCAGGTGCATCCCATTTTAATGTTCCATCGGTCCGCATTTTACCTGTAAGGTTTATAACATCCTTGGAATGAATTATACCTTTTACATGAACCGCTTTCTGATAAAAGCACTTTTCATCTGCAGCTCTTGCCGAACTGATTTTTTCTGCAATATAGGGTATGTTGGGTGAATACGTTGCCAACTCTTTGTCCTTTAGTAATTCAACTTCCGAAATTGTAAAAGGCAAGAAAGATTCATCTTTTTCATCTAAGCCATCGAGAGTAATACGCACGAACTTTGCCCTGCTTTTGGGCACAGGAACATAAGTGGTATTTGTAATCCCCATTACAGTTATGTCTTTTAATTTAGAAAAGTCCTTACCGTCATCGGAGGTTGAAATAGTGTATTTTGACAAATAAGTATTCATGTTGCACCATGTATATGGCTTACGAGGGTTTATTGCTATATTATCAAACTCAAAGGGACTGCTAAATGAAACTTGAATAAAATCACCCCTAACAACAGTTACAGCGCTTACAGGGTCACCATCCATTAAAACTAATGCATCTGATTTATTGTTCAGAGTCACTTTGGGTGAAGCCAATCGATATGAATTTAACGATTCGTTTGTTTTATAGGCAACAACAGAAACATCTTTATAGAAATTCTCAAGGGCATAAGGTTCCTGAAGTACTAAAGATATTTCCTTACCACCTGTAACAATGGTTTTAGTATAAACAAATTGCTTCATCGACATTTCGGGGGTTATCCAGGGGCCACCGGAGTTCCACCCATCACAATTGTTTATACCAATAGTAATACCAATGCGATTTGCTTCACTTAAAGCCCAACGAAACATTTCATACCATTCAATGGAAGCAAATTTAATTTTGGCGACTTCAGGATTGTAGGATCCGAAAAAACCTACATTATAAATGGTTGCCTGAGCCACTCCCTGCTCTTTCATTGCCTGCAAATCTTTGGTTATGCCGTCTTTGGTAATATTTCCATCAAGCCAGTGCCACCAAACATGAATTTTAGAAGTTGTGGGCGGGTTATTGAAACTTTGTTCGTTATAATTTATTGTTTGAGCTTGAAAGGGCAAAAATATAGCTATTGCTATTATGATAACGATGGATTTTTTCTTAATAATTACATGATTAGTATATCTCATAATTTTTGCACTTTGTCGTCCGAACCATGATTTAATCGATCGTTAATTATCAACTTGTTGTCAACTTTTCCCATTTCTTTTAGTAATTTTATCACTTTACTGAACAACACCATTGTCGGTTATACACTATAATCCATTCAAACCATAATTAATGGTTTGAAGCTTTCTTCCATAATAGGCGCAGAAGGTCATCATATCGATTTTTACAGTTATTTCTAAAATGAAAAAAGGTCCTTTTTTGCGTTACTGATACAATTTACATTTCGAAATATAAAAGAGTTCTAATAAGCCCGGCGCATCATTGGACTGCGCCGGGTAATCAAAACCCTACTTAAGTAAGCCTTATAGTGTTGAAAATGAAATTACCTCACCAACACTTTTCTTGTTTCTGTAATATTATTGCCAGACACTTTAATTAGATACATGCCTGCTGGTAAATTTTCAATTTGTTTGGTTTCGTTATTCCTTAAAATATTAGAATATTCCAATTTACCAACAATGGTGTAGATTTGTACAGTTGCATCCTCTGTTTGCCCATCTAAACGGATATTTAACAGGCCATTTGTTACAGGGTTAGGATAAGCATTTAACTGTATGCCTGAAGCTATACTATTTGTTTTCGTAGCTAAGGCAGATTTAAGCCCATTACACGTAATACTTACGTCATCTACCCATACGGTGCCGCTTCCACTTGAGTGCCAAGCATAAATTTCAGTACTGGTGTTAGATGAACCTGTAGTGAAGTTAACGCTTACCTGTGTCCAACCAGTTGAAGTAACGGGGGTATTGATTTCGGAACCTCCAAAGTTTTTGGCGCCCAGCCTGATTTCGTCTCCTGAGCTAACCTTTACCCATGCGGTTAAGGTATATGATTTGTTTGAATTAAGCCCAGATACCGTTTGGTCGAATGCCCCTGGAGTGCCAGAAACCTGGCCGCAATAGCTTCCACTATGTGGGCTACTAGTTGTGGCCGAAACACTGCCGTATGATCCAGCCCATCCGGAGGTGTTGCCGTTCTCAAATGCACTATTGCTAACAGTTGGATTTGTGCACGATGCAGTAGGTACTACAGTGATGTTGCTTGAACCTGTAATATTTGTACCATCAGTTGATTTGGCTGATACGGTTGCATTACCTGCTGCAATTGCTGTTATTAAACCTGTGGAGGTTACAGTTACTATTGAACTGTTTGTGGTACTCCAGGTGACATTTTTGTTTGTTGCATTTGAAGGAGATACACTCGCTGTAAGCTGTTGTGTTGAACCAATACCATTAAGAGTAAAAGGATATGGTGATACACTTATACCTGTTACGGCAACATTTCCTCCCGATTTAAATTCTAACCAGTTTATATTCCATCCATTGGTTACTGCATACACTTGTAGTGTTTGCGGGCCAGCTGCGAGATTAAACGAGCTTGATGTTACTGTTGTCCAGTTCTGCCAGCCCCCGGTATTTGGTATATTTATGGTCGCCAATACCGTTGAACCATTCTTTATTTGTATCTGCGAACCGTTGTTTGGCGAAGCTACTCGCACATCAACCGTATAGGTTCCTGCAGTTGCATTTACATTGTAATTCATATAATCGCCTGGGTCGGTGTAGCCTACATCCAGTCCACCACCTGCATCAGAGCATGCTTCAGTTGCGATACCAAACATAGAGGTATAGCTTTCAGCTTCAATTTTTGCAGGTATTGCAGTGTAATTTTGAGTATTAATATTAACAGTAACATTTGTTGATGATGTATAATTACCTTGATGTGTTTTAGCAGTAATTGTAGACGCACCATTGCTTACAGCGGTTACATTACCTACACCATCAACCGTTGCAATACCAGTATTTGAACTAGTCCATGAAATCGCCTGATCGGTTGCATTTGTAGGTGTTACATTCGCTGATAATTTTACTGTTCCGGCTGTTGTAGTAATAGTTGCATTAGCAGGAGTAACCGACGATATGCCAGTTACGTTAACTGTAGGACCTGTTGGGTAGAAGCCTGCAGGAATACCTGTTGCCACTACATTCCAGAAACGGTCTCTCCACTGAATTCCGGCAGCATTTAAGTTTATACCATCGCCATTGGCTGTGCATGCTGTTGAGAAGTTGTTGTACCAAAAGTAGCATCCACCGCCCCAGTTATTATTTACAGCAAGGTTTTTCATTGCATCTACGTTCCAATCGGCTGTAAATGCTGATTCAGTCATAAACATAGGAAAATTTTCGCATGCCATGCCACTATTATAAGCTGCACGGCAAACCGGAAGATAATTATACCCATTGGCTGCCCCATTCCAGTTCCAATATTCATGTTCCTGGAAACCTACGTTTTTAGCAGGGTCGCTGTTTTGTATTTCGGCAAACGAGTTTACATCCCCGGGTTGATTGTCCCAGCCCGATACGTCAGCAAGCACCGGACCGGTATAGCCCAATCTTCTGTACCCGGCTATCATTTTCTTGGTATTGTCTTTCCAGTTACCTTGCCATTGAATACCAAATTGCGAGGTCATTTGACCTGGTTCGTTACCTGTACCAAACATCACGTTGTCGCAACCTGCATTGGCTATACGATGGATGAAATCGAGCATTTTATCATGCCATTCACCACTGTCATAATAGGCATCAGTATTTCCTGCCATAAGATAAGCTCCCCACCAGTCTTCAACAACAACCCACAATCCTTTGGTTTTGCAAAGTACAATATA
This sequence comes from Bacteroidales bacterium, assembly GCA_038213375.1. Classification (GTDB taxonomy): domain Bacteria; phylum Bacteroidota; class Bacteroidia; order Bacteroidales; family JAAUTT01; genus JAAUTT01. The sequence goes on along the minus strand of JBBQTB010000055.1, from coordinate 5,107 downwards.
CTGAACCAATTCGTCAAAATGTTGATTCATTGTAGTTCCTGTAAACGATGGGTTTGGATTATCGCGTCCCAAAGGTGCTGGCATCCAAAAACGTACAGTATTGATACCTGCAGCCTTCATGCCATTCAACTGGGCGTCTTTGTTATCCCAGTTTGCACGGATATGAGAACCGCCTTCCCAACCTGTTGGATCGCCAGCATCAGGAGTGTAATGTGTAATACAGCTGTGTGTTCCTTTCATTACCCACCGCTCGCTGTTGCCCCCTGCTGCGCCAACTTGTAAATACTTTCCATTTGAACCAATGTTCAGCTTGCAATTTAACGTCTGTGAACCTGCTTGTTGGGTATTTAAGACCATACCCAATAGAAATAAATAAAGTAATAATTTTTTCATAGTAATTAAATTATAATTAATAGTAATAGGACATAAATAATACAATAATAAATTTCAAGAGAGTTACTAGCTTATTTGAAGCTTCGTGTAGTTTCGAATACCAGTAAACTGGCGACTGTAGAGAATTGATGTTCAGTTTACTATGAGAAGAGAAAATTCAATGAGCCAGCCTTAGTCAGTAACTTGGCCAAGCTCATTGAATATTTACAAAATAGTAAATTCTATTAATAACCAGCGTTTTGATCTGCAGAAGTTATCTTTTTATTCATCTGTAGTTCAATTAATGGTATAGGTAGTAACTCATTTTTACCAACCTTGAAGTCCTGTTTATTGGTTTTAAATGCCTTCCCATTAAACGGAGTTTTTAATTCATAATCATTTGCAGTAGAATAAGCTTTCGAAGCATCCCCCCATCTCAACACGTCCGGGAAATGTTCATTTTCCAAATAAAATTCCACCATTCGTTCATGCTTGATAGCATTTCGTACATCCGCCTGGGAACCATCTCCGGTAACAGGAGCGTATACGGCAGAATTAGAAAAAGCATATGGATAAAATTTAACTTTTGCCCTTGTACGCACTTTATTAATAAAAGTAATTGCTGTAGCAGGGTCACCAAGCTCATTTAAAGCTTCAGCATAGTATAAAAACGCATTCGGCAACCTGAACAAGTTAACATTTACACCTTCATAATCACCCATTCCTTCCCAGGAGTTCCAGGTAAGCCATGGTTCTTTTTGATTAACATATTTGCCAACTTTAAAATTTTCTTCTGACATGCCTTTAAAATCAGAACGGTTATTACTATTTTTATTATAAATGGTATCTCCCGTAGCTGTTATTTTGTAAAAGTACATAGCTGAAGCAGTCAATCGTATTGTATCGGCATCCTCAAAGTTTGTAATTCCATAAAGGTTGGGATTTGTTTGGCCGTCCCAGGGTATGGTAAATTTTTCAATTTCACTATTGCCTCCGCCACCCCAAATATTGGCAAATTTCATTGCAATATAATCTTCCATAAAAATAGCCTCTGTGCTCCATTTATTATTAGCAACCTGACTAAAGTTGTCACTAAACGTTGACAACAAATCATATCCATTATTCGAACCTTTATTTACATTGGTTAAAGCAAATAAGTCTTCAAATTGCTTTTTAGCCTCGGCCCATTTTTTCTGATAAATATAAGCCTTACCCAAATAAGCGATAGCAGCGCCTTTGGTTGCCCTACCAATATTGTCAGCATCCCACCCGTTTGGTAAATCTGGAATTGCCGCCTTTAGATCACTTTCAATTTGCGCCCATACCTCAGCTACTGAGCTGCGAGGATAACTTACATCATCTGCGGATGTAATACCTTCAGGAGGCAATTTGGTCAGCAACGGAACTCCTCCATACCATTTAACCAGTTGAAAATAGGACCATGCACGAAAAAAATGTGCCTGTGCCAATATCTTTGCTTTTTGAGAAGGATCAATAAAGGTGATATCGGGTACTTTCCCCAATACTGTATTGGCCTGAGCAATGGTTGTATAATTATTTTGCCATTCACCACTTATATTGCTGGAAGATGGGGTAAACGAAAAAATATCCATATCGATGCCACCAGCTTTGCTATTCCATACTTCTTCTCCAAAAATATTTTCGGTCTGATTATTATAGTTAGTACTATAAAAACCTTTGTATACTGCTATTAATGCCTTTTCAGCATCAGCAGGGGTCTTATAGAATAAAACTGTACTTATGGATGACGGATCTTGAAGATTGAAATCTTTGTTACTGCAATTAGTCAATGCAAAAGCACCAGTTATTATTAATGATATTATGATTTTATTTTTCATATTCCTTACATTTTTAAGTTATAAATTAAAATCCAAGTTGAATCCCTGCCAAAATAGATTTTGCGCTTGGGTAGCTCCTTGTATCAATACCTCTGGAGATGTTTGTTCCCAAATAACTACCCAACTCTGGATCGTAACCTGAGTATTTTGTAAATGTAAATAGGTTTTGACCAGTTAAATAAATACGTAATTTTTCAATTCCTAATCTATTTAGCATTTTCTTAGGCAATGAATATCCTAATTGAATGTTCTTTATTCTCACGTACGATCCATCTTCAATATACAACGAGGAGTTAACAAAATTATATCCTGCTGCGTTTGAAGGACGGGGAACAGAATTCGATTTGTTTTGTGGAGTCCATGCATCCAATACCCATTTTGATGAATTTTCTGTGGTATTCATTCTTTTGCCCCAGTAATTATAAATGTCATTTCCCCCAACACCCTGTAGAAAAACAGATGCGTCAACCCCTTTATATTCAGCTGAAAAAGTTAATCCGAAAGAATAGGTAGGATTAGGGTTCCCAATAACCTGTTGTACTATTTTCCCATCGTTGTCAACGGCAAAACGAACGTCTCCAGGTTTAACTTGCGATCCGTGTTTATAAATTCCAGCTGTATCATTCTCTTGCCAGATTCCAACCATTTTGTAACCCCAAAACGATCCAACAGCAGACCCAATGTCTGATTTTGTAACATAAAGGTTACCATCGTTAGTGGCCGAATTTCCACCATAAATTGCAGTAGGATTTATATTACCTAATGAGAGTACTTTGTTTTCGAGATATAAACTTAGATTACCGTTTACCGAATAATTGAAATTGTTTATATTGTTATTGAAACCCAATGAAAAGTCCATTCCCTTGTTTGAAATTGAAGCTGCATTGGATGCAGGACCTATTAACCCGTTTGACAATGCAATAGGTAATTCATTTATTAGCAAGTCATTGGTTTTTTTATGGTAGTACTCTGCTTCGAATGTAACTTTGTTACGAAACAGCGATCCATTGATCCCAATATTTATTGTTTGTGTCGCTTCCCACTTTAACTTGCTATTTGGGAGTTTATAATTGCCATATCCCTGGGTATAACCATTCCCCAACGGGTATCCAACCAATTGATCACCTCTGTATAATCCCGTAACAGAAGCCGAATGCATATAGTTGCCAATACCGTCATTACCCAACTTTCCCCAACTTCCGTGAATTTTCAAATCGGAAATGGCTGATATATTTGACAAAAAATTTTCCTTACTAATTCTCCATCCTGCAGAAAATGCAGGAAAAACACCCGCAAGGTAATCCAATCCAAAACGTGATGATTGATCCCTCCTTACAGTAGCTGATAGGAGATATTTCCCGTCGTAATTGTAGTTAACACGTCCAAATAAAGACCGCATTAGATATTGGCTCGTTCCTCCACCAATTGCTCCACTACCGGACGTTGCGTTAAAGGTTCTGGGAATTGGATTGTCAAGATTGCCTTGCATAGAATAACCCCTGTCTTCGTTTTTCTGTTGAGATTGACCTAAAACAATATCTAAAGTGTTTTTATCAATTACTTTTGAATAGCTTAACGTGTTTTCAATTAAAACTCCTTTACTTACTCCTGATCCTTCTCCTAAATATGCCTTATCAGAAGCACCGTAACCATTTTGATGAATTGGAGAATAACTATTAGAATTATTTGAATTGAGATCAACACCCAAATTAAATTTATACTTCAAACCTTGTATTATATCAATCTCAACAAATGCATTAGAAAGTAAACGAAATTTTTGGTCGTTTAACTCATTCTTCTCAATAAGCAATGGATTGTATGCATTAACACCCATATCTTTGCTAGGTCCATTTATACCCCAAGAATATGCCGGATCAATTGTGTATGGAGAAATATAATTAGGCAAACGAAGCGATTGCTGTAAATACCCATACCAATTTCCTCCGTTATCGTTTAATTGTTGAGAAGTTTTCGATAAGTTTAAGGACAATCCGGTTTTTATGCGTTTTGTAATTTTAAACTGGTTTGATGATCGAAGGGTGTATCTTTCGAAACCCGAAGCAAGCATAATACCATCTTGTTTTAGATACCCGCCAGATACACTATATGTTACATTTTCATTACCGCCCGAAATGTTTAATGTATAGTTTTGTTGAGCTGCAGTTCTGAAAGCAACATCCTGCCAATTTGTATTTATAGCTCTATATTCCGGTTTATCATACAGATGAATATTACCAGTATATGTTTTATAAAAATCAAAATACTGATCCGTATTTAACATATCCAATTGTTTTGGCAAGCTTTGTGAACCGTAATAAGCATCAAATGAAATTTTGGTCTTGCCCGCTTTCCCTTGTTTTGTGGTAATTATAACAACACCGTTGCCTGCGCGAGCGCCATAAATAGCAGCAGAACCGGCATCTTTTAACACTTCAACGGATGCAATATCATCTGGATTTAAGGATGACAACGGATTAAAACTTCCACCTGACATATTTCCCTGTACAATTACATTATCAATAATATACAAAGGTTCACTTGCCCCAAATCGACCTGCCCCACGAATTTGAACCGAGGGTGGTGCTCCTGGCTGTCCTGATGAAGAAGTTACAATTACACCAGCAGCATTTCCCTGTAATGCCTGATCTATTGATGTTATTTTTGTTTTTTCAATGTCCTTGCTTGATACCGATACAATGGAACCTGTAACATCCCTCTTTTTCTGCGTTCCATATCCAATTACTACAACTTCATCCAATTTAGTAATATCAGGTATCAGTTTAATCACCAAATTGGACAGCCCGTTTAATAAAACATGTTCTGAATTGTAACCCAGAAAAGAAACTAACAATACAGCATCCTGTTTGGAAATATCC
>JBBQTB010000054.1:0-23623 GCA_038213375.1 Bacteroidales bacterium | reverse complement strand
AATACCTTGTTGCTGTCAAGATTTTTACGGCTGTTCGCTATCAACCCGAACTCAATCAAAAATCGCCAACATGTCAATGAACTATTGAATTTCGGCTCTATGGCCGCTTAATTATATTTAATTTTTGAACGAACTATTGTTTTGTAGTATAAGTTCATTTTATAAACTAAAAAAAGGTTGATATGAAAACACGAAAAATTGCATTTAGTATCGTTATTCTTGGTTTAATGCTGATACTAACGAATTGTAAAAAGAATGAAGGCAGTTCAGCTCCAGGTTCTTTAAATCTAAAAGCGGCATCATTCAAACAAGGTCAATCATTGAAATCAGCTTTAACTTTGGCTGGCAATTTAACCGTCACTAAAGCGGTGGTTAAAATTCAGAATCTGGTAATTGAAGAAAATTCAGGAAATGACAATAACGTTCAACAAGGTGGAAATGATAATCAAGGCGGATCTGAATCAAAAAATATATCAGAAAAAGATGGAGGTGATTTAACTCTTGTAGGTCCTTACACATTGGATATCACCAACGGTACAACACAAATTGACAATGTGATTCTACAAGCAGGAACATATAAAAAGGTTGATTTTAAATTCGTGCAGGGAACAATGCCTGATGCACATTCAATCGTAATTGAAGGTTCTGTCAAACAGAACAATGTGATGGTTCCTTTTAGTATTGTAGTAGATGCCAGCAATACAGTTCAGCTTCCTTTGGCAGGCAATGGGTTGGGCATTATTTCAGGTGCTTCGTCCACCCTTTCAATTGTTTTCGATATCAATTCTTGGATCAAAAATCTTGATTTTTCGACTGCTACTGCAAATAATAATATAATCAATATTAGTTCGACTGAAAACCCGGTTTTGTATAGTGCATTTATCAAGGCTTTGTTTGAAAATATCGATGTTGAGGATTAGAAATATATTAGGAATTAGAGAGGTTGATCAATTAATGAGTTGATATATTGATCATCTATAGAGAGAAAAGTTAAAAACGATACGCGCTACAACAACTTGAATTTATAGCGCGTATTTTAAAAACCAATTTATAAGTTTACTATAGAAGTTATTGTTCGTTCTTAGTTGCCTTTCCTTTGTTATTTTATCGGCTAGTGCGCACTGAAAATTACCACCATCAGCGGCCATGTGAAAGATGTCAATACAGGTGAAGATTTGATTGGAGCCATTATACATAATACCAATAAGAAGTGGGTACACCGAACATTACACCCTGTCCATTGCCAAGGCTGATAAGCTTGGTATGGTGTTTTCATACATTGGATACAAGCTTCAAATTAAAAAAATAGCGGCTTCAAAAGATTTGTTCGTCAATTTTGATTTATTATCAACAGATAATGCGCTTTGAGATGTGACTGTGAATGCCAACTATTACTGCGACATAATGCACGGCATAGCTGATACTGCAAATTACTGAGGCGAGAATAAATCCAAATCGCCTATACTGAAAGGGAACGAAACCACACTGGTTTCAGAAATTGGACTGACATTTTTTTCAGATGTCAGTTTCTCTGGAGGGAATTTCACTTTTGGCATAGAACCGGTTTTCAAACACCATAAAGGAGGCATCACTTATGTATTTTTTTAATCGTGCGAAAAAAATATGTTCGATTTTTAAGACCAGTTGGAAAAGCAGATGCTCGCACAAAAGAATCTGTTGGTCGATGAGATTTTCCTTTATGCCACAGTAATTTCCAAATTCATTTGGCGTTTTCGAAAGTTATACCTTATCCGATTCCATTTTGTTTGATTATCCGGAATAGGACAATTTGCGGTCCTTAAGAAACATCTTTTGAATGACAGCATTCCTATTTCAGATCTTACAGAATTCAAAATAGAGGAATATAAGTTGATTTTTTGTTCATTTAATATTAGAGGTTATGAAAAAACTATTAATAGTTGCATTTTATATTATTTGTTCATCAGCTATCTATGCCCAGTGCGCTGATGATATAAAAGGAATCTGGTGGAATGAGGCGAAAACCGTAAAAATCAAAGTTGATAAAAAGGATGGTAAATACATAGGAACAGTCGTTTATATTATTCCTAAAATATTTATCGATGGGGCTCCTGCTATGGATGACAAAAATCCAGATGTGACTTTGAGAAGAAGGTCGGTGCTTAATCTTCAAATATTGAGTGATTTGGTTTACGATCCTTTTGAAAAGGATTGGAAAAACGGAATGATTTATGATCCGAAAACAGGTAACACCTATGAATGTCTTGTTTGGCTTGCAGGAAAAAATACCTTACAGCTCAAGGGATTTGTTGCTGGGATACGGATGCTGGGGCGTAAATCGACCTGTACGCGGACAACTTTGTAAAACCAAAAAATAGAATTATCCGATAGAGAACAAGAAAATTATTTTTTTCTGTTAGCCCTTGATTTCATAGTTTATCACATCTTTTTGTTTCGTTTTAAATAGATAATAAATTAAAGAGATCTTTCTGCTTGCGTTGCTTTTGCAGTTGCTTACTATGTATTCTCAAAATGCGGATATTCGTATTCTACGGGGGATTAACCTTAACCGGAATATACGTGGTGCATTTATCACCATCACCAACAGCGTTACACTAATAAGTATTGCCTCGCCAATTCTGGTTTTTGGTTCCGGGCTGATCGAAAAAGACAAAACCCTCCAAAAAAAAATATTGTTGATGGGCGCTTCATTTTAGACGGCAACAATCATTTCGACGAGTTACAAACACGCGATTAAACGGAAAAGGCTATTTGTAACTTATCCCGATATTCAAAAAATAGTCGCCAGAGGAAGCCTTTCGTTTCTTTTCGGACATACGTTCGAAGCGTATTCAACTGCTACTTCACTAAGCGTAAGCCACCGATCAACAGCATTGAGCTACACTAAAAAAAGAAATTCCACTCTTAGACATTTCCCTAAATTATCTGCTCGTTAAAAATTAAACTGGATAGATTAATCAATATTTCAAATCAGTAAAATAATCTGACAGCATTCAATTTCTTCGAAGCAAACGTGGATTAGATTAAGCAGATTTAATCTACTCCCAATTGCTAACTTTAGAATTTCTTTAGATTTAAGACTTAAATTTACAAAATGAAGTAACTCTCAAAAACATTCAGATTCCATTAAATCAGTTTGATGGTATAAAATTCTTCATACAGGTTTTTAAATATCAATTAATCAAATTAATATTCAAATTATGAAAAAAACATGGTTGTTTCTAATGGTTTTAATCCAATTGACATGCTTCACTTTTCTGGATTCCAAGTCACAGGGCTCTGAATACAAGATAGTTAAAGCGATTCAATTATCCGGAGATGGGTGGTGGGATTATCTTGCTGTTGATGAAATAAATCAAAAATTATTCGTGTCTCATGGCACACAAGTTAATGTAGTCGATATAAAAACTTCCTTGCAATTGGCATGTATTCCTGAAACTAATGGCGTACATGGCATTGCTGTTGCCAATAATCTGAATAAAGCATTTATTTCCTGCGGAATTGATTCATCAGTTTTGGTCATTGATTTGAAGACACTTAAATTAGTTACAAAAATAAATGGTACTGGGAAAAATCCTGATGCAATACTTTATGATCCTTTTTCAAAGAAAGTATTTACATTCAATGGGAGAAGTAATAATGCCACTGTGATTGATGCAAAAGATTTAAAGATTATTGCCACAATTCCTTTGGCCGGAAAACCTGAATTTTCTCAGACTGACGGTAAGGGGAAAATTTATGTGAATATTGAAGATAGAAGTAGTATTTCGGTAATAAATACTGCTACGCTTAAAGTTGAAAAGACTTGGTCAATTTCCCCAGGAGAAGAACCTTCGGGTTTAGCATTCGATAATAAAAACCATCGATTATTTTCAGTTTGTAGTAATAAACTAATGACTATTACCGATTCATATACAGGAAAGGTGATCACAACAGTGCCTATTGGCGATGGATGTGATGGAGTAGCATTTGATCCAGTTACGAAACGGATTTTTTCTTCGAATGGAGAAGGTACGATAACAGTAGTTCAGCAAATTAGTGCGGACAAATACAAAGTGTTAGAAAATATCCCAACTCAAGCGGGTGCAAGAACAATAGCTGTTAATACAAAAAATCATCATATCTATGTGTCTGTAGCTGAATATTTACCTGGAACAGGGAGGAGACCTGTTAAGCCAAATACATTCAAAATACTTGACATTGAACCGATAAAATACAAGTAAAAATCATTCAAATTCTGCTTTAAGTTATTTTCGTAGGTCTTAAGAAACTAATTTATGAATCGTTATTTGTATTTCTATAAATAATTCTCCTTCTTTTTGGGATACCTTATTTAACAACTATTTTCCATTTTTATGAAGATTTTAATTATAGAGGACGAACCTGAATTGCTCTCAACCGTAAGCAATTACCTGAACGAGTTTGGATATGTCAGCGAAACCGCCGACAGATTTGACACCGCATTCGAAAAAATCTCCATTTACGAATACGATATTATCTTACTCGACATTACGCTACCGGGCGGAAACGGCTTACGACTGATTGAAACTGTCAAACGCAATAATCTGAAAACCGGAATCATCGTGGTCTCGGCAAAAGATTCGCTGGATGACAAAATTGCGGGTCTCGACCTGGGCGCCGATGATTACATGACCAAACCGTTTCAGCTTCCGGAATTGAATTCACGAATAAAAGCCGTTTTGCGTCGACGACGTTTTGAAGGAACCAGCCAAATCAGGTTCAAAGAATTATTGGTGAATACCGAAAATAAAACATTAGAAATTCAGGGAAAAAACATCACCTTGACAAAAAAGGAATACGATCTGCTGCTGTTTTTCCTAGTGAACAAAAAACGACTGCTTACCAAAGAATCAATTGCTGAGCACCTCTGGGGCGACAACATCGATCTGGCAGACAACTTCGATTTTATTTACACACACATCAATAATCTCCGGAAAAAAATTACCTCAAACGGTGGACTCGATTACATTAAATCGGTTTACGGAATGGGGTATAAATTCACCGACATATGAAACTTCTCACGAAATTAAATATCCGCTATATTTTGTATTCGCTGGTGGTGATGACTTTTGCAGTCATTCTGATCTACCTGTTTATCTCGATGTTTGTGACCAAACAACTCGACGAAAAGCTGGCCGGAATTTCGGATCGTGTGGAACAAAAGCTTGCAGAAAACGGGAAGATTGACTGGCTGAAACCGTTTGTTGAAGTTTCGAATGTGACTACACCGGTCCGGTATAAACAAATAATTGATACCCTGATTTTAAACAGAAACGAAAATGAGATGGAGGAATATAGACAACTATCTGTCATAAAGAATATTAATCAACAAAACTATAAAATAGTAGTCCGAGAGTCAAACCTCGAGTCCGAAGATTTAATCCAAGCGCTGGGCGGCATTGCTTTTGTGGCTATATTAATCCTGACAACCAGTTTAATCCTGATAAACCAGAAGATGGCCCGTTCGATTTGGTTGCCGTTTTACGAGAATCTCCGGAAAATAGAAGCCTTTAAATTAAACGAATACCACCCGTTGGCTCTTCAGCCAACCGGGATTACTGAATTCGATGCGCTGAATGACACCATCATCCTGTTAACCAACAAGATTATTGCTGATTTTAAAAATCTGAAACAATTTTCGGAGGATGCGGCACACGAAATGCAAACGCCGCTGGCCATTATTTCCGCCAAACTCGAAACAATGCTAATCGATCCGGATGCCAGCGAGAAGCAACTTAAAATGGTGCAGTCAACAAAACAGGCTGTGAAACGACTTTCGAAACTGAATAAAGAACTTTTGCTGCTGACAAAAATCGAAAACAATCAGTTTATGGCCAGTGAAAAAATAAATCTGCATACCGCAATCCTGGAAAAACTCGCTGAATTTCAGGAATTGCTCGAACTCAAAGAAATTACAACCGATCTGCAAATAGCGGCAGATGTGGAAATCCAAAGTAATCCGATTCTTACGGATTTGTTGATTACCAATCTGCTTTCGAATGCCATTAACCACAATATTCGGCGCGGCACAATCCGTATCATCCTAAATGAAGAATGGTTTGAAATTCAAAATACCGGTCGTGCAGAAATTGCTAATCCGGAACGACTTTTTACCCGCTTTTACAAGGAAAACACTTCTGGAAACTCCGTTGGGCTTGGATTGGCGGTTGTTTTAAAGATCTGCGATGTGCAGCATTGGAAAGTTTCTTATCTTTACGATAAACCAATGCATCATTTCCATGTTATATTCAAAAATTAATCCTGATTTTTCCTAAGCTTTTCTGCCAGAAAATGTTCTTTTGAAAAATTACACCAATCGCCAAATATGATTCAAACAAAAACCATCAATAAATTAGGCGTACTTTTTAGTATGATCCTGATCTTTTTCGCAGGATTTCCATTACTCGTTTCTGGCCAGAATTCGCTTGGATCTTTTCTCGATAGTGCGCTGATTCATAATCCTGATGCAGTTTCAATCAATTCACAAATCCAATTCTACGGGTTCGACGACCCGATGGTTGCTGCCATTATACGTTCACCAAAGGCCTTTATCAGTTCCGAAGTTCTCGTGGCGCCCTATCTGAACAACAATGGCAAACTGATCGATACCGCGCCATTAGACAAAGCCATTGGCTACGATGTCGGAGTTACCAACGGCGGTTTGTATTCACTGTTGTTTAATCTGCAATTGCCACTCCTGAAAGGGAAACAGGTTCTACACCTTCAGGAACAGAATCATGTGGAAGTCGAACGACTTAAAACACAGCTCAAACTCATTGAAAACAATTTAAAACATACTATTGGAGGACTTTATTTCGACGCGCTGGCACGGCAGGTGATCTTGGAGAACAATCGTCAAAATAATGCGTTGCTTAATGAGGAATTTAACCTGATAAAAAGTCTTACCAGCAAAGGCCTTTATCGTATTTCTGACTATAAACTGATGGAACTCGAACTCAAATCCGATTCCATCAACCTGCACACCTCGGTCAGCGATCTGGAACTGTCCATCTGGCAATTGAAGGCGGCTTGCGGAATAAAAAATCATGAAATTACCAAACTATCAAGTCCTCTACTTGCACAATCGGAACCGGTTAAAACACCTTCGCTTTTTATCCGCTCGTTTTCAAGCGATAGCCTTGCTGCCATAGCTCAGCAAAAATCTTTCGATGATCAGTATCAACCTCAGCTCAATGTTTTCGCCAATTCAGGACTTAACTCCACTTCCATTCCCCGAATGGAACACCATATAGGGGCCAGCGCGGGGATTCAGTTGACTTATACGCTTTTCGATGGCCATCAGAAAAAAATAAATCAGGAACAGCAAATGATTCGGATTGATGAAGCACGAAAGTTAAAAGAATTAAAAGCACAGGAAGTGAGAACGCAAGCTGATGCTTTTCTCCGGAACATTGAAAAAACGAAGGTAGAACTGATCAGGAAAATAGAAATTCAGTCCGAATATAAAGATTTGCTTACTTTGTATCAGGACGAAGTTCAGCGTGCACAGATCAGCGTGATCGATCTGATCGCTTTCCTGCAAAAATATAGCGGGGTGAACCTCGACATCAGTATAAAAGAAATAATGCTAAAAAAACTCATCAATGAATATAATTACTGGAATAAATAAGTTTCAATTTTCAGGGTTCAGGATTCAGATTAATAGCTCTGATTGGTTTATGCCCATTGCTACACTTTCATTTCTGATCATATTTATCAGTGGATGCGCTTCCCAGCAACCGGTTCAGGAAAACGAAGTTTCAGTGAGAAGTGATGTAAAAGTTATTTCGCCGATCGTTTTTCCGGCCAACCGGTTGGTAAACTACATGGCTGTGACCCGTTACATGCAGTCAAATGAAATCCGCACGCAGGTGACAGGAATTGTCAGGCAGATCAATTGTGTGGTTGCGGGAAATGTGGCGACCGGTCATCCACTGTTTGTCATTCAGCCACTGGAGGCAGCTGCCCTTCAAAAATCAAAATTCAGTAACCAGATTCTGAATGGCCTGTCGGATACCGTATTTGCGCACCTGAGCGGACAAGTGAAAAAACTGAATGTTCAGGTTGGTGATTTTGTTCAGGCAGGCGACGTTTTGGCGACTTGTATCCGGGCTAATTCAATGCGGATCATCGTCTATATTCCGGTTGAAAAAGAGACAGCCGTTGCAAATCTCAAAAACTGCACCCTTATTTTGCCAGATAAATCATCGGTGGAAGGTCGAATTTCCGGAAAATTACCTTCAGCCGAATCTCAGGATCAGACACAGGCGTTCATCATCGAACCTTTAAAACCGATAGCATTGGCTGAAAATATCAACCTGTCCGTACAATTTACAGCTGAACAGATTAAGGATGCCTTATTTGTGCCCGAAAGTGCAGTTTTGGGAAATGAAGAACAAACGCAGTTTTGGGTGATGAAACTGATGAACGATTCGACCTGCATCAAAGTGCCCATCAAAAAGGGGCTGGAACAGGACAGTCTGATTCAGATCATCGCAAACAGACTGTCAACCAATGACAAAATAATTTCCGAAGGCGGCTACGGGCTGGCTGACAGCGCAAGGGTGCAGGTCATTAACAAAAAATAGTATGATACTTAAGGATAGCTTTTACAATAAATTTAAACATCCGCTCGGGGTAGTGCTGATGATCCTGGTTGCTACCGGAATTTATGCCTACTCGCAAATGAAAGTGGAGTTGTTGCCCAACGTCACTTTTCCAAAAGTTAAAATTATTGCCGACAACGGCGAACAACCCATCGATGTGATGTTGGTTAGCGTAACGAGACCGCTGGAAGCAGCCATCAAGAAAAGTGAGAATCTGAATTTGATTCAAAGTACCACCTCACGTGGAACCTGCGAAATTTCGGCATATTTTAATTGGAATGCCGACATTAATTTAGCACGCCAACAAATTGAAGGACTGATCGCCGAAAGCGGTCCAAATCTTCCTCCTAAACTGAAGATAACCATTGAAAAAATGAACCCCTCGATTCTGGCTGTAGCCGGTTATTCGCTGGAGGGAAACCTTAGTCCGGTGGAGCTGAAAATGATTGCCCAATTCACGGTAAAACCTTATTTGGAGCAAATCAGCGGCATCAGGGAAGTGGCTGTTATGGGGGGCAGAAACAAGGAATACCAACTCGAGCTGAATGCTGAAAAGATGAGTTACCTTGGTATTACCCCAAATCAACTAGGCGATGTGCTGGCTCAGACTAATTTCATTAAGTCCAATGGGTACCTTAACGACAACAAGCGTCTTTATCTCACCCTAACTGACGTTTCGGTCCGTAACATTTTTCAACTAGAAAACATTGTCGTTAAAAGCAGTGCAACGGGAACCATTAAAGTAAAAGATGTTGCAAAGGTTCAAATAACTGGTCAGGTGGAATATGTGAAAATCAAGGCCAACGGGAAAGATGTTCCTTTAATTTCGATAATGAAACAACCAGAGGCAAATCTAGTGGAAATCGACACACAGTTGCAAACCCGTGTCAAAACGCTCAACGACCACCTGTTGCCTAAAGGAGTGAAACTCGTATCCTATTACAGTCAAGCTAACTTTGTTGACAATGCCATTAAAAGTATTCGCGATGTACTGTGGGTCGGATTGTTACTCGCCATTGTTGTGACCATTTTGTTTCTCCGTTCTTTTAAAAGCAGCCTCGCCATTTTAATCACGGTACCACTGTCGCTCTTGCTAACTGTTATGGTTATGCTCAGCATGGGTTACAATTTCAATATAATGACTCTTGGCGCCATTGCGGCAGCCATTGGACTGGTCATCGACGATTCAGTGGTGGTTGTAGAGCAAATCCATCGTACCCACGAAGAACATCCGGAGGAAAATTATAAAACGGTTGTGCCCAAAGCCATTAAATATTTATTGCCGGCCATGATAGGCTCTTCGCTCAGCACGATTGTTATTTTTCTACCGTTTGGCTTGATGACTGGTGTCGCAGGAGCTTATTTCAACATCATGACCCAAACGATGATTATTACACTTACTGCTTCATTTTTTGTTTCTTGGTTGATCCTTCCTGTTATATATCTTCTCTTTTTTGGCCACTTGAAAGAAAAAAGCTTGAAGCCAACGAGCATCCACAAGCGCAACTGGGTACTTTTTTTTGTAAAGAAGCCCTATATTGCCATTGTCATGGTTATCGCCATGCTCCTATCTATTTATATGATTTTTCCTTTGTTAAAATCAGGCTTCCTGGCTGAAATGGATGAGGGTTCCATCGTTCTTGATTTCGATAGCCCTCCCGGCACTTCGCTGAGTGAAACAGAGATCATGCTTAACAAAGTTGACCATATCATTGAAAAAATACCTGAAGTAGAATCCTACTCCCGGCGAACCGGGACTCAAATGGGATTTTTTATCACAGAACCGAGTCGCGGCGACTATCTGATTAAATTGAAGGACAAACGAAATAAAAGCACCATTGATGTTATCGATGAGATCAGAAAACGAATTGCCGCTCAAATTCCTGTACTAAAAGTAGATTTCGGACAAGTTATCAGTGATATGCTGGGCGATTTAATGAGCTCGGTACAGCCAATAAGTATTAAAATATTTGGCAATAATATCGGGCAAATCCAGGAATATGCAAAAAAAATTGCCTCCGTTGTGGAGAAAGTACCTGGCACTGCCGATGTTTTTGATGGTATTGTCATTGCCGGTCCATCCCTTTCGGTCGCCCCCGATTATCCTAAACTGAGTCAATATAATCTGACCCCTGACGTTTTTCAATACCAGTTGCAAACTCGTATTGGTGGGACTGTTGCCGGAAGTGTGCAGGAAACGCTTCAGATTTGCGATGTGCGCATGATTTATCCCGATCGAGGGGAATTGAGCGTTGACCAGATTAAACAATCTGAAATTTTCCTAAACGATGGTCGCTTAATGCCGCTAAGCCGATTTGCCAACGTTTCCATTTCGAAAGGAATTGCCGAAATCAACCGTGAAAACCTGAAAAATGTGGATTATGTAACGGCCCGGCTCAACAACCGTGACCTTGGAAGCACACTGGCTGAAATTCAGCAACAAATTCAGAAGAAAATAAACCTGCCTCCCGGACTTCATATTGAGTTTGGAGGCGCTTATAAACAACAGCAACAGGCCTTCCACGAGCTAATGCTTATCCTGATTCTGGCCAGTTTGCTGGTGTTTACGGTCATATTATTTCTTTACAGGAACATTAAAGTTGCATTATTGCTTATTTTTCTGGTATTGCTGGCCCCGGCCGGAAGTGGGCTATTGCTTTATCTCCTGAGTATTCCATTGAATGTGGGAAGTTATGTAGGCATCATCATGATTATTGGAATGGTTGGTGAAGCTTCGATATTTACCTATTTACAATATTTGGAAGAAAGGAAAAAAGGAGAATCGGTTACCGAGGCTATTGTCTTTTCTATCTCAATCCGTTTACGGCCCAAATTAATGACTGCGTTGAGTGCCATAATTGCCATGTTGCCTTTGGCCATGGGAATCGGAGCGGGGGCACAAATGCACCAATCGCTTGCCATTGCTGTGATTGGCGGATTAATATTTGCATTGCCGGTTTTGCTGATTGCGCTGCCTACATTCCTCAAAATGATTGAAAAAGATTAATAACAAAAATCAAATCCAGTACTGGAATGAGAAAAAATGTGGTTCTAAAGGAAACTTCAAGTTTCCTTTAGAATTGTATCATACGTTTGGTTTATAAATTATAAATTTTAAGACGTGAAAACAACACTTTTTGTCCTTGGTATTTTAGTAATTAGTCTGGTAGCCTGTACACAAAAAACCCCAACAACTGCTGTTACAAATGCGTTTGCACAAAAATTTAAAGGCGCTGAAAAAGTAAAATGGGATATGGAAGAATCCAACGAATGGGAAGCAGAATTTAAGCTCTCCGAAAAAGCAATTTCTGCTTCGTTCGACCTCGCAGGCAAATGGCTGGAAACAGAAGTCGAAATAGAAAAAAGCGAAGTTCCGCTAGCAGTAAAAACCGCTATCGAAAAAGAATATGTAGGAGCCAAAATGGGCGAAGTTTCGAACATTGAAACGCCTGATTTTAATGGTTACGAAATTGCCCTGAAACGGAACGATAAATAGTATGAAGTCCATGCAACCAGCGACGGAAAAATCACAAAAACAAATGAGGTGAAATAATTTTAATAATTAGATAATCAGATAATTAATCTTGCTTTTAGGTGTTAAATTATATGGTTTAAATACTATGGGAAATGTA
The DNA here is from genome assembly GCA_038213375.1 of Bacteroidales bacterium. Classification (GTDB taxonomy): domain Bacteria; phylum Bacteroidota; class Bacteroidia; order Bacteroidales; family JAAUTT01; genus JAAUTT01. The sequence goes on along the minus strand of JBBQTB010000054.1, from coordinate 11,364 downwards.
TATAAGTCAAAAGGAAAAAAGGGATTATTCGATGAACAATTCGCTGTTTCTCACCTCTCTGAGATGGGTAATCCAATTGAGTCGATAAGTAAAGTTTTTGATTTTGAGATGTTTCGTGAAATGCTTGAATCAAGACTCCTCAATACCGAAAAGAAGAACAATGTCGGAGCCAAGCCTTTTGATGTTGTGATGATGTTCAAAATTATGATACTTCAACGTTATTAAAATATGGGAGACAAACAGTTTGAATACCAGATAGTGGACAGAATGGGTTTCAAGAAGTTCTTTGGACTTGATATTGGCGATAAAGTTACTGATGAGAAAACTATTTGGATGTTCAGGGAAAGGCTCACCCAAACCGCATCAGTAGAGGAACTGTTCGAGTTATTTGTATCGCATCTGGAACAGAAAGGTCTGATATTCAATGAAAGTCAGATTGTAGATGCCACTTCTATGGAGATTCCCCGCCAGCGCAAAACACGTGAAGAAAACAAGATGATAAAGGAAGAAAGTGGTGTTGACATTTGGAACGATATTCAAAAGAAATCAATTTTTAGAACCTCCCTTAATAGATTCTTTCAAATAATACCCGTTAGCTTGAAATACAAATATTCACAATGCAATTAGGCAATAAATTAATTCGCATTATTAACAAGCCAATTTTTACAGATTATCGGTCCATAGACTTGATATGGATTTGTGTATCAGTATTCATGGGCGTCTTCAATACGCTGACAGGCCGCTTTCATAATAATTATCAGATATACAAGTATGTGTTCTTTAACACATTGGAACAGTTTCCGCTCTACCTGCCCCGTCCACTGTTTTTCGATGACATGAATCATTACGGACCCATATTTGGAATAATTATTGCACCTTTTGCGATGCTTCCCGACGTCTGGGGTGGGACATTGTGGCTAGTTATGTTAAGTTTACTGCTTTTTTATGCCATTAAAGAGTTACCGCTTCATCCCTTGCAACACATGGCAATCTTTTGGATTTGTACAAATTCATTTATTATTGCACACACAAATGCACAGTTTAACACGGCAACCGCCGCTCTGATTATATTATCATATACAAATATCAGGAAAGAGAAAGATATTTGGGCTGCGTTTATGATCATGCTTGGAACTTTTGTAAAATTGTATGGAATTGTCGGATTCGCGTTTTTCTTTTATTCAAAACATAAGCCAAAACTATTGCTCTGGAGTGTTATCTGGGGAATTATTTTCTTCGTTTTACCAATGGTTATTTCATCTCCGGAGTATATTGTAACTCAGTATAAAGATTGGTTTAATGAACTGATCATAAAAAATCAAGGCAACAACAACTCGATTCATCAAAATATTTCGTTTTTAGGAATGATCCGAAAATCAATAGGATGGTCAGATTTATCCAATCTGCCGATGATACTTGGAGCTCTTTTTCTCTTTGCTTTACCTTACTTCCGTATAAAGGAATACAAAAATCTTAGATTTCAATTACTTACACTTGCATCCGTATTAATTTTTGTTGTTATGTTCAGTACTGGTAGTGAGCCGAGTACCTATATAATAGCAATTGCAGGCGTCGCAACCTGGTTTATCATTCAACCACGACCATTTACAGCATGGAATTTGTTCCTGATTATTTTCGCGCTATCTGTTTCAAGTTTTGCTCCTTCTGATTTGTTTCCCCGCCAATTTTATTACAATTTTATACTGCCTAATGCCTTACAGGCGCTTCCTTGTGCAATCATATGGCTGACAATAATATATGAAATGCTGTTCCGAAAATCTGAGAAATACCTAACTGACTGATAAGACAATGAAAAAGAGACTTGTATCAATTGTGCTTCCTGCACATAATGAATCAGGAAATATCGACATCATCTATGAGCGAATCGATTCCTGTTTCCCTCACAATCTTTACAACCTGGAAATAATTTTTATTGATGACGGAAGTACGGATGATACACTGATGAAGATTGAAAACCTACAAAGCCTAAGCAGCAGAATATTTTACATTGAACTTTCCAGGAACTTTGGGCATCAGAATGCCCTGAAAGCCGGTCTGGATTGTGCAAACGGTGATTCCATCATATCGATGGACTGCGATCTTCAGCACCCGCCTGAATTAATTCCCAAATTACTTGAAAAGTGGGAAGAGGGGTACGACATTGTTTACACGCGGCGCAGGGAAAATGAAAACCTTTCACTTTTTAAGCGCAAATCATCAAATGCTTTCTACCATTTAGTGAGTTGGCTGTCAGACATTAAAATAGAAAAAGGCACCTCTGATTTCAGGCTTATTGACAAACGGGTTGCCGACGTATTTACCAGGTTCAGGGAGAATGATCTTTTTATCCGTGGACTTATCAAATGGGTTGGTTTTAAACAAGTTGCCATAGATTTTAATCCTGACGACCGTCATTCAGGGTGTAGCAAATATACTTTTCGTAAAATGTTGCAATTTGCCTTTAACGGAATTACTTCTTTAAGTATTCGCCCGCTTTACCTGGCAGTTTACCTTGGATTTATTTTTTCAATTCTTTCGCTGTTGTATTTGCCATATGTTGTTTTATCCTATTATTATTCTGGACATTACGCTTATGGATGGGGTTCTGTAATTTTAACGGTGGTATTTTTTTCCGGTTTGCAGCTCAGTGTTTTGGGGATTATCGGAATATATATCGGGAAAATGTTTATGCAGGTGAAAGACCGTCCTTTATACATCATAAAGTCAACTAATTTAAGGGAGGTTATATAATTTAATATTTTGATATTCAGATAATTATTGTTACTTTTAGATGTTAAATTATATGGTTTAAATTCTATGGGAAATATATATAGGTCAAAAGGAAAAAAGGATTATTCGACGAACAATTCGCTGTCTCTCACCTTTGTGAGATTGGTAATCCAATTGAGTCAATAATCAAAGTTGTTGATTTTTAGATGTTTCGTGTTATTCTTGAATCAAGACTCCTCAATACCGAAAAGAAAAATAATGCAGGAGCCAAGCCTTTTGATGTTGTGATGATGTTCAAAATTATGATACTTCAGCGTTATTACAACCTTGGTGACAAACAAGTTGAATAACAGATAGTAGACAGAATGAGTTTCATCAAGTTCCTGGGACGAAAAAGGGTCCAAAAATAAACCAATGACAGAAGTACAAAAATCAAACAATACAATAAAATCAAAAGTACGCGCACGCGTTCCGCACATTTTTGGTTTTAAGGAACAAAGCATGAACGGAATGTATATCTGGTCGGTTGGGATGCCGATAGCTACGGCCATTATAGGACTTATAAATTTGACATATAATATTTTCAGATGTGAACAATTAACAAGGTGAATCTTGTATGTGACTAGATATTAAATACTTAAAAAAATAGACAAACGATAAAAGCTAGATGGTTTTTATTGATAAAGAGATCTTCACAAGTTCTAAAACATAAATTTACTGAGAGAAAAATTATGAAATTAGGATCTCTGCAAATCTAAACCAGAATCTTTTTTAAACGATATTAAAAAAATCAATTTTTAGGACCTCCCTGAAGTCTATGCAACCAGCGACGGAAAAATCACAAAAACAAATGAGGTGAAATAATTTTAATATGGATTTAATCAGAAATGCTTACAGCAAGATTGAACAAAGAAACGAACTGTTGAATAAGGTTCCGCAAATAACTATGGGGGGCCTATTATCGGTATTGTGGTCTATTTATCCGTTTCAAAAATTGATGTCAACCGAAAGTTAATCTAAGCTATTCTATTATCAGTTAAGATATGTTAAAAGACTGGAATTTAAAAGTATTAATCGATACGTTTTAAGATTTTCAAGTGGTGCAGAACTAGTAAACATTATCGAACATATATCAATATTTTTGAATTCAACTATGTTTTATATGATTATTTTAACTGATTATCAGGTAAGTGTATTCTTGTTTAATAAGCATCCAAAGAACAAACTGAGAATACCGAAACGAAAGATTTAACCACAGAATACCCACTGAACCAACTTTAAATTTCCTTTAGAATTGCATAGTAAGTTTGTTGTATTAATTTAAAAATTTTAAAAGATGAAAACAACAATTTTAGTACTCAGTTTTATTTTATTTAGTATTGTCGCAAGTGCTCAGAAAACTCCACCAACAGTAGTTTCACGCACATTTAAACAAATGTTCAAAAACGCAGAAAAAGTAAAATGGGCTATGGAAGAATCCACCGAATGGGAAGCCGAATTTAAGCTCTCCGGAAAAGCAACTTCCGCTTCGTTCGACCTCGCAGGCAAATGGCTGGAAACAGAATCCGAAATGGAAGCAAACCAACTTCCGGCAAAAGTAAAAACCGCCATCGAGAAGGAATATAAAGGTGCCAAAATGGGAGAAGCCTCAAAAATAGAAACTCCTGATTTTAAAGGCTACGAAATAGCAATGAAACAGAACGGGGAATCGTTTGAAATCCATGCAACCAATGATGGAAAGCTCACAAAAACCAACGAGTCGAAATAATTTTAAAAATAGACTCTTTCAGGAAAGCTTACGGAAACCCGCAGGCTTTTTTGTTTTTATTTCACGCCATCCAACCTTTTCATTTTTACTGGTTCTTAAATACTGAGCTTGGAAATCCAAAAATTACATAAAATAATCACTGAATGCCTGAATTACGAGCAGCAAGCCCGGCGCACACTTTATGATTATATTGCTCCGATCATGTTTGGTGTATCACATAGGTATGCCCGAAGCATAGTTGATGCCGATGATATTTTTCAAGAAAGTATCATTAGGTTTTTTCACCATTTGCATCAACTAAAGGATATCGATCGGATGGAAGGATGGGCAAAAAGAATAGTTGTAAATGAAGCAATCAGGTTTTATCGTAAAAATAGAAATTTAACTTTAACTGAGGATCTTGAAATAACAAATCAGCTTTTGGCCTGTAACGAAAGTGTAACCGGCCAACTCGAAATCGAACAACTCTTGAAACTGATCAGCGAATTGCCTTATAAAATGAGAATGGTTATTAATCTATTTGCTATTGAAGGGTATAAACATGAAGAAATTGCCGAAATGTTGGGAATCTCAGTCGGGACGTCGAAATCAAATTTATTTGACGCCAGGAAACAAATTAAGAAAAGGATTGAAAATGAAATGAAGAATATAGGATGAAAATCGAGTTGGAACATACCGACCTCGATCAGTTACTGAAAGAAAAATTAGGCGCTTACAAGGAAATGCAAACAGCAGAACATTGGGAAAGATTTGAACGAAATTTTTCAGCTAAGCTAATTTCGTACCGAAGGTTTAACCGCAACCTGACTGCCTTTTATAGTGGTCTTGCTGTTGCTGCAGTACTGTCTATCATACTCTTGATAATCAGCATTGAACATGAGATTTCAAAAAATCAGATGGTATTAGTTCAACCCGTTCAGAAATCTTCCGTTCACCTACGATCAAATTTCAGACTTTAGAGACCATAATTTAAGTTTGGTTTTGGGTGCGGGTTTTACATTCATTACACGGTCGGGGCTAAGTTTGATGACGGTCCTGAAATTTGCTGGAATGTTACAAACCTTAGTCCGTCCAGCGATTTACTGAACAAACCTTTGGTTTTTGGCATACGAACAGCCATATCGCTGCAACTATCGGAACGGAACTAAAAAAAAGAAGTGGCAACCCAACCAATTCCGGGCTTCCGGTTCTTTATGGTAAGAGCAGTTAATAATCAAATACATTTATTCATGAAAACACAAAATTTAGTCCTTCGGTTTATTTTCACGTTTACAATTGGACTTGCTTCTATTGCGCTATTTATGATGATTTTTTCCAGTTGTAAAAAAAATGAAGCGCCCGTTACCCCAGGTAATCTGCAATTAAAAGCAAACACTTCCAAGCAGATGCTAAAATCCGGTACTTTAGTTTCGGTGGGCGGTGGAACAATCGCTTTGGATGCAGCAAAAGTAGAAATTAAACAAATACGTATTGAAGAAAATTCCGGTATTGATGCCCAAAGCCAAAGTGGTGGTCAATCGGGCAGTAAGGACGACACCTATGATGCTGCTGAAAAGAGCCCTGGGACTAAAAGTGGAGGCGCTGGCGACATTATGCTGACAGGGCCTTATTTATTAAATATATTGAATGGGGCTGCATCTATCGATCAGGTAATGGTTCTAGCGGGAACCTATAAAAAAGTTGATTTTGAATTCTTTGCCGGGTTTGAAAACAGAGGTCATTCCATTTTGTTGAGCGGTACCTTCACCAACTCGAAAGGTGTTATAATTCCTTTCACCATCACTTCTGATTTTGCGGGAACAGTAGAGTTGCCCATTGCCGGAAACGGGATTCAGGTAAGGTCAGGAGGCACATCCACCATATCCGTACTTTTCAGCGTGGATAACTGGCTAAACAAAGTTGATTTCAACTCCGCAATCCTATCAACTGGAAAGATAAACATTAATAAAGCCGAAAACCCAGGACTCTATCGGGCCTTTATTACTGAATTATCGAAAAATATTGATATTGAAAATTAAAGCATAAACGCAATATTTTCGTGATAGTTAAAAACAGAAAGCATTGCTTTGTATCCTACACGATACATTGCTTTTTTTAAAATAAATATTTGTTTTTAATAGAATTGGATAACCATATTAAACAAACAAATTTCTTTATGAGAACAAAATTGAAAACATTTTTATCCATTTTTTTGATTTTCGCATCACTGCAACTTGCAGCGCAGAAGGTTACCATAAGCGGTCATATTAAAGATGCTGCAACAGGCGAAAGCCTAATTGGTGCAACCGTTTTTAACACGAACCATAAAACTGGTGCAGTAACGAACAATTATGGTTTCTATACTCTGACCCTTCAAAAGGCTGACACCCTGGGTATGGTTTTTTCTTACATTGGCTATATGCCTCAGAATAAGAAGATAACAACCAGTAAGGACCTGTTACTTAATCTCGAACTGGTGCCTTCTGATAATTCATTGGGGGAAGTGGTTGTGAATGCTAAACGGAACGATAACAATGTTACACAGGCTCAAATGGGAGTTATGGATGTGCCATTAAAGCAATTAACTACCCTGCCTGCAATTGGTGGTGAAAACGACATTTTAAAAGTCATTCAGTTGCTACCGGGAGTGCAGTCAGGAAAGGAAGGAACCACAGGGTTTCACGTAAGGGGAGGAAATGCCGACCAAAACCTGATTCAACTTGATGAAGCAACTATTTACAATCCGAATCACTTGTTTGGTTTATTCAGCACGTTTAATACGAATGCCATTAACAACGTGAAATTGATCAAAGGCGGGTTTCCGGCGGAATACGGTGGTAGGTTGAGTTCGATTCTTGAAATAACTATGAAAGAAGGAAATAAAAATAATTATGGAGTCAGTGGTGGTATTGGTCTTTTATCTTCTAACTTAACGTTTGAAGGTCCGATAAAAAAGGGAAAAGGGTCGTTCATTATTTCCGGAAGACGAAGTTATTTCGACCTTTTGACCAAGCCGTTTATTCCGAAGAATAAAAACAATACGAATTATTACCTATACGACCTGAACGCAAAATTCAATTACACACTTACCGACAAGGATCGACTCTACCTGAGCTTTTTCACCGGTTTGGACGATGCGAAATATACCGGAGCCAGTAGTTTGAATTACGGGATTAATTTTGGAAATAAAACCGGAACATTACGATGGAATCACTTGTTCAGCAACAAGATATTTAGCAATACCTCGATTATTTATAACGAATACCATAATAGCCTGACCACTTCGCAGGGACAATATGTGGAGCAACAGTATTCCGGAATTCGGGATTTGAATGCAAAAACAGATTGGGAAATTCATCCCAATGCAAACCATTCAATAAAGTTTGGAGTCAATTATTCGTACAATACATTCTTCCCCGCGTCAACGGCAAATAAACTTTCGAAAAAAGGGACTGTACCTACATTGATGACTGACAGTATTCCGCGAAAATACAGTAGTCAGCTTGCTTTTTATGTGAGCGACGAAATAAAACTGAATGATGTGCTAAGCGCGAATGTTGGTGTTCGGATGCCCATGTTTTTAAGTTCAAAAGCCAATTATAGCGCACTGGAGCCTCGTGTTACGCTGAAAGCTTCCACAAGTCCGACGTCATCGATAAAGGCTTCTTATACCGAAATGAATCAATATCTGCACCTTGTTCCTAGCAGCACCGCATCTTTACCAACCGACATCTGGATTAGCAGTAGCAAAGTGGTAAAACCCGAAGTAAGCCGTCAGTATTCGCTTGGATTGTTTAAAAACTTCAACAACAATGCCATAGAAACTAGTGCCGAGGTTTATTATAAAACCATGAGTAACCAGGTTCTTTTTAAGGAAGGCACACAACCAACCATTGGGAATGATATTGATCAGCAACTTACCTTTGGGAAGGGCGAAAGTTATGGCCTTGAACTATTTGCAAAAAAGAATTTTGGACGGCTCACCGGTTGGGCTTCCTACACGCTTTCGTGGACAAACCAGACTTTTAAGGATCTGAATTACGGACAAACTTTTCCATTTGCTTACGACAAAAGACATAATATTTCGATTGTCGCAACTTACGACTTAAGTAAAAAATGGACAATCGCTGCCGATTGGGTATTTACTTCAGGAGGTGCATTTACATTGCCAATGGGAAAAGTACCTGTTTTTGAAGGCGGAACCCTTTACGATGTCTTCTACAACGATTACACGCAGCGGAACAATTATCGTTATCGATCCTATCACCGGCTTGATTTGAATTTCATTCATCACAACCGTGAGCGCTATTTTCTTGGAAAGAAAGTTACTTCAGAATGGGTTTTTGGCTTATACAATGCTTACAGCCGTATGAATCCCTATTTTGTTTACCTGACGGTTGACCCACAGACCAAAAAACCGTCGGCCAAAGAAGTGAGCCTGTTGCCAGTTCTTCCAAGTGTGAGTTGGAATTTTAAATTTTAATTAAGAAAACAAATCAGATATGAAACGAATCATTCAATTCCTCCCGGTAAATATTTTATTTCTGCTAATTCTTGCATCATGCGAAAAGGAAATAGCAATCAAACAGCAGCCATACATTAGCAAACCATCCATTCAATGCCTGATCACACCCGGGAAGTTGCCAAAACTGTATTTAAACAAAACGCTTTCGTTCTTCGACCAATCAACTGATCCCAGGCATATGTTTATTTCCGATGCAACCGTCACTTTAACTGTTGATGGAGTATCAGATCAACTAAAACCTGATTCGCTTTTTCAAGTGTTTTTTGGGTCATATGAATACTTTTATAAAGGGTCTATGCCTATTCATGCTCATAAAACCTATACGCTTTCGATCAGTGCAAACGAGGCGAATTATACCGCAAACGCATCTACAGTGCAGCAACCCATAAAACTCGACAGCGTGACTTATGTGGCTAATTTCAAGGATATTTATGGCGAACACGAAGGGGTAATCTTTCACCTTAAGGACAACCCGCTGACCAAAGATTTTTACCGGTATGAAATGCACCGAATGGCGGATACCGCAACTTATTGGGGAGAAAGTAAATTCAAATCGCCGATCTTGAAAAACGACGAAACAACACGGGTATTTGAGATAGGGAGAACTATTTTTTCGGATGCGAGTTTTTCGGGAGGTGAATTTTCTTTTGCCATCGAACCGGTTTTTAAGCATAAAAAAGGTACAGAAACATATGTCATGGTTCAGGTTTGCGACGAAAATATGTTTAATTTCTACGACGAACTTGACCGCCAAATGCTCGCACTAAAAAATCCATTTGTTGAGCCAGTATTTTTGCTCGCCAAGCAATTTAAGAACGCTTACGGAGTGTTTGGCAGTTATGCCTTATCCGATTCAGTCAAGTTTGTTTATCCGGAATAAATCTGGATTTTATACCAAATATCTCTATGCAAATTAATGCTGATCGAAGAGAAGTTACAAAAATTCCACTTCGATCAGTATTTGACTTTAATCTATTCACCAAATCACAAAATCTTTAACAATGAAGAGGTTAATCCATGTTCTGATTTTCATTTTCTGTATTTCGTCCACATTTGCACAAAACGACTCCATTCGGGTTAAAAACAATTTCATCAAACGTCAAATCCTACCGATGAGCCTTATTATGACAGGAGCCTTGCTTAATATTGGGACCATTAAAAATACAATTAATGATCATACTCCCCATACAAATATAAGTCTTGATAATTATTTGCAATATGTCCCCGCAGGCCAAATATATCTGTATGATGCAATCGGTTTTAAACATCAGAATACCGTCTTTAACCAGACTAAATATTTACTGATTTCACAACTTGTTTCAGGAATTGTTGTACACACCTTAAAAAATACGACAAAAATAACCAGACCAAACGGAGCAGCAACTTCATTTCCTTCAGGACACACCACTACTGCTTTTGTCAATGCAACCATTTTGTATCAGGAATTTAAGGATACTGATCCCTGGCTTGCTTACAGTGGATTTGTTCTTGCAACTGCGACAGGCTGTTTACGATTAACAAATAACAAACACTGGCTACCTGATGTACTAACAGGGGCTGGAATTGGAATTTTAACTGTTGATTTGGTCTATTATTTAAAGCCTTTTCAAAAATTGCAATTCAATTCGAAAAACAAAAAAATTAGTTTTGCTCCAATGATTGGTTATAGATCATTTTCTTTGGCTTGTAATTTTTAATCGATGAATTCCTCGTGGCTCTGCAGCGGGATTTTCTATAAGTTTTCCCTCATTAGAGGGAATCTAAACACAGAATTTCGGGTTTTGACCCTCATGTCAAAATGAAACCAGCGAAATACCCCTATGGCTCTGCCTCGGGGATATTTAGTTTCAAAAAAATCTTTTATTCTGTGCTATAAATCGTTAACATGCTAATAAAAAGATTCCCGAAAAATTTGGATATTGGCTTAGATAGTGTCTTACAAAAATCACAAATTATCTTTCCCGAAGTCAGGGATCTTGTGGCCGGCTAAATGGGAGAAGATTTTAGCAAACATTTCAGGGCATTTGATGGTAACCGGAAGGTTTTGCTGATGAAAGGATTTCCAATACATCTTACTGAATTGATAGACCTGGTCGATTAAAAATTCAATTGCGGGAAATATCATTTGTTTTTTGGGGAATTGCTTAATCTTTGAAGTTCAATTTTTTCAGCATTATCTTTAATTCTATTTTCATAGTCTTCCACATTTTCCCAAATCTCCCTGATCTTTTTATTGTCTCTCTGGTAATGAAAAATACGCTCAAGCTTATTAAGATTTTCCGCATTTATGCCATTGATCGATTTAATGTACCGGTATTTCAAATCGTTATCTTTTAGTTGGCTGTTCCTATCGGATTGCCAG
>JBBQTB010000053.1:0-27870 GCA_038213375.1 Bacteroidales bacterium | reverse complement strand
AGCATATAAAATAGAGATGCACTTAAGAAAACAATGGCACGACATGGATTTAACCGTTGAAGAAGGAATAAAAACATTAGCAATGATAACCAGTATAAAAATCAAAACAGGCGATAATGTAATAGTAAAAATTCCACAACCCGATGAGCAATGCAAAAAATTGCTAGATCAAATTGATGTAAAAATGCCCGCTTTTTTACCCGATAAAAAAGTGGATGTGGTCACATATAAAGAGCTATAAAACACACGTAAATAATTTTATATCATTTTGTTACATGGGACAAATGCAGGATTTTAAAAATGAACATCCGTTTTATGTTAACACAAGAAAATACCAAAACCCCATTAGAGAAAACCAGCCAAAACTCTCTCCAACAATTTAAATTATATGAAGAAATAGAAGGACTTAAAAAACAAGAGGAAATACTGATAAACAAAAGAAAACAACAGCCTTATAAAATTACCATTGGGGAAATGTCCCAGTCTACCAGATACAACAAATTAAAAACAGAAAGTAAGCATCTGCAGAACATTATAAAATGATTTGTTACAGAGCTGAGACCGCTTTTACGAATCTATTAGCCATTCATTATAAGAAGAAAACCAATGAAATCAGGGCTTTTGTAAAAAGCATAATATTTACCAAAGCAGATATAATGACAAATTATAAGAATAATACATTAGCTATCGTATTATACAGCCTTGCTACCAACCGAGACAATATGGCCATTGAAAATATTAGCCAAATTTTAAATGAGACTGAAACAGTTTTTCCAGGTACAGAATTGCGACTAATTTTTAAAACTGCGACAGTTTAGTTTAACTCCAGGTAAGGAGGTCTGAATTTGAAAACAATCACACGAAATCTGTTATTAGCGGTATGGAATTATTTTCATTGGTAACAGAGGAGACGTCAGCCAGGTTTATTCACATACTTAAAATTCTTATTTGTCTTAAAACAAAGAATCTATTTGTTGTGTTTTTAGTGCTATTATCATTTCTTATTTGTAAAATATCGATGGCATCAATTGTATTTGTTATGTTTTCTGAAGGTGTTTATTTATGATAGATAATAATGATTGAGGGTTTAAAGGTTTGCTTATATAGTCGATACATCCTGCATTTATAGCTTTTTGCTTATCTTCAGGAGAAGCATAAGCAGTTTGAGCAATAATTTTCAAATCTGGTTTAAGCTGCTTTATCATCCTGGTAGTTTCATAACCACTCATATCAGGCAGACCAATATCCATTAATATCATATCCAAGGAATTAGATAAAGATATTTCTATCGCATCATAGCCATATAACGTATGCATTATCTTCAACCTGGTTTTTTTTAATACTTCTTTGAGATACTCAGCATTATAAATGTCGTCTTCAACTATCAGAATGGTCTTATCGCTAAAATCGTAGTCTATATATCTTTCATTTACTATTGGCTCGTGAATGATTGTATTGGAAACTTTGAAAGAAATGGTAAAATAAAAAGTACTTCCTTTGTCAGGTTCAGATTCAAGCCAAATCTCCCCGCCAAGAAGGTTTACAAGGCCTTTTACGATGGAAAGTCCCAAGCCTGTGCCACCATATAAGCGATTTGTTCCATGATCCAATTGTGTGAACCGTTCAAATATTTTATTCTGTTTATCTAAAGGAATACCAATGCCTGTATCTGATACATAAAAAATAAGGCTGTTTTTATCTGTGAGCTTACAACCAACCTGAATTTCCCCTTCTTCGGTAAATTTAAAAGCATTGCTAATCAGATTGATGAATATTTGTTTTAATTTTACTTTATCTGTAATAATTACTGAGCCTTCAGCGGGGTAATGGGCTTGTACATTTAACTTGACCTCCCCTTTTCCTAACCGTTCCTGATTTTCATTAAAAAAAAAAGACAGCTCTGAAAATAATGAATTTAAGCTGCATTCTTCGAAATGAACTGGTAACTGACCAGATTCAATTTTGGCAATGTCGAGGATTTCGTTAATGATATCCAGCAGATCGCCACACCTTTGCTGTACAATTTTTGAATACTCTTCGAGTTTTGGTTTGTTATTGTATTGTTCAGGAAGCAACTCAGAGAATCCCATAATAGCATTCATCGGTGTGCGTATTTCATGGCTCATATTGGCAAGGAAAGATGATTTCAAACGATCGCTTTCCTGAGCATGTTCCCGTGAAACAAACAATTCATCGTTAATTTGTCTATACTCTTCGTTTTGTGCTAATATTTCATTACTTTTTTCCTTAATCTGAAGTTCGTTTAGTTTTCGATCTGTGATGTCAATTTGCACACCAATTAAACGAAATGGTTTATTTTCATTATCCCATTCAATAACATGTCCAATAACGCTTTGCCAAAGGTAGGATCCATTGGCATGCTTCATGCGGGCTTCATATTGATATTCGTTACTATGACCGTGCAAAACAATATTAATCTTTTTGGAAATCTCCTCTCTATCCTCGGGGTGAGTTCTTTCCATCCATATATTTCTATCACCGAGGCAGAATGGCGGTTCATATCCGAGTATGGTGTAAAAAATAGGAGAAGCATACCACGTATCATTTTTTATATCCCAATCCCAAATTGCTATTTGTGTAGCGTCTAATGTTAGTTTTAAACGTTCATCACTTAATCGAAGCGCTTCTTCTGCACGTTTACGCTTTGTGATGTCCCGGGCCATGGAATGAAAAATAGTTTTATTTTTAAACTGGGTAACTCTGGTACTTATTTCAACGGGGATAATCATTCCATCTTTTGTTACAAGATCCGTTTCAATAATGGCGTGTTTTTTCTCAATTAATTCCTTTACAAGTCTGGCGACTATAGGTTTCGAATTTTCCGAATTAATTTCCATCAGCGTCTTGGTGAAAAGTTCGTCCCGTGTATATCCCAGCCGTTCACATGCAATATCGTTCACTTTAATAAATTTACCTGCTTTCCAGGTATCAGATATTTCTGATATAAATACAGCATCGTTAATACTTTCAAATAGCATTCGATATGTTTCTTCGCTTTCTTTTAATTTGGCCTCTGATTGTAAGCGCTCGTAGATGTCAAAAACAACCGAATAAAGCAATTCCTGACCTTTCAAACGTATGGTACCACTTGAAACTTCAACATCACGGATAGAACCATTCGATAATTTGTGTTTGAAAATTAAATGATTTTGCACCCCTGATTGAGCTTTATTGAGGGTTTGTTTTAAATTGATGGACGGCAAAACATCGATTTCTGTATAATTCATGGAAACCATCATGTTATGTTCATAACCGTAATATTTGCATGCAGCCGGGTTGGCATCTACAATTTTTAAGGTGGAAGGATCTATAACCAACATGATCACATGGTTGTTTTCAAACAGACTTCGATAATGTTTCTCACTGTCAATAATACCCTTTACGATTGGATTGGAAAGTTTAACAAAAAGAAAAACACAAAAGGAGATCAATAAAATTGAAATAAATAAAGTGATAAATAGTGCCTCGTAATAAGGTTGGTTCACTTCAGCAGTTGGAATTTTGGCAACTATACCCCATTTAAAATCAGAGAAATAGGTATATGCGGCATAAACTTTCACGCCGTTATAGTCATCACCAATAATAAAACCAGTTTTGCCTTGCAATGCCAATCGCATGGGTAATCCATACCCTTCAATATTGTTTAAGTTAAATTGTGATTTTTTGTTATATGCCAATAAAAAATTAACGTAACCTCCATAATATTTTGCAATTACAAATTCACCAGTTTTACCGATACCGTAATGCTTCTCACGCATTGTTTTTATAAACTGAATTATTTCATCTTCGCTTTTTCCTTGTTCGTGAATGGTGGTAACCAATGATTTTTGCCTCTCCACAATATCTATTAAAGTGGTTTCGAGTGATGAAATAGATTTATGGTATATGATAACCAATGAAACACCTGTTATCAGGAGATTAGAAACAATTAGTATTATTGCAAGTGAAAGTAATCTACGATTAGAAAACAATAGGTTCATCATATTGAAAATTAATATTATTGTAACACAAATGTGAGGTTACGATTATATTAAAGATACATTAAATTTCCAATGATTTCTGATATATTTTATTGTAAAGGGCATGATTTTTTAAACGTAGATTAATGTATTGAGAGTAAGTAAACATTGGATGAAAACCAACGAGTTTGTTTTTACCGATGATCTTTTTCAGGTGAATTTGTCTTGGCCAGATGATATCGTAATTTGGATAAGAGTATATCCTGTTTAATAGGTTTACTAATATAATCATTGCAACCATTTATCAATGCTTTTTGTTTGTCCAACGAAGTTGCGAAGGCTGTTTGAGCAATTATCACCAAATCAGGTTTGTGATGCTTTATCTGTCGTGTAGTCTCATATCCATCCAAATCGGGCATTCGAATGTCCATTAATACTATGTCAACTTCATTATTAATAACAATTTTAATGGCATCGAGACCAGATTTGGCATGTAAAACCGTTATTCCTGTATCTTCAAGGAATATATTCAACAATTCCATGTTATAATATTCATCTTCTACAATAAGTATTGTTTTGTTAGGAAAACGGTATTTATCAGGCACATCAGTCGATAAAAAATTGGTTTGCAATGTTTCTGTTTTTTTGAAAGGAAAAGATAAGTAAAATGTACTTCCCTTATCAGGTTGCGATTCAATCCATATATTGCCCTTTAACAAGTTTACCAGCCCTTTTACAATGGATAATCCTAATCCGGTGCCCCCATACAACCTGTTATTCCCCTGACTTATCTGTGTAAATGGTTCAAAAATCAAACTTTGTTTATCGTAAGGAATGCCTATGCCAGTATCTGATACATAAAAAACAATGTTATTTTCCACGTCGAGATAGCATCCAACCATAATTTCACCATTTTCAGTAAACTTAAAAGCATTATCGATGAGGTGAATAAATATTTGCTCTAATTTACCCTTATCGGTTTCAATGATGCTGTTTGATTGATCACAAAACGATTGCAAAGTAAGTTTAATGTGTTGTTTATTAATTCGTTTTTGGTGTTCTTTGAAAAAACGGGAGAGGTCATCAAAAAAAGCAGGAATATTGCATGGCTCTATATAAAGTGTCAGTTGCCCTGATTGAATTTTGGCTATGTCAAGTACGTCATCTATTGTAGTAAGCAGATCGAGACAACGATCATTAATAATTGTTGAATATTGCTTGAGTTTTGTTTTGTTATTGAGGTGTTTAACTAACAAGTTCGAGAACCCCATGATGGCATTCATTGGGGTTCGTATTTCATGGTTCATGTTCTGAAGAAAGGCTGTTTTGAGTCGATCACTTTCTTCGGCACTTTCTTTTGCTTTTATAAGTTCCTGTTCAGCTAGTTTGCGTTGAGTGATATCCACTAAAGTAACAAGACAATGTTCCCCATTTAATGTAGTAATGCCGGTAAGATAAACATACAATGACGACTTATCATTTACCATCAGAGTTACTTCGCAAAATTCTTTAATATTGCTTTGAAATACCTGAGCAAGGAATTGATTAAAAATTGGTTTTGTATCATCAGATACAAATAGGCTCAATCTGCTGTTTAGGAAGGTCGGACGTTGTTTACCAAGCATATTTGCACTTGTAATGTTTAAACGGATAATATCGCCTTCTTTGGAAAGTGTAAAATAACCCGAAGGTGCAAAATCGAATAATTCGATGGCATCTTGCGCAGTCGCAATTGCCACTGCAAGTTCTTCATTCTGCAATTCCAGTTCAACCTGATGAACTTCAAGCTCGTGAATGAGTTTCAGCGTTTCGGCTTCAGAAAATTGTGTCGATGCTTTTGATGCTTTTTTCAACAACAATTCAGCTTTTTGACGAAGTCTGCCAGCATCTTCTGATTTAGTGTTTTGCCTTTTCATTTTTGCAATGATAGGTGTGATTTTAATTATTTCCCCGAATAAGCAATTTCAGGAAGAGTAAAATAAAATTTGGATCCTTTTCCGGACTCACTTTCTGCCCAAATTGTCCCTCCATGTTTTTCTACAAATTCTTTGCAAATGATGAGCCCTAATCCTGTTCCTTCCTCTTCTAAAGTACCCCTGGTCGAATATTTTTGTGTTAAATCAAATAGTTTGCCCATATTATTTTTAGAAATACCTACGCCAGTGTCTGAAACTGAAACAATTTGATAATTTGAATATGCACTATCCATCTTTTTCATCTCCAAATCTTCCAATTTATTAACTGACACATTAATTATTCCTCCCACGTTGGTGAACTTTATAGCATTGGACACAAGGTTTCGTAATATCGTACTTAACATGTCGATATCTGCAAAAACCAGGATGTCGTCCTCCGAAAGACAACTAATGGTTATTTTTTTAGCGGTGGCGTTTGGATTAAGAACCTCAAGAAGGTCTAAATAGATTTTTTTAAAACTCACGTTTTGTGGGTCGTACGATAAATGACCTGATTCAGCACTTACCCACATTAGAATGTCATCTAATAAATGATATACATGCTGTGCCGACTTATTGGCATTATTTACCAGTTTTTCAATTTTGTTGATGTCATATTCGCGAATGTTTAGTGATAATAAATCGAGAGAGCCAAGTATTGAGTTAAACGGACTTTTTAAATCGTGTGCCAGAATGGACATAAAACGATCTTTGTCTTCATTAAGCTGAAGTAATTGCAAAAGTTCTTTGTTCGTAATTATTAATTCGGCTGCCCGTTTTTCTTTCTCTTCGTTTTGAAAGGCGAGCTCATTATTGATTTGAATATAATTTTCGTTTTGATTTTCAATCTGCTTGTTTTTTGCTTTGAGTTTTTTTTCGGTCTCTATGCGTTTGGTAATGTCTTTGCCTTGTGCTATTATGGCAATAGGTGTTTTCTTATCCGCAGACATAATATTTGCCGAATTCCATAAAAGTGTATGGATAGAACCATCGATATGAAGGATATTAATTTCGACAACTTCCCACAGCTCACCCTCGGTAGTTTTCTTGATAAGCTCCATCGAACAATCTTTATCGATGGGAGGGAAAAGGATTTCAATAGATTTATTAATTACATCTTTTTCAGTTCTTCCGGTAAGAGATTCGAAGGCTTTATTGAAACGTGTAATTTCATATTGTGTATTCCAAACAATAATTGGAGAATTCGCGAAGTTGAATAAATTATCCAATTGCTCGTTTGTCTCATGGCTTATTACCTCCGCCAATTTTCGATCAATAATGTCTTTGTCGTATAATGCCTTTAAGATAGTATTCTCTTGCCGTAATTCCTTTAAATATATAATTAGTTCTTCTCGTGATAGATTCTGAAAATCCATACTTTTAATTATTATCTAATGTTTTAATTAATAATTTGTTAATTAGCGCTTTACCTGTAAATGTTTGAAAAATGGAAATATAATTTTGTATCTTTTTACTTGGATGGTAATTGGTTTTTCAAAGTTTTATTTATTGGGTGTTACACCCGACATTGGCTGGTATAGAGTCAATATAAAGTATTACCTCAGAAGGCATAGAATTGATTTGATTTACATATAACACAAATGTATATGTTTTTTCTAACTAGCACAAAATTAATTTATATATGTGCTATACAATATATTATAAAAACACTATTTTGTTACAAATTTTCTTTATTGACCCCCTGGAATCGCATCAATAAGTTTTACCGTATATTCGCTTTTTGGAGATTTAAAAATATCATCGGTATTTCCTTGTTCCACAATTTTGCCATCTTTAAGAACAATCAACCGGTCCGACATATAACGTACCGTGTTCAAATCATGCGATATAAAAATATAGGTAAGGTTTAATATCTTTTTCAGGTTGTTTAAAAGATTTAAAATCTGGGCTTGAATTGATACATCCAATGCTGATACCGATTCGTCGAGAATAAGAAGCTCAGGTTCAACTGCCAGAGCACGTGCAATTCCAATCCGCTGCCGTTGTCCGCCTGAAAATTGATGCGGATACCTATTGTAATGTTCTTCGCTCAGGTTTACCTGCTTAAGAAGTTGCAGAACCCTTGTCTTTCGATCTGTGGGCGATTTACATAAATTATGAACTATTAATGGCTCAGCAATCATCTCGCCCACGGTGATTTTTGGATTGAGCGAAGAATAAGGATCCTGAAAAATAATCTGAACTTTTTTTCTGAAATTCCGCAATTCCTTTCCTTCCAAATGGTTTGTCATCTTTCCATGAAAAAAGATTTCTCCAGTTTCCGTTTCAATGAGTTTCATGATGGCACGGCCAATCGTTGTTTTCCCTGAACCCGATTCCCCCACCAAGCCCAATGTTTCTCCCTGAAAAACATCAATATTAATGTGATGCAGAATTTGCTTTTTCCTGCTTTTGCTAAAAACACCTGCCGAATTCCGGAAAGCAACTTCCATGTTTTGGATGGAGAGTAAAACCTGTTGTTTCGGTGTATTTATTTCGGTGAGGCTTGAATTATTAGCTAATGTTATTTTAGCATCCTGAAAATCTGAATTATAATTTGTTTTTTGAATATTAAAATCTTCTAACGTCATTAATAGTTCACCTTTTTTATGCACTGCGGACCGACATGCTAGCAAACCTCGTGTATATGCGTGCTTTGCATCGGAAAGTATCTGTTTTACCTCGCCCTGTTCTACAATTTCGCCTTTATAAAACACCAAAATTCGTTGTGCTATCTCCGCAACTACGCTAATATCGTGGGTAATAAACAGGATGCTCATCCCTAAATCGGCCTGAAGATCTTTCAATAGATCAAGGATCGATTTCTGAACCGTAACATCGAGAGCCGTTGTAGGTTCATCGCAAATTAACAAACGAGGATTGCACGATATGGCCATGGCAATCATCACACGCTGCTTTTGACCACCCGACAATTGATGTGGATAGCTGGTGTAAATACGCTGAGGTTCGGGGAGTTTTACTTTATTAAATAATTTGAAAACCTGATCGCGAGCTTCATTGGGGCTCAAGTTGGTTTTGTGCCTTACAATAGTCTCCAAAACCTGATCGCCACAAGTAAATACGGGGTTTAATGATGTCATTGGTTCCTGAAAAACCATCGCAATTTCCTTTCCACGGATGGATTGAATTACTTTTGTGGGAAGTTGGACCAGATCCTTTTCAATGCCTTCTTTGGAGGTGAAAAAAATATTTCCGCTGGTAAGCGATAAGGAAGGGGGTAATAATTGAAGAATAGAGAGAACCGAAATAGATTTCCCCGAGCCTGATTCACCAAGTATTCCAAGGGTTTCTCCGGCATCAACAGAAAAATTCAGGTTTTTACAGATAGGAAACTGCTTATTATTCTGAAACGAATCGACGCACAGATTGTTGACGCGCAGAAGCATAGGCTATTTAAATAAATTCTGGAACAAATGTTCAACCTTGCCAATAGGAACAATTTCAATTTTGAATTTCTGAGACGAAAGCCCGGCTTTATTCGCTTTCGCGATAAATATTTTGGAGAAACCAAGTTTTTCAGCTTCCTTAATTCGTTGCTCCACACGGTTTACTGGTCTAATTTCTCCAGAAAGGCCTACTTCTCCGGCAAAGCTGAATTTATGATTAATGTATATATCGAGATTGGACGATAAGATGGATGTGATGACGGGTAAATCGATGGCAGGGTCATCCACCTTAATACCGCCCGTTATATTGAGGAAAACGTCTTTTGCTGCCAGTTTAAAACCTGCCCGTTTTTCTAAAACTGCTAACAGCATGTTTAGTCGCCGGGAATCAAAGCCGGTTGACGAACGCTGTGGCATTCCATATGCTGCAGTGCTTACCAGCGATTGAACTTCAATAAGAAAAGGACGAATACCATCGAGTGTTGCAGCAATACTGATGCCGCTGAGCTTTTCTTCGTTAGATGATATTAGTATTTCCGAAGGATTCGTTATTTCTTTCAAACCTTCGTTTCGCATCTCAAAAATTCCCAACTCATTGGTGGACCCAAATCTGTTTTTACTCGAACGCAGAATACGGTAAATATGGTTATTATCGCCTTCGAACTGCAATACCACATCCACAATATGTTCAAGTGCTTTTGGACCAGCCAAATAACCTTCTTTGGTGATGTGTCCGATGAGGATAATAGTGGTTTGGGTGGTTTTGGCAACCTTTAAAAGCGCTGTGGTGCATTCGCGTATCTGAGAAACGCTTCCGGTAGCCGATTCAAGATTTTCCGCCGAAATAGTTTGAATTGAATCTATGATTACGATATCGGGTTGCTCGGTTTGGCAATGACTTAATATATTTTCAAGTGAAGTTTCGTTGGCAAACAGACAACTGCTGTTGGCAGGATTAATGCGTTCGGCCCGAAGTTTTATCTGCTGAAGACTTTCTTCTCCGGAAATATAAAGAATTTTCTGGTCATTCAGATGAAGTGCCAGTTGTAATGCCAGTGTTGACTTTCCAATGCCAGGTTCGCCGCCAAGCAGAATCAACGAACCCTTAACCAACCCTCCGCCAAGAACACGGTTTAATTCACTTATTTTTGTATCAACCCGCGTGTCCTTATTAGCCGTAACCTCTCCTAAACTCACCGGACGGGCTAATCCACGCGGTGTTGGAAGTATAGTTCTGACCGAAACTTTCTGAACCGTTTCTTCTATAAATGTGTTCCACGATCCGCAGGACGGACAGCGACCAAGCCATTTGGCTGACTCAGCACCACAGTTTTGACAACTATAAACAGTTTTATCTTTTGCCATTCAGCTAAATGCTCATACGCTGAATAATGTTCGAAGTAGATTGACCCTCCACCAACTCGATGGTAACCACAGCACCACCTCTTCCGGTAACAATGTCGTAACCAACAATTTCCGCAGGCTTATAGTCGCCACCTTTCACTAAAATGTCCGGCTGTATCAGTTTAATCAGTTCATAGGGTGTATCTTCATCAAACAAAACAACCTTCGATACAAAACTGAAGGAAGCCAGCACCAATGCCCGTGTATTTTCGTCCTGAACCGGTCGGGCTGAACCTTTCAAACGTTTTACCGATGCGTCGGTGTTTAAACCAATAATTAGTTGATCGCCATGAGAGGCTGCTTTGGCAAGATACTCAACATGTCCGCGGTGAATAATATCGAAACAGCCATTTGTGAAAACGATTTTCTGGTTTTTAAAATTCCATATAGCCAGCATATTACCTAGTTCAGAACGGTCGAGTACTACTTTAGACTGAATAAAACTTAAATGATCCATAAGGGTTATGAATTAATGAGTTACACGATACGATTTGTTTTTGAATCAGGGAATACAATGGTAGGCTTAAACTTTTTAGCTTCTTCAAAATCCATCGAAGCGTAGGACATGATGATAGCTACATCGCCAACAGCCACCTTTCTGGCTGCCGGGCCATTTAAACAAATAACCCCCGACCCGCGAGCGCCTTTTATAACATAAGTTTCCAATCGTTCGCCGTTATTAATAACTACAATCTGCACTTTTTCATTTTCGATAATACAAGCGGCATCCATCAAATTTTCGTCAATGGTAATGCTTCCAGCATAATTTAGGTTCGCTTCCGTTACAGTAACCCGATGTATTTTTGATTTTAAAATTTCAATGTTCATTTCAATAGTTTATGAATTATACCTGATATTATCAATCAGCCTTATGTTGCCAACCTTAACAGCGATGCAACCCACCTTATTATTTTGTTCGTCCCATGAATGTATTGGCATAAGGTGAACATCGTCAACAATTTCGAAATATTCAACATTCAGTTCGAAATTATCATTGATAGTTTCGATAACCCAGCTAATTAATTTATCGATGGAAAGTGTGTGGCTTAACTTTTTACTCTCGAACAAAGTTTGCGATATCAAAACCGAACTATTTCGTTGGGCTGGAGTAAGTCTCATGTTTCTTGAGCTCATAGCCAATCCATCTGTTTCACGAATTATCGGACAAGAAATAATTTCTACTTCCAGATTTAAGTTTTTAACCAGTTGTTTAATAATGGTTAATTGCTGAAAATCTTTGTCTCCAAAATAAGCCCTGGTTGGATCAACAGCCATAAACAATTTACTCACAATCTGCGCAACACCATTAAAATGGCCTGGCCGGTGTTTACCTTCCATTACTTTATCAAGGTTACCAAAGTCGAATATACGATTATCCGGTTCCGGATACATTTCGTTGTCGTATGGAACAAAAACAAAATCAACCCCGGTGGTTTTCAATTTTTCCAAATCCGACTCAAGATTTCGGGGGTAATTTTTCAAATCATCCTTATCGTTAAATTGGGTTGGATTTACAAAAATACTCACAACCGTAACGTCATTTTCTTTTTTGGAAGAAGAAACAAGAGATAAATGACCTACGTGTAAAGCTCCCATGGTGGGAATAAACCCGATGGTTTTTCTTATATTCCGAACCTCATCGAGTGATGATTTTAACTGAGATAGCGTATAAATTAGCTGCATTTTTTTAGAAATATCGCAACAAAGATAGTGATTATCTGCGGAGCGCAAACAGAAGATGTTTTTTAACCAAGCCTCAGGAGATTGCTTTAAACATAGAGAAATGTTAAGATTTTCAATTTTTTTTACTAACTTTGCAAATTAATTTACAAAATCCGGATTGTTACATGGAAAGTACAAAGGTTTTGTTTATTTCCCAGGAAATTACCCCTTACCTTCCCGAGTCCGATATGTCTGTAGTCTGTCGAAACCTTCCACAGGGCATTCAGGAACGAGGGAAAGAAATTCGGACATTCATGCCAAAATTTGGTTGTATCAATGAACGACGCAACCAATTACATGAAGTTATCCGATTATCGGGTATGAATCTTATAATAAATGACACTGATCATCCGTTAATTATTAAAGTTGCTTCTATTCAATCAGCAAGGATGCAAGTGTATTTTATTGATAATGATGATTATTTTGGGAGAAAAAACACGTTAATTGACGAGAAGGGGGATTCATTCCCTGATAATGAAGAAAGAAGTATATTCTTTAATAGAGGTGTTCTTGAAACAGTGAGAAAACTCCGGTGGTCTCCGGATCTGATCCATTGTCATGGTTGGTTTACGGGATTAATACCCCTGTTAATCAAAAAAGCCTTTAAGGAAGATCCATTATTTGTAAATTCGAAGGTTATATATTCGGTTTACAATGATGATTTTACAACTCCTTTGAATAAGTCCTTAAAGCAAAAAATATTGATGGAAGGAATTGGAAAGAAGGATGTTGCTTTACTTGATAATACTGATTTTAATAGTTTTTCGAAACTTGCAATTCAATATTCTGATGGTATAATTATTGCCAACGAGAATGTTAACAAATCTTTGCAAGAACATATAACAAATTCGGGTAAACCATTCCTGCCTTATAATGGGATGGAAAATTATATTGATGAATACGCACAATTTTATGAAAAGATATTGTCTCAAACGAATGGTTAAGTCGCTTAACACTTTGAAATTTTCTAAAAAAAATATACTGTTATTTCCATTTTTTACAGTTCTCTCTTTTTTCTTTAGTATAATTTTTATTTCCTGTGAAGAAAAGCCTAATCAATTAGGAAATGACATTTTTCCTTCATCAGATTATTTTCACATAAGGTTTGATAGTAGTTCTCTGTTAATAACGGATACATCAACAGTTGACTTTTTAAGCACTCATCAGGCGGTATTCAGTTCAACATATGGATATTCACCCAAGGATAGCAGTTATCTGATGGGAAGTTATTCAGATGATGTTTTTGGACAATCATCATCAGGAGTTTTAATTCCCTTTACCATTTATTCGGCAGATATCAAGCGAATTTTCGAAAAAGGTCTGCAACCGCTTTCGATGACACTATACTTAAAACGTGATTCTGTATTAATTGGTGATGCCAATGAAAATCAGGATTATGAGGTATTTGAAATTAAAGGTGATATTAAGGACTCGGTTTTTCTTAATTACCATAAATCGTATTATTCCAACACCAATCTAAATGATTATCTTGGAAATAAGGTTGGACAAGGAACTTTTGCACCTTCATCAGATTCATTAGCTTTTAAAATTAGCGATACCGAATTAATGAACAGGCTTTTAAGCGCCGATACCACCAAAATGAAGACTGACAGTTCTTTTCGTACGATCTTTAAAGGTTTGTACATAAGGAGTAAAAGGATGAATCCGGCTAGAGGAGCCATTTTTTCAGTTAACGTTCTTAATTATAAATCAAAGCTTGAGTTGAAATATCGAACTATTACAAATGTGGACACTTCTATCAAATATCCTACAGCTTATTACTTTGGTGGAATATCAGTATTCCAGCATGACTATACCGCTACCGAGGTAAAAAATAACTCGAAATATATTTATGTTGAAGGAATGGCTGGCTCTCATGGCCTTATAAAACTTGCCGATATTGGAAGATGGAAAGATTCAATCCCAAATGGCGTAATCATAAACCGCGCTGAATTAATACTTACACCTGATACCTCTTATTTGAATTCAAAAAATATCAATAAAAACTTGTATCCACAATATTTGAATTTATATTTTAAAACTGATTCGACCGATCAGTATTTATCTGATAATTTTATAGGTGCTCAATATTTTAATGGGTTTTTAAACAGAAATACAAACCAATATAGTTTTAACATTACTAATTACATACAAAAGGTAATCAAGCAAAATGGTTTTGAAAAAAGCCAGCATATCCTTGTTCTGAAAACTGGAAATGGGGCTCATAGTGTACAACGAATTGCTTTCGATAAAGCGACATGCGTCAGACTACGAATAACATATTCAATAATTAAAAAATAAACGTATATGTGTGGAATAGTAGGTTACATTGGTCATAAACAAGCATATCCGGTATTAATTAACGGACTTAAGCGCCTAGAATACAGAGGTTATGATTCATCGGGCATTACTATCCTTAATGGGGACGTTAAAACTTTTAAACGTAAAGGAAAAGTAAGTGACCTCGAAGATTTTGTAAAAGGTAAAGATATTGAAGGATGCATTGGTATAGGTCATACACGTTGGGCTACACATGGTGAACCAAATGACGTTAATGCACATCCTCATACCTCGATGAATGGTCATTTTACACTCATCCACAACGGTATTATTGAAAATTATGCTACACTGAAGAAAAAGCTTGAACTACGTAATTATACTTTTAAAAGTGAAACTGATACGGAGGTTCTGGTAAATCTTATTGAATATATTTATTTGAAGGAAAAAGCTACTGCCGAAATGGCAGTTCGTCTGGCACTTCAGAGAGTGATTGGAGCCTATGGTTTGGTAATTATTTGCCGTGATGAAAAGGACAAATTGATAGCCGCCAGAAAAGGAAGTCCTCTTGTTATCGGAGTGGGTATCGACGAGTATTACATCGCTTCCGACGCCACACCAATAGTTCAATACACAAAAAGTGTCATATATCTTAATGATGATGATGTTGCTATTATTAAACGTGGAGAATTGACATTGAAAACTATCCGTAATGATACGCAAACTCCAATTATTCATCAGATAAATATCGAAATAGGAGAGATTGAAAAAAATGGGTTTGATCATTTCATGCTCAAAGAAATTTATGAACAGCCACGGTCAATACTGGATACATTTCGTGGAAGAATTAAAAATGACCAATCGGAAATTCATCTTGGAGGGCTTTATGATGTTATGCCTCAACTTATCCAGGCAAAAAGAATCATTATTATTGGATGTGGTACATCATGGCATGCAGGGATGGTGGGTGAATATCTTATTGAAGAATATGCCAGAATTCCGGTGGAGGTGGAATATGCATCTGAATTCCGGTATCGTAGCCCGGTAATATATAAAGACGACGTGGTTATTGCAATTAGTCAGAGTGGCGAAACAGCAGATACTTTAGCTGCTATTAAACAGGCTAAAGATGCCGGAGCTTTGGTACTAGGAATTTGTAACGTAGTTGGATCGAGTATTCCCCGTGAAACTCATGCCGGCGTTTATACCCATGCGGGACCCGAAATTGGGGTTGCTTCCACCAAAGCATTCACCGCTCAGGTTACAGTATTAACCATGATGGCAATTTCACTTGGAATGGCTCGTGGGTATGTTTCATCCGAACAGGGGAAACTATTGATTGCTGAATTATCAGCTGTTCCTGAGAAAATCGAGAAGGTGTTAGCAAACAACGAAAAATACAAGCAAATTGCTGGACTTTTCCGTTTTGCTACAAACTTCCTTTATTTAGGGCGTGGTAATTTATTCCCCGTAGCACTTGAAGGAGCCTTAAAACTAAAAGAAATTTCTTACATTCACGCTGAAGGTTATCCCGCAGCTGAGATGAAACACGGACCTATTGCTCTTATCGACAATAAGATGCCTGTAGTTGTAATCGCAACACACGATCATACCTACGATAAAATTGTTAGCAACATTCAGGAAGTGAAAGCACGCAATGGAATTGTGATTGCAGTGGTAAACGAAGGAGACGAAGTAATTGGTAAGATGGCTGATTTTGTGCTTGAGGTTCCGGTTACAGATTTTGCATTTGCTCCATTAGTAACTGTTGTTCCTTTGCAACTTCTCTCCTATCATATTGCGGTAATGCGTGGTTGCAATGTTGATCAGCCGCGTAATCTTGCAAAGTCAGTTACAGTTGAATGAGAGGTTTTCTAACTAATGGACGAAAACAAAGTTAAGAAACTAAGAGTATGGTTTTGACTACCTTAGTGGACAGAATGCATTATTTCTAAGAATCGGGTTAGTATTAAATAAATAGTGGAGTGGGATGCCTTAAATCATTTTTAATTATTATTGACACTAAAGACTCATTTTACATTATCTAAGGAGTTTAAAGCAATATAAGCCATTAATTGTTCACTCCTTTGTTCTTTATCTAAATGAGGATTTACTTCTACAATATCTACCCCTATTACCTTCCGTTCAGAAAGTAACGCTTTTAAAATGGTGCATAGCAACTAATATGAGGCCCCATTTATGACTGGAGTTGCTGTTGCAGGTGCAATTATAGGGTCCAAAAAATCAACATCAAAGCTTATGTAGATAGGTACATTCTCGAGTATGCAATCTTTAATGGTTTGCATATTTTCTTCAATTTCATCACACCAAAATGTTTTTTTTCCTCTACCTCAGAATAAATGCTGCTGCGAATACCTAATTGTGTAACTCTTTCTAAATTTGGAATCCTGATACAATGATTAATAAAAGATGCATGATTGAGGACAAAATGGTCGAATTCTAAATATAGATTAAGAACCTTATAAGTGCATTGTCAATGACACAGGGTATACCGGTTACCGTAGTTATAAGAAAACAATGTAAGAAAGCATTAGAAGTTTTTGATAATATTGTAACGAACACAAGGGAAATAGTACGCCCGGGTAGAAGTAACTCAAGAAATAAAAAACCTAAACGAACGTACTCTATAAACAACAAACGATTATAAAAAATCACTAGCTAAACGACATTGCACTATAATATTTCATTATTGCAATGGTAAACATAGAATATTTAATTAAATAGAACGAACTTTAATTGCATTATCTGCCGATTTACAAAACCCCACCATATTGGTTTGGCTTGATTCGCAGCAAACGAAGCCAACAATATCCTTGGTTGGAAGGCGAATTAAAATTATAAGTCATCTAAACTGAAACAAAAAACCAGGTGTAAACCCCGAAATTGTGTTAGAAAAAGATGTTCCAATTTATACTATTTTTGAACAAAAGTCCGAAACGTTTCTGTACATGTCCAACCCCGAATTGAAAAGAATGGTATGGGAAAACTTTGTGCCGTGGTGTACCTTTCATTTTCATCTAAACCGGCAACCTGCAAATGCTTTATATTATTCTCATTTAATTTAATGCAACAAACTACTTATATCTTGCATTTTATTAATTAAAGCCGATTCAAACGTATCTTCCTTCAAGTCAAAAAAAAACTTTTCCATTTTTTTTCAGGAAATTTATATTTCTTTGAAGAAAATTTCAATAAAATTGTTTGAAACCATTGATGTGAAAAGAACAACCTTATTAAATTCCGAATTAACTACTAGAATCGTTCAAGGAGATAAGGTAGCGTTTGAATTACTTTTCAAAATGTACCATAAACCACTATGTAACTTTGCTCGGGTTTACGTGAATCAATTTCATATTGCCGATGAAATCGTTCAGGAGACATTTATTTCAATTTGGAAAACCAGGGAGCAACTCAACCCAAGCATGTCAATAAATGCTTATTTGTATCGTTGCGTGCATAACAATTGTGTAAACTATCTGTATAAGGCACGCGTTGACAAACGATTATCTGATGCTTATCGAAACGAAATAGAATATCGTGCCCGTTTGCTTGATTCCGACTTTTCGGACAGCTTTTACGACAATCTGGCCAACGATGAACTGGAATTCATTATTAACAAGGCTATTGAACAATTACCAACTCAATGTCGTGAAATATTTTTATTAAGTCGTTATCAGGAATTATCCTACCAGCAAATCGCTGAAAAGCTTGGCCTTTCAAAAAATACAATTAAAACACAATTATCTAGAGCATTACAAAAAATTCGTGATGCAATGGAAAAAATGTGAAATTTTTTTTAATTTTTTGTCACCCTCCATAATCGAAATCTTGTATTACTAATAGAAGCTAAATTATGAAATCATCAGAAGACCATAACGCAAACCTGACCGATCTTACCATAAAATTTTTATCAGGAGACATTACGTCATCCGATAAAGAGGCATTAGACATGCTTTTATCTTCAGATAATGAAAATCGTATCCTCTTTAAATCCCTAAAAAATACCTGGCTGGCAACCTCTTCTTGGCAAAACTATATTCCATTACTCGATACCTCTAAATCGTGGGGGAAAGTTCAAGCATCGATGAATTCCGAAACCACTCAACAAGGATCATCCATTCAGTTATCCAGGAACTTAGTTTTGAAAGTTGCCGCCGCAGGATTATTCCTTATAGGTCTTAGTTCTTTTTTTACCTGGCACCTTGCCCAAAAAACAACCTATTCAACAACCACATCCCTTTGCGAAGTTTCCACTCCATTAGGATCACGTTCTCATACCATACTGCCCGATGGTACGGAAGTATGGCTTAATGTAGGAACCATATTGAAATACCCGGTTACATTCACCTCCATGGAACGAGATGTTTACTTGTCCGGTGAAGCATACTTTAAAGTGAAGCATGATAAAAATCATCCTTTCGTAGTTCATTATGCGGATGTGAAAATAAAGGCCCTTGGAACCGAATTTAACGTCAAAGCCTATCCTGACGAAAACCGCATAGAAACCACACTGATTAATGGTATTGTTAATGTGGAAGGGAGAGACAAAGACAAGAAGAAATTCCTTATTACGATGGTCCCCAAGCAAAAAATAACCTTAATCCCATCTGTCAATTATTCGGATACAACTGAAGTCAGGCTTCAAACTTCGAAAAGCATGAACGCAACACAACAAAAAAATATCACTTTGCCAAAATCCCTGTCGGTAATGCCATTGCTTGCTGTTACAGTAAAAACGGTGCTTTATACATCCTGGAAGGATGATCAGTGGGTGTTTGAAGGTGAAGAAATCAGCAAAATTGCTATATTACTGGGACGTCGGTATAATGTTAACGTTCTCTTCAACGCAAACGAATTAAAAAACTACACTTTTACTGGAACTTTTCAACAGGAAACGCTTGAGCAGGTTCTGGAAGTACTTAAAATTACCTCGCCATTAAACTACCAGATGATGGGAAAAGGGGTTGTTAAAATATCGGTGGATCCGGTTTTGGTTCAGAAATATAATAAATATATTAAACAAAAATGAAAAACTACTATGTTAAACAAATCTCAATAATGCCTATGCTAAAAAACTAATCACCTGAATTTTACAAAAAATGGGACCACTGCTATGGCCCCATCCTAATGTTTTATTAACCGATATTCCCTCTCACAAGAATATCTAACTTATTATTAATAAAAAACCATGACAAAACTATGAAAATTTTTTGTATTAGGGACTATTTCCCTTTCCAAAAGGATAACCACAAAATTATACTTATCATGAGACTATCCTTAATTCTTTCATTTATTGCAATTATTCAAACTTCCGGAGCTGTTTTTTCACAAAAAGTTTCACTAAATGTGAAAAATAAAACTATGCGGGAAGTATTGAAAAGTCTTGAAGGACAAAGTAATTATCGATTTTTTTATAACGACCAGTTATCGGGATTAGACCATATGGTCTCCTTAAAAACCGAAAACAAAACCGTTGTTGAAGTCCTTGATCAACTATTTACAAAACAGGTTCTTTCTTATAAGGTTCTTGAAAACAACATGATCGTTATTGCTCCAACTGAAATTACACAACAAAAGAAAATTTCTGGAATCGTTTCTGATGCTTTAACAGGCGAGCCATTAATTGGGGTTAATATTGTCATCGAAGGCACAACTATTGGCATAGTTTCGGATTCGCAGGGTCGATATTCGATTGAGCTGCCCAATGAAAATGCTGTTTTAGTTTTCTCTTATATTGGGTATCTGCAGGAAAAGATGACCCCGAACGGAAGGACGATTATTGACATCAAATTAGCCCAGGATATCCAGAAGCTTGATGAAGTGGTTGTGATTGGATATGGCAAACAGAAAAGGATAACGGTGGTTGGGGCTATCACCACTATCAACACCAGAGAACTAAAGCAAAGTCCTACAACCAACCTTTCAAATGCTCTTGCTGGTCGTTTACCTGGAATGACTGTTAACCAATTTAGCGGTGGCGAACCGGGGGTTGACCAAAGTGATATATACGTTCGCGGAGTATCAACCTACAATACAGGTAACAACTCGCAAAAACCAATTGTCATTGTTGATGGGGTAGAACGCTCTTACGAATACCTAAATCCCGATGAAGTAGAAACTTTTACCATTCTGAAGGATGCATCTTCGACTGCAGTATATGGCGTTAGAGGTGCAAATGGTGTTATCCTTGTAACAACACGGCGAGGTAGAATTCAGGATAAACCCACTGTTACTTTTAAGGCTGCCAGTGGCCTCTCTTCAGCAATTAAATTTCCCGAATACCTGGGATCTGCCGATTATGCAACTTTATATAACGAAGCCAGATTAAATGACGATCCCAATACTTCTGCCAAGCTTTTTACGGCTCAACAAATAGAAAACTACAGAAATGCAAAAGGAGATAATTCTGATGGATTAGGGTACAACATCAATCTGTTTGATTATGCATTTAAACCAAGCTTACAGCAAGATTATAGCCTGAATATTTCGGGTGGCACAAAAACAACTCGATACTTTGTATTAGCAGGCTACATGAAGCAGGATGGCAATTACAATCACACTGACCTTGGACCCTATAACACCAATGCTGTTTTTAAACGCTATAACTTCCGGTCTAATGTTGATATTGATATTACAAAAAATTTCTATGTTAAACTTGATCTAGGGGGACGCATACAGCAAAGAACTGCTCCCGGAACAACTGCAGGAAGAGTTGTAACTATCGCTAATACTCAGCCTTCGATTTATCCAATTATATTGGAAAATAACAACAACCCGGCTAACGCAAATTATGTAGCAAAGCACCCCGAAGGTTTACTGTTTGGCTCGCAAGTATATAGATATAATATGCTCGGAGAACTGGCGTATTCAGGTTTCAAAGATGAGTACAAAACGTTCATGGATGGAACATTCACAATGGGGCACAAGCTTGATTTTATTACTCCCGGGTTGAATTTCGAAGTTCAGTTCTCCTACGATAGCCAGCAAGGGAACACTATCGACAGAACTATTCCTCACGAATCAGAAGGATACCGTGAATACGGAGGCTATGCCACTTTTTACCCCTCGGAAGGTGTGGATGTTTTGATGAATGGAGGTAATTATACCGGCGCATATTCTTCTCCCAGGAGAACAGAAAATAGCACCATGCAAAATGGGTTTGATGCCCGAACTCCGCAACCACAAAGAAAGAATTACGGACAAGCCTCATTGACCTATGCCCGATCGTTCGGACAACATAATATAGGCGGCCTTTTAATGGGTAATCGTAGTAAACGCAGTTATCAAAATGATGTTGCCTACGCAAATGAAGGTCTTGCATTCCGGGGAACCTATAATTTCGATGAAAAATATTTATTCGAATTGGATGCTGCCTATAATGGTTCCGAAAACTTTGCCAAGGGCAAACGTTACGGCTTTTTCCCAGCAGTATCTGCAGGGTGGGTTCTGAGTAAAGAAAAATTTCTTCAGACAAACTCATTCATAAACTATTTAAAAGTAAGAGGATCCTATGGATTGGTAGGTAGCGACCAATTGCCAGGAGACCGCTTTGGTTATTTACAGTTTTTTGAATCTAATGGGGACAATTATAATTTGGGTATGGATTTGAATTCAGCAATTCCAGCAAATCTATATGAAGGTAATTTAGCAAACACCCTCTTAACTTGGGAAAAAGCAAGAAAAACAAATATTGGGCTGGAAACGAAAATACTTAACAACAAATTAAGTTTGACAATTGATGGATTTTATGAATATAGATATGACATTCTTACACAACCTGGAGATAACGGATCTAAAAACATTTCTGCAATTGTAGGAAAAAGCTCTCCCCAATTAAATTTAGGAACTGTTGAAAACAAAGGGATTGATTTTGAAATTGGATGGAACGATAAAATAGGTAAACATTTTGCTTATTATATTAAACCCAATTTCACATTTGCCCGCAATAAAATATTGAACTTAAACGAGATTGACCGCATAGCACCTGATGGCAACCCTGTTCCTTATGCTAATAGGACTGGAAAAAGAATTGGAGAGCAATTTGTATATCAATTTGATCATTATGTAAAAAATCAGACAGAAGCTGACCAATTAAACGCATCAAATTATCAAAAATGGGGACGTATAATTCCAGGTGATGTGGTGTATAAAGACATTAATGGAGACGGCCAAATCACTGATCAAGAAGATAGGATTGCCATGGGAAACCCACGAATTCCGGAAATACAATTTGGGATCCCTGCAGGAATTTCCTATAATGGAATCGACTTTAGTGTCCTTTTCCAAGGGGCCACCAATAACAGTGTATTATTGACCGATGCAGCGGCATGGGATTTCCCGATGTACGGTCAGGACATTATTGGCCGAGTAAAAAAAATCCACTTAAACAGATGGACACCAGCAACTGCCGAAACTGCCACTTATCCTGCTTTGCACTATGGAAAATACGACAACAATAAGAATAATAACAGCTCGCTCTTTCTAAAAGATGCTTCCTATATACGTTTGAAAACCATTGAACTGGGCTATACAATTCCCGAGCGTACTATGAAGAAGATTGGACTTAGTTCTGCCCGTCTCTATGTTCAGGGTTTAAATCTTTTTACGTGGGATAAATTAAAAGATTATGATGTTGACCCGGAAACTAGTCAAGGTGGTGACTGGTATCCCATTCAACGAGTTTACAATATTGGCATTGACGTAACATTTTAAAATATAATAATATGATAAATTTTAAATACATATTTATAACCTTCACCCTCACTTTATGCCTGTTTTCGTCATCTTGCAAAGACGAATATCTTGACAGAGCACCTGATGATAAATTAGAAGAAACTACTGTATTCACTAATTGGGATAAAGTAAATGGTTTGTGCAACCGCATATATTTGGATTTACGTAACCGCGATAGGGGAATTGTAATGCTAGAGCACTTTTCCTTATCAGGAATCACTGATGAATGTAAAGGCTCTAAAGTAGAAAACGCTATCCCTGACCAATTTAACTTTGGGAGTTTTGGCCCATCGATAGGAATGCCTGGAGGAGCAAGTGGCATATACTGGAGCGACCAGTATGCCAGCATTAGAATGTGTAATGTATTTCTGGCTGGAGTAAAAAAATATAACTCCCCCGACAATCCTTTGCAAGCAGGTGACTTAAAAAACAGAATCGCTGAAGTTCATTTCCTAAGAGCCTATTATCATTATTTAGCAGCTCGTTTATACGGCGATATCGTTTACATGGATAATGTTGCCGATATTAACGGGAACCTCGCTTTTAAAAGACAATCGTGGCCAGAAGTTCTATCTAAATTATTAGAAGATCTCAAAATTGCTATCGATGAACTTCCTGTCAGATTTTCTGATGGAGAATATGGTAGGGCTGACAAAGGCGCAGCCATGGCTCTTAAAGCAATCGTACTATATATGAACGCTAGTCCAATGTACAATGGAGGAAAATTTCCTGGTAATGATACACGGGTTGGAAAAGAAGAATACAGTACCTATAGTGCCGAAAAATGGAAATTGGCGGCTGATGCTGCTAAAGAGGTACTTGATCTTCAAAACAATGGTGTTCCAAGATTTAGCCTTTATACTGGCAATTCTAATAATTACCAACCAGAAACCAATAATTCGGTATATGCCAGAATTAAACAAATTTATATCGACAATATTTCCATTCAAAACGAGTATATTTTCGTCCTTTCAAAAAACAAAAACGACCCTTGGCAAGGCGACCACACTCCACCTTCAAAAGGCGGTGCAGCACGTCTTCAACCCCTTCAGGAGCAAGTTGATGAATATGAGTTTATTGGAAATGACGGCTTTGGTTATTCCATTTATGATCCTCAGGCCAAAGACAAAGGATATGATGATACAAACCCTTACCAGAAGAGAGATCCAAGATTTTATTCGGACATCATGTTTCATGGGTGTACCTATCAAAAATCTATAATAAATACTGCTGATGGTTCAGACAGGATTGGGGCCAGCAATGCCACATCAACTGGCTACTATCTGCGA
Organism: Bacteroidales bacterium; assembly: GCA_038213375.1. GTDB lineage: Bacteria > Bacteroidota > Bacteroidia > Bacteroidales > JAAUTT01 > JAAUTT01. The sequence continues at coordinate 3,082 of JBBQTB010000053.1, read as the reverse complement.
AAATTTTTTCACGAGGACTGGAAAAGAAATTATGGCTGGGATTTACATTTCCCGATGATCAGACTTCCCGAAATACAATTGATTTATTGTGAAGCAATGAACAAATTCAGCGGACCAAGTGCCGACATCTATTCAATTCTAAATACGCTTAGGGCTCGTTCGTTTATGGGTTCTATACCAACCGGATTAAATGCAGATGAACTCCACAAATACATTCAACGTGAACGCAGGGTTGAGTTTTTCTATGAAAACAAAAGATACTTCTACTCCCGCTGGAACTTAGAGCCGACCTCGGATGCCGAACTAGCTAAAGAAAATGGGTGGGATGATGCAAACCCAAATCTTCCTTACCCACGTACACAAAAAGCCGCTCATGGAATGAAACCTGTAGAAGACCCGAATGGCCCAATTACTATCGATGGTATAAAATACCACATGGAGCGTTTCAAACTTGAAGACCGCGTGTTTACCAACAAAAACTATTATTGGCCTTTAATGACAAGCGAAATCACAAATTGCCCATCATTAATTCAAAACCCAAATTGGTAAATCACTCTTTTTTTGGGAGGTTGCTTTAAACGGCAACCTCTTTTTACCTACAAATAACTCTCTCTTTTTTTAGTTGATAGGCCTTCATTTAGTTTTTTAAGGCTGCCTGATAAAATCAGACAGCCTTTTTTAGGTAAAGTAAAAGATACATTTATTCGTAATATTATTTCAAGTAAAATCAGATAACATGATCCGGAGTTTCCATAAAGGTCATTATATCAGCGGATAAAATAAATTCCATAAAAAACTTGCAGGAAAATCAAAATAGTGCGATTTTGCAATAAAAAATGCATCATGGAAACACTATTTCCTGTTTACCCTACAGATATAAAAATGATCAACTCCAATATTGGAGTAAGTACAATAAAAGGTATAGTAGTTTACTTTAATGGAGGGGGGCCAATATATCAGCATGGTGAAGGAGATTATTAGAGCTTTCGTTTTATTACCAGTCAGATGATCGATTTAAAAACTGTTCGCACGGTAGAAATCATTGAATGTTTTGCCGTATCCAAGGAAAGTGTGGTAAGGTGGTCGAAGATCTATCGAACAAAGGGAGCAAAGGGATTTTTTGGAACAAAGAAGTTTGAGAAGCCAGGAAATGTTCTAACGGAAGAAGTTCTTATCCAAGTTCAGGGATATTTGAATGAAGGCCTGTCACTCAAAGCAATCGGAGATACCTTATCCATAAAGACCGACACCCTTCAAAAGGCAATACAACAGGGCCGATTGACACGACATGAAAAACAAACAAAAGTATCCTCACAGGGAATGACACAAAGTGAAAGAAGCCGACAAGATATTGTTGCTCCTATTGGTGTTGGATGTACCAATGAACTGGGACGTATTGTATCGGCAATAAAAAAAAAGTAACCGAACCTGAATTTCAAAATAACACAGATGTACATAAAGGAGGTATTTTATTATCACTGCCAGCCCTGATAAACAATGGACTGCTCTCACACGATGAAGTATTTAGCTTTCAGGAAGGATATTATAATTTTCAGACCTACCTATTAACCCTAGCCTTCTGCTTTCTGTTACGCATTGCAAGCATCCAGAAAATAAGTGATGAGCCACCCGGAGAATTGGGTAAATTGCTTGGATATGATCGCATTCCGGAAATTAAGACACTCCGCCAAGCAATAGCTCGTCTGAGTGAGAATAATCAAGCACAGTTATGGATGGGAAAATTATCCCAGGACTGGATGCATATGAATGAAGAACTTGCCGGAGTTTTGTATGCAGATGCTCATCAGGAAATATATTATGGCAAGAAAAATAAATTGCCCAAGAAATATGTCAGCCGGTTACAATTGGCCATGCGAGCCACCTCCGACTATTGGATATGCGATAAACTAGGACAACCGTTTTTTTCAATCAGCAAATCAATCAGTAGCGGTCTTATAGATACACTCAAAGAAGATATCCTACCAATCCTGGAAAAGGATGTACCCAATCAACCCAGCCAAGAAGCATTGAACGCAGACTCCTTTCTGCACAAATTTATGCTTGTTTACGACAGAGAAGGGTATAGTGTAGACTTCATGACGCAGATGTTTGAAAAACGGGTTTCCTGCTGCACATACAACAAGTATATTCAAGAACCCTGGCCCATTGAAGAGTTTACAGAGCAAGAAGTTGTTAACCAATATGGAGAAAAAGAAAAAATATTTCTAGCAGAACGGGGAGTGTTGATGGAAGGGTCAAAAGTTGACGAATTAGAACCCCAAGATAAAGGTCCTATTGTTTATCGAAATATTACCAAAGAAAACCACCAGAAAACAAGTACAGAACAGAGCATTGCCCCAGAAAAGGAGAATCCAAAGAAAACTACAAGTAAACCTGTCAAAAAAACCAGATGTATATGGGTAAGAGAGGTACGCAAACTAAGGGATGGTGGTAATCAGACATCCATCATTACCACCAATTATAAGTTGACAGCCCTATTGATAGGTCTCTATATGTTTGCACGTTGGAATCAGGAGAACTACTTTAAACATATGCTAAAACAATTTAATTTAGATATGATTATAAGCTATTTTAAGGAGGACATTAGTGACACACAACTTCTGGTTAATCCAGCGTACCGAAATTTGAATAAAAAGATAAATTCCTGTAACGCGAAACTAAAAAATCGTCAGTCATCGTTTGGAAAGCTGCATTATGATCAAGAATTAAATGACAGTGCGTTCAATCGAGTAACTGATAAAAAAGAAAAGATGACGCAGGAAATAACCTATTTACAAAGTCAGTTGGATGATTTAAAGGCTATTCGTAAAACGACACCCATAAAAATAGAATATGCACAGTTGCCGGAAGATGAAAAATTTAAAGCTGTACACAATGGACGAAAGCAATTAGTGGATTGTATTAAAATAGTTGCTGCACGTAGTGAAATTGCAATGTCATCGATTGTTAGGGAGTATATGTCCAATCCCAAGGATGCAAGGGCGTTAATAGGACAGTTTTTAAAAACCAATGCAGATTTAGAGGTAGATAATCATGCAAACATACTATATGTAAAACTACA
>JBBQTB010000052.1:0-29430 GCA_038213375.1 Bacteroidales bacterium | reverse complement strand
GATTTAAAATTAACAATTTAACTCGAAATATGCAACTTTTTACATACTTTATTTAGTTAATAATCAATAATTTAATGAAAATTGTGGCAAATATTTATACGCCTGCCTATCAATACTATAACATCTCCGAAACTTCAGTATCTTAATTAATTTATTAGTAACCTTATTCATTGATTTTGCTTTTTCACCAAAGAGAAAGTAGCAGAAGTATGAAACCCTAAAATCACCCTAAACAAAACCTCCCCACGTCAATTGGTTGCTACTGATTGAATTTGTTGGAATAGCAGAGTCGATTTATGAAAGTTTTATAAAATAACAAACTGTGTGAAGCTATATATCAAATACATGGTGAGCATGCACTGCAAAATGGCAGTGAAAGAAGAGTTAACAAAACTCGGGTTACACTTTATTGTCGAAATGGGTGTAGTAGATGTCATGGAAACTATATCAGAGGAGCAACGTGAAAAACTAAGTATCGGTTTGCTGAAATCCGGACTAGAACTGATAAACGACAAGAAAGCTATGCTCATTGAAAAAATAAAAAACATCATTATTGAAATGGTTCATTATTCAAAAGAATTGCCCAAAATCAATTTTTCTGATTATTTAAGCGAAAAACTTCAATATGATTATACTTATCTGTCAAATGTATTCTCAGAAGTACAAGGGATTACAATTGAAAAATTTATCATTTCTCATAAAATTGAAAGGGTAAAGGAATTGATTTTCTATAATGAACTTAACCTTACAGAAATTGCATTAATGATGCATTATAGTAGTGTTTCTCATTTGTCTAATCAATTTAAAACAATGACGGGTTATACGACTTCTCATTTTAAAAAATTGAAATATCAAAGACGACAAGCCATTGAGGATGTTTGAAATTAATTATAAAGATATTTTTCGTCCAAAAAATCAAACTTTTTTATCAAGCGTCCAGAATAATGAGTTTGTTTGGATTTGTGCGAAGGAAATTAAAGACATAATGGTAGTATTTGAACATTTTTTTTGGAATACAAAACCATAATAAAAAGTTGAGCATTATATCCTTAAGAGGTAGATCCATGCATCACCTTTTTTTTAATCATATAGTTATCATTAGCTTTTACACTATATGGCAAAGTTTTACCTTACTAAGGTATTTCGGGCTTGTCGGCTGTAATTAAAATAGCAGGAATATTAGTGAGCCATAGACTTTTGGTTTCAACTAATCTTTTCCAACTCTCTAAAGAGACAATCATTAAGTCCTGCTGTTGTAAAAATGTTTTTTCAATAACCATTTCACTTTGCAAAGTTAAATGATTAGGAATTGTCCGGTCAATCTCGCTGATTTTTTCCGTCATTTCGGAATCGTTTTTTATAAATCCTAATACATCTAATATAATTATTTGGGATTTAATATTTTGTATTAGCTTTTGAGCATAAATTATCAAATACTTATCTTCTGAGTCGAATACAGGAATAAAAACATTCTCAATTTTATCGAGACTCTTCTCAATCAATATTCCAACAGGTATATGGGTTTTTGATAATATCAAACGTGTTCGCTCATCGATAGGAGAATTATCAAAAAGCTTGTCTTTTCCCGTAAAAGTGTGGAGTAATTTTTCCGGATTGATTATTCTGGTCGTAAATCCAAGCACCTTTCCTAACAAACTCCCTTGAAATATCGATTGACTTGCACCAATTAATAATAAGTTATAATCCCCTTTATTAGCTACATCGACTATATCATTGTCAATATCTTTTGATGATTTGAAGAAGGTTATAATTTTTCGATTTAAATTTTTCGATTCTTCGATAATAGGGGTAAAGGTCTCTTTTTCATATTCATCAGCAAAATATGGATGCAATTCATTTGTTGGTGAAAGGTGTAATGCCGTAATTGCAACATTACCATTCAACCTTTTTGATAATCCATTTGCTAATCGAAGTAAGGCTCTTCCAGATTCAGGAGTGCCGAATGAAAACAAAATTTTGTATTGACTGGATTCTTTAATTTTCTGAGGCATTTCGTCCGGTTTTGTTTTGAATACCCAGTTAATCAAATCCAATACAGGGCCGGTCATAAAGGTGGTAACTAATGCCATAATTACCATCATGGCAAATATTTTGGGTGGTAAAACACCTAAATCATAACCAATATTCAGCACCACTAATTCGATTAATCCCCGGGTATTCATTAATGCACCGATAGTTAAACTGTTTTTCCAGTTTTGGCCAACAAATTTTGCTGCTATCACACTACCAACAAATTTTCCCGCAACAGCCACCAGGATAATTAAGCCTGTCACCTTCCAAAGATAAGGATCATTCAACAAACCAATTTCAGTTCTCAATCCAGTGAAAACAAAAAATAATGGAAGTAGCAAAACCAAGGAAACATCTTCAATTTTTTCTATAAAAATATTTCTGAACTTGATATTTACAGGCATTATTACACCAGCCATAAATGCACCAAACAGTGTGTGGATTCCAATCACTTCGGTAGCATAGGATGATAGTATTAAGGTAATAAAAAAGATTGCAATGATAGGTTTACTCAAATTTTCACGTGTAGTATGTAAATCACCAACACGCATCAAAAAAGGTCTCACAACTTTTATCATTATGAATACATAAGTAACGGCTAAAAGAATTGTGAACAATGAACTTACAAATGAACCGGCTTTTACAATGGCAATTACTGCTGCCAAAATACACCATGCTGTTATATCATCTGCAGCTGCACATGTAATTACTACTGATCCTAATTTTGTTTTTTGTATTCCTCGTTCCTGAACAATTCTTGCCAATACGGGAAATGCCGTTATACTCATGGCAATACCGATAAATAAACCAAATGAAAGAAACTGAATGCCTTGAGGAGCAAATGATTGATAAATATAATATGCTAAACCCATCCCCAATGCGAAAGGAATAATGATGCTGGCATGACTTATGACTACGGCCTCGTGAGCTTTGTTTTTAAGTGCATTTAAATCTAGTTCCATGCCAACCATAAACATAAACAAGATAAGGCCAACCTGACTTAAAATTCTGAGGTTGTCAAGGGAACTGGCCGGAAAAAGAGTTGCGGAAAATTCAGGGAAATAGATTCCGAAAAGTGAAGGACCCAACACTATCCCTGCAATAATTTCTCCAATTACTGTTGGCTGTCCTATTCTTTTACAAATCCACCCAAATATACGGGCGGCAAATAAAATGGCAACAATTTGGGCTAAAAGAATTGCTAACGGATTTCCTAAATTATGAGTCATTGAATTAATAAATTCAGCCCATTGACTTTTTTTAGAATCGGGAATTACAATGTTTCTCCCATGCTCCAATTTTGAGCCTTGCAGGACAATCCAATAGATCATGGCGGAAACACCACTTATTAGACCAATATAAAACAAGCTATTTTTAATTTTTTTCATTATTCTCCTATAAAATTTAATAAAACACATCACATACTAACCCTCGGATTTGGTTATTTGGTGAATAATAATCATGTCATGTAAACTTTTAATGCATCCGTAATCAGATTGTAATGGATTGATGAAATTACCCTTAACACGTTAAGTATAACTTTAGGTTTTTTCAAAATAACAGGTTTAATAGGTTATAGCAGAAGAACAAAACTGAGAATAAACTGTTTAAAGGAATATCATTTTTTCGCCTTACAATCATGGACTGGCAGTTAGCATAGTTCAGGATGTTCAGAAATTTTAATGCTAAAACCAAATCATTAGTTTGAACATCTATAATTATTTACTATTTATAAAATCTGAAAGATTAAAGTAAGCCATTAATCTTTCAATTATCCATCAAACCTATGAAGATCAATTCTTTTATTTCCATTGCAATCTCAGTTGGAATATTGTTGACCTTATTGTGGAATTGCAAAAAAGAAGAAGGAAAGAACACTCCGACAGAATTTGTTTCAATTGTTACCAATATCACGGATACTTCTGCCGACTATCACGGAGAGATAACATCAATTGATAGCGCAACCATAACAGCACATGGAGTCTGTTGGAGCATAAAGCAGAATCCAACTATTGCAGACGTTACCATCAATATGGGAACAGGTTCAGGTAGTTTCAATACTTCACTCACAGGATTGGCTCCTGGTGTTACATATTATATCAGAGAGTATGTTACTAATATCAATGGAACTGCATACAGCAAGCAGATAGCATTCACTACATCGGCGATATTGCCGGTTTTGACATCCGCAGATATAACTTTAAAATCCCCCACAACAGCAAGCTGTGGCGGAAATATTACAAATAATGGTGGAATAGCAATAACAGCATGTGGTGTTTGCTGGAGCCTCTCAGCAAACCCAACAATAAAAAACAGTAAAACCACAGAAAAGGGAGCAACAGGAATATTTACAAGTTTAATTACCGGGTTATCAGTTGGGAATACATATTATTTAAAAGCTTATGCTACTAATAAAGCAGGAACAAGGTATGGTAATGAATTGATATTTGTTATTGATGCAGATGGCAATTTGTATCATACTGTACGCATAGGTAAGCAAAACTGGATGGTTGAAAATATGAGGGTAACCAAATTCCGGAATGGCGATCTTATACTCAATGCCAGAGAGGATAATGAAATGAGCGATCATACAAACGAGAGCTATTCAAATTATGATGACATTGAAAATAATTCAAATAAATACGGTAGACTTTACAATTGGTATGTAGCTAATGATGGTCGCAACATATGCCCGTCGGGCTGGCATGTTCCCAGCGATGCTGAATGGACAAAGCTTACAACCTATCTGGGTGGAGAAAGTGTAGCAGGTGGAAAAATGAAGCAAACTGACAGCACAATTTGGTTTAGTCCAAACACCGGCGCAACCAATGAGAGTGGTTTTTCAGGTATTCCGGCAGGCGTAAATCGTAACAATACATATTCTTTCAAAGGATCATGCGGCTATTGGTGGAGTAAAAATGAATACGGTTCAGAGTATGCCTGGGGCCGCTATTTATTTAACTATAATACTAAGATATCCAGAAGCTACTATGATAAAAGCTATGGCTTTTCCGTTCGTTGCTTGAGTGATTAAATGATATTGTTTATGGCATAAATTCTTATGAAAGTTTGTTGGATTGATACCTATAAGCACCACTTTTTGAGCCAATGCTTTCACCTGTGTTTTAAGACTTTTTTTGTCGGACGTAACCTGTTGCAAGTGAAATTAAATTTTGTCATAATGTAACAGTTTAGCTTATGTGGTGGTCAAAAATGAAATACCACGGAAAGTATTGCAGTGTTCTTTGAAAACATTGAAGTTATGTTTGCGGGTTGTTGAATTAAATTTCAAAGATGTAAAGTATAATAACTTACAAGGAATGAATAATCTATTCAAATCTATTAAGATTATTAATAGAAAAAGAAATACTTCTTTTTAAGGTGTAAAAAACTAAGCTTTAGGAGGAATATAAAAATCAAAAAATTCAAGGCTTTGGAGGCTCTGAAAATAATCACTATAAGTTATTTCTAGCTCATTAAAAATGAGATACAGAAGTGATATTGGAAACGCAGAAATTTGTTTGACAATACTGACATGAACAAAAGGGCGAACAATGGAGTTTCATTCGTATATTTAACCACAAAGATAATAAATAGTTTAAGCGATTATTATGAAACGTTTTGCTATTTTAACAGGTATTCTTTCAGGATTTCTTTTTGGTGTTGCTACCCCGTGTAGCAAGTTGTTATTGAATGGTTTAAACTCTTTTCAATTGGCAGGTTTGCTTTATTTGGGAGCGGCTCTTGCTATGTTTCCTTATGTTTTCCAAAAAAACAATAATCTAAAATTACTATTTAAAAAGGGAAACAGTTCTAAAACTATCGGGATTATTTTCTTTGGTGGTTTGTGCGGTCCGTTACTGTTATTGGCGGGTTTAAAAACAGCAAATGCAGCTTCGGTTTCTATTTGGCTAAACATGGAACTGGTGGCAACCGCCTTTCTGGGTCTTTTAATTTTTAAGGACTCTCTTGATAAATATACCTGGATAGGTGTTGCATTAACTATTGCAGCTGGAATTATTACTTCATTTGGAGAAGGTGCAAGTGGCTTAACTTCGGGTTTACTTATTACAGCAGCATGCATTTGCTGGGCTGTTGACAACCACCTTACAGCTCTTACAGATGGGGCTACACCACAAACGGTTACTTTTGTAAAAGGCGTTGTAGCAGGGTCAGTAAATTTAATTATAGGTATTTTAATTGCCAGTCAACCTATTATGTTTGGGAGCATTGCTCCTGCAATAATTATAGGGGTTTTTTCTTATGGTTTCAGTATTGCACTGTATGTTACTTCAGCACAAAATATTGGGGCAACCAGAGCTCAAATACTATTTTCGACAGCACCATTTTGGGGTGTTTTTCTCTCATATTTATTAAATCACGAACCTTTTCAATGGGTACATATCATATCAATTGCTCTTTTGGCGCTTGCTATAATGGTTACAAATCTTTTTACTCATAAACATTCGCATACTCATATTGTAATGAAACATATTCATTACCATAAACATACCGATGGGCATCATACTCATTCACACGATGAAGAAATAATACCAAGTACTAAATGGCATACACATATCCATGCTCATAACCCTTTAACGCACGAACATCCTCATGACCCCGACTTGCACCACAGACATGGGCATGATCCTATGATTTAACGTTCATGGTTGATTTTTAAAGCTTTGATAATATCAATTTTCGCATTGATCACAACCACATTCTTTCCCTTTAGCCTTTTCAAATGCTTCCTTGCCTTCGGAAATTGAAAAATAAATTAGTCCGGCTGACCCAATAATATCGGCATAAGCAAAACCTGTAAGTTCATACACAAGGCTAGAGGCAAGAAGGATCAATGACATATAAACGCATATCTTGGTACAATTACTGTCGGAAATAATAGGTTCTGATTTTAACAATTTGCCTATTTTCTTTTTGGCCTTCATTAACCATATCATAACAGCAATCGAAATAAGTGATATAACAACACCCCAAAAAGTTGTTTCAGGTTTGTGATGGGTGAATAAGTTGAAAATTATACCCATCATTAAACCTACCGATAAAAAATAGAAGGACGTTCCTGTAACTTTTAACGCTGTTATTTCGAATTTACTTTTGGGGCTTTCGGGGTTGTGTTTTATCCTTAATATCATTACTGCAATGCCTATGCCTGATAATACTTCTATAAAACTATCGGCACCAAAGCCAAACAAAGTGAGAGATTCATCTGTATAACCTAATACTATGGATACCAACCCTTCAACAATATTATAAAATATTGTAAAAAGGCTTAATTTATATGCCGTCTGGTAGAGTTTCTGATCTTGTAATTCCATCAGTTAGCTTTTGTATTTTAACTTAACACTTAATAAATAGTTTCGTTCATATGGATAGTTTGTGTATTAATTTCTTTTGTCTAAATAATTGTATGATCCATACCAAATAAATAAATGGTTTGTCAAAATGGTGATTTATAAGACTTCAAAACATTGTTGTACAGTAATTTTATATCTAACTTTGTCGAAAATATATTTGTTAAAACATTGTTTATTTGAATCAAAATGAAATACACAAAAAAACTTTATTACGGAAATTTTACACCTGCGAGGTTAATACGCCCAAAAAATCGGAGCCTAAGGTTATTTACCGACACATTGCTTTGTCCTTGGTATGTATTACTTTTTGTAGGTATATGCTCCTTTTACCCAACAGCCTTATTTGCAGATACTTTTAGATTTTTAAAATTTCAGTATATAAAATTAAACCACGTATCACCAAAATATAAAATAGACAATACTTCAGAGCAGAGAGCAACAATCATTTTTTCACTAACCAGATCGTCACTTAGTTTGCAGCATTTTGTTTCTTCTGCTTTTAAGGTAATACCTTTGTTTGTGAAACCTTTTAAACTAAGTTAAACCTTCAATTCTTTTAGTTACCGTATAATAATTTTCCTGGTTAAAACACTGCCATCTTTCATAGTCATCTTCAAAAAGTGCAATCCTGAGGAGGTTTGAGGAATTTCAAGCATTATAATGGAATTTTGTATTTTAACCTGATAATTAGATAATTCTCTTCCATCCATAGTGAAAAGGGATATATATTCAGGATAGAATGTTCCGATGAATTCGATATAAATTAATTCTTTAGCAGGATTAGGATATATACGTGCAATCTGGTCATTATTAATAATTCTGGTTGGTTCTGCCCACTGATTTTTTAGCTGTCCAATCTGGGTTACAGAAATCTCTTTGTTCCATAGTTTTACTTCATCCACGCTTCCGCGAAGGGCATATAGTGTTTCCACATTGTCCATCCGACCAATCGTAAGGGGTTTAGTTGATGGTTGAATGGTCCCGGAAAGGGCTTTAAATGTATCCAGAACACCATCCACCCAGAGCTCCATGGAGTAGCCGGTATAGAGTACGCAAACATGGTAAAACCGATTGAGCTCAATAGCAGTCGACCCATCAAGGTCAGAAACACCTGTGCTTGTTTTTATAGTCCATCGCAACCTGCCTTCAGGCGTAATGGACAACTTATAACGTTGCTGCCAGGAACCGTGAGAGACAATAAACCTTTCGGAACCCAGTTGCTCGCATTTTACCCAGCAACTCAGGCTTACTGCCTCAGCAAAGTTCAAATCAACGTGATTATCGGTATAAATGATATTTTGTCCATCGCTAAACTTGTAAGCCATCGCTGGGATGCCACGGGCATCTTCCGTTTTGGTTACGCCTGATACGGTGGCATGGAACCGGTCCGCAACAGCATTACGATTGTCTGAATCGAACGGATACCAAATCAATGGTATTTGTATTGGGAGGTTAATGTCTTTTACCAGCGCACCGATAGATACTGTAGTGGAGAGCAAATCCTGATTAGTAACCTTCACTGAGATAGTATCCACTCCCGGTGTTGGAGGTGCCTGCCAGATAACAGAATTTCCTGTGGTTTGTTTTAACGTGCCTGATGAAGCGGTCCATGCATAGTCAAGGATTTCACCCGACGCTTTTTCAACAATAGCGGTGAAGGAGTTTGTTACACCTGTGGAAGTATATTTTGTACCTGACTGAATGCTTTTCACGACAGGTGGCACAGGAATACGGTCAACCACCCATAAATGCAAGGTGTCTTCAGCAGTTTGACCATTGAGACTTATCCTGCATTTAAGGACTGGATTTGATTTAGCGCCTGGCGCAGTATGCTCAACCTTCCCTAGGTTAGTGTTATCAATCAATACATCATCCAAAAACCATTCAAATTGCACCGTATCGCCAGTTTTGATATTTCCAGGTATACAGTAGGCCGTGAATATTGAATTTGTGATCATTGGGTTATGATCGATTGAAAAAGCTTTTATGCGAATGTTTTCAGAATAAACATATTGATAATGATAGTCGAGAATATTATTGCCTGCATATAGCCGACCATTTCGGGTTTCAGGTACCAATCCCTCCGTGTAAAGTCTGATCATTCTTACCTCCCCTGCCGGGATTGTTATCTTAGCGGAACCGGAGGCACTTGTAAATAAAATGGTTTCAGTGATAGCATCGTATACTCCGAATGAGCCTGAAGGCAGATTAATGGTAACTTGTTTGACAATACCAGTTGGGTTAAAATAAAGGTAAGAAATGAGTGAATTATCTCCGTAAAAATCAGTTTTATTAAGATCAATCTGAAGGATTTCAGGAATATTGGTTGGTTGTGTCACTGCAGCAAGATACCCCACGCTTGAACCGCTATAGAGCGACAGATTTGTTGCTGCCCAACCTCCCCCGATGGCATCTCCGGTGGTGAAAGGTATTTTCCCCTGCCACGCTTGCTTCATCGATTCATAAGGGATGCATGCCTTTGGGTCATTTACCGAGGCCCATGAATAGGAATCCTGTTGCGCCTGCGGAAGGGCATTCCAGTAAAACAAACGGCTGGCATTGGTAACATTCAGCAACCATTTAGCAATAGCGCGGGCATAGCGCTTATCATATTTGGGTAGTGGCGCCAATGTTGCGGCCTGCTGAAAGCCATTCATTACAAAAGCATAATCGTTGCCTCCATCGTTGGCTTCGCCTATCAGTCCCGAAACATCATAACCACCCCAGGTTCCTACTATTGATCCCCATCCCCTCAGCTCGCCCCGGTTGAAACACCAGTCAAGCAGTTTTTGCAAAGGGTAATTTGTACCTTCAAGGGCATTCATGCGGGCAGCAGCGATTGTTCCATAAGGTAGTTGCAACTCGTAGGCTGGGTTTGATCCAAAACCAGTTAGAAAATCCATGGCAAGTTGGGCACCTTCGAAATATTTACGATGTCTGTTTTCGTGATAGGCATTATAGAGCAGCCATGCTATACTTCCGGCTGATTCCGGTTCAGCAACATCTGAGGTTAATGGCAGTCCAGTAGCAAGGTTAAAGGCGCGGTAGTTCATATTAGGGACAGCCCAGGGTTTGGTGTTGCCACCCAACTGGTTTATACAATTCAACCAACGATCGGCTATGGTGATAAATTGACTGCCAAATTCAATGGTTGCATTCGGATATAATGATTTTAGTTGATAAAAGTAAACATTGGGCATGACATCATACCACCAATCGCTGCCCGAAGTGGTTGTATAGTTGTTTAGATAAACATTCTGTCCGTTTTTCAGGTTAAAAAAGTCTTTGGTTTTGGCAACCCAGTTCATTCCGTTTTGGTTGCTTTTATCAACCCCCACAAGACTTGCCCCCACAACTGCAGGTAATATATTTATGGCTTCCGCCGAATTAGAATGGTCGGCTGAACCCACGTATGTATCGAGAAAGAGTGGTGTATTATCTTCGTAATTAAATTGTCCTAATGTTCCCAGACGTGATAACGGTAAATATTCTCCTTTTTTAGTTAAGTCGAACACATAGCTGTCATAATCATGTGCTACTGTATTCCAGTTCCTGATGAAAAGAGGTGCGGGTAAATCGGGCATCTGATTAATGCGCGAAATACTTAATTGTCCCTGTTGCGGGAAAGCTTGCATCGTGAGGATGCATAGCAATAGTAAAAGTATAAAACGGGTCATTTAGATGCCAGGTGAAAGGAAGATGTAAAAAACAAGTCAAAATAGTAAACAGATAAACAGTAATAAGGAAAGCCCAAAAGCCTGTAAACCACCATGCAGTTCAATTGGGCTTTTCCTTATACATTAAAAGTGCAAAAATATGGTTGAAGTTTATGGTTTTTCAACGCTGTAAAGTTTCCCAACCTGGCCATCCGACAAGTCCGTATTGTAGATTTTCAGCTCATCAATAGCACCTTTAAAAGAGGCTACGTTAGCAGTAGTAATCCAATTAAAGTTGTCAGGTTTGGCAGCTATTTCAGCATCTGTTGCAAATGAGCCAATTAAAAATGGTTGTGCAGTATAGGTAGTAGCACCATCAACAAAAGAAAGCGTTTGAGTCAATGGGCCTACGTTATCTACTGTTGTAAAAGTATGGATGAGCACCCCATTAATGAAAAATTTCAATGTTTTGGTTGTACTATTGAGTGAAACTACAACATGGGTCCATACAAGAGGAGTGATTATACCATCAACAGCATCATAATCCTGAACGTTGGTGGCATTAATCCGCTCGGTGAACAATGGTTTTCCCACTGATTGGGTTTGAAACTTATAACCCCACCAGTAGTTTTGTGAAACGATACAGTTGTTTTCCCAACCTTGCACATCATTTTTAATCCAAGCTGAGATGGATATTTTAGCAGGCAGGAAGCTGGGTGTATAAGGCACCTCAAGGTGAGCTCCTTTATCCAGATAAACTGCTTTTCCACCTTTTACACCTGCAACCCATGTGGGCAATGCTGCAGAAGAACCCAATAAAGTAGTCCATCCTTTGGTAAAAGTTGCTACTTGCTTAGCAGTGGAGAAGGATGTAGCGGTAGTACCGGTTCCTTCGTCAAAATGCCAACCAGCAACCAGGTACAGACTTTCATCAATGTAGCTATAAGCCTTTGATTTAAAAAGGGTCATGGCTGCAGTTAATTGTATAACCAGGTTATCGACTTGCGTCTGTGTAAGTGCAGTTGACGCAGCAGCAGTTTTCACTGTTGTCAACGTAGCTTTATAATCGTCGATATTAGCCTGCGGATAATCCGTAGAGTTTGCCGCAGTTGCTAGGGAATCAGCACTTACAAGTAATTTAGTGTAAGCAGTTTTATCAGCTGGTGTTGTTGTGCTGTCTTTTTTGCACGAGCCGATAATGATTGCTGAACTTATGAATACCATAAGCAGCAGTGCGTGTGATTTCATCATTTTTTTCATTTTTTCATTTTTTAAAATTAATTAGTGATTTTATTTACTTGTTTACTTATTTACTTATTTAGGTGGATTATATTAAATTGGTATATATTAAGGTTTTATAGCTTGGTTTGCATCTATCTCAGCCTGTGGAATCGGGAAATATCGTTTAGTTTCATATTTAAAATCAGGTCCCAGGGCTGCTTCTGAAATAGCTTTTCCCCAGCGCATCAGGTCGAAATAGCGGTGAAACTCCTGAGCCAGTTCAACCCTGCGCTCTTTTTGGATGGCAGTTGCAAGTTGGCTATTATCCGATACAGTGATATCTGCAAGCAGGTCGGTGGGTAGAGTTCCGGTAAAACTTGCCCGGGCGCGCTGTCTCACTTTATTTAGATTTACCTTGGCCGAATCTGTTTTACCGGTTTCATTAAAAGCTTCTGCTTTCATCAGCAAAAGGTCGGCATAGCGCAGATAAATGTAGCAAAGGCCGCCATCCTCTTTTCGCGATGAAGGGACCTCAGAAAATGGCTGCTGGTGTTTTTTGGTAAGATACCCGGTGGCCGGTGACCAACTGGCGCTGAAAATTTCCCCGTTCAGCCAGGGCTGACCATCGCGACCAATAGACGCGTCGAGGCGCGGATCCACTTCGCCGGTAGCGCTTTTCTCAAAAGCGTCCACCAGATTTTGCGTGGGGGCATTGAAATAATATCCTCCTGGCGCAGGCGCAAACCATTGATTTAAACCATTTCCTGTAAACGGGTTCTGGTCTGTAAGGTGCTGAATCGCGAAGATGGACTCGCTACTGTTATTGTACACCAATTTGAAGTTATCGGAATATTTTGGTAACAAACTGTAAATTCCAATGGCTTCAACCTGTTGAAAGTACCCGAGCGCGGCTGACCATTTCCCCTGGTACAAACTAACTTTCCCTAACATAGCCAAAGCAGCACCACGAGTAGCACGACCTTGATCTGAGGGATTGTATAAAACTGGCAAAACAGCTGCTGCCTCGGTCAGGTCTGTTTCAATCTGCATATAAATAGAAGATATATCACTCAGTGGCACCTGAATAGCTGCTTGGGTAAGCGGGGGAAGCAGTTTAAGGGGAACCTTTCCAAAAATATTCACTAAGTTGAAATAACTATATGCCCTGATAAATTTGGCTTCTCCAACAAACCGGTTCTTTAACGCCTCGTCCATAGTTACTCTCGGAACATTTGCTATTACATTGTTGGCGCGGGCAATGGCTTCGTAAGAAAACTTCCAGTAATTATAGATAATCCCATTGCTGGCATTGGCATTGAATTGATCAATAAATGTAATTTCTGCCTGATCGCCGGGATTACCACCTTTAACCGCATCATCGGAAGCGATATCTCCAAATACCCAGATGGCATTGTTAAAACTGCTGAAAGATATGGCATTATATACGCCGTTCAATGCCTGATTGGCCTGTGTTTGATTTTGATAAAAAACGCCAGTAGAAAATTCCCCTTGCAAGTCTTCGGTTAAAAATTTGACACAGGCGCTGAAAATGGTTATGGAAAAACCCAACAGCAGGATAGCCTTATAAAACTTCGTGCTTCTGTTTTCGGCAACGATTGCATTTATTAGCCGACAACTGAAGGTATCTGATATATTGTTAATATTTCTTTTCATAGCCCGTTATAATTAAAATGTGATGTCGATACCAAACATTATAGTCATCGCCGGAGGATACGTTCCCCAGTCGATTCCGGCGGCGCCGTCGCCTTCGTTCCTGGAGTTATTGCTTACGGTCATTTCCGGGTCAAGTCCTGAATATTTGGTCAATGTAAGCAGGTTGGTTCCAGATAGATACAGCCTTGCTTTCGATAGACCTATACCCTTAATTGTTTTTTCAGGAATGGAATAACCAAGCTGAAGGTTTTTCAACCTCAGGTATGAGCCATCCTCCAGGAAACGCGAGGAAGGTATGGCATTGTTTGATTTGGCATTCCATGATGGTCTGGGCTGTGTGTTGGATGTTCCTTCGCCAGTCCAGCGGTTATTAAAATAGCGTTGTGTAACGGTAAAACCGCGGTAGAAGCCTTCAATATCTTGGTTTAGTTGCGAATAGATCTTATTACCATAAGTCCCCTGGAAGAATATGCTCACATCGAAATTTTTATAATTGGCTGCAAGGTTAATTCCAGCAGTAAGTTTCGGAATAGCGCTACCGAGATACACTCTGTCTTTTTCATCGATAACGCCGTCTCTGTTCTGATCCTTGAATTTTACATCGCCGGGATGAATGGATCCTGACGGACCCTGAATGGCTGAAGTCACAATTTCAGTTTGATTCTGGAAAATACCGTCCATTTCGAGCATGTAAAATGAACCGATTGGATGACCTTCCGTTACCCGTGTAGCATAGGTACCGGTCTCAACCAATCCTCTTACGAGAGGAGCTTCCAGTTTGAGCACATCGTTGTGCAGATAGGCGATGTTACCGGTTATAGCATAGCCCCAATCATTCTTTGTTTTGTGGTAAGTGGCTTCTAGCTCAAGCCCGGTGTTCAATACCGACCCGTTGTTAATCACAGGAGCGCTGGCATAACCTGTCGATGGAGGATTGGAGGCCGTTACCAGTTGATTTTCCGTAATTTTATAATAGTAATCAAGAGAAAATGTCAATGCACCATTTAAAAGACCAACATCGAGGCCAGCGTTATATTGATTACTGGTTTCCCACTTCAGGTTTTCATTCCCCAGGGCGCTTTGAGCATAACCGCTATTCGATAACCCGCCGAATGGATATTCATAATTAGGAGAGATCCTGTCCTTTTCGGCATTGTTGGCTATATCCTGGTTTCCGATAGCGCCATAACCTGCACGTAGTTTAAGATTTTCAAGCCAGGAAACATCCTTCAGAAAGTTTTCCTGCTTTAGCGCCCAGCCTGCTGAAAGTGAATAGAACGTTCCCCATTTGTTATTTTTGATAAACTTCGAAGAACCGTCGCGGCGGAGTGTGCCCGAAATGTAATATTTTCCCTTAAAATCATAACTTACCCTGCCAAAAAATGATGCCAGTGACGAAGCCCATGCTCCTTGGGTACTTTTAACCTTTTTCCCCACTCCGTTACCAATATAGATAAGTTCTTTCTGTTCAACAGGAAAATTCTGATCGCTGGCATAAAGGGCTTCACCGCTATTTTTAATAGCCTCAAACCCAAGCAATGCCGAAAAAGTATGAGATTCTCCGAATTTGGTTTCATAATTAAGCAGGTTATTAATGGTCCAATTAGCGGTGCGTTCATTACCAATATTCAGACCGTTCGGGAAATTAATACGTTTCTCGGTTCCCCATGTAGGGAAGAATTGGCGACTATTGGAATTGCGGTAGTCCATCCCGAAGTTGGTTGTAAATTTCAGATTTTTAGATACTTTGGCAGTGAAATAGGCTTTACCCAGATAACTGATGTCCTTGCGGTTGTTATCGTTATGAGCGGTCATGCCGAGAGGACTATATCCATCGCCAAGGAATGAATCATAAATCTGCTGTCCGAAATATTCGGAAGGACGGTCCACATAGGTGCCATCGTCAAATTTTATGGGAATGGCAGGATTGCGAAAGAAAGCATATCGTATCACGCTTCCGCCATTTCCGCCTGCACCATCGCCCGAACTTCCGATATTATCATTACTCGAAATCCCAACAAGCATGCTCATTCCGCCGCTTAGCCATTTACTTACCTCAGTATTCAAATCAAGCCGTGCTGTTCCGCGGGAATAACCGGTGCTTTTTATCATGCCTTTTTGGTCGAAAAAAGAAGTGGAGATAAGATAATTGGTGGCTCCAGTCCCTCCTGAGATGGAGAGTTCGTGGGAATTGACCGGTGTTGTTTGAAACAATTCTTTTATGTAGTTCAAGTCAGCGAACTGGGTGGCATCTTCGGCAGTGATGAGCCTGCGTAGGGGAAGGCCATTACGCATGAAAGCATTGTCGTTGGTTGCGGCTTCGTTATAAATGGTAATATAATCTTTAGTATTTACCATTTTGGTGAGCCTGGTTGGTTTCTGGAACCCTGTTTGCCCATGATATGCGACCTTGGTTTTACCTTTTGTTCCTTTTTTGGTGGTAATAAGCACTATCCCGTTATTGGCGCGGGAACCATATATAGCCGCTGCTGAAGCATCTTTAAGGACTGTGATATTTTCAATATCTCCGGGCGAAAGGATATCGAGTGCATTGGCTGTAGGGATATCATCTACGATATAGAGCGGCTCGTTGCCTGAGTTGATAGAACCGACGCCACGAATACGAACCTGAACCCCTTCGCCGGGAGCGCCGGTATTTTGTGTCACCGAAACACCAGCTGCCCTACCCTGTAAAGCCTGAGCAACTCCCGCCACCGGCAAGCTGGTGAGCTCTTTACCATTTACCTTGGAAACCGCACCCAATACATTACGCTTCTTGGTAGTTCCATATCCTATCACCACAAGTTCTTCTATCATAAACTGCTGGGAATTGAGCTTAACATCAATCACCGTTTGATTGCCCAGGATTTGTTCCACTGTTGTATATCCGATATAAGAATACACAAGTATGGATGAGGCCGTCAGTTGATCCGATTCCAGGTGATACTTTCCGTTGATATCTGTAGGAATACCAATTGTGGTTCCTTTGACGTAAACTGAAACACCAATAAGGGTTTCGCCGGATTTAGCATCAGTTAAAGTTCCTTCAACGGTATGCTGTGCAAACAACGAGGCAGTTGCCGAAAGTAATATTAAAAGGGTTATTAGTTTTTTCATGTTATTATTATTTAGGGGATTCCATATTATCTGATACATTCAGATTATTTGTATGTTATTACTGCGTTGCCGGCCATCATTTTCGTTCCCTCTGACTTAAGGTGCGTTCCAGCAGGCAGAACCGCCATTAACGTAGCTTCTCCAGCAGGTATTTTAACATTTATCCTACCATTACCTCCTAATACCAGGTATTTTTTCGAGATAATGTCAAACAAGTCAATGTTTTTTCCCGATGAATAAGTCACTGTCTTTGACTCTGTATAAGGGTTATAGTAAAGGTAAACAGGGTACTTGTTCTTTGCATAGAAATCGGTGGCATTGCAATCAAGCGCCAGAATTCCTTCGACCTCAGTTGTTTTGACAATAGATCCGAAAACACCGACAATGGAGGTACTGTAAAGACTAAACATGGATTCCCTGGGTTGGCCAACTGCCCATTTGGGCCCATCGCCGGTTGAAACTGGTGATATCTCTTTCAAAGCCAAAATATTGTAATCATCCTTCTTACGGATGCCTTCATACCCGATAATACCATGGGTGAGGTTTTTCAACTCCGGAAGCCACTGGTGTGCTTTGTCAACCTGGTCGGGATAGAATAA
Organism: Bacteroidales bacterium; assembly: GCA_038213375.1. Taxonomy (GTDB): domain Bacteria; phylum Bacteroidota; class Bacteroidia; order Bacteroidales; family JAAUTT01; genus JAAUTT01. Next base: position 11,757 of record JBBQTB010000052.1, on the reverse strand, counting down.
TCGGGATGCATTCACCACATTCAACATATATTTTCCAATAGCTCTGGCATACTGTGGTTCATATTTTACCATTGGAATTAAAGGCCACGCCATAGCCACAGAATTCATAAAAAAAGCATAACCACCACCGTCAGTGATACTTCCCTGTAAACCATCCACATCGTAATCTCCCCATTTTTCGGCTATCACTCCCCAACCGTAGCGGCCATTTTTCGATTGGCAACCGTCAAATATCCAGTTCAGAAGTTTTGTTACGTTGTAATTGGTTCCTTGTTCAGCATTGAGTCGGGCAGCGGTATAAGCTCCAAACGGAAGCAAAATTTCATAGAAGCGACTTTCTTTTTGGGTTAGTAATGCTTCTGTTGCACTTTTAGCTCCACGGAGATAACGCTTATCCCCAAATTTGTGATAAGCCGAAAACAATACCCATGAGTGTCCGCCTGCTGCATCCTGTTGAAATGGAATCTGGTTGCGCATTCCCTTCATCTGGGCGTAATCAAAATATGAATAATCATAGTTTCCATTTAACAAGGAGTCTGCTTTATAAAATTTTTCCGCTATTGAACGTTGTATCAATTCTGTGTTTTCAACATCGGGAAAAAGTGCCGCAACTCCATAATATAAAACGTTGGGATATACATCATACCACCAGTCACGGCCATATCCGCCACCTGCCATTGCAACTGCCGGGTTGGTATTGTTCATGATGATATTCCATTTTGTGTCTTTGTTGAAATAGTTTTGTGACATCTTAACAAAATTGAAACCATGCTGATTGGTTTTGTCAATGCCTATCAGTCCGGCACTTAACAATGAACTTAAAGAAGTTAGCGCTTCATGAAACTCACCTTTGTTTTTCTTTGGTCCCTGGCGCACATCACCAATCACAGTATAAAGACCATATGTAATCTGATCAATGTTCCGTTTGGAACTATCAAGCCAGATAAGTGAACCATAGGAATCCTTGTTGTTGAAAATAAATACTAGACTGTCGAACTGTTTCGTTTTTCTCTTCCAGTCAATGATTTTCAAAGGCTTTGGCATATTAGGCATCTGATCGATTCGAGGCAAAGAAGTTTGAATCACAGGCAATCCTGTTTTCGGAGTGCAGTAATATAATCCGAAAAGCAGTGCCAGCACTATTAATATAAAACTTACCTTTTTCATTTATCCTCAGAATAAGAATTTTTCATGATGTTTTTTGCCAGTGGTATAGAGATCATTTGCAACGCAGCTACAATGATAAGAGAGTAACGCAGTGCAAAGATTTCGGAAACGTACATTGCCAGGAAAATGAACATACCCAAACCAGTAACCCGGCCTGCATAGAGACCAAACTCATGATTTAGGATATAGGCATATTGATTCCGGTTTTCGCGTTTGGAAACTACATCAATTACCTTCATCATAATAGGGTAATAGGCCAGATCATGGAGGGGCTGGAAAAACACTTTACACAAAACAAATACCATTACCCCCGTCATGGATAACTCAATACCATTGATGACAGTTCCAATAAGGAAGAGGGCAATTCCAAAGCCGAAAATGAGAATGCGGTGTTTGGGTTTAGCAAAGCGACCCAGAAGATAAATGAGAATAGCTGTCAATCCACCGCTAATTCCCTGAATTAGTCCAAGCGAGCCCTCTTTACCCACATATTTCATAATGAGCATGGCAGGAGCAGTTACCAGAAATCCCTGAACCAAGCCTTTAAGGGCTGCCAATAGAATTTGTTTGTTCCAAAGTTTGTCGAAATGGAAGTAGAGAAAATCTTTCTGAACTGGATTTTCGAATTTGCCGCGGGCAAGAGAAAAACAGGCCAGAATAGTAACGGCAAATACAATAATTGTGACTATGCGATAGCCTTTGTAAATATTAAAAACGATGCCGAAAATCTGCGTCCCGTCAATTGATGCAAGCAATGCCCCTATAGCCAGCGGAATGGTAATATTTGCAATGGTAAAGAAAAACGATTCAAGCCCGAAAAAGTAATTCCGGTTTTCATCCTTGGTCGTGTTTAGTGCCATCAGGTAACGGTTGGTCCAGAAAAATCCGGATGCTGCGCCAATTAGAGTTCCTGAAATTATCAATCCGAACAACGAAATGTCTTTCACAAACATCATCCCAACCATGGACAAACCGCTCAGCAGAATACCGAAACTGTAGAGATGAGCAACTTTGAATTTTTTCAGTAAAAACCCGTTTGTTAGCGAGGTTATAATAATACCGGTATACATTGCCACCTGGAAGATAGCCACATAGCTGGTATCGGCAAAATATCGCATGATATATGCCGCCATAAAGATCTCCACCACTGGTAACACCAAAGCATACAGCATATTGGTAATAAGCAATACCCGCATATTGTGAGGCATCGACTGGAAAAAGCGGAACTCGGAATTCAGTTTTGCAAACATTTTTAGACTGTTATATTTCGGTTATATGTTTTTGTTATAATCTGGATCCATATCAGGAGTTCGTAAGCCTGCCACCTCATTTGCCATCAGTATAAAAACATTCCAGCACAATCCCCTGGTAGATGGCCACCAGCTATCGGTTGTTGTCCATTTTGTAGGTGTAAATTCTTTACTGAATGGCCATTTGGGATTCAGATAAATTTCTGCCCACACCCTGTTTTCCATCAATGTGATTGCTTTGGTCCAGCCGTGTTTTAATCCAACCACATAGGCACAATACTCTGCTCTGAACCAACTACCTCCATTATAATAGAACCCGTCGCTTCGACCATTACTGTAATTTTCTTCACCAAATTTTTCAAAAGGCTGATAATCTCCACTGAGATATGCATACCCTTTTTCATCCTTTGTTAATCTTACACATATGGGTGCAGTAGTGCCATATTCAGGATGAGGGGAGTTGGGCACTTTATTCAGAACAGGAACTTGATTCAAATGATTTATTACCATTTCGTCCGTTAATATTGGTCTGTTGAATAGCCATTGGGAAAAGAATTCCGGTTCCAGGTCGGTAAGGGTTATAATATCAGGGAAATTACGGTCGAATAGCAGATGTTTTCGGGCAGAATCATAAAAATTGCGATATTCTTGTTCTGCTTTTTGAATATAGCCTTCGGATATATCAAAACCCAATTCTTTTATCGTTCTTAATGCGATGGCAAGCATGCCCTGGTTAACACCCAGCCGATCAGTTTTTGGGTTAAAATCAACAATATCTACTTGGCTCAACGAAAAATGTGCTCTGCATTTTCCATCTCTATCAGCATCAAATTCGTTCAATACGTAATCAACAGCTTTTTTAATTTTCTCCTGTGGTAGGGTAATACCAAATCGCCGTTTGTTCATCATTGCCCAAATAAGCCATGTGATAGTCGCTTCGTTGTCTTTAGCTTCTACCGATCCCATTAATGGAGTAATAATAGTACCAATACCGCCTTTGGTAGTCTGTGTTTTGCCCCATTGTTCCCAGATGGCGATATTCAAAGCTTTATTATAAGAAGCTACCGTTGAGAAAAATGAATCCCTGTTGTACATATCCGGTGCATAATTCATGTTAGGCACATTAAACGGTGTAAAATCATTAATATCTGTAATCCAAGTGAGCATATTGTAATTGGCGTAAAGCATTTTTTCAATTTGTGATCCTTTAAACCCTTTTCCTTCAGCTAATCTTGACTGAGAGGAGATCATAAATTGTTGATGCGATTTCCAAGGTTCAATAAAAATATAGGTAGTTTTCTGTACTTTTTGGCCAAGAGGAAGGATGTTGTAGGGTTCCTGCTGAGGTTGGTGTTCTATAAATTGGAGATCTTTTATCAGAAGATTACACTCTTTACCTGATTGCGTGCCAATATACATGGATACACTATCATTCTCAATATAAGGAACTAAGATGCTTCCTTTAAAAAATGTCCATTCGTTTTCTGAGACCGGAAAATTATCAATGTACTTTACCCCATCTTCCAGCTCAATGGTTTTTTTCCCGTTTTTAATCCTGAAAAGTTTTAGCGCCAGGGGTACATTTCCTTTACACCAGAAGGAAATAGTGTATACTTTCTGATCTTTAAATGGAGTAATAAATTCTATACCGACCCTGCCACCCGGATGACCGGTTATTGTAATTAACCCATTTTCATTTTTTATTTCAGCATTACCTTCCTTTTGGTATGTAATAGTTGGCTTTAATATAATTTCTGCCCCGGAATCCAAATTATACATTTCACCAAATGTTTGTTTGATGTAATGATCATTTTTAGCTCTTTCTGAAAGGCTTGCAACATAAAACAAATTAGGATCAGGCAATCTGCGCATACCCACGAAACCACCACCACGCCCGCTAAACCGGCGACGTGTATTCCGCGTAAACTGATTTTTATAACCGGCATCTGTTAAAAAACCAACTACATTATTCTCAGGAGTAATGAAGCCTGCTGAAGGAAAGATTTCATGTACAAAGCCACCGGAAAAATTATCATATTCAAATGTTACATATCGCAATGGGTTTTCTGCAGGACGGGCTGTTTCCTGCAATATATAATGCATGTCTGGCATGGATGGCTGAAACAATTCAATCGTCTTTTTTATAATATTATTATTTACAACCTGATAGGTTACTGATACAGATAGGTTGGCATCAAACTCTTTTATGTAAGAATCTCTGATTAAAGTGATTGCTTTTTCACTACCAGTCCATTTTTGGCCATCCCATGAGATATTTGCAACAGTACTCAAATCATGATTATACATATGCAAGGAGAATTCTTCCTTATTGGTAATCGTTAATTGATTGCCATTGTATATATCAACATGAAAACCTGTTTGATCATTGCCGGCAATTTTAAGTGAAAATTGCTGACTGAAGCCACCTGAATTGTTAAATAAAACAAACAGGCAAAGAAAAAGGATCGTTAACTTGTTTTTAAGATGCAACATTTATTTTTCGTCTAAAACGCAGTTAAATTAAGGTAGAAAGTATTTCAGAAATAGAGAATTTGGCACCGCAAATTACTTCGTCGCTTGCGCCATAATACATTATAATATCATCACCTTTTACATAATGGCCATTGGTAAATACTACATTTCCGAAAAACCCGGTTTGTTCGTAGGTATGAATAGGTTCCATAATAGGTTCCACGCTACGGGCAACCACCTTAGAGGGATCATTGATATCAAGAAGCATTGCACCCAAACAATATCGATGATCACTGTTGGCGCCATGATAAATTTCGAGCCAGCCTTTTTCAGTCCTGATGGGAGCTCCACCTGCTCCGACACGCGCTGAATCCCACATACCCGGGCGCACAATAGCAATGCACTTGTGTTTACCCCAGTAGGTGAGGTCGGGTGACTCGGCTAACCAGATATAGTTTCCGCCAAGTTCTGGACTGCTTGGGCGGTGCAAGGCATAATATTTTCCGTTTATTTTTTCTTCGAAGATGGCGCAGTCCTTATTATGGGGAGGGAAAATCATGCCTTCGCGACTGAAATTTTTCCAGTCTTTGGTTCGGATTAGCCCAACGCCAACCCCGAATTCAGATACTTCGGTAAACGAAAGGCTAAACCCATCAGCCATGGTTGCTACCCGACAGTCTTCAATACCAAATGTTTCAAGTTCGCCCTTACCAAAGATGGGAGAGTAATTATCCGGCTCATAAAAACGAATTCCATCATCACTGCATACAAGTCGCAGGTAAGAGAGGGTAGTTAGGTAGTCCTTCTTCTTATAATTGATTATTCGTGGATCAGTTGCATCAAGATCAGGGTCGTTTTTGTCGAAACTCAGAATTTCAATCTTACCTATATTATTGTATACCGGAAAACTGATTTTACCTTGAATCTGTTTGGGTCTTTCGGCAACACGCAAAAGCAACCATATCTTCCCATTATATTGAAAAACGCCGGGATTGAGGAGGCAAACTATTTCCATGCCTTCGATACCGGGTTTAAGATCAGCCGGACGGAGGAGTGGGTTTTGCGAGAACCGTTTTGCAATATCCATAGTAGATTGTTTTATTCATTACAAATTTACGTTGGATGGCAAAAACCTTTGTCCTCTCTGTTCCTGATCTTGTCCGATGGGGTGTAAAATGAAGGAATTGGGGAAATCGCACGAATAACCCGGGATTTAAATGTCCCTTACGAGACTTTAAAACTCATTGAAAACCTAATTCTATTGAAATTACCCTGGTTTAATTATCCGCTGGTTTGTTTCTGTAGTCCGAAGGCGAACAACCATAAATTTTGTTAAAAAGCTCATAGAAATGGGTTCTGCTGGCAAACCCGGTTTGGTCAATTATCTCGCTCACCGTCATTGTGGTTGACTTAAGTAGTGTAGCAGCTTTGCTTAAACGACGCTGATTTATAAGGCTGTGGGGTGTTATACCAAGTACCGATTTGGTTTTATTGTAAAGAGAAGATTTACTGATAGCGAGTTTATCACAAAGTTTTTCGGATGAAAGCGTTTCATCATCGATATTTTCATCAATGTAATTGAGCATCTTCTGAAAAAATGGGTCAGGGATCTCCTTCATCAGGGCACGATTACTGTCCTGTTGGCTGAAGTGTCGCTTAATATTGTACCTTAACTGCAGGAGCTTTTCAATACGTACCTTCAGATGTTCGGGATGAAACGGTTTGGGAATGTATGAATCAGCTCCGGCTTTCAAGCCAACAATCCTCTCTTCAATTTCAGCTTTAGCTGTTAAAAGAATCATCGGCAGGTGACTTGTATCAAAATTTTCGCGTATTCTGTTGCATAGTTCAATGCCATCCATTTCAGGCATCACTATATCGGAAACGATCAAATCCGGATTATCAGACAAAACTTTATTATACGCCTCAATACCGTTTTTGGCAAAAATAATATTATAATCCGCACGTAGGAAATCTCTTAACAGTTTCAGAATTTCAGGGTCATCATCAACCAACAGGATCATCGGTTTTCCGGTTGATATTTCCGACATTTCTACTGGATTATCAGGCTCATTTTCATCAATAAAATTCATGTCATTTAATTCATCCAAAGGCTCATTCTGCAAATCAAGTATACTTAGTTTGTGTACATCGGGAAAAACGCAGATAAATTTTGTTCCATCGCCGACCTTGCTTTCAAAACTAATGGTTCCTTTCAGCAACTCTACAAGTCCTTTTGTAACAGCAAGTCCCAGTCCAGTGGAATGGAATCCGGGGAAGCTTCCTTTTCTTTTGGCTGACGATATTCCGAAAGGTTCAAAAACTTTTTGAGAATATTCCGGCTTTATTCCAATGCCATTGTCTTCAATTTCAACTGTTAGTATTGAATTATCTGATTTAATATAGGTGTTCACAAATCCGCCGGGGTTATTGTATTTAATGGCATTCGATATTAAATTAGTAACTATACGCTGAAACTTATCAGCATCTGTTTTGAACTCAAAATCAGGATCGATAGTAATAACCTCGCAACGAATATTTTTTTGTTGTGCAAACAATTCGAGATCGGAAATTACTTCGCGTATAAGCGCAACTGGCCTCGACAATTGGATATTTATAGGTTCTTTTCCTTTTTCAAGCTTCCGAAACTGCATAATTTCCAATACCAGCTTTTGTAGTTTAATACTATTATTGAATACTTTTAAAAGCCGTGGGTTTTCAAAAGCATTTCGGGTATCTTCAAGCAAAGCATGAATGTGCGAAGTGATAAGGGTGAGAGGAGTGCGAAACTCATGAGCTACGTTAGTAAAGAACTCAATTTTATAACTTTGTAATTCCGCTTCCTTTTTCTTCTGAAATTCTTGAAGTGCCACTTCTTTTTTTCTGGCTTCACGATTTCGGTAAGCGGCGATTACAGATAACTGAATTACAAAGAACAAAAGTACATAACCAATAATTGCCCATGGTGTCATCCAGAAAGGGGGGTTAATGATAATTTCTATTTCCCTTATATGCTTTGACCAATTTCCATTCTCATCGCTGGCACGTATCTGAAGGAAATATTTTCCCGGTGTGAGATTGGAGAAAGTAATAGGCTGGTTTAGAGGTTTAATAATCCATTCAGTATCAAAATTTTTTAGCTTGTAAGAAATCCTGTAACGTTCCTGCCCCCAAAATGCCAATGCAGAAACATAAAAAGTAAGAGAATTCTGATTGTAATGGAGTACCAGTTTTTTTTGATGGTTGATTCGACTTGTAAGTACACCGCCTTCTACCTGCTCTACCAGCAGGTTTGTTATCATTAGCTGATTAATTGCGATGGGAGGAAAATAAGAGGAGAATTTGATTTTATCTGTTTGAATGATATCAACACCCATAGTGCCGCCAACAAAAAGACGTTCTGTTTTTTCATCGAAAAAGGAAGCCCCATCACTGTATTCAAAATTAATCAAGCCATCGTTCACATTAAAACTTCTGACTTTCTTTCTGCTTACATCGATAAATGAAAGTCCCTGGTTGGTGGTTACCCACAAATTCCCGGCTTTATCCAGCTGTAAGGCATGGATACTGGTATTATAGAAGTCGGACTTAACTTTTAATGCAGCCACCCTTACCGAATCAGTCGATATTGGCGACAAGCTGAAAATACCATTACTGGTTCCAACCCAGATAGGTCCGTTAAGGTCGGTAAATAAAGAAAGGATATCGTCATTCCTGATAAGGATAGGATGTGTAGTAGTGGAATACTGTGTTATTACTCTCTTAGTGATCGTGTTGTAACGATACACGCCAGCCCCCCGGGTACCAATCCAGATAATGCCCGGTTTTTCTTCTGCCAAGGCATATACGATCTGTTTTTGCTGTCCGGGGGCAGCAATATTTTTGTCAAGTATCAGTTGTTCACAATCAATGGGAAATGACGTTCGAGATTTTTCAAACTCTATCATGATAACTCCGTAACCACTCGTGCCAAGGTAAATTCGCTGATCTGCGTCTTCGAGTATGCGATAAACGGAAGCGAAATTTAATAGGTTTGAACTTTTAAAATCGCGTGGAAAATTACGTATGGTTTTAAAATCAGGAGATATTATATCTACACCTTTACCATCGGTGCCAACCCAAATATATCCGTCATGACTTTCATGCAACGAAAGCACTGAATTGTTACTTAAACCATTCTTAACGGATATTTCCCTGATATGTTTTCCTTTAGCGTCAAAAACGTTAATCCCTCCACCTTTAGTTCCTATCAAAATATCTCTTTTACGGGTAACAAGAATGCTTCTTACAATAGGATATGTTAATTGATTTGAATACAAGCGCTTGTTTGGAAATTCCGTGAGCTTTAGGGTGAATACGCCGTTTCCATCGGTACCTATCAATAAAATATCCGGATCTGTTTCATAAATGCTTAAGATGCGAGAAGCTATTGGATTATTAATAAACTGATCTGAAAGTATATTAAGTACATCAAAAGTGCGGGTTAGAAGATTGAAACTGTAGATTTTACCTTTTTCAGTGCCGGCCCATAACTTGTCCTTTAACTTCGAATGGGAGAAAGAAGTTAAAACATCATCAGGGATTGTAAGTTGCTGAAATTGCCTTGCTTCGAGGTCAATCATTAGGGCTGCGCCGGCACTTTGAGTAATCAGTATAAATGGGTGTCCGTTTATTAAAACTGAAATAGATGATGAAATTGTTCCCGTTATTGGAAGTTGTATAATTTCATCAAGGCTGGTACCGGATATCTTCATCAATTGGCCACTTGCGGTAATGCAATATGCTTGTTTATCTGTAAGATGGATTCTTTTAATACTCAATGAAGCAGGTTGTGAAGCAGCACTAAACTGGATTTTACTAAATTGCCTGGTTGCAGGATCGAATTTGAAAATGCCACGGCCGAATACAGACGCCAATGTGCCAAAGATGTCCGAATGACCAAGTGCAATATCATTTTCGTAATTTATCTGTTCTGATTCCCGGGTAAAGTAAGAAGTAAAGTTGTCATGGATATTATCGTATAATCCCACACCTTTGTTGGTAAGCATCCAGATTGGACCTGAAGCAGTGGGATACAGTTCCCTGATAACATGGTTGTGAATGGAATAGAGGTTGGTGCCGGGCATGTATGTAATAATATTGCTGCCATCATAACGGTTAAGCCCATTCCAGGTTCCAAACCAGATGTAACCTTCCGCGTCCCTTACAATAGTATTTACTGCACCATTTGATAAACCTTCGCGGCGTGAAATGGAATGCACATTCGTTTTATATTCCGCAGTTAAGGGAAGTGATAACAGTAAAAAGTATATCAGATTAATGAGTTTCCAGGGCATTGTAATTACAAGGTTAGCAATCAGTCAACTATTTAGTAAAATTAGGTTAAAATTGTGACTTATTCGAATCAAACGAATTTGTTATTGTCATTAATAGGACGTTAACACGTTATTGTAAATCTTAGCTATTAGACAATTTTTTTTTATCGTATAAAATCGGGGATTAAGGTTTAGTGACTGGTAAATTAATTGTTAGACAATGTATTTTCATCTCTTATGTAACTTATTTAAATATTAATCCGTTAAAAAAGCTGATTCGACACAATTTAAATAGTATTCGTCATTAAAAAGATTGTGTTAGTCAAAAATTGAATTCAATAAAAATCAGTTACATTTTAAATTTATTGATTATGAAAAAAATGAAAAACTTGAATGTAAAGATCGGAATGAGCATTCTGATGGTAATAATGTTTTTAAGTTGCCAAAAGAATGTTTTAACAGAACCACAATTAAACGGTCAAAACATAAAATCGGATTCCACTAAAACGCTCAGTATATCAACTGATTCCGTAATACACACGATTATTTTAACCAATGATGTATCAATCAACACCACTAAGGCTGGATCAATTACAGTCGATTATTTAAAGACATTCGCCGCAAAAGCAGGAGATAGCGATTATTTTATACTAAAAACTACGACTACGTGGCAAATTGCCAGTTATCCAAGTTGGGTAACAGTTAGCCCATTAAGTGGAACAGGTAATGCAAATGTTACCGTTACGGTTAAAGAAAATAACGGAATACAGAGGACAGGTGAAATTAGCATCTCTGGTACAGGCATTTCACAAAACGCATCTATAAATGTACTTCAGTTAGCGGGAACAACAGCGCAGGGTACTATTGCTGTTGATTATTTAAAAACGTTTTCATCGGTGGCAGGAGATAATGATTATTTCATTATCACATCAAATACTACCTGGAAAGTAGCTAGTTCTCCAAGTTGGGTTACTGTTAGCCCATTATTTGGAACCGGAAATGCACGTGTAACTGTTACCGTGCAGGCTAATACTGGCGCGCAAAGAATTGGTTCTATCATTATATCGGGAACCGGAGTTTCACAAAATGCATCCATTAACGCTTTACAAGTTGCAGGATCTGGCGTACCTGCACCCAATGAAACCGTATATGATTTCCCGTTTACATCATTAGGAACTACAATACTTAATAAGAAGTTGGTGGCTAATTCTTCGGTAACCGGATGTTTACTTCCTTTTACAAATACCAATGTTGACGTCGAAAATAGTTTTATTTCAGGCAGTAATGTTGGGGTAACAGCATTGATGAATATTAGTGGAGCCACTTCGCCAAAAACTGTTAAGCTGTACAATAATATTTTTGAATTTACACAACCACAAAATTACACGATAAAAATTGGAGAGGAAACTTCTGGGGCAACCAATAATTATTATGATGGTGTGGAGATAATTGGAAATAAACTTACGGGCATAGGTAATTTTCCTGTGTCTGGCAGCTCTACACATGGACTTTTTGTTGGTTTTAGTAGAAATTCCATTATAAAATACAACAAT
>JBBQTB010000051.1:0-30220 GCA_038213375.1 Bacteroidales bacterium | reverse complement strand
CGAAATATCGAAGGTTAGGGTGCTGGTGGAACATGCAATTTGTGGGGCAAAGCGTTGTCGTATTGTCAAAGATCGTTTACGTTGTCACAAGCTTGGGTTCGATGACCTGATCATGGAACTTGCCTGTGGGTTACATAATTTCAGGTTAACCCTGAAAAATAACGAGTTAAAAATTTAATCTATATAATGTCTAATCTAATAAAATATTTTCCATGGAACCAACATCTGAAAACCAAACACCTCCAACTGAACCCAAATTTCAGGTTCAACAAACTCTTCCAAATTCGACAGCAGTATTAGTGCTGGGTATATTATCTATTGTCTGCTGCTGGTGTCTTGGAGTGGTAGGATTAACATTAGGCATAATTGCTATTGTTTTATCAAGTAAAGGCGAGAATTTTTTCAAAGAAAATCCAACCGGATATACCGAAGGTTCTTTAAAGAACATGAAGGCAGGTAAAATATGCGCCATCATTGGAACATCAATTTCAGGATTATATGTATTAATATATATTATTTACCTATCTATCGTAGGAGCAGCCGTTGGTACAATATTTCATTCATTTCCGTGGGATAGTCTGAAATAGCAAAAGAAAAATTGTAACACGAAGACACCAAGTTACGAAGGGAAACTTTATTATTAATACTCCTTGTCTTCGTGTCTTCGTGTTTTATTAAAACCGGATAGTAATACTTACGTCTTTTTATATATGAACCGAATCGACCGCTTATCGGCCATCCTAATTCACCTGCAAACCAAAAAGTATGTTACTGCCGATGAACTGGCACAAAGGTTCGAATTAAGCAAACGAACAGTATACCGGGATATTCGTGCATTGGAAGAAGCCGGTATACCTTTGGGTGCAGAACCTGGCAAAGGTTATTTTATTGTGGATGGGTTTCATCTGCCTCCGGTAATGTTTTCAAAGGACGAAGCCAGCGCTTTGCTTACTGCCGGGAAAATGGTTGAAAAACTAACTGATCAATCGGTTAATAAGCATTTTCAATCGGCCATGTACAAGATAAAATCGGTTCTTCCCGAAGTTGATAAACAGTATTTGGAAGATTTACAATCAAATATCGAGGTTTTTTATTCGTTGAAAAGCGATTTCTCAAATAATTATATTTCCGAAATCCAATCTGCGATGGTTCATAAACGATTAATTACGATTGATTACCAGAGTATTTCAAAAGATGAAGAAACCTGTAACCGTGTTCTGGAGTCTTTGGGATTGTGCTTTTACAGCCTTGGATGGCATCTGATTGCATATTGTCAGCTTAGAAACGATTACCGCGATTTTCGTGTTGACCGGATCAAACAATTAAAAATATTGGATCAAACATTTAAGTGTCGGCAAAATCTTACTGTTAAGGAATATTTCTTAAACCTTACTCAAGCTAACACCGAATTTAAAGAAATTTGCCTTCGTTTCGATAAATCGACAGCCTTGAAAATACAAAACATCAAATATTATTATGGTTTTATCGATGAAGAAATAAACGGAACAACGGTAGATATGACATTTATTACAAACGATATGAAGTATATGGCAAGTTGGCTTTTAATGTATGCTGATGCTTTTGAAATTGTTTCACCCAACGAATTGAGAATTCTTATGCGAGAACATATTTCTGCTATAAAAAATCATTTTTTATAAATCAACTGACATAACATTGTCACACCCTGGATTTACATTTGCTAAAATTTAAATAGCTTATTTTATGCAAATCAAAGAAATAAAATCTATGAATGTGCTTTGTTTCTCCGAAGAAACAACCTCAGTTGAAATGCTGAAACATATTCGCATAAAAGCGAATGAATTGCATCGGTGTGCCATTGATAATCAGATGGAAATAACCGGGCCGGTTTATTGGATTTACCATGGAGCGGATGGTCAGCCAAACACCCGTTTCATGCTCGAAATCTGCATTCCAGTATTTAATCCTGTTAATTATTCAGGCCCTTTTGAAGTGAAAAAATTGTCAACATTCAAATGCGCTTTCGAATCTCATTACGGTTCGTGGATACAAATGCCTCAAACTTACCAAACTCTAATTGGAAATCTTTTTGAAAACGGACATTCTATGACATTCGTTAACCGGGAAGTGTATATCAACATGGATTTTAAAAATCCTGAAAATAACATTACTGAAATCCAAATTGGAATAAAATAAAAAATGATGGAACCAAGAATAAGTATCATAACATTAGGAGTAAACGACATAAAAAAGTCAATTGCTTTCTTCGAAGATGGATTAGGATGGAAAAAATCAGCAGCATCTCAGGAAAACATTGCATTCTTTCAATTAAATGGACTTGTTTTGGCATTATACCCTCGCGATTTATTGGCTGAAGATGCAACGGTTTCACCCCAAGGAAATGGGTTTTCTGGATTTACGCTTGCCTATAATACTAAAAGCGAGGCAGATGTTGACCATGTGTTAAAACATGTCGAAACCATTGGAGCCCGTATTGTAAAACCTGGCCAGAAAGTTTTCTGGGGCGGGTATAGCGGTTACTTTACCGACCTAGATGGCTTTCTTTGGGAAGTGGCCTACAACCCCTTCTTTCCGTTCGATGAGAATAACAACTTAAAACTTTTATAAAACTCTCTTAAGGATTGAAATTTTAAGGCAAGCAGAAAAATAGGTGTAAAGAACGCCAGTATTCAATTAAAAGATACCAACTCAAATGACTTTAAATAAATTAGAAAAAGATAAAATGATGTACAAAGAAGTAATTAACGACGAAAACATGGTGGCCTACTGTGGTCTTTATTGTGCTGCTTGTGGAAAATTTCAAAAAGGCAGCTGCTCCGGATGTGTGAAAAATGAAAAAGCTGCTTGGTGCAAAATTCGGACATGTTGCATTGAAAATGGGTATAAAAGTTGTGCTGATTGCAAGGACTTTTCGAATGTGATGGATTGCAAAAAATACAACAATTTTATCTCAAAAGTATTTGGGTTTGTTTTCAGGTCCAACCGGGCCGCTTGTATTGCAATGATCAAAGAAGGAGATTATAAGAAATATGCTGATTACATGACGGAACATAAGATGCATTCTATGAAGCGAAAGTAGAATTTAAAACTAATTATTCACCGGTCGCCTTAAAGTATAAACTAAAGTGTTGATTATAAATACAAAATTTTCGAATTAGACTATGCTTCCTGAAGGGATTTCTTTGATCTCCTGTACAAATAGGAATTAAGGATATTCCTTTTTGCAAACCTGAGTTGTTTGTCAGAATTGATCATTTTAATATATACACTTTTGGGGACGCCAAAGTATTCATAGGTTGTCCCGTCTAAATATGATATTTCGAGTAAGAGTCCTTTGTGTCTGAAATCGGCTATGCCAGATTCAGTGGTAAGGCTGTATTCTTCAATATTTGCGGCCATGGTTTCGGGTGCAATACTAACCAGAAAATGATATGCATCAATAATCTGACGGCTTTTTTCTTCAGCCTCAGAACAAAGTGCATCCCCTGCTTGAAAATTATCGGGATGCCATTCTTTTACCAAATTACGATAAGTGGTTTTTAGTTTTTTAAGATCTGGTTCTTGTTCAACATTAAATAATTTCTTGTATTCATTAATTCGCTTCATAGATGTTCCTCTTGTAATTGACTATTCACTGAACGTAACAGTGATTCAGGGCACTATTACCCTGGTTTTTCTAAATCAGCCGCAAAACTAAACATTTATGTTTAAATATGACGATGTTGGAAGTTTAAATTTCCATGAGGAGGTACATTTTTTAGGTTTTTATGGAATTTCGAGAGCTAAAATTCGAACGGTCCAAGGAATCAAGCCATTGCAAATGCAATGAAAAAAAGCAGCAGGAGTGGATTTGCAATCCGTGCCTGTTTTTATGTGCGTTCGTTAATACAGTTCTAACCATAATTTTATTTGTTAATTGCTGAATAAAGAGCTTTTTATCTTGCCATATTCTATTTGCCACAGAGCTCTAATAACAGTTTAAATCTCATTATTCCGATAGTGATTATTAAGTAACTCTCCGTTGTAAAAGAATCGTCCAACAAATTATAACATTTTTATAAACATTGTACAGTCTGTTGTGAAATAAACATAAGGTTCAACTTTGGCCGAATTTTAGCTGAGGTTTAAAACTCAGCTAAATATGTTTCTTACTATTAAAACTTCCCGAACTTGAGGGTCACTCCTGTTGATAACCCACGCATAAACCCTGGCTTTTCAATTGGAGTGTTATCATCGTACTGCAGTTTTACATCGCTGGTAAACCGATAATAAGCGCCAACTGCCAATCGAAAATATTTCACCACATTAAACTCAAGTTCAACACCTGGTTCAACGATAAAAAAAGCTTTGGAATCGATAATATTGCTCTCAGTATAATTGGAATGTCGCCAGTTCTGATCGTTATTGTTCAGAGAATATGAGATTCCACCAACGCCAATCATCACTGGAATTGCTATATGCACAGGCATTTTTGGTAAAATAATCGGCTCAATAAATAATCCACCGTATCCACCTGCCAAAAGGGCGTCCTTACCAAGTTTTGCGTCATAGCTAAAGTTACTGAAAATTCCATTGCCACCGAAGCCAACAGCTATGGAATGTCCGGCAATCATGCAGCCACGAAATCCAACCACTGCTCCGGGAGCTGACCCTAGTTCCGAATATCGTGCTGTAATGCCACCATATCCGCCATAACTGCGCGAGTCATTGCTAAAAAGCGTATGAATCTGATTGTCGCCTTCGGAATTTTGTGAAAAAGCCGAACAGCTAACTAAGAAAAAAAGAACACCAAGTGAATTTTTTATTGTTTTCATTATTAATGATTTAAAAGGTTTGTTTTGATTTATTTTTAGACATTATAATATATCCTTACAAAATATGATGAAGAAGATGGAAGACAGAAGTTAGGAGTCGGAAGTTAGGAACATCGAACTCATCATTTAATAAATAAATTAACCATTGCTTTCTTCGAAGCGATTATTTTCACCTTTGAATTACTTTCAGCAGATCCAATATGTCCATAAATCAGCTTTTGGGTTAAATCGCTGGATGCAGCTTTCTCCTCAGCCTTCACAGCATCCTTTGGCAACCTTATAAAAGCATCCTTGTAGTATGTGATATCATACTGAAAGGTACTGTTTCGTTCAAAGAAAAAATCCATATCGGTGAGTTCGGAAGTAATGTTGATAAATGAAAACCCTCGTTTTATATTATCAAGGGTGAGATGCCCGAACTTGGAATTGATATTCAGTTCCTCAACAAGGTTCGAAACTATCACATCGGAGAAATATGATTCGGCAATCAGAATTTTCACAGACCCCAAATGCAACTTGTCGCGCTTTGAGTGTATTTTGAGTGACTCCACATTTTCAAGGGAAAGCTTTGACGATTTGCTTTCAAGGGTTAATCGTCCAGCTTCTTTAAGTGAAAAATTAGCATACGAAAGGGTAAGTCTGCCCTGATCAATTTTATTCACATATCCATCGCCAAATGCGAGATCGATGGAAACGTTACCAGATATATTGTTTGCTTTGAGGCCTCCATTGGAAACTATGAGTTGAATATCCCCTTGAATATCATCGGCATACACATCGCCATACTTGTTTGTTAGACGCAGATTAATATTTTGGGGAGTAGTTACTAAATAATCGATCTTTACCTCGCTCCCACCTGATACAATCGATTCGGCCAAATCGCGCAGTTCGTTAAACACGCTGTTGGTCGATCCTCCGAACACCGTTTTAGCCACAATGAAATGAGAAGTTGCGGAAAAATCGAAATTGATCGAATTTCGCAATTTCATTACCTTCGAGGCACTGTTGGCCTTTATTGAAAGGTTGGCCTCAATTCTTACCGAATCCTTATTCCATGTGGTTAATTCAATTTTACCATATTTGTTATTAATTTCCAGAATGGTACCGGAATATATTTTATAGCTTTTAAGTATGTTTTTATTTTCGGTATACGTTTGTGCTGAGACACATTTATATCCCAAAGTTAAAAGGAGTAAAACCAATAAAATTTTAGATTTCATCCGAAAATAATTTGGTTTAAAATGGCTGAATGCCTGCTTGTGCGGCTGGCTGGGAACTCGCAAGCTCCTATAATCATTTGATATTGTACTAAATTGATTTGCTAGGTTCATGACGCTGATTTTTTGTGTTGTTTTTTCCACTCTGTTCCTGAAGTTCGGTTTGTATTTGTTCCAATAGGTTAAGCTTAAGTCGATAATTCTGAATCATGGCATCAATAATTTCAGGATTCGAAATATTATCTTTTAAATCGTTTTTAAGACTTTGATAAACACTGTCGAGTTCCGCCATTTCATGATGCATATCTTTTTTTATTTCAGGATACCTGACTAATGCCGACTGAACTTCGTTTAACTTTGTTTGAATAAGACCAGTATAATATTTATTGGCCTCGGCAAGTTCGGGTATTAATATTTCCGGGTTGGTTTTATTGTTTTTCATGGACATCATCTGTTTTTGATTCTTCATATTATTCTGTGCCCAGAAAGACGCACCAAAAACCAAAACAATTACTGCTGCTTTCCACATCCAGATATAATTACTTGTTTTATAAACTTTTGGTGTCTTAATTTTTTTCCACAAACCCTCACTTGGTTCGTAAATATCGAACTCGTTTCGGTGATTGGTTACAAATTTTTCAAGCTTATCCATTATATCCCATTTAAAATGTCTCTAATCTTGTGCTTTGCTCTTAAGAACTGACTTTTTGAAGTCGATTCGCTGATACCGAGAATTTCAGCAATCTCAGTATGATCGTACCCTTCGAGAAGGTAAAGTGAGAAGATAATCCTGTATCCGTCAGGCAACTTTTCAAAAGCTATCATGATACGTTTAACATTAAATGCATCATTGTCATCTTCTAATTTATCATCATGTCTGCTTTCGAACATCGATAAATCATCCATTAAAACCAACCCTGCCCGTTTCTTTTTCAAATGGTTGATGCTATGATTAACCACAATTCGTTTCAACCATGCACCGAATGTCGACTCAAAACGGAACGAATTAAGTCTGTAAAAAGCATCTGCAAAGGCTTCCTGCAACACATCTTCAGCTTCTGCCTGATTATTGGTTATTCGCCGGCAAATATTGAACATAGCCTTAGCATATTGGTGGTAAAGTTGCTCCTGAGCTTGGGAGTTCCCCTCTTTGCAACGTTTAATCAATTCCTGGTGTATATCTATTATTGCAGCGCTCAATTCGTATTTTTTTCGTTTATAATGACAAACCGTTTCCTAAAGGGTTGCATGGATGCCAAAAATTTTACCTCTATTGGTAAGAAAAAATTAGCTATTAATGTAATCGTAAGAAATAGAACTGATAATAGAGATGATATTTTGCCTATATAATCACCATGCTTTACATAAAACGTCTTTTCATCGTTTAAATTAACAGAACCTTTTATGGATGTGCGCTCGTTCCATTGGGTTGAAGCCACAATATCTCCCCGTTGATTTATAAATGCAGATATGCCTGTGCTGGCTGACCGTGCAATACTTCTTCGTGTTTCAATAGCCCTTAGTCTGGCATAGCTGAGATGTTGCATATACCCGGGGGTATTGCCCCACCATCCATCATTGGTAATAATAAAAATAATATTTGCTCCATTTTTAATGTATCCCGTTACAAATTCTCCGTAAATCGATTCATAGCAAATCACTGGAGCAACTATGGCTTTATGGTTTGGCGAAATAAACACACCCCGATTCGCCTGTGTACCATAGCTTACAAACGACCCCCCAAATTGCTCCAACAGGGTTTGTAGAAACTTTAAAGCTTTGGGATAAGGCATTTTTTCTATTCCTACTACCAATTTCGATTTATGATAAAACTGAATGGTGTTGCTATTGTCAATCTGTACAGCCGAATTATAACGATCGCAATTTAAAGTCGGCGATGAAGCTATATTTGCTTTATTCGGCCATGCTTCTTGAATAGAAAAATTTCTGTAAGTCAATGCCCCAAAAATCAAAGTAGCATGTTTTTTGGAATTAACAAAGTCACTCAAAGTGATAATGCTATAATTCATATCTAAAGTCGATTCGCATAAATCGCCTTCAAGCAATGCCTCGGGTGCAACAATATAATCGGTAAAATCATCAGAAACAAAATCGGCTAATTGAATTAACGCTGAACACTTTTGCCGGGTAGTGATATGCCGATTATATGAATTGAAATTTGGTTGAATTAGTGCAATCTGACAAGGATTTACAGCTTCAACATATGTGTAATAAAGAAATATTGAACTTCCGATGGGAAACATAATTAACATCAGAAAAACTGTAATATATCGATTCAATTTAGCCTTATTTCGAGATATTATTTTTTTAAGAATGAGGAATAGTAATACATTCAACGACAACGCCCATGCTGTGCCACCCAATGTTCCGGTATATTCGTACCACTGCACTAATGGGTAACTATTTGCGAATGCATTGCCCATGTTTAACCATGGCCAGGAGATTTCAGCATTCAGATAATAATATTCGAATGCGGTCCAGTAAACAATCAACGACGAATAACCAATAACGGAACCCAGCGTCTTATGGGTTATATGAAACAACCAAAATATTAGTGAAAACAAAAAGGTATTTACCATTATTGCAGTAATAGCTCCGGCAACAGAAGCGTCGGCAATCCACCATGTTGATAATACGTTCCAAATAAAAAATGTAAGCGATGCATACAAAAACACCAGCCCCGACGATTTTTTTAATGAACTCGTACATTCATGATCTTCTATCAAAATTAAAGGAACTAATGCCAAAAGAATAAACAATCCGGAAAAACTCTGATTCCATGGAAGACTCATCAAAACTCCACTGAAAATGGCATAAATTAAGCGAACACCTTTCAACATTAATTGTTATATTTTGAACAAGCTGTAAAAATAAGGCAAATTTCTAATTTTCATTGGATTAATAAATCTGAAAAATTGTAAATCCACCTTTCAACGTGGATTAGTGAACATTTTTTTTACAACTTGCTGTGATGTATGGTAAATACCGAAAAAATTATTTTCGAATTACTATCTTTGAAATTTTAAAATGTGACTGAATGTTGATTGGTTTTTTGTTTAAAGGACTGTTTCTTGGCCTTCTGGTTTCTGTGCCCCTGGGACCTGTTGGACTAATGTGTATTCAACGAACCATTAATCGTGGATTAAAATCGGGGTTTATCTCTGGACTTGGCGCTGCCATTGCCGACACCTTTTATGCAATTCTTGCAGGCGTAGGATTTGGCTTTATTGTAAGCTTTATAAATCGCGAAAAATATTGGATTCAGCTAATTGGCGCCATCATTATTATATTCATTGGTATAAAAACCTTTTATACCCATCCGGCAGCAGAAATTCGAAATCAGCGTAACAAAAAAAATAAACCGATGGGAGAATTTCTTTCGGTATTCTTTATTACACTCTCAAACCCAGTTCCGTTTTTTGTCTTTCTTGCATCGTTTGCCGGCTTTAGTATGATGGACGAAAACACTAACTACCTTTCCGGTATCTTACTAATTGGAGGAGTTTTTGTTGGAGCTCTTGCCTGGTGGTATATATTAAGTTTGGTAATCAGCAAGTTTAGAAACAAAATCAGGCTAAAAAATATCTGGTGGCTCAACAAGATTATGGGCTTATTTATTGTAGTATGTGGACTCATTGTGCTCTATAAACTGTTTTTCTAACATCAAAAGGGGTTATAATTCTGCTGATATCCATTAACCACCAATCAAATATACTGAATTTTTATATCCAGTATTGATAAAATAGTTTGATTTTTATTTATCTTACTAAATTTTCAAAGCTTTAGAAGAAATATAAGCTATAAAATAAAAAACTCCGAATTACCGGAGTTCTTATTACTTTTTTTAGATGCTATTGCTTTTCCTGTGCATCGTGTTTTTGGCGATTAATATTGCGACTGGCTCGGTTTTGTTCACGATTTAGTTTTTTCCTTTCTGCAGGTGTAACAATACCATCGGACTTTGCTACTTTTTTATCGTGTTGTATTTTTGCCTGTTGACCTTCAAGTCTGGCTGTTTCCTTCTTAGTTAACTCGCCATTCTGGCGACCTTCCTGAATACGTTCCTGCTGGTTTGCCTGACGTTGACGAACTTTAGGTGTTGCTACTTGTGCTGATAGTTCATTTACAATTGCCATTGCAAATAATACCGACGTGATAATAAAAAGCTTTTTCATAATAATATGTTTTTAATATGTGTTTTTGTAATGCTTTGACTTAAAATATACCAAAAGGTTTAATTAGGCATAGGTTTTTTTTGTATATTTTCATGAGTGACCGATTAAGATATTGAATAAATCGTTAAAGTCAATAAAAATGTTCTGACCCGATGGTTACTACCATAATGACAACCCGATGGTTGATACCATAATATCATCCCAATGTTTACTACCATAATGTCGTCCAGCTGGGCCTGTCTAGCAAGCTTTTTCAATAAACATTTTGAGAATATTTGTGTTCTAACATTTTAGGTAAATCTAAGATGGTTTATTCTAAACAAAATTTATTATTATACTTTCCGTTTACATACCCCCATAATAATTATAATATTGCATTAAATAAATACTATTATTTAAATACACCCCTTATTTTTTTACTTAAATTAGGAATTAATTAACATTATTATGAAACCCAAATTCAATATTAACCGTATACTGAAGGAAACAAATTCAAAAAGTTAATGAAAAAATATATTTGTATTGTTGGCGTAGTGAGTTTTTTATTGTCCCTTTCCGGCCATGCAAACGCACAAAGTGATGTTTCGACGGCTAAAGCCATGTTTATTTATAATTTTACCAGGTATATCGAGTGGCCAAAAGAAGCAAATAATGGGAACTTTGTAATATCCGTATATGGTTCTAATCAATTATTTAATGAGTTAAAAGAATACTTAAGTAATAAATTGATAGGAACACGGTCAATCACAGTACAAAAAGCTTCAAGTTCCGAAGGAATTGAAAACTGTCAAGTATTGTTTGTAGGATTTGGAAAAACAAAAGAATTAAAAGACTTGAAAATCAAAATAGAAAAAAACAACACCCTTGTCATTTCAGAAAAAGAAGGAGCCCTGGATGATGGAGCCGCTATCAATTTTGTTTTGGTTGGAGATAAATTGACTTATGAAATAAGGCAAGGAAATGCCGCAAAAGCAGGATTAAAGTTTAACTCACAAATATTCAATTTTGCTAAATCAAAGTCATAAGGTTATTTTTCAATTGGTTCGGGAGAAATTATGAAAAGCTTTTTGTTTGACCATGGTTTATCCAGAGCATTAATCATCAGTATGGTACAATTTGTATAGCCCGCAGACTACGCACAATAAGCACCTGTTACTTTATCTATCCGCCCCATGAGGTTGGAAACCAATACACCCAACGCATCAATTAAATAAAATGAAAACCATCAGGATTGTGTAAATGATTTTCCGAAGCGATAATACACCATATCCAAAAATCATGTAAGTTTGTGATCCATTCAAAACATTGCTGACATGAGGGTTTTGCTGCTCAAAGAAATTCAGGGATTTTTTTCATCCTTAATTGGTTATATTGTTATTGCCGTCTTTCTGATTACCAATAGTTTGTTTTTGTGGATTTTTCCCGGCGATTACAATATTCCCGACTCAGGCTACGCATCACTTGACAGCCTTTTTACACTGGCACCATGGATTTTCTTATTTCTGGTTCCTGCAATAACCATGCGGTCGTTTTCGGAGGAAAAGAAAGCCGGAACCATGGAGTTTTTGCTAACTAAACCGCTCACCGACTTACAGATCATTCTTGCAAAATATTTTGGAGCGCTTATATTAGTTATTTTGTCACTTCTGCCAACGCTGATTTTCTATTTGTCCGTTTCAGCCCTCGGCAATCCTCCGGGAAATATTGATAGTGGAGGCACTCTTGGAGCGGCACTAGGTTTATTTTTTCTCGCTGGCATTTACGTGGCAATTGGCATTTTTGCCTCATCCCTTAGCGACAATCAAATTATTGCTTTCATTATTTCCGTAATAGTTTCTTTCACAGTGTATATGGGCTTCGATTTTTTATCGTCACTTCCGGGGCTGCAATCTTTTGACTCATTTGTACTGAGTCTGGGTATCAATGACCATTATAAGTCCATTAGCCGAGGTGTAATTGACTCACGTGACATACTATATTACTCGGTAGTAATTGTCTTTTTTATTCTTGTTACACGATTTAAACTCCAATCGCGATATTGGTAAGCACAAAACCTTTTAAGTCATTTCAGAAAGAATAGCCTAAAACACGATTGAACAATTATTTAGCAATGAAAAAATCAGATCTCAAAAAACAACATCTTATACAGCTTACGTTTTCGTTGATTATCCTCTTTCTTGCAGCTTTTATATCTACCAGGATTTTTATTCGGATGGATCTAACGTCTGAAAAACGATATACCATATCAGAGGAAACAAAAACAATTCTTAAAAAACTTGACGATATTGTTTATATTAAGGTATATCTGGAAGGAGATCTTCCTGTTGGGTTTAAAAAATTTCGTAATTCGATTCGTGAAACCCTGGATGAATTCAGAATTTATGGAAAGGAAAATATCCAATATCAGTTTATAAATCCATCGGAAAGCAGCAACGAGAAAATTCGAAAAAAAAAATACGCCGATCTTTATTCGAAAGGATTAAAGCCCATTAACATCCATGCAAAAGACAAGGAAGGCGGAGCTTCAGAAAAGACTGTTTTTCCAAGCGCTGTTATTTCTTATAAGGGAATAGACATTCCGGTTAGTCTGCTTAAAAACAATGAGGCTTTATCAGCGGAGGAGAATTTAAATAACTCCATGCAAAATGTGGAATACGAATTTATTAAATCCATTTACAATATCAGTAACAAGAAAGTTGAAAAGATAGCCTTTCTTGAAGGTCATGGCGAACTGAGTGAGATGGAAGTGGGCGATGTAACACGCGAACTATCAAATACTTTTCAGGTCGACAGAGGAGAAATCAAAGTCAATATTCATATTCTTGACCAATATAAAGCCGTAATCATTGCCAAACCCACCAAACCGTTTAGTGAACAGGATAAGTTTGTACTCGATCAGTATCTGATGAACGGAGGTAAGTTGCTTTGGTTTGTGAATGAGGTAAACATCAATACTGACAGTCTGTCCAACGGATCAACCTTTGGATTTATCAATAACTTACAAATTGACGACCAGCTATTTACATACGGAGTTCGGATAAACTCCAATCTGGTTCAGGATATTCAATGCAATGTACTTCCAGTGAATTCTGGAACAAATAGCAACCAACCAAAATGGATTCCGGCGCCCTGGCTTTATTATCCACTTATATCTCCCTTAGTTGATCATCCGGTTAGCCGAAATTTAGAGATGGTCTGGGCTCGATATGCAAGTGGAATTGATACCGTAGGAGACAACAAAAATATAAAAAAAACATGCCTATTGCGAACTTCGAGGTATTCAAAAACCGTGTCGGCTCCCATGTATATCAAACTACAGGAAATTAAGCAAACCCCAAAACAAGCTGAATTTAACAAACCAAACATACCTATCGCTATGCTTCTGGAAGGCCAATTCCCATCGGTATTCCGTAACCGTTTAGTGAAAAACATTATGCCTGCTGTCGAAATAAATTATAAGGCAGAAAGCATTCCTACAAAAATGATTGTTGTGGGTGATGGTAATATGATTGCCAACGATGTTCGGCTAACAGCTAAAGGGCCAATGGTAACCGCTTTAGGATATGATAAATTTACCCGTCAGACGTTTGGAAACAAGGATTTTGTGACTAATGCTATTAATTACCTTACAGACGAAACCGGCTTAATGAGCTTGCGCACCAAAGATTTTAAACTTCGTATCCTCGACAAACCCCGCATTCGTGAAGAAAGAGTAAAATGGCAGGTTATCAACACAGTAATACCAGTGCTACTTATTATCATTTTCGGTCTGTACTATAATTATTCACGGAAAAAGAAATATGCTGCAATTAAAACAGATATGAAGTAAAAGAGCCATTCAACTCATTATGGCAAGCCGGACAAAAATTAATTAAAGGTTGTAGGTCCGGATTGGGGTCAAAAACAATTACACTAGCGTAAGTCATGGTTATATCTTACCACCAAAGATTAGGGAAGATTGTGAGGGTGGTTGGTGATACTTGTGACTATCGAAAATGTTCATATAGTGAAAAAGGAATAGATGCTTTTTAGATGCTTTTTTAGATGGGCATGGGAAATTTTTTTGATACAGTGCATTTTCCTGATTCTCTGAAAAAGTATCCGTATAGCGGATATGAGGTTTATTTAATTGAGGGAAAGGCTATAGAAGAATTCAGGTTTCCTAGTGTGGAGGTTCACAAACTGGGAAGGTTGCCTTATCAGGCTGATCCTAATGCAGAATAATTTTTTGCAAGAGGCAAGATTTAAGAACCAAGAGCTAAAAACCAAAATACTAAACATTCCCTTTCAATAAACACTGTTCCTAAATATTGGGTTTTATAAAATTTCTCTTCAGACGATTGATAAAAACTGGGTTATTCTGGGTTCAACTCATAAACCCATCGGTGTTTGGGTTTCCCCAAAGAATAGAATTTTGAGATCTATTAGAATCAATAGATGCTTTTTATTTTAACCATATTCCTTTTCCAAATTATAATTGTATATTTGCGCCACAAAATTTTTAAGTATTTATTTTTTAAAACGTAACGTATGCCCGTAAAAATTAGATTATCTCGTCATGGTAAAAAAGGTTATCCTTTTTATCACATTGTTGTAGCTGACGGCAGGGCGCCACGTGATGGCCGATACATTGAACGTTTGGGAGTATATAACCCAAACACAAATCCAGCAACTATCGAATTCGATTTCGACAGGGCTTTGGATTGGCTACAGAATGGCGCTTTACCTTCAGATACATGTCGCACAATCCTTGCAAAAAAAGGTGTGTTTATGAAAAAGCATTTACTCGAAGGAGCAAAAAAAGGTGCTTTCTCTGCTGAAGTTGCAGAACAAAAATTCCAGGACTGGATGAGTCAAAAAGACACCAAGATTCTGGCTGAAAAAGAAAATGTTGTTAAGACAAAAGAAGAGGACAAAAAACAACGTTTCGAAGCTGAAGCTAAAGTAAAAGAAGCAAAATCACAGGCTATTGCTAAAAAGCTTCAGGCTGACCGTAAGGCTGCCGAACTAGCTGCTGCTCCTGTTGAAGCATCTCCTGAACCTGTTGCTGAAGCTCCGGCTCCAGCTGCTGAATAATATAATAACTCATTTCGTTATGAATGAATAATTCCGAATACCGGGAAATAGGGGTACTTGCTAAACTACATGGTTTTAAAGGTGAGTACGTAATGGTATCGGATTCAATGATAAGCGAAGAAATTGAAGATTGGGAATCGGTGTTCATCGAAATTGATGGATTGCCGGTTCCTTTTTTTATTGAATCCCTGCGGATAACCTCTGACAGTTCGGTAGTTATAGGTTTTGAAGATATCGATTCGTCTGATACAGCAAAAGAGTTTTTAGGTAATTGTGTTTTACAATTATTTACGGTTGCCGATTATGTCGACGAACCAAGTTTTAATCAGGAACTTTCAGGTTATGTGGTTATCGATAAAACAGTCGGCAAAATTGGGATAGTTGATCAACTGCTCGATTACAATCATAATCTAATATTGCAGATACTGAATGACGAGGAAGAAATTTTGATCCCGGTTTCCGGAGACACTATTGTCCGCGTAAATCATGAAGATAAGGAAATATTGATTGATGCCCCGGATGGACTGATCAATCTAAATCGTTAGTGGTAAAAATCGTAAAAAAATCTATAATCCCCCAAACGAGTAATAGATGAGGTTTTTATTTTCTGAATATTAATTCAAAATGCAGCACTCTTTAAAATGATTCGTCTTTTAAACAGTTAATCATTAATTAAAATTTATAGGTATGAGAACACTGTATATTATTCTTTTTGTTATGATTGGCAGTTTGAGCCTTTCAGCTATCAACTGCAAAGATGTAACCAGCAATTATTCATCATCCAGGGACGATAAAGTAATTCAGGAAGAACGCAAAGTTGAAAAATTTGATGGAATAGGGCTATCTAGTTCGGGTGACGTTAAACTCATTCAGGGATCGCCTCAAAAAGTAATAGTTGAAGGTGCAGCAGCCGATATTGAAAAGATCGAGACTATAGTGGAAGGTTCTAAGCTTAAGATTAAAACCAAACATGGTTCCTGGCACATCGGTAAATTAACCTATTATATTACCATCGAAAATGTGAAGGATTTATCTATTAGTGGGTCGGGTTCAATCATTGCCGATAATGCGATTAGTGCTGATGGCTTAGCATTAAGCATTTCGGGTAGCGGAAGTATAATGCTTGCCGATTTAAAAGCTGTTAATAATGTAGAATCACATATTTCGGGATCTGGATCTATCACTATATCGGGTAAAACCCAAGCTAAAAAGCACGAGATACATATTTCGGGTTCGGGTGATGTAATTGCAAGTCATCTTCAAACACAGGATGTGGATGTTCATGTCAGTGGGTCAGGTAATTGCAAATTATTTGTTTCAAACAGACTGGAAGTGAGAGTGTCGGGTAGCGGAGATGTATATTATTCAGGGAAACCAGTAATTGATGCTTCTATAAGCGGTTCAGGTAAATTAAAAGAAACAACCTTCTAAAGAATCTGCAGTTGACGGCTGAATTTACCAATCGTCAACTGCTGTCTATTTTCTCAATATTTCTATTTCTCCGCCTAATCCTAGTTTAATTATTTGTGAAGGTGTACGTTTATTAATATCATCCTGCCTCCATTTTACCACATAATCCACACCATTTTTTATTTCGTCGGATATTTCGTCAAAAATAGTCGGAGAGGGTTGCCCGCTGAGATTAGCTGAGGTCGAAACTAATGGTCGATTTAATTTCGAGATTAATGTTTGACAAAAAGGATCATTAGTTATTCGTATTCCAATGGTTTTGTCGCTGTTAATGAGGTTCGGGGCCAGATTGATAGCTCCGGGATAAATGATAGTCATTGGTTGATCATTTACTTCGAGTAATTGCCATGCCATTTCAGGTACTTCCTTAACATATCGTAAAATACGATTGGCGTTATCTCCTAGCACCAACATGCTTTTAGTTTCTTCACGCTGTTTTAGAGTGTATATGCGGGTAACTGCATCACTGTTGGTAGCATCGCAACCAATACCCCAAATGGTATCAGTAGGATAAAGTATAATTCCTCCCTTTCTTAATACTTCAAGAGCTTTATTTATATCGTCAATCATTTTTTAGAGGTGTTAGAAGTTTGAATTATGGAGATTAGGAATGAGTTTTATGCAAACTTATGGCTTTTTTATGTACTCACTACTTTTTTCAAACTTCAAATTTTGCTAATCCTCCAAAGTCGAGGGTTGCGAAATGGTCGTCAATGGTTTCGGCACGGCGTATTTGCATAACTTCACCATCTTCCCTCAGAAGAAGTTCGGACGACCGCAGTTTGCCATTGTAATTAAAGCCCATGGCATGTCCGTGCGCTCCGGTATCATGAATCACCACCAGATCGCCAGGCTCCATTTCAGGCAGCAACCTGTTAATAGCAAATTTATCGTTGTTCTCGCAAAGCGATCCTGTAACATCGTAGGGAGTTTGATGAGATAGATGACCCTTGCCCATTATCGTGATGTGGTGATAAGCACCGTACAAGGCAGGTCGCATCAGATTAACCATGCTTGCATCCAGACCGGCATACTTTTTATAGGTATTTTTAATATGAAGAACTCGGGAAACAAGGTATCCGTAAGGTCCGGTAATTACACGTCCGGTTTCGAAGTATATTTTTATGGGTGCTAATCCGTTCGCTTCTATCAAATCATTGTATAGTTGATGAATTCCTTCACTCATGATGTTCAGATCGACCGGTGTTTGCTCCGGACGGTAAGGAATGCCAATTCCACCTCCCAGGTTAACAAATTCGAAACGTATATTCAGTTTTTCCGATAGTTCCACAATGAGGTCGAACAGTATTTCGGCAGTTTCGATAAAATAATTGGTGTCAAGCTCGTTGGAAGCAACCATGGTATGGATACCGAATAGTTTCACACCTTTGTCGCGCATTATCTTATATGCCTCGAAAAGTTGTTCACGTGTACCACCATACTTAGCTTCCTCCGGTTGACCGATGATCATATTTCCTTCCTTGAGCGGGCCTGGATTATATCGAAAACAAATGAGTTCTGGTATTCCGGCGTGTTTTTCCAGAAAAGGAATATGTGAAATATCATCAAGGTTAATAATAGCTCCGAGATCCATTGCCTTTTTAAATTCTTCGGCAGGGGTATCGTTTGATGTAAACATGATTTCTTCGCCTCGAAGTCCTACTTTTTCAGCAAGTTCCAATTCAGCCATTGACGAACAGTCGATACCAAAACCTTCTTCACGAAGAATTTTCATGAGATACGGATTTGGAGCTGCTTTAATAGCATAATAATCCTTAAATCCCTTGTTCCACGAGAAAGCAGTATTTAGTTTTCGGGCGTTGGCTCGAATAGCTTTCTCATCATAAATATGAAAAGGAGTTGGATACTTTTCGGCGATTTTTTCCAGTTGTTCCTTTGTAAAAGGTAATTTTTTCCCAATCATAGTTTAAACGTTAAAAAAAGTACAAATTTATTATTTTTTACTTTTAATTGGCTTCAAACCCTTAACAATGGAAGAATAATTTGTGTTTTTATAAGTAGTTGAAAGACCTGGCAGGTTTTAAAAACCTGCCAGGTCTCAATTGGTCGCGAAGGATTAATGATGATTACAGGTTAGTTTATAAGTAGAAGAAAACCTGATCATTGTTATTTCATACAAATTGCATTATCAATAAGGGTTCACCAATTCGTTACTTAACCTCCCATAAGCCACTTCACGCACTTCGCCGGTCATATGAATACTCCAGTCTTCGTCTACCTCAATTTTTAAGATGCCTCCAGGCATTTGAATAATTAAATTTCTCTCAGTGAGCCCTTTTTTAATCATGGCACATGCTACTGCGCTCGACGAACTCCCCGATGCTAATGTGTATCCGGCCCCTCTTTCCCAAATTCTTATTTCCACCAATTTACGGTTAATTACTTTGGCAAACTGAACATTGATGCGGTTTGGGAACATAGGATGGGTTTCAATCATAGGACCATATTTTCTGGTTTCTGCATCATTAAGTGTATCAGTCAAAATAACACAATGCGGATTACCTACTGAAACGCAATGAATCATAAATTTTTTGTCTTCAACATATAATTCTTCTCCAAAACATTCCTCTTTGGGAAATATTACAGGAATATTTTTAGCGATAAAAACAGCTTTGCCCATATCCACCTTAATCATGAAGGCTTTAAGATTTTTTTTCTCAATTATTTCGGATGTCACAAGACCTCCGGGGGTCTCAATGGTAAATTTATCCAGTGTTGTATGATTATAATCAAATAAGTACTTCGAAAAAATTCGTAATCCATTGCCGCTCTTTTCTGCTTCGGAGCCATCGGGATTAAATATTCGTAATCCAAAATCGGCATTATTACTAGGTACTTTTAACAATATACCATCTGACCCAATGCCATAATGCACATTACATATTTTTTGAATTATTTCAGTGGTAAGGCTGAAATCAATTTCGTTACTGTCTAATATTATATATTCATTTCCAAGTCCGTGGGCTTTAACAAAATTATTCATGGGATTTAAGAAAGTTTTCAGTTTTGGTTTTGGGTAAAAGTACCTAATTATTTATTTAATATCTTTGTCGCCAAAGCAGAAAACTTTTTTCTATTGTTTACTACTGTAATTAACATAGTCAGCTTTTAGTTTTTCCTAAAGTTCCCTTTTAGTTAGATTAGAAAGTTACTTACAACACGTATCTTACGACTTAATTATTTTATATGGCATTAATTAACGAACATTATTTAAAATTAAAGGCCGGATATTTGTTTCCGGAAATTGGCAGACGGGTGAGAGAGTTTTCAGTGGCACATCCTGATAAAAAAATCATCCGGATGGGAATTGGTGACGTAACACAACCTCTTGTACCTTCTGTTTTAAAAGCGTTTCACGAGGGTGTGGAAGAAATGGGCAACGCTGCTACATTCAAAGGATATGGTCCTGAGCAGGGTTATGATTTTTTACGCGACGCCATTGCTAAAAACGATTATCAAGCCAGGGGAGTTGATATTTTGGCTGACGATATTTTTATTTCCGATGGCTCTAAATGTGATACAGGTAATATTCAGGAAATATTTGGATTAGATAATAAAATTGGAATTTGCGACCCGGTTTATCCTGTGTATGCCGATACCACTGTGATGTCGGGTAAAACTGGTATTTACCAGGAGAATGGATATTTCGAAAAAATTATTTATATGCCTTGCAACGAAACCAACGGATTTATTCCTGATCTTCCCATACTACGTCCTGATTTGATTTTCCTTTGCTTTCCAAACAACCCAACAGGAACAGTTGCAACTAAGGAAGTTTTAAAAAAATGGGTAGATTATGCGATTGCCAATAAATCAATCATCCTATACGATGCCGCGTATGAAGCTTTCATTACCGATAAAAAAATTCCACATTCTATTTTCGAAATTGAAGGGGCAAAGAAGGTTGCGATTGAGTTTCGAAGTTTTTCTAAAACAGCTGGTTTTACTGGTGTCCGTTGCGCTTTTACTGTAATTCCTTCAGAACTTGTAGCTTATGACAGCATTGGAAATGCTCATCAGGTGAAACCGTTATGGATGCGTCGACATACTACGAAATTCAATGGAGTGTCTTACCCGGTACAAAAGGCCGCTGCAGCTATTTATAGTGAACAAGGCAAAAAAGAAGTAAAGGAGGTAATTAATTTCTATCTCGAAAATGCGCGTATTATGAATCAAAGTCTTACCTCGTTAGGGTTTAAAGTTTTTGGAGGGATAAATGCGCCATATGTGTGGGTTAAGACCAAGAATAACATGAAATCGTGGGAGTTTTTCGACAAGCTTTTACAAGAGATCAATGTAGTTGGAACTCCTGGTGCCGGGTTCGGTCCCTCAGGAGAAGGATATTTCCGTTTTTCGGCCTTTGCTGAACGTGCCAACGTAATAGAAGCGATGGAGCGAGTTAGAAAATTATTTGAATAATATTTTAAAAAATCCTGGGAACAAAATTATCGGGATTTTTTCTTTTAAAAATTGAAATTTTCTAATCTGTTCGCAAATTACTTGCTATTAGATTAGTCTGTAAAAATTATATCAACGACCATCAATAATTATGAAAATTATATTAATCACTACCTCCTTTTACATTAGCAAGAGCTCCAGAAATGGCCTGTAATTGTATTAAAGTTAATGTAGACAAATAATTCATTTGACTTTTATCGCGAATAGCACTCTCAATCTTGGAAACGGACGACCCTCCCAGTTGAGAAGTAGCAAGGATACCATGACAGCTGGCACAATTAATAGAATATAACGAAGCTCCGTCAGTAGGCATTGGTGTTGATGCAAGAGCGCCTGCAATAGCCTGAATTTGGGCAGATGTCAATGAAGAAAGGGATTTCATCCCACTTACTGAATTGATACCATTTTGTATTCGCGATACTGTAGCCCCAAGTTTAGCCGATGAAGCCAGTGCTCCATGACATCCTGCACAATTATTAGCATAGAGAGTAATCGCATCAGTAGGAGTTTGAGTAGGAGTTACATTTGGGGTAGTTGTCTTTAGGACATCTGCAATTGCCTGAATTTGGGCTGCAGACAATGAGGAAAGGGATTTCATGCCACTGACAGAGGTAATACCATTTTGAATTTGTGATAAAGTAACCCCACGCTTAGTCGAAGAAGCTAAGACGCCATGACAACCAGCACAATTATTGGCATAAAGTGTTGCTCCATAAAGTGTTGCTATTGTAGTTGTAGGTAGGGTTTTAGCTGGGGAAGTTGCTTCCTGCCCATTTGGTGCAATAAGGTCGTGTTTACATGATTGTAATTCAACTAGTGCAAAGAATCCCACTACAAAAAATATTGCTGAAATTGAAACAGTGAGTCGTTTCGTAATATTATTCGGTTAAATTGGACATACAAATAATGATGTTCGTCAAAATAAAGAAGTTTATATAAGAATATTGTATCCGAATATGTCATTTTAATTTAAAGAAAAATGCTTTTATGGTTCAATATAATTGATATCTGATATTTAGCTACCAGTTGAAATAAAAATACAGATTACTATTCAATATTGTTTCTTATTCTCAATGATATTGTATGACTACAACCTGTGTGTTTATTGCAATGTAAAGTTGTAATCCCTATGGATTAAATTTTAAATATATCAAGCAGTTTAGATTACTGAGAATCCATTTCTTCAAGTGCTTTTCTAAAAACGGGATTGGCACCATATCCTCCATACATAAGGTCACTTCCGCTAATATCATAATCTGAATTTCCTTCTATAAGAACTGGTTTTGAAACACCTATGCCAACATCCCATCCAATGAGCCTTAATCCTGGCATAAATGAAGCAGCTTTTATTACCATCTCTTTTGCCATTTCAAAATGAGGTATTTCAAAATTTTCGAAAATCGTTTTTGTTAACGGATGTTCTGTTAGAAGTTTACCTCCACTTCTATTAAAAGGCATATATCCATATTTTTTAAGTCGTCCGGTCTCCAGATTTATAGCAACTGCACAACCTCCTGAGCCAATATTATCAACATGTAAATTATTAATACTCATACGGATATGAGCTGATATAATTTCAATTTTCCCCGTTCGGTCAATAAAAGTATCGAAACGGATTGTATTGATGCATGATGGGTTTAATTTATCCAGTAAGGGATGTTGCCGGATCGTTTCCTGAAATAGATAACCTCCGTTTGATATTTCCTGATATAGAGTTTTGATCAGATCGGTGTTTTTGGATAACTGTTCGGATGTAATCTTATAAACCTTTTCTCCACCGTATGTTCCGTAAGTGCTTTTAATGAAGATTGAGCCTTCAGAATTGTGATTAGGAATCAAATTTATCAAAAGCAAGCGAAAATCCTCGGAGTTATTAATTTTAAAACTGCGATCTCCAAGAATAAACATTTTTTTATGATTATATAACAGTATTTTCGGCAAGCTGACACCAAACTGGCTATAGAAAAAATTGAAATATAACTTATTTTCAACAACTTCTGTTACTTCCCGATCGTTAAATTTAGCCTTCATTTTACCAAGAAAATTGCTTGGCAGAAAATCAAAAATATTTTGTCGTTCTTTCTTATAAACATAACGAGAAAAATAATGTCGGGGAATACACCGCTGCTGAAAAGCCAATGTTGTAAATTCGGTAATTAATTTTGGAATAGGCTTTCTGTCTTTATCATTCATTAAATTGGTTACTAACCCTATGCTTTTAGCTAAATTTGATGAATTAATCATGTAGCAGGAAGTTATAAATTACTGTTCATTGTTAACCATGTTGTTTTTCAATCACAACATTTTATCTAACAAAATTCAAAGGGTTTTGTTTGATTTTTAAAAATGAATCTTATTCAAAATATACTGCATGTGTTATGTGGTTTTCAGAAAAGTACCAGGAAAAATATCGTCGGTTGGCTTAGCGTCCCGTTAAATCACTACCACATGGTCTCAGGCCAAATTTAATCGATAACCTGTTGGTATAGTGCAAATATATGCTTTTTGCCTTGTACCGCCTTTTTGTGTACTGTAATTTTGTTTGTTGCGGCTGGAAGCCGGATGCTTGGGCTTGCCGGGTTATTGAGGATTATTGTTGAATAAAATAGTGTGGGTAAAATAGGTTATCCCTTCATTTTATCAGGGGCTTGCCTGGAATCAAAAATGTCTGTAATGTAAATATATTCACCAACAACTCTGTATATTATTTTGTAATGGCTTTCAACTAACCGGCGATGTCCTAATCCAAGATGTTCCAAAAATGGTTCTTTCTGCCCTTTTAAAGGGTGCAACAACAATGTATCTGCCTCGTCTAAGATATGATCCCTGATTTTCATTAATTTTTCATAAGAGATCTTTGGGGTTATAAACTCTAATGCTTCTTCAAGGCTGGCAATTGCCTGTTCTGTATAAACAAGCTTCATTACCGGGCAATATGATTGGTTCTCTCTTTGACCTCAGTCCTGGAGAATATCCTGCCGGAATGAATATCGTTTTCCGATTTTTCAGCCCTGCTTGTTAGCTTTCTCTTTAAGACTTCTTCTTTACGAAGCGTTTCGTAGAATTCATTAATTACCTTTTCATCTGCCTGGTGCAAATGGCTGTGGATAAAATCTCTTTTTTCGACTACGTTCATAATTTCCATTTTTTTATCTCCTACAAATTTAAAGATTTATATGTTCTTTTAGTTCTATTTCAATGGATAATATTTACTTAGATTGAGCGATATCAGATAATAAAAGTAAAAGATAGATTGCTTAAATTATTTACTCTGATCACTCTAATATCATTTATACTTTCCTCAGTGCTTTACCAAAATATTTATCTATCAATATTGTACTTGTACTAATTTCATAGCTATATCTTTTCTTACAAATACACTC
Source organism: Bacteroidales bacterium (assembly GCA_038213375.1). Classification (GTDB taxonomy): domain Bacteria; phylum Bacteroidota; class Bacteroidia; order Bacteroidales; family JAAUTT01; genus JAAUTT01. Next base: position 5,585 of record JBBQTB010000051.1, on the reverse strand, counting down.
ATTTTCGTCAAAACACTAACTATCTGGTGGTATACGGTAAAATTCCGTAGTTTCCGTAGTATTGAACGGAGCAGTCCGGAAAAACTACGACTATCGGGTAAATGCTGTTATCCTTGTTGGCATGGTGCAAATATATGCTTTTTGCTTTGTACCGCTTTTTTATGCACTGTAATTTTGTTTGTTGCGGCTGGAAGCCGGAAATAGCAAGCTTAGCGGGACGCTATGCTTAGCCACCTTCAACTTTATAACCTGCACTTGCCGGGGGGTGTCTTTTCGCATGAATTTTGAATGCAAAGAGCGATCAATACTATAAAAATATGTGGATTTTCAATGTAAATCCATCCTAGGACTTAAGTATTAATCTGTAAACTTTTTTTAGGACTAGTTATACGCTTATCGGGGGCCATTAGCAAAAAAAATATTTCTTTTTTGTTATGACAAAGAATACGTGCGATTACGGCCAATGGAATAAAGAATACCAATATCTTTCTTTTCCAAAATTAAGATATTGTCCATTTAGAACTATTTTTGCTCAATATATATTTTAAAGTATGTTCAAACAACACAAATTAAAATTCCGAACCTATTCTGTTCTTTGTTCATTATTTATCAGTTTAGGCTTTACGCTTTCCAATTATATTCATGTACCAATCAATGGGATATTCGACTTAATTTTAAACACCATTCACTTTTCTATAGTTGGTTTGGGCATCCTCGTTCTTTGTTATCTCATAGCCATAAACAAATACCTATTTGCAGCTGTATTCCCTTTGATTGTTTTATTGTCCGCTGCCGTTTCGTATTTCGTTTATTTTCAAAACCTCACATTTACAACTTCTATTATAGATGCTGCTCTCCATAATGATATTCGTACTTCGATGGATGTGGTTTCTTTTCCTTTTATATTATATGTTCTGATTTCGTTTTTTATTTCTGTTTTTGCTATCATTTACCGCTTTAAATATGTTACGTTCGAATTTAAAAAGATTGAACTGATTGTAATTCTGATTTTTGCATTGGGGGTATACACAGCAAATTATAAACGAAACAATTCTGTTTGGCAAAGGCTGCCTTTCAGTTTATATTATGTAAGTAATATGTATCTGTCTCAATTACAAAGCTGTGACCAACCAAGACAAAAAACCGGAATAGATGCCACTTCCAATGCCGATTCATTAACTATAGTGTTGGTTATTGGCGAGGCTTGCAGGGCCGACCATATGCAACTGAATGGATATGCCCGAAACACAAATCCAAATTTGGAGCAGTTACATGTAATTAGTTATGCCAATGTGTTTTCGGAGTGGACACATACCAATGCCAGTTTACCTCATTTTCTCACTCGTTCGGATAGCGCGAATCATAAGCCGGCGATTCAGGAACAATCGTTCATTAGTATTTTTAACCGTTGTGGCTATTTTACAAGTTGGGTTGCGAACCAGGAACCAGCTCCAAGTTATATGCCATTTGCAAAAGAAAATCAAGCGATTATTTATGTTAATCCTGCCAATTCGGTATATACTTTTAATAAGAAATGGCTTGATACTGATATTTTAACTCATTTGAGAAAATTGGTAACATTACCTGCACAAAAAAAGTTGATTGTATTGCATACCATTGGAAGCCACTGGTGGTATAATGATCATTTTACTGATAGTTTTGCAGCCTTCAAACCCATTTTGAAAACAAAAAATGTTTCGTCGGATAATAAAACTGAGATGATTAATTCATACGATAATACAATTGTATTTACCGATTATTTCCTAAGCAAAGTAATTGCTCAGCTCCAGACATTAAATGCCTGCATGATTTACCTTTCCGACCATGGCGAATCGTTGGGCGAAGATGGGAAATGGCTACATGCCCAGGAAAATGAAGCTGAAAAATATCCTGCATGTGTTATGTGGTTCTCAGAAAAGTACAGGGATAAATACCCCGAATTGTATACGAATATTGAAGAGAATAAAGATAAACGATGGAGAACTGAGTTTTTGTTTTCCAGCCTGTTAAGTATAGCCAATATTAATACGGTTGTAAAAAAGGAGAAACTTGATATTACAAAAAGAAAGTGACAGAAAAGAATACTTTAAAATTTGACAAGCCTGTTAAAACTGATATGGATTAAAAAAAAGAGGCCGTTTGTGAAAAAAATATCATGCATAAAAAAGGAGCTTACTGTCCTTTTTTATGCATGATATAATTTTAATACCAAGGATATCCGGTTCTTGTTTCACAATACTCACCTTCAGTGTTTTTGGTTAAATCAATATAAAAAGTCATACTGCCTCCATGATCCTCGTGTATTGATATGGCATAGCTTTTTTGATCAAGTGGGCCAATGGTGTATTCAAAATCGTTTAAACAGTTGCAATTTGCAGCTCTTGAAAAACGACCTGTTTCCGTAATTACAATGGAATTATTTTTTTGATTTAAATCAATCCCTAAGCTATCCGTAGCACAATTAAAAGACACATTGCTTCTCGAAATTTTTAAATACTTGTTATCAATAAACTGATATTTAATGCAATCGTCCGATTTAGATGTGGCATGATCTGATTTAAGCTTATTACATCCGGTATACAAAATGGATCGAACTGAAAGAGAATCAGGGGTATTCTTTTCGCATGAATTTTGAATGCAAAGAGCGATCATTACCGCAAGAAGTATAAAGTTTTTGTATTTCATAAGAATTAAGAATTTCAAGTTTTAATAATATGCTTCATATAAGAACTATCTTTGGTTATAACCTTAATAAAGTAAGTACCTGATGGCATATAGCTAATATTTACATCCGTCGACTTTTTATTAATGTTATCTTTTCTAAACAAAATACGGCCAGATAAATCAACTAATTCGATGGTTATAATATTTGAAACACCTGATAATTCTACAATAAACTCGCCATTGTTAGGATTTGGATAAACTAAAATTTCAACGGTTCCTTTTTTGTTTTCAGTATCTATCGTTGATGTTTTACTTGAAGGCGTAAAATGTTCGAACTCAGAATATGGAGGAAAATCGCTAGACTTATAGATTATCTCATTTGAATTATAACATTCGGTGTAAATATCAGCAATTTTTGCCGAAAAATAAGTACCAGGTTTAGTATTAAATTCTGGTTTTAAACTTATTGTTTCATCGGCAATAAAACTTACATTAATACCCGAATTTAGAGTAACATTGCCTGATGTGGCAATATTTTTGCCTTCTTCAGAAGTTGATTGTGTAAATATGAGTGGACCGATCGTATTCACATCAATCATAATTGCAAATTTACCAATTGCATATTTCCAATTAGTACCGCTATAACAAGACCATTTTTGTGAAGGATAAATCCATATTTTTTCATAATCATCATTTGGTGTATATGTTAGAGTCATTTTTGTCCATTTATTATCTTCGCCATTTCCTGAAAAAATTTGTTCTGATTTATCAGCTGTTGTGTTTACTACTTTGTTATCTCCAGGATGGATATTTAATCCACTAACTGCTTTTACTAGAAGAGCATTTTCGCAAGATTGATAGGAAGTTGTATAAATATAAAATGATATTATATATTGTTTCCCTTTTTTAAAATTATAGCTAGTAAATATTCCATCTGATGTTCTATAAGGATTAATTAAGTTAGGCTCAAAACCCCATTTAAGTTTAACTATTGAGCCAATGTTTGTGTCACTGCCATATATTGGATCTCCATGAGATATTTGCCAATTTGTGGAATTACATCCAATTTGCCTACCTGGTGTACAAATTACATTAGGTAATGGAATAGGAGCTGCTTTGCTAATTGTGATGATGTTACTCTCGTAACTTCCATCAGTTGTCATCCGTTTATAATATTTTGGTGGTACAATTGATCCAATTTGATAATCTTTACCAGTTGCTCCTGAAATAATCGACCAACTTACGTTATCATTACTAGCGCTCCATTGAAATGAGCCAGAAATATTCGTTCCAATTGTTTTTGATGGGGTACCTCCTGCGGCTGGTAATTCCTGATTACAGCATACCATATTTGGTGTTGTGCCCGGTGTATAAACTTTGGCTTCATCAGTTTCAGGGACAGATACCCCATAATCAGTAATTGCAGAGTTAGATAGATAAACTGCTCCCGTGGCAGGTATAGAACGCTGATATGCATATAACCACAATTGATCGAATTTTTCATCTGGGTTAAAATAAATTTGGTCAGAAGATACATTCGCCAATCTATTAGGTATTACACCATCAGGCCCAAAACTATCATATAATGTTTTACTGCTCGTGCATGCAGGTGTTTTTTCCTTATCGCAATCAGAATAAGCTGCAATATTTAGTCCATTTGCGGCTTTAGCAGCTAAAAAAACAGTATTAGCATATCCTCCTGGTATTGTCCCTTCATAAGTGTCATCGCCCGATAGTAATATAGAATATTTATGCCCGCCGAAAAATTTGAAGCCAATAAAAATGCCTTCTCCTTTTATATCTGTAAAATCATTGGCAATTGCTTCCATATAGGCTAATTGATATTGCTGGTGAACTTTTGGCGAACCATGGCTCACATCCCAAGCATAATGAAATAATTCAGGATTAACTTTGAATGGATTACATAAACTTCTATCCCCTCCATTATAATTGAAATCTAAATTATAGGTAATGGCAGAAGGAGCATTAGTAGTAGCATTGTTGCTATTTAAGGTAGTTGTTTTACCCAAAAGAGCGGGACGAGAATTATACTGCGGAGCTTCTTTGGTTGCATCGTGACCTTTCGCATAATAAAATGCTTCTCTAAGCGAAACTTTTCCATCGCCATTTTCATCGCCATTAACTAAACTGCCAGAAGGGGTCTTACCCAAAATGGCTGAAATAAAATGATAGTTAAACTCATCATATAAATTGTCGGCTGTTGAATAAGACGATTCATCATACTTACATGCTGTAGCGATAGTTCTCTTATCTTTAGATAAATTATCGGTGAAACCCCCACTATTGCAAGATCCAATGATAACAGTAATGGAGCTTGCATTAATCTTATTAATTTCATCGGCCAAAATAAAATCAGGGAGGAGTTCATTATTTTGTAAACACATAAAAACATTATTTCCTGAATTTTGTCCTCCATGATCCATTGCAAATACAACTAACCTGTCATTAGAAGTAATTTTGCTGCCAAGTGTAGTAAAAACAGTGGATATGTTTGAAAGTGTTGCGGCATAATCATTTACTACCGAACCATAATTACTCCCATCTCCAACCAACACAAATATCCTATCATCGGTATATCCATATATGGCCTTTAGAGCTGAATAGAAAGCGGCACAGTCATTCCTAAATCTAGTTTCATTGCCTCCACTTAAGATCACTGCATAATCATTCCCTGAAACTGCTGATTTTATGCTTGTTTTTTTTTCAATATTTTCGAAATTAAATAATTGTCCCTTTTTTATTTCCTTATTTCCAAAAAGCATTAGACATTATATAGATTAAATTTTTAACTCGTTATTTTTCAGGGTTAACCTGAAATTATGTAACCCACAGGCAAGTTCCATGATCAGGTCATCGAACCCAAGCTTGTGACAACGTAAACGATCTTTGACAATACGACA
>JBBQTB010000050.1:0-31357 GCA_038213375.1 Bacteroidales bacterium | reverse complement strand
GATTTAAAATTAACAATTTAACTCGAAATATGCAACTTTTTACATACTTTATTTAGTTAATAATCAATAATTTAATGAAAATTGTGGCAAATATTTATACGCCTGCCTATCAATACTATAACATCTCCGAAACTTCAGTTATCAATAATACAAAAGTGCTTATTTAGTTGCATCTGTAAAATTGCCACCATGGTGCAATATGGCTTGAAATGGTTTACGACGTTCATCAACCGCATCAATCTTTCTTCTCGGATAATAGGAACGCCGCTCCGTAATCCCTTACTGGCTATACTTGCTAGCGCTAGCAACAAGGCAAAAAAATAAGTTGCGAACCATCCATGGAAATAAAATCTATATTTTCTCGTTTTGAAATAATAATTTAAAAATCCTACAAAAAGTTTATGAAAAAAAGGCTTTGCCGTCAATTGAGTATTCCGGAAATAAAAGGACAATAATTCCGGAAATAAAAGGACACTTTTCTTGTGGTAAATACGGGCTCACTAAACTTAAAAGTTGGTTAAGAATTTGAAATAATATCCAAAAACTAAATAAAAATGAAAAAACCATTTAATATTTTTGGTAAAATTGTTCTCTTTGGTGTGTTAGCTGTCATTGTAATTATTAGTATTACATTATTTTCGTTTTGGATAGAGCATAATAATAAAATGATTTTACCAGCCCCAACGGGAAACTTTTCCATTGGCAGAACTACTTTTGATTGGACAGATAGTACGAGAATTGACAGCTTGGCGCAAACACCTAATGTTAAACGCCAATTATTTATCTGGGTGTGGTATCCTGCTTCAAAAACGAGATATGGATTAATTAATAATTATCTTCCCACTGATTGGCGTAAAGCTGTTGCACAAAAACAAGGATTCCTATTATCTAATTTCATTACCACCGATTTGACAAAAGTATATACTCATAGTATTGCGAATTCAAAACTCTCGCCAGAGCAGGCTCAATATCCGATTGTGATAATGAAATCTGGAATAGGAGCATTGGCAATAGACTATACAACCATAGCAGAAGATTTGGCAAGCCATGGTTATATTGTAGTTGGTTCCGATTCTCCTTATAGTACTTTTGTTGTTGTATTTTCTGATGGACGAGTAATTACAAGAAATTGGCAAGGTAATCCTGGAGATGCTGATCCTTCTGAAGAACGTACCCATTTGTTGAATCATTTGGTAACCATTTGGTCAGAAGATACGCATTTTATATTAAACAAACTTGAACAGCTAAACATAAACGATTCCTCAAACCAATTTTATCATCGGTTGAATTTAAATAAAGTTGGCATTTTTGGACATTCTTTTGGAGGAGCAACAGCCCTCCAATTCTGTCGAGATGACCAACGATGCAAAGCAGGTGTTGATATTGATGGGCAACCATTTGGAAGTTTAATACAAACATGCGTGAATATACCTTTTATGTTCTTATTAGCCGACCACAGCCAAGAATCGGATTCGCTAAGTAATCGGATTAAATCAAACATTGATACTATTTACAATCGCTTGCCAACTAGTCGTGTATGGATTTATCTGAGAGGTGCACGACATTTCAATTTCACAGATGACGCCCTATTGAAGGAACGTTTTGTTTCCAGATTATTTGGCGCACTGGGGTCAATTGGTGAACGACGAGGTTTACAGGTTGAGGCTTCATGTTTGCGAACTTTTTTTAATGTATATTTAAAAGGTGTAACAACCACTAAAATTAAAGACTTATCAAGAAAATATCCTGAAGTTATATTTGAGAAGTAATAATTCATTTTGATTTTAGCCACTAAACTACAACAATAAAGTAAACTTTAACACGTGTTCTGTTTGCAAATAACTGGTTATCTTTATCTTATTACTAACCCAAAGCAAAGGTCTTTTGTCTATAAAAAATACAAATAAAATTTAAAAGTCTTTCAAAAGGATAAAATAATATTATTTTTGATCTTACCAATCGGAGGACAAGCTATCCCGCTTGTGGGATTTAGTTCAACATGCGCAGTAGTTAATTGCCTTTGCAATAGTGGTCTCAAGGTTTTCCCACCTATGAAACTTTGTTGTATCTTGATAAGAAATTGCTACGAAATCGGCTCGAACCATAGCACCAACGTTGCCAGCAATTAAACAGCGCACATTGATAAGTAATATTAAACTTGAAAAATATGAAAATGAAGCTTACTGACAGAAAAAGGAAAATTTTAAGAAAGATTTACGGCGCATTGAGCCTATCATCATCATTATTTGTTTTTCAGGCTTGTTACGGCACACCTCATGATATGGGCATGGATGTATATATTCAAGGATTTGTAAAATCTAAAACTACCAATATTCCGATTACCGGGATTAAAGTTTCAATTGAAAATCATCCGCAATATGAGATGACAGATAGCATCGGTGGTTTTAAAATTTATACATCGAGAGATACAGAGTATAAATTAAAATTCGAGGATGTAGATTCTACCAAAAATGGAATGTTTTTGCCCAAAGACACTATCGTAAAAATCATTAATGAATCAACATTTCTTAACGTAAGATTAGATGCTAAGTAGGATTTCACAATACTTTCACAATCGTTTCAGGATAAATGAGGCTCAAATCCATGAGTTAAGCTATTTATTTTGGGAATGTACTAGGCGGTGCAATTTAAAGTGTTTGCATTGTGGTTCAGATTGTGATTCAGATTCAAAAGTTAAGGATATGCCATTTGAGGATTTTATTAATTCAATTTTACCACTAAAAGATTCCTATAAACCAGATTCAATAACTGTTGTAATAACCGGCGGCGAACCATTGCTTCGTAATGATTTGTCCCAATGCGGTAAGATTTTAAGAGAAAACGGATTTCGTTGGGGTATTGTAACAAATGGATTTGCTTATAATTCTGACATACACGCAAAATTGCTTTCAGCAGGAATGGGAGCGATTACTTTAAGCCTTGATGGATTTGAGGATTCTCATAATTGGTTACGATTAAATACCCATAGTTTTAGTAATGCTTTACAAGCCTTGGAATTAATCTCATCAACCAACAGGTTATTTTATGATGTTGTAACGTGTGTCAATTCTAAAAATATAAACGAGTTATCTAAGTTCAAAGATTTCTTAATTTCTAAAAGTGTTAAGGCATGGCGACTATTTACAATAGCCCCAATCGGGAGAGCTGCAAATAATAATGATTTGCAATTGACAAATCAGCAGTTAATACAATTAATGAATTTCATTGCTCAATCAAGGGTTGATAAAAGGATTGATATAAAATTCAGTTGCGAATCGTATGTTGGAGATTACGAGAAGAAAGTTCGGGATTCATATTTCTTTTGTCGTGCCGGGATAAATATAGCTTCGATTTTAATTGATGGTTCAATATCGGCTTGTCCAAACATTAATCGAAATTTTGTGCAAGGTAATATCTACAATGATAGGTTTTTGGATGTTTGGGATAACCGATTTGAGATTATGCGTAATCGACAATGGACAAAAACCGGTATTTGTTTAAATTGCAAGGATTATAAAAATTGTAATGGAGGAGCGATGCACTTATGGAACGAGAAACAGGATTGTATAATGTCTTGTATAAATGACAAAATAAAAAATTAGCCCATCCCCCATTCGGTATAGGCTCCATTGATAAGCCATCTTTTGTTCTACTCCAGGGCGAATCAGCTTCTTGCGCTTTCGTTCCGGACGTTTCCAGTCGCGCCAAATGCAATATCGTATGCGGTTACATATCCAACCATCCAAATCCTTGAGTTTTCCGGGGATATTGGCGTATTTAAAATAGTTAACCCATCCCTTGCACACTTCTTTTAGTTTCTGCATTTGACCATTCAGGCTCATTGGCGCTGTTTTATATGCTATAAGCTGAGTAATTTAGTATTTATTTATTGAACTCATCCGCGGTAATTGAATTAGTTTGATATTTGTTTTTGTCAAAGTCAGTTGTTACGTCATCAAGCGAGAGGGGAAAAATTTGATTTCAATAAAATGGAGATATAACTAAAACACGATTTTTAAGAAAAGCTTTCCAGGGATTTTACTCCCTGGAAAAGCTTAACCAAACAGACTAATTGAGAAAATACAAACTACCAATTTGTATGTTTTAAATGATTTTTATCAAAATATATATTCTTATAAAGCATTAATATTCAAAACTTATAAGTAAATGATTCTTATTTATTTTTTAATATCAGGTATGAATAAGGTTGCAAAGGAAGCTTGGAACCCAGGGTTATGGTAGAACCATCAAATGCATCGTTCCAAACAGTGCCGGAAAGTGTTGCCGGAACGGTATAATTAATAGTTACATTTCTTAGGTTTGAAAACACCAGTGCGGTTTCGGTTTCAGAAGTTTTTGAAAAAGCACAAACATCACTGCTGCTGTATGAAGTCAATGCACCACGTCTTATGGCTGTGCTTTTATTTCTAAAGGTTAATATTTTGGTGTATTCGGTTGTTATGTCCGCATTAATCGTCCAGTCAATGGTGGTTGATGTAAAAGGGAACGTCAATCTAAAGGGAGTAGCTACTTCTTGCCCATTGTAAATAAAGGGCACACTATTCATATACGCAACTACAACAAAGGCTGCCATCGATCCTGTTTTTCCGCCAAAAAGATCAAAGGGAGTACCATCAGAACTATTCACATCGTGATTGGTGGTATACCTAACCATTTGCTGGCCTCCGGAAGTTCCGGTATTATCTGATGTGTTTAAGTTATCAATTTGAGTTACTGAAGCATTGTTGCTAAAAATACCTTTTAAAGTACCAAAGAAATTAAATCCGAAATTATAATCAAACCCGGCTGAATAGTTTCCAATGCGGGTTCCCTCGGCCAGCATTAATAGTTTATGAGTAGTAATATTTTTTAGGGTATCGATCGCTTGTTTCCAGAAATCAACTGGAGGTCCATCGGTATAATCGCATCTAAAACCATCGCAATTGGCAGTATACACCCAAAATTTCAGGGCTTTTATTAATGAAAGTCTCATTTCCTGATTTGTAAAATCTAATTGAGCCACATCCGACCATCCATTAGGGCTTACAATATTGCCCTTGGTGTCGTGAAGATACCATGTTGGATTTGTTGTTATCCAGGCATTATCCCACGAGGTATGATTGGCAACAAAATCGAGTATTACGGCCATATTTCTGCTATGAGCTCCATCGATTAGTGCCCTTAAATCTGTAAGCGATCCAAACTCAGTTCCAACGGACTTATAGTCCTTCACACAATAAGGTGAATTAATTGATTTTTGTAGACCCACGGGATAAATAGGCATAAGATAAATAACATTGATCCCTAGCGCTTTAATGTTATCAAGCCGGTTGGTAACTCCTTTGAAATCTCGTGTAGCGCTGAAACTACGCATATTTACCTGGTATATAGAAGCATCCCGGTTATCAGGTACTCCGTTAAAGGGTGTTCCGTATTGAGTTGGATCAGCAGAAGGATTTGAAATTGGTTTTGGTGTTGAATCAGCATTTTTGGAACAACTCATTATCATCCAAAACATCAACAGAAGTGAGAGTCGGCTCATAATATTTGCGTCTTTTAAAAAGTCAATCTTCATTCGAAAATTATTTAATTAAGATTAAAAGATCGTTTCACTGATCAAATCAGACGATTAGGAAATCTTTGAAAGTTTTTTGATCCAAATCTCTTTCAAAGATTCCAAATCGCAGATATTGTAAAAGCAATCCGTTAATTTTTTATTGCAGAATACGTGTACGCCCCTGCATGACTCAGATCAAGCGTTATAGTATAATTCCCATCAGCAGGTACTGTTATATTGTTAATCCCATCCGTATATCCGAAAAATGTATTGTCGGCGTAAGCAAGTTTGCCATTAGCATCAATGCCAAAATCAATTTTCCAATCATTGTTGGCTCTGAATTTAAATGAACCGGCGGTTTTCATATCGGCTTTAACCATCCATACCTGTTTGTCAACATCATATGTCAGCTGTGTATCGGTACTCCATCCACCTGGAGTGGCATCACCAAGGATTGACCAAGTGGTAGCTGTTTGTTTCCAGATACTATCGGGGATATTAATTCCGATTTCATAATAGCCTGCTTTGGGAGCTTTAAAATTACCACCTGCATACATGGCTCTATGTAAAATACCCGTTGTTCCATCACCGGCATCTCCATATGATTCAGAGTTCCAGTTACCTAGTTCGGCATACGATTTGTATTCGAAGGTTCCTCCAGCTTTAATGTAAATATACCCTTCAAATTTCGTATTTGATTTAATGGTTGACGCCAAAGGAATAGCTCCGTTGATATTCCACCCCTGAAAATCGCCTGCAATATATAAATACTTAATTGGCAAATCAACAGGTTTAACATAAGGCTTGTAGGGTTTAACCAAAAGTGCCACGCCATTGGAATATACCGATCTGTCAGCAAAGGCTTCAACATGTATTACCAACTGACTTGTTTGGTCGGGAAGCAAGCCTAATTGTAAGGCAATAGTATTCAGCGCTTTTGTAGTGAAGGATTTTTTTAATACATCGACGCCAACTACTGTTTTAACAGCTTTTCCCCATGGAGCAGATCCGACGGTATCGGAAGGAATATCAAAATACAAGGTATAGGTAACCTCTGTAGGGATACCATAGTCTACTGCAGGCCAGGATAAATCCATAGTACTGGTTGAAGATGCAGAATCGGTTGCTGCCAAAGTCACTGAACTGACAGTAGATTTGAGGGCAGAAGAAGAAGGAAACGTAACCACTTTTAAAACGGTTGGGGTTTCTTCCTTTTTACAGCCTACTAAAGCTAGTGTCAATAAAGTGCTTATGAAAAAAAGTTTATTTAGTAATCTTTTCATAAAACTCATATTTATGTTGTTAATAATTATTAGTTAAACTAGTATCCTGGATTTTGTTTTAACAAACTGTTTGTATTCATTGCGTTTGTTGGTATTGGGAACAATTTAAAATGGTCATCCACAGCGGGAACTACCACATTAAGTGTTTTACCATCAAGCGCAAGCCCACCTCCATGTTGTTGTGTAAAAGTACCAAACCGAATCATGTCCTGACGACGAAAGCCTTCCCAGGTCAGTTCAAATCCACGTTCATCATAAACATTTTTTAGTGTAAGTGGAGCCGGCAAAGCCGAAAGTCCTGCACGAACCCTCACCTGAGTAACCAAACTATTGGCATCACCATTGCTTCCATTCGTGCGAAGAAAACATTCTGCTTTCATTAAAAGGATGTCGGCATAACGATAGATTGCGAAGTCGTTAGAAGAACCTCCTCCATTTGCTGGCGCTGCAGGAAGCCATTTTTGACTTCTAGCACCATCATTAGGCTTAGCGCCTGGGTTTTCAATGTTAATTAGCTCATTGTCGTAAATCAAATATCCTGCTGGTTTAGGGCCATTTGGAGTAGCCCCATATCTGAATTGCTGTATCCGTATGTCTTTAGGATCAAATTTGGCAATCACATCGGGAGGAATGACAGTTCCATTCCATGAACCCACACCCGATGCAACTAGCAAAGCACCGTCAGTGCTGCGTAAACTGCGCACAGTTGCTATATTTCTACCTACTACGTCAACAGTAATAGGGATAGCAAGAATGGTTTCATCATCGGGACAAACATCTCCAAACAATTCAAAATATTTATATCCCAATGGACTGCTAACATTGGCAGCTCCAGGATGCAATGAATAACCTCCTTCATTGATAATTTTGTCGCAGGCAGCAATACAACCTGTATATTTAGGAGTTCCTGTAAATACTTCACCATTAAGATAAACTTTTGCGAGCAAAGCATAACCTGACATCTTGTTAAATCTGCCGTAATAGTTACCCCCTTTTTGAGTAGGAAGCTGATCAATGTTTGCCACTAATTCATCAACAATAAATTTATATACATCAGCACGTTTTGCTTGTGGAATGCTTGAAGGTGGCAAATTATTATCTGTAAAAAATGGTACATCACCAAAAGCATCGATGGCCAAATAATAAAAAAATGCACGTAAAACTTTTGCCTCAGCTATTTTTGAAGGAGCGGCTTTTGCATTTGATAACTGATCGACCGCTAAATTGGCCGAGAAAATGGCATTGTTATATAGCCATTGCCATACCGTCCATATATACGCTTCGCTGGGTAACCATTCACGCATATAAAGGTGTGCATAATTCAGTTCCCAGTCGCCTGTATTGCGATGAGGTACAACTGCCTCGTCAGAAGTCATGATGTTCAGGTCAGACCAGCCCTGATCTGCCCCAAAATAGCCTTTTCCACCCCAGTTACCCGGAATTTGGGCGTAAACACCGGCAAGCGCGGCATCAGCACCCTGGGGTAAAGCATAAAATTCGGTGGAAGCATATTTATCGTATACATGTTCGTCAACTTTAGTACAATTCTGAAAAAGTAATAAAGTAAATGAAGCTATTAAGAGTATCTTTTTCATTAGCTAATAAGTTTAAATTATTTAAATATGACGTTTAATCCAATTGCAAAGGTTCTCGTACGAGGATACATTCCTCCGTCGGTACCAAATCCATTTGCTCCATTAACGTTGATTTCCGGATCTAAACCAGTATATTTTGTTATCAGCGCAAGGTTGTTAGCTGTAAAGGAAACCCGTAAACCACTGATATATTTTAAATTTTTTGTTTCAAAACGATATCCCATGGTAAGGTTTTCAAAACGAATGAACGATCCATCTTCCAACCATAAATCAGACCCGTATTTTGACGTAAATAACCCTTTTGAGGTGGCACTTTCCAGCAAGTTAGATTTTCCAAGGGTTTCAAAAAAACTATAGTGCTGATTGATGAAATTATAAATCTTGTTACCACCCGAACCTCTCCAAACCATTGATATATCGAAATTTTTATAGGTGAAGTTTGGAGTAAACGAGAAAGTGTATTTTGGTAAAGCAGATCCTTCATTAAAACGATCGGGACTTTTATCCCCAGTATCAATCTTGCCGTCGACGTTTCTATCCACAACCGTTTCAGCACCAGCTGCATCTATGCCATCGTGCCGAATAATATTAAAAGTACCAACCGGCTGTCCTTTAATTAAGTAGATTGGAGCGCCAAGGTTATTGGTAAAATTACCCCATGAAACAGTATCGCTGTTCAAAGCGGTTCCATTTAAACTACCGCTAAGTTCCAATACTTTGTTCTGAAGAAATGAAACATTTCCACCAATATTAAGGGTTATATCTTTTGTCTTAATTACCTGGTAGTTGATTGTTACCTCTATTCCCTTGTTAGAAATACTTCCAACGTTGGCAACCATGGTTGTATAAGGGTATGGAGGGGTAGGTACATTATAGTTAAACAGAAGGTTTTTGGTAGTTGCATCATAAGCATCTACAGTTCCTGTAAGCCTGTTGTCGAAGAGCCCGAAATCAACACCAATATTTGACTGGTAGCGAGTTTCCCATTTTAAATCTGGATTGGCATTTTGGGTAACTCCATAATTGGTAATCTGACCACCGTTGAAGTAAACTTGTCCTGAACTTCCAACCAGCTGAAGTGAATTTTGTGGACCCAGTCCTTGCTGATTGCCGGTAACACCATAACCACCACGTAATTTAAGCGTGCTGATCACTTTTACATTTGACATAAACGATTCTTCATTGATCTTCCAGGCAAGCGCCACCGATGGGAAGTTGCCCCATTTGTTATTGGATCCAAAAACAGATGAGCCGTCACGTCGAAGACTTACAGTTAATAGATAACGATCCATAAAACCATAGTTTATGCGACCCAGATAGGAGACCAGGGTTCTGTCGTTTTTGTACGACGATCTGTCGCCACCATTGACATAGGCAGGAGCACTGGAACCAAATTGAAGTGCATTGTAAGTTGTAATGTCTGCAGGAAAATTCCGTTCCTGTACAAAATTACCCTGATACAATTGATTTTGCCATTCATATACCACAATGCCATCGAAATTATGACTGCCAATGGACTTCTTGTAGTTAAGGCTGATATCCTGCAGCCTTTCAGTCTGCAAATTGGTAGCGATATTAGCCAATCCATTCGCCGTTCTTGCAGCATCGAGGGTTGAACTATAAGGAGCATAATATCCTGTATATCTGTCCACTTTGCGCATACTTCCAAACCAGCCTGCCGTTAACCCTTTTGTTACTTCGTAGTCGGCTCTGAAACTGCCAAATAAGTTATTGGTCTGAACCTCATTTGTTACAGTTTTTGCGACAGCATAAGGATTAATATACTGAAAAACAGACTTATCAAAGAAAAATGAACCGTCAGGGTTCAATGCAGGATCTGTAGGTCTTGCTTCATAGGCATTCGAGATGGTATTGGAAAAATACCCTGCACGGCCCACACCGCCTGGACTATTTCTGGCATTTTCAACTTCGCTGTTGAGGTTCATGGTAAGCGTTAATCTGTTGTCAAACGCTTTTTGAGTAGCAGTGATGCGTCCCAGATATTTATTATTGTTTGAGTTAAGAACAACACCATCCTGTAAAATGGCTCCACCTGAAATGCGATAATTGAAATTGTCGCTTCCGCCGCCAAATGCCAGGGTGTGATTTTGTGTTGAGCCTGTTTTGGTTAACAAATTATACCAATCGGTATTGGAGCCATGATCTGTTGAAACTGGCACATTCCAAGCCGCACGTTGGATCCGCCATTCATCGGCAGACATCATCTTTAGTTTGTTTGCAATAGCATCAATGGAAGATGTACCATTGTATTCAACCGTAAATTTACCTGCCTTGCTCTTTTTTGTTGTGATTAAAATAACACCGGGAGCGCCTCTTGAACCATAGATGGCAGTAGCAGAAGCATCTTTTAATATATCGAATGATTCAATTTCACTTGGGGATAGCTGGTTTAATAAATCCATATTTCCCTGGATACCATCTACCACAACCAAAGGATCATTTCCTCCGATTAATGAGGTAATACCTCGAATTCTTACACTTAATCCTGAACCCGGTTCACTTCCTACCTGGGTAACATTAACACCAGCCGCTTTACCTGCTATTTGCTGAAGTGGATTAGAGATAGGTCCCTGATTTAAATCCTTGCCAGAAATTTTTGCTGCGGCTCCGGTTAAATCTTTCTTTAGCATGGTGCCATAACCGACAACCACTACTTCGTCAAGTTTTTTAACATCCGGTATAAGACTCATGTCAACAATCGTTTTACCTGTAACTGAAGCTTTTTCAGATAAATACCCAAGATAGGAGAAAACCAAAACAGCGTTTTGACCAGATACCTCCAAAAAATATTTCCCATTTGCATCTGTTATTGTCCCGTTTGTGGTTCCTTCGATGATGATACTGGCCCCCACCAATGGTTCGTTGGTTGTCGCATCGGAAACTGTTCCTGTTATTTTTTGTTGCTGCAATTGTCCTACGGAACTGCTAATGGCTTCACTTTGCAAACAAAAAATGAAAAGCAAAAATGTTGTTAGTTTTATAATTGGGAATGATTTCTTTAAGTGAAAAAAATCATTCACCCTAAAAGATATAAAAGGTTCTTTCATAAATTTATAATTAATTAAGTTTTTAAACTATGGGTGGAGGAATGCTGTTCTCACATTTCTCATTTTCTTGTTGATAGTAGTACTGTTTTGCTTTATCTCATAAGCTGTTTAGTTAAGGTTAGTGTTAAAATGTTTTCATCATTATTTATAAATTATTTTTGGTAAATCAGCATGGTTAGGAATCCCGTTTACCTTTAATAATTAATGACGAAAATAATTTTACAGCAGCCTTAGTACAATCTTTATAGCCACAATACAGTCTTATAAATTTACTTAACGTTGATAATAAAACACTTGTAAATAAAATATGGTTAAAAAATATGGTTCATTTATCTTAGGAAATCCTAATTTCCAGTTCTGATTTTCATGAGTTTTCTGTCAAATTCCTCAACAGGAATCCTGAGCCTGTTCTTTATTTTGGTTTTATAGGAGTAGATGGTATTTAAAGAATACCCTAAAAATTTGGCAATTTTGTCATTATCAGCAAATCCCAACCGGATAAGCGCATAAATCCTTACTTCAGGCGTAAGCAATTGTCCTGAATCAGTATAGATGTGTTCGTCCTTCAGCAAATCATTAAACTCTTGCATAAACTGCGGAAAAATTTTCAGAAAGATGGAATCAAAATTATGATAGAATTCCTCCCGTTCCTTTCTAATATCAATAGCCGAGATGATATCCTTGATATCGTCCATCTGACGGGTAGTTATTTTGCGGCCAACATTGAGTTTTAGTTTTTCTAATCGGTCAATATATTCCGAAATTGTGTTAAAAAAATGACCAATATACTCTTCTTTGATGAGGTTAGCCTCTTCCAGGCGCTTGTTTGATTCCTCCAGACGTTTGTTTGCAAATGATAGATATTTTTTGGCTTTTCGAAGGTTTTTAACTTGTCTGAAAATGATGATTCCAAACACAATGGTCAAGAGCGAGAGGCATGTGATGGATAAGGAATAAATTAAAAATGTTTTTCGCTGATGTTGAACTATTTCCAGCTGACGATCTTCAATACTAGGAAGAATATCTGAAATCTGAATTTTCCGGTGACGGGCACCATAAAAATGGGCATCTTCTAATGCCACTTTTACATACTTGTATGCCCGTTCTATATCTCCGTTGTTATATACAATTTCAGCGAGCTGCCGAACGGCTACCGTTTCTTTTGTAGATGCCATAAAATCAGCAATGGCAGCTTTTATAAGAATTTGAATTGCTAAATCAGGTTCATTATCAAATCTGTAAATAAAACTCAGACTGGATGCTTCAATCGCGTATTCGTGCAAATCCATGTCAGGAAATTTCAGCAACCTTTCATAAATTATCCTTGCTTTTTTTATTTCTCGGCTCCGTAAATATTTTAGGCCGCTGTATTTCAAATACTTTTTAGAACCATCATTGCAAAGCATCAAAGCTGTGTCCAGCATGTGTCTTCCAATCGTATTATATAGAGGAGCATAATAGGAATCACCCGTAAAATCTGACATATCAAAATAGGTTCTTGCCAACAAATAATAATAATCTAGCTTTAAGGTATCCGGAAGGTTCTTTAATGAAATGTTGTAAAGTGTATCAATGGTTTCTTTAAATAAGCCTGCAGAGAGCAGAGAGAATCCCACTTTTATCCGGGCTTTGTTAATAAGCATGACGTTCTTAGACGCATATGCATTTTTTAATAAATGTAATGAATAGGAGAAAGCCGAATCATAATTGAATGAGCTATATTCGTTATACAAATCATTGTAAATACCATCCTGAACGGTATATGAAAGGTTTGCTGATTTGTGCAATATATTGGAAAGCATTTCGATACGCTGCGTTTTCGTATGTAAATAATTCCCCCTGTTTTCGATAGCTTTATCCAAAACCAAAAAAAGACTATCCGTCACTTTATTTCCACTCATATAATTGGAAATAAAGATGGTCCATCCAAATAAAATCAAAATTCTAATTTTCATAGTATGCTTTTAATACTGCAAATAAAATTAGGGAAGCCTTTTTTTCATTTTCAAAATTGAGAAAGTACAAAAATTTAGCAAATATACCAACACTTTCATTGGGTTACTATTGCCTTTTTCGCATATAGTAAATTTAGTTTGTTATAAAAACAAAAAACCACCCAAAAAATTTCGGATGGTTTTTTTTAAAACAATGGACTGATATTAACTAATATAATCTGCCCATTGGGTTTCGCGCATGTCGCCCGTCTTGGCAAACTGAACATGCATTCCGAAACAAGCCGAGAGTGTTTGCGGAGTATGCACTTTATCTGCGAGTTTGATATAATCCCATAACATTTCTTTATAACTCGGATGTACACAATTTTCGATGATGGTTTGTGCACGCTGAACAGGCGATTTTCCTCGGAGATCGGCAATACCCTGTTCGGTGATGATTACTTTTACAGAATGTTCGCTATGATCGACATGGCTTACCATTGGAACAATAGCGCTGATTTTTCCGCCTTTAGCTACCGAAGGACAAGTAAATATAGAGAAAAAGCTGTTTCGTGTGAAATCACCAGAACCACCTAAACCATTCATCATTTGTTTTCCCAGCACGTGAGTACTGTTTACATTTCCAAAAACATCAGCTTCCAGAGCAGTATTAATGGTTATCAATCCTAACCTGCGGATTACTTCTGGGTTATTGGATATTTCCTGTGGACGAAGTATAAATTTGTTCCGGAAAAAATCGAAATTGTTATAGACTTCCTCAAGAACCGAAGGGCTTATGGTAAGCGAACAACCACTTGCAAACGTTACGTTTCCGTTCTTCATAAGGTCTATTACTGAATCCTGAATTACTTCGGTATACATTTTAAAAGGAGGAATATCAGGATTTGTGCCTAATGAAGCCAATACAGCATTGGCAATATTTCCAACACCCGATTGTATAGGAAGAAATTCTTTAGGAATCTCACCGCTTCTTATCTGGCTGGCCAAAAAATTGGCAACGTTTTCACCAATCTTAGCAGTAATGGAATCAACTGCCGCAAAACCACCTACTTCGTCCGGACGGTTTGTTTCAACCACACCTATAATCTTTGAAGGATCAACTTTTATAAATTCTGTGCCGCAGCGGTCATCCACATTAAAAATAGGAATTTCCCTTCGGTAAGGAGGATCGAGCGGTTCGTAAAGATCGTGAACACCTCTGAGTGCTTTTGTGTGTTTATGGTTTAATTCCACAATAATTTTATCGGCAAGGCGAGCAATAGTGGGTGAAATGCCTACTCCGGTAGTAGGAACAATTTCGCCACGCTCGTTTACATCGCAGGCTTCGATAATTGCAATATTCACTTTACCCAGAAAGCCATACCGTAACTCCTGTGCTAGTTGTGATAGATGCATGTCGAAATAGTTGATATCGCCCGAATTTAACAATACCTTTAAATCTCTATTCGATTGATAAGGAGTACGGAACGCTATAGCATTGGCACGAGCTAATGCACCATCCAACGAATCGCCTGTTGAAGCACCTGTAAACATGCCAATTTTAAAGGAATTGCCTTTTTCATGCTCGGCCTTTGCCCTTTCGGCTATTGCTGTTGGAACAGCTTTTGGTGAACCTGCCGGGGTAAAACCACTAAATCCAATATTGTCACCATGATTTACAAATGAAGCCGCTTCCTCAGCGGTAATATAACGTAATGCCATTTTTAATATGTTTAAAATAGTTTGTCTTTAAGATTTAAAGTTTGAAATGAAAATTTTCCCATAGCAATTTTTTTGAAAAGCCAAAATTACACTTTTCTGGTAAAAACTGATCGAACAATTTTACTTACTTGTAAAAAAAATAAAATAACTCAGCGATTTATATTGTTAGTATCATACAAGGCATACATCTAGTTCTTTATGGATTGTCTGATCTTTGTCTTTGCCAAATTAAACTTTACATATGACCGAAATCGAACATGTGGTGTATCAAAACATCGTAGTTTTTTTAAAGAAGTTGTTGTATTTTAATAATTAAATATCTAATATTTAAAATGTTATATACTTTGGCACAATACATGATAATTATACTACATCAACCTTAAAAATAAAAAATATGAAAACTTTAAATATTATCAAAAAAGTGGTTTTAGTATCAATGGTAGTTGTACTAATGTCGACAAGCCTCGATGGTCAAAAATCTTATTATTACGTATCTTTCGAAAGAGGGATTACTGAGTTCAACAAAATGGCAAACAGCCTAATTGAAAAATACAAGATTAAATTCGATCTTAATAATGCTGTAAAATTTTACGAAATGAAAACGGCATCAGAGGTTATGGCTGAAAATGAGCTTAATGGCTTAATTGATATTTTATCTGAAAATTCAAAGTTCGATGTAAACTGCACCATATCGGTAACCGATGCCAATGAAGAAAATAGCGAGTTGAATCCATTAACCGATGAGTTGATGGAAAGCATAAAATTCGATGCTGACCAAACCATTTTAGTAACTGAAGCAGTTGGTGAAAATACCGAATTGAATCTGTTAACAGATGAACAGATGAAAGACATGAAGTTTGATGTAAATCAATCTATATCAGTTAAAACGGAAGGAAATGAATTGGTGTTCTAAAATCAAGGAAAGATTGGATTTCTTATAATAATTGTATATGATGATCATCACCGCCGCCTTTCTAGCGAAATGTGGCGGTTTGTATTACATATTAATGGTGGTTGTTAAATTTTCATTGAATTTGTAATTTAGTATAAATTATTGAAAATGAGCGTTTTTAATTTTCATAAATTACCCCATTCTATCATTTTAACTTCAGCTCTTGCAGGGTTTTGTTTTACCCCTGCCTCACAACCTGAACATTTACTTTTTACTTACAATTACTATCAAAACGAGAAACTTTTAGACAATAAATCAACTATTTCGTTTACCGATTTCGACTCTATCGATATCCCATTAAAACGAGCTGGCCGTTTAATCATGGTGGAAGCAAATGTTGACGGGGAAATTGGAAACTTAATATTCGATACCGGAGCAACAGGTATTGTACTAAATAAAACTTATTTTAGGGACCACTTAAGTATTGATAATCATACCTCAAAAGGAATTACTGGTTCTTTAGATAACGCGGATGGAGTGATAATTGATCATTTGATTATTTCCGATCTATCCTTTAAGGGGATAAGTGCCAATATGGCTAATCTGGGGCATATTGAAAACCGAAGGGGAATTAAGATTTTAGGATTATTTGGTTTTAGCTTGCTTCGGGGATTCGAAATTATAATTGACGTTAATAATGGTAAGCTTCTTCTTCATAAAACTAATAAAAAAGGCGACAGAATAAATTCAAAATATATATTCAAACCTGACTATATGCAAAAAATCAGGATCTCTCAGAATATTGTTTTCTTGAAAGGAATCATGGGCGGAAAATCTCTTTGGTTTTGTTTGGATAGCGGCGCAGAAACCAATGTCATTAGTGGCTATGCCCCTAAAGAGGTTTTGAAAACAATCACAATCAATAGAAAATCGAATTTGAACGGCACTGGTTCTCAAATAAATCAGGTTCTGTTTGGTATAATGAATGATTTTATTTTCGGTAACACTCGGCTTTCCAATATGGAAACAATTATAACAAATCTTGACCATCTGAATGAAGCATACGACGTGCACATCAATGGTATTTTGGGATATAATTTCTTAGTAAAGGGAATAATTTGTATTAATTTTGAAAAAAACCAACTGGGAATATGTTTTGCAAAAGCTGCAGATCTATGAAAATGATGATCCGATATATGCTTTTTTTTATTTTAGTTCTTATGTCCATAAGCATTAAGGCTCAATTTGATCCTGATAATGTATGCCGTGTTGAAAGTGGCAGAATTATCTTCAAATTCGATCTTCGATGGAATCAAAAGCAAAAAAAGGAAATTGCTATCCTTTTTGAGTTGGATAGCGCCTTAATTCAAAAAGCCTATAGCGGTGAAACCGATATAATTGCCGGAGACATAAAATGGAAAGTAAAAAAGTTAACGACGAATTATATTGAATTATCAATTCCCATTGATAATATTGCCTTGGCCAAAAATGGAACTGCCAATTCTAATAAGGGACTCAAAACTAACAAAAACTTTGTTTTTCTAGCGAACGATGGCTGGATAAAAAAGGAAAGTGGCAAAGATCGAGAGTCTGCTGTGTATGGTATCAACAAATTTACAAGAAACACGATTTTTCAATATAAAAATGGGATTGCTCGTTTTTACTTGCCCGGTTATAAAAATGCAAAAAAGGTATATTTGGCCGGAACTTTTAACAATTGGAGTACCTTCCAAACTCCAATGCAATTTTGTGATTCTGGATGGATTGCCAGCGTAAAACTTTTGCCTGGAAAATATTCCTATAAATATATAACAGATAATAATTGGATGGAAGACCCGAACAACAAACACAAGGAGAATGATGGTTTTGGGAATATCAATTCCATTTTGTTTTGTTACAACCACCTGTTCGAACTTAAAGGCAAAACCAATGCTGAAAAAGTGGTGATAGCCGGCAGCTTTAACAACTGGAATAAAAATGAATTACGGATGGATAAAGTCTCCTATGGCTGGACTCTTCCAATGTACTTAAAGGAAGGAACGCATTCTTATAAATTTATTGTTGATAATGAATGGCTCTCCGACCCTAAAAATAAAGTAACCAATATTGATGGGAAAGGAAATACAAATTCTATCCTGGGGATTGGCGATTCCTACCTATTTCAGCTAAAAAGTTTTACATCTGCCCGTAAGGTAATCCTAACAGGAAATTTTAATGATTGGAACCCGGGAGCACTACTGATGGAAAAAGTGGACGGTGGATGGCAATTACATTATAATCTTGCTGCAGGAATTTACGAATATAAATTTATTGTTGATGGCAAATGGATAATTGATCCTGTTAATCCCTTCACCATTGGATCGGGGGATGTAGAAAATTCAGTGCTTGCTTTTAAAGCAAACCATACCTTTATTCTAAACAAATACCCTAATGCCAAAAGAGTGATTGTTACTGGCAATTTCAACAAATGGAACTCTGAAGGTTATCGCATGATAAAAAAGGATGGTAAATGGATTTTTCCAATTTATTTGAAGCGCGGGAAAACGATTTATAAATTTATAGTCGACAATAAATGGTTGCTTGATCCTGATAATAAACTTTGGGAAGAAAACGAATATGGTACGGGCAACTCGGTTTTATGGATGGAGGAAAAATAAGGAGCTTGTATAACTTATTTTTAAGGATTCAACATTATTTTCAATGATGACATAATGATAAAAATTGTTCGCACTAAAAGTGACCATAAGGACTTTCAAAAATTGGTTGCCATGCTCGATGCAGATTTAAATGCCAGAAACGGAATTATTCAGGCTCAATACAATCAATATAATAAAGTGGCATCGTTAAATACAGTGGCAATCGCTTATTTCAATAACAATCCGGTAGGTTGCGGATGCTTTAAGGAATTCTCCGATATTTCGGTAGAAATTAAGCGTATGTTTGTTGCTCCCGAAAATCGTGGAAAGGGCATAGCTAACCTGATTTTGAACGAACTCGAAAATTGGGCAATAGAACTGGGTTTCTCAAAAGCAATTCTTGAAACAGGATTAAAACAAACTGAAGCGATGCGATTATATACTAAACTTGGATATACCACCATTGATAATTATGGTCAATATATTGGAAATTCATTTAGCATTTGCATGAGTAAGGAATTGAACTCATCCAATCAGTACTAATTGCTAATACATTTTCACTTGGCAAAACGGTTTAAATACCCCAGGGAGCAAAGGTGTGGGGTCATATTTAAAAAATTATCACAAAATACAAAGTAATATACATTGAGATATTTTTTACACATTGGTTACAACGGAATCAATTACCACGGTTGGCAGCGGCAGAGAGATGCTGTAAGCGTTCGGGAGGTGTTGGAAGCTTGTATAAGCAAAATTTTGAAGACAGATGTAATGTGCATAGGATGTGGTAGAACCGATTCTCAAGTACATGCAAGCCAGTATTTTCTGCATATGGATGTTGAAAAGGAATGGGATTTCGACTTGTTGTTTAGGTTAAATAAATTGTTGCCCAGAGATATTGTTGTTTTCGATATCATTCCTATGGAGAGCACTGCACATGCCCGATTCGATGCTGTATTACGAACCTACGATTATTTTATCCATACCTACAAGGATCCTTTTTTGAACGAACGTAGCGCTTATTATCCCGAAAGAAATCTGAAGCTCGATAAGATGAAAGAAGCAGCAACATTAATGACAAAGTATACTGACTTTCGTGCTTTGTGCCTTACACCCGATAAGCAAAATAGCACCATCTGTGAAGTTAAGTCAGCCCAATTATATGTCGATAAAAACGCAGACAGGTTGAGGTTTCAGATTTCGTCAAACAGGTTTTTGAGGGGTATGATACGTATCACTGTTGCAAAGCTGTTGGATATTGGCACTGGGGTTTTGAGTGTCGACGAATTTGAAAGCTACCTGATAACCAAACAGACGCCAAAACTAATAAAACCAGCCTTTCCGCAGGGGCTTTATCTTTCGAAAGTCACTTATCCCTATTTGAACATTCCTCCCCGCACAGAATTCTCTGCCATCTTTCAAAACGGGGCTGATTATCCTATTGCTTAATTTTTTTTATTTGTAGCCTTATCCTACTTTAGAATTTTATCGTGTAAAATGTTTCTTTAACTGTTCCTGGAAAATCTTCTGATTTATTTTGTTTATAGCTCTGATGTTGAGGTTTATTTTATCAAGACGTTCGTTCTTTGTTTCAAATGCCAGATCTTTATCACTTCTAAATACTACCTGTTCCAGATTATAACCTGTTTCGTTGAGAGACATTACTACAGCAGCTTCCAGATCGTCGAACACAATTACTGTCGGTAACTGATTGTAAGAGTATTGCAATACCGATTTCAGAACCATTGTTTTGATATACGTAATTTGCGGCTCACTAAGGTAGTTCGATCCAACAAGCAATTTTACCAGATCGATTTGTGCCAGTTTTCGGTAATTTCGCGATTCCACAATCTTCTTGTAATCCCTGTTGTTGGTTTCTAAAAAAAGGTTTATAAAACTTTTAGGAACTTGCTGCAAATTATCAAGTTGTTTATCTCTCACTTTTCGTGCATACTCCTTGTGAGCCTGTCTTTGATCAACCGGTACATAATATTTCCATTTGCGTGTGCGTTTGTATGTATCCGTCCTTGGATTTGGTTTCCACGATGTTTTGGGCCGCTCCATCAGCGGAGCAGTGATGCTTAAATACCGGGTTTCCATCGAATATTCGAGGCAATTAATGAAATGTACCCACCCGCCACCAATGGATGAATGTAATGACCCCCATAACGTAACAGGCTTTTTATCATTTGTTTCTGTAGTTTGTGTCACAATAGTCTTTTCGTCTGATTTGGTTTTCTTTAACCTGTTCACAAAGTCTCTGGCAAGCATAACGGGATAATAAACAAAATTTTCGAGCGTAGTGTCGTTGTTGTCGAATTTGGAGTGAACCATGTCTTCCACATTAATGGTATAGTTAGAATCGTTAAATAACGTAAGATGAATTTTATAATCTACTCCCCACTGCATATCCTTAATAAAGGAATTATTTGAAGGAACTTGAGAAAAAACTACAAATGAATTCAATACAACAAAAAGAAAAACAAATAATCGGTTCATAAAATATACTTTTAATGGCGTAAAACTGCAGTAAGATAAGGTATGGTACGCAAAACTGACAGAAAAGTTATCAACTTTTAACGGTCTGCAACCTAAAATCGAAATAGCCTTTGTGGTTACTTTAATTAATAAATTGGTCGTTTTCTTATTATTTAATCACATTACTCTCTATTTTTGCAGGTTTTAGAAGATAAATTATAGAATGGAAAAATTTCAGTTACTTTTTTTATCAATTGGAATAACAGTTATTGGGCTATTCGGTCTTTTACTTCTTCCTACCCGGCTCAAATCGACCGGTAGCGCTACTTTAGTTATCATTAATTCAATTCTTACATCGATACCTGCCATATATGTATTAAACGGAAATGTAATAGATATGGCCTATGCAGGTTCGGCATTTTTTGGCGCTATTCCTATCCGTATTGATGCTCTTGCTGCCTGGTTTATCCTCATTATAAATTTTACTTCCATAAACGGAGCCATCTATGGCATTGGTTATATGAAACCATATGAGCAGCAGAAAACGAACATTTCGCTTCACTGGTCGCTTTATCCTGTTTTTCATTTGTCAATGATATGGGTTTGCATGGTGCAACACAGTCTGGCTTTTCTTATAGCGTGGGAACTAATGTCCCTATCATCGATGTTGCTTGTTATTTTCGAATACCAAAAGAAAAATACTTTAAAAGCTGGTGTTAACTACCTTGTGCAAATGCATGTTGGAGTGGCGCTTCTTACCATAGCTTTTATTTGGGTGTATGCTTCGGAGAAATCATTTGATTTTCGGGCCATTGGAACATATTTTAACTCACATTCAAATGTCTGGATTTTCGTTTTGTTTTTTGTGGGGTTTGGAATTAAAGCTGGTTTTATTCCATTCCATACCTGGTTGCCTCAGGCTCATCCTGCGGCGCCTTCGCACATTTCGGGTGTCATGTCAGGTGTTATTGTAAAGCTTGGGATTTACGGAATATTCCGTGTTATAACTTTGGTTAAGCACGATTACTTCTTACTTGGAGAAGTAGTTCTTGGAATATCACTTTTGAGTGGGCTTTTCGGAATTTTCAATGCGGCAGTGCATCGAAATTATAAAAAGATGCTGGCTTATTGTACCATCGAGAATATTGGAATTATTGGCCTTGGCCTTGGTCTCGGAATGATGGGTCTCGGAACTGGCAATAATTTTCTTGTGATAGCCGGTTTTGGAGGATCATTGCTTCATACACTTAATCACTCATTGTTTAAATCGTTGTTGTTTTTCACGGCAGGATCAATTTATCAGCAAACACATACTAAAAATATGGAAAAGCTTGGTGGTTTGGTAAAACGCATGCCACAAACGGCATGGATCTTTCTGGTTGGATCAATAGCCATTGGAGGATTGCCACCCTTCAACGGTTTTGTATCTGAATTTATTCTTTACCGTGGTTTTCTGGAAGGTTTAAAATCGTCCGATTTTTATTTCATCACACTAATGGTTATCTCTATTGCGTCTCTAGCAATTATTGGAGGTCTTTCGCTGATGGCTTTTACCAAAAGTTTCGGAACCATGTTTCTCGGAAGTCCACGAGCCACTTTGGCTCATGAACCTCACGAAGTATCTGTTATCATGCGCATTCCACAATTTCTGATTATCGCTGTGATGCTATCCATCGGAATTTACCCTCAGTTTTATTTTACAGGCGCCATCCACACGATTGCTTCCATCTTTCCGATGAATAATTTGACTGCTATTAACACGTTTCCATCAATAATTGGTTTAATATCTCAGGTTGGCTTATATTCGTTGTTGTTTCTGATACTTATATTGCTTGTTTATCTAATAAGAAGTGGCTTTGTCAAACAGAATTCCGTAAGTTATTATTCTACCTGGGTATGTGCATATGTAGCTCCAAATGCGGGCATGCAATATACCGGAAAATCGTTTTCAAAATCGCTTGCCAAGTTGGTTGGACTGACTGTGACAGAGAAGAAAAAATATTCTGAAATTACAACGGCGGAAATTTTCCCAAAGGATAGGCATTATTCGTCTTATTATGTTGATAATTTTAGTACTTACATAAATAGAGTTATAGATCGTATGGTTTATGCGATGAATTATTTCCAGTTTATTCAGAATGGCAAAATTCAAATGTATATCTTGTACGGATTGATTTTTATAGTTTTAGTATTTTTAGGCACATTGTTTAATTTTATTTGATGGGGCTTTTAATTACGTTTATAGCAGTTGTGGTTGTTGCCATTGTTAATATTCCCTATGTTGGTGCAAAGGCGAAAGGAACTATTGCTGTAATTGCTGTTTTATTGATAGCCACTATTAGCAGTATTTTCGCCATTAACGCATTATGCGGAAATAGTTTTAACTATTCTTTTCCCGGCTCATTTGTTACTGGTGAAATCCCCATCCGGATAGATGCCCTTTCGGGATGGTTTATCCTTACCATCAATTTTACTTTTATTACAGGGGTAATATATGGTATCAGTTACATGAAGGCTTACCATACCCAAACCTCTAATCTATCGGTACATTGGATTTGCTATATCCTTGTTCATTCGGCGCTTATTAGCATTTGTGCTTTACAAAACAGTATTGTTTTTCTCGTTGCCTGGGAAATAATGGCTTTATCATCCTTTTTTCTGGTAATTTTTGAACATTATAAAACCGAAACCTTATATGCAGGAATTAATTTTCTTATTCAATCTCATATAAGTATATTGTTTCTAACGCTAGGTTTCATATGGGTTGCAAGCAGAACTAATTCGTACGATTTTTTGGCTATTCGTACTTTTTCAACTCAATTTTCATTGCTTACCAGCCTGGCATTATTTCTTTGTTTTTTTACCGGGTTTGCCATCAAATCAGGTTTTGTTCCTTTTCATACCTGGCTTCCTCATGCTCATCCGGCTGCACCTTCGCATATATCAGGTGTAATGTCAGGTGTAATTATTAAAATTGGTATTTATGGTATTCTTCGAATGGTGTTGCTCATAAAAAGCGATTATACCATTATGGGATATATCATTCTAGTTACTTCTTTATTATCAGGTATTTACGGAGTGATGCTTGCCATTCTTCAGCATAACCTTAAAAAACTTCTTGCTTACCACAGTATTGAAAATATCGGTATAATAGGTATAGGAATTGGCGTAGGATGCATTGGCCTGGGTGGTGAAAATCAGATATTGATTATACTAGGTTTCGGCGGAGCTTTGCTTCATACATTAAACCACTCACTATTTAAATCTCTGCTTTTTTATGGTGCGGGCAATGTATACCAGTCAACACACCATATAAACATCGATCAGATGGGTGGAGTGGCCAAACGAATGCCTCATACTGCCTTTTTGTTTCTTATTGCATCGCTGGCAATTTGCGGATTGCCTCCTTTCAATGGATTTATTTCCGAATTTTTTATCTACAGTGGAATGTTCAAGGGTATGAATGGTACTGATTTATCGGGCACTTTATTTCTTGTGCTTTCGGTGTTTGGACTAACTCTTATTGGGGGATTAGCCTTACTGTGTTTTACTAAGGCATTTGGGATTATTTTTTTGGGTAATCCAAGGGTAAATTTTACGCATCTGCCGCATGAATCGGAGAGAGGAAAATTAACACCAATGTATGCCATTCTGGTAGTTATTTTAATCATTGGCGTTTTTCCACAATACGTAATGCAGCTTCTTAGGGAACCTATCGGACTGTATACAAAATATCCCGGAAACCAACTGTCATTCATGCAATTTCCATTTACAGAAACCATTGTTAGTATAGGCTATGGAGCCATCGGATTTCTGATGCTTCTAGGTCTTATTTTTGCATTGCGTAAAGCGATAACATCTCACAGACCTGAAACAGTGGGTGCAACATGGAATTGTGCTTACATTGCACCTACTGCAAAGTTGCAATACACAGCCAGTTCGTTTGTACGATCGTACATAAAGTTGGCAGAGCCACTATTTTCTATTTACAAACATAAAAAGGAAATGGAAGGCATTTTTCCGCAAAAAAGCAGTCTTCAAACACATTCCGATGATAAAATAGAGGAGTGGCTGATCACTTTTCCTATTGTTCAGGTGAAACATTTTTTCAATCGGCTAACCTTTTTACAAAATGGTAATCCGCAGATGTATGTGCTGTATGGTTTGCTATTCATTTCTTTGGTACTTTTAATACCAATGATATACGAATCTATACATTTAGTGATTCATTTTTTAAATCATTTATAGATATGATAAGTTTTGGGTTAATCTTTCTATCAAGTTTGTTTTTTACCGGCATTGTCATCCGAGCCAAGAGTCTTGCCTCTGGTCGTAAAGGTCCCGGTATTTTTCAACCTATCAGGGATATTATCCGGTTGTTTAAAAAGGGTGCGGTATATAGCAAAACTACGAGTTTCATTTTCCAGATAGCGCCCAGTGTGAATTTTGCTTCGGTGATTATGGCAATTTTTGTGATACCCTTTGGTCAATACAAAGGGTTTATCTCCTTTGATGGCGATTTTGTGTTCTTTGCATACATTCTTGCTTTGGGTAAGTTTTTCAGCATTATCTCGGCACTTGATACAGGTAGTAGTTTCGAAGGAATGGGAGCAAGCCGCGAAGCCTTGTATTCCATGCTTGTGGAACCGGCTTTTTTTGTATTGATGGGATCATTAGCGCTTCTTACAGGGAATACGTCCTTTCACGACATTTTCTTTTCGTTGCATTTTGGTTCGTATGTATCTTATGCATTGGGTGTGATGGCAACGTTTGTGCTTGTTATGATTGCCATGATTGAAAATAGCCGTATGCCTGTGGATGATCCAAAAACCCATCTTGAACTGACCATGATACATGAGGTGATGATTCTTGACAATAGCGGATTCGATCTGGGGCTGATTCTTCATACCATCAATTTAAAATTTGCCATGTATGGGGCTCTCATTGCTAATCTGTTTGTTGGTGATCTTCAATGGTATGTAACTATGCCATTATTTTTTGGAATACAGGTATTATTTGCTGCGATGGTTGGAGTGCTTGAATCGTTTAGCGCACGTTTTAGAATGAGTCATAATGCACAGTTTATATTTACTTTATCATCAGTATCGTTGCTTATATTTTTTGGGGTATTGCTGGTATTGGGGAAGTTTGTGTAAAAAATGGAAATAGAAAGAAATAGCTAGAAATAAATGGAAATAAATCAATGTCGTTTGTTGAGCCCTGAAAGAGCGTGATCAATAAAGTAGGTGAAGGCCTACTTGAATGTAAAACGTGTAGATTCACATCTTTAAACCTTTCATTTTCAAATTAAAGTTTTATGATTAATGTATTGCTTATCACTTTTACCATATCTCTTTTATACCTGGCAATTGCAAACCGGTTGCTAACGTATATAAATGTAATTGCTTTTCAGGGAATCATCCTATTTGGCGTTGCCTTTATTGAACTAAGCGAAATAAACGTCGTAAACCTAATATTTATATTATTGGAAACCATCGTTTTTAAAACTCTGGCCGTTCCTATGTTTCTAAAGTATGTGATTGAAAAAAATAACATAACACGTGAAGCAGAACCTTATGTGCCCAATTTTGTCTCGCTTATCGTGGTTACATTCATCATTATCATTACATTTTTATTGGCCAATACCATAACGGACATCCATCTGAAAAAAATATATTTTGTGGTTGCTCTGTCGTCGCTTTTTGCAGGTTTATACATTATTGCAACCCGTAAAAAAATTATCACCCACGTAATGGGATATCTGGTAATCGAAAATGGAGTATTTATATTGTCGCTGGCTGTTGGTAACGAAATGCCCATGCTGGTGAACCTTGGTATTCTTCTTGACATTTTCGTTAGCGTATTCCTTCTTGGTATTTTTGTAAACAAGGTTGGTGACGTTTTAAAAGATGCAGATGTTGATCACTTGAGGAATCTTAAAGATTAAATGATGGCAAAAAATCTAAAATCTAAAATCTAAAATCTTCATGATTGGTTATTATTTAACAGGAGCTTTAATAATTAGTTTATCACTGCTTTTCAATAGAAATAAACTGGTAAACAATATACTTATAACGGTTTTTCTGGTTTTGCAGTGGGCCTTCACTATATATGAATACAATCATATCAATATAAAAGAACTTGAATACTTTAAGCCTGATGCACTTGCCATTTTACTTCTGGTAACATTAAGCATTATCGCCATCCCTGCATTTTTTCACAAATATTCATATATACATAAAAATGAGTACGATCCAAAAGTACGTGCCATTTATTATGCAGCAATGACCGTTATTATCACAGCTATAGGGGCTGCATACCTTTCGTGCCACATTGCTGTAACCTGGATATTTGTTGAACTTACCACTCTGAGCGCTTCTGCATTGATTTTTCACCGACGAAATACTGGTTCCCTCGAAGCTACCTGGAAATATATTTTTGTATGTTCCATCAGTATTACTTTCGTATTCATAGGCATCCTGTTTCTGAGTATTGCATTGGAGCAAGCGGGATCTACCGATCTTAGTTTCCAATCGTTGCTTACAAAAGCTTCGTCGCTCAATATTTTCTGGCTTCGTTTGGCTTTTATATTCATCTTTACCGGTTATACAGCCAAGCTGGGATTAGTGCCCATGTACACTGCCGGCATCGATGCAAAAGATAAAGCGCCCACACCGGCTGGCGCTTTGTTTTCCAGCGCCCTCGTGAATGTAGGGTTTGTTGGGATCTTCCGCTTTTACGAAGTCATCTCTCATACAACCATTCAACCTTGGGCTAACCATATTATGATGATTGCGGCCTTTCTATCGGTATTTATTGCTACGGTGTACATGCTGAAAGTGAAAAACATTAAACGAATGCTAGCCTATTCCAGTATCGAACACATGGGAATAGTTATGCTTGGACTAGCTGCCGGAGGTATTGGTTATTATGCAGCCGTTTTGCATATTATTCTCCATGCCTTTGTTAAGTCGGCGCTCTTTTTCCAGATAGGACAGGTATATAGCATTTATCGAAGCAAAAGTATTTATTATGTCGGAAATTATTTCAAGTATAATCTTCTGGGTGCAATGGTATTGCTTTTAGCTTTTATTAGCGCCACGGCCATGCCTCCTTCGGGACTATTTATCAGTGAGTTTATGATTTTTCGTGCGTTGTTCGAAGCTCACTATCTGATCGTGCTTATTCCATTGCTTATATTGTTAACCATGATTATCTGGGCATTTGGAAAGAACATTTTCAAACTTTTATTTTCTCCTCCGGTTGGTTTTGACGAAACTACTATCGAAAAAGTAAATCCATGGGAATCATGGTCACAACTTGCGCTACTTGTAATGGCTATTTATTTAGGGCTAAATCCCCCGTCACAATTTGTGTATCTTATTCAAGAGGTTGTGAAAAATTTTGCTCATTGAAATGATTAACACTTATGTATGAACTACATCATTCTTAAAAATAACCAGACAGTTCCGTTTTCATCAATACCGGAACTGGATTATCAGCAATTTATGGCTGCCAATTTATTGTTGATGAAGGAGCCACATAATCATTGTGTCAATTACTATGGAATTCTTTTGCATGGCAGAGTTAAACTGGTCTGTTGTATCGCCGACGATAGCATGCATGTCATTTATGTTTCGTCGACAATTTCGTATACCAATATTACCATTCCATCATTTACAGCCCATTATCTTGCATTCGAGAGGTTTGAGCGCGAAATAGGTGAGAATTTTAACATTCAATATACCGATCATCCATGGATGAAGCCTGTTCGGTATTCCTCAGCTAGAAGGGACAAAAGCAAAATCATAGCAAACTATCCGTTCTATAGTATTGATAGCGACGAACTTCACGAGGTTGGCGTTGGGCCTATTCATGCCGGGGTTATTGAGCCCGGACATTTCCGGTTTATCTGCAACGGAGAGCAGATTCTTCACCTCGAGATTCAACATGGCTACCAGCACCGGGGTATCGAGAATTTGTTTCTCGAAAAGAAAAAACTATTGCAGCGGGTTACCCTTGCTGAATCCATCGCGGGTGACACCGTTGTGGGCCATACCACTGCCTTCTCTAATCTTTGGGAGAGTTTATGTGCATGCGAAACCGATTCTGATTTGGAATTTACCCGAACTCTCGCCATGGAGATGGAGCGTATCGCCATTCATACCGGCGATTTAAGCGCACTTTGCACCGATATTGCTTACCAGTTGGGTAGTTCGGTTTACGGAAGGCTACGCACACCAGTTATCAATTATTTTCAGATTTGGTGCGGCAACCGGCTAGCCAAAGGATTAATCCGACCCGGAAAAACTAATTTTCCATATACCCGCGAATTGTCATCACAATTGCTTCGGATGTTCGAGAAGTACGAGCCCGATTTTAATGAAATGAACACGCAGCTTTTCAATCTTCCGTCGGCGTTGGGTCGATTTGAAAAAACAGGTATTGTTACCAACAGTCAGGCCCAATCCATCGGCACAGTGGGTATGTCCGCCCGCATGTGTGGTATTAACCGCGATATACGACTCTCGCATCCTTATAACAAATATGATCACCTTATGCACGTACCGATAATGAAGGAATATGGCGATGTACATTCAAGGGCTCAGATCCGTCGCGACGAGATCATTCAATCGATCGGATACGTGCGGGCGTTATTAGAAACCATTCCGGCAACACCCAAATTACGTAAAGTATTGCCAACTCCTATGCCCGATTCATTTACCATTGCACTCGTTGAAGGCTGGAGAGGCGAAATTTGCCACTGTGCTGTAACCAACAGTAACCGCGAACTAATTCATTACAAGATAAAAGATCCATCGTTTCATAATTGGATGGCGCTGGCTTTGTCCGTGCGAAACAATGAGATTTCGGATTTTCCTATTTGTAACAAGAGTTTCGATTTATCCTATTGCGGACACGATTTGTAAATTTGAAGATGAAGAAATTTGAAAATTTGAAAATAACAGATGACAAATGGAGAACTACTGATTACCAGGTATCCGATCTTATGTCTTGATACTTACGACTTTTAAAATACGCCATGATAAATAACCTTAAAATACTTTTTCACCAGGGAAAACAATACATTCCGGATGTAACAAAGGCTACCCTTCCCGGGATATTCCGCGGACGTCCTGTGATAACGAATGCGGAGGTGGACGAAATTGAGTTGGCCGAACTTTGCCCTACGGCGGCAATCACAACCAATCCGATAGCCATCGATTTGGGTAAGTGTACTTTTTGTGGAGAGTGTGCTTTTGCCTATCCGGATAAAATATCGTTCGCACCCGATTTTAAAATCAGCTCCAACGAGCGCGAAGGCCTTATTATAAGAGCCGGTGTGAATAAACCGGTGGAGTTAAACCCTCAAACAATCCGGAAAGAAATACACTCTTTATTTGGTGGCTCACTGAAGTTAAGACAGGTTTCGGCCGGAGGCGACAACAGTTGCGAACTCGAATTAAACGCTTGTAGCAATGTAAATTTCGACATGGGCCGTTTCGGCATTGAGTTTGTGGCTTCACCGCGACATGCCGACGGTCTTGTAATAACAGGACCTATTACCGAAAATATGGCCGATGCACTTCAGGTATGTTATGATGCCACACCCGATCCAAAAATTATTATCCTGGTGGGCACCGATGCCATAAGCGGTGGAATATTCGAAGACAGTCCCGCGGTGAATCGCGATTTTCTCATCAAATACCGCATCGACTTATATGTACCCGGCAACCCCGCCCATCCGCTAACATTTATCAATGGGGTGTTAGAATTGATACGGAAGAGAAAGTTTATTCATTAAACCCCGCTACACTTGAGTGCGCAACAGGTATCATGAAAACGGGAATAATT
Organism: Bacteroidales bacterium; assembly: GCA_038213375.1. Lineage (GTDB taxonomy): Bacteria > Bacteroidota > Bacteroidia > Bacteroidales > JAAUTT01 > JAAUTT01. Next base: position 337 of record JBBQTB010000050.1, on the reverse strand, counting down.
GAGAATAAATCTTGTATATTGCTCAAAAAATGTAAATTTTCGGTGTAGTATATCGTGAGCCGACCCCTAGCTTATCATCTGAACATTTTTCAGATTGCTTTTTTGAATTATTATTAAATTAAAAATTAAATACATAAAGCTTGTAACAAAATAAGTAAGTTAAAAATGAAAATATACACTACAATATTGGGGATAATTATAATACTCCCCAAAATTAGGACAGAAAGTTAAGATTGGAAATATTAACTTTAAATTTTAACTAGATGTCAAAAAACAGAAGAAAGCACAGTAAGGATTTTAAAACCAAAGTTGTTTTAGAATCACTAAAAGAACGAGA
>JBBQTB010000049.1:0-32201 GCA_038213375.1 Bacteroidales bacterium | reverse complement strand
CCCCTCTAAGCCGTACTTGAAAGTTTCCCTTCATATGGTTCAGGCACTTGCTAAAATACCAACTTGTTTGTTGGTATCCGGCAACATATTTATTGCCTTCGTGATACGTTGTTGTAATGACTTTACACGTCGTTTTATGGTATCCCAACTAATGAAAATCCACATTACTCTGAGTGTTTCAGGGGCACATAGTAAAATATTCTTCTTACTATTCATTTGCTTTCCCCAAATAAAAAAAATCTTATTACAATTTTCTCACGAGCAAACACCAGATAAAAGTAGGCCTGCTTTCGCAGTAGACTAGCCAGTCCTATCCCTCTCCATTACAAAGTGGGCGTTTGCTTTTTTTTACCTTCCTTTACCCGCATTGTATTGTGCAACCCTTTACAGGGAAGCCTATTCCGGCAAACTGTCGGAAAACTATACGGGCTTACCAAGTTCCAATGATCCCACAGTATAGGTTAGGTTCTGTCTGTAATCCGGTGGGGTTATAAGATGTGTATGATGATATAAACAACACCATAACTATACCACTTACCATTTTGGTCAAGGCCTGTCAGTATCTTTGGCCTTTTCACGCTATCGGACCTTTAACAACAATTTACTTTATATTAACCATACCATACATTCCTAGCTCCTCACTTGATGATACTCGAAGCTGTGGCTACGTTGTTGCCGGGGCTTCATACAAATGCGTTGCCACAATTGCATGCCCGGTTAGGAAACTATTGACAGCACAATAGGTTAAATTATTCATTTACTGAACGTCTAACAGTAGAATCATCGACTTCTTGTCGCACTTTATACCGCGTGTTAGCCTTGTTTATTTTAATTGTAGTAAATTGATAAGGCTTTTATTCAACTCTTTAATCTGTATAGAAGTTAAGTCACCAAGTTCTCCTAATATCAAATCAGTATCAATAGTAGCTATCTTATTTATTCGGATTAATGATTTTGCTTTTAAGCCATTTAGCTCGGTAGGAGTTAATGTAATATCAAATTCTTCTTGCCATTTAAGTTCAGTCGTTATAAAACATATAGTAACATCCAAATCGTTCGCATATAAAACGACGGCAGGTCTATTCTTATTCCCTTTTAAATCAGTGAAAGGAAATGGAATCAAAACAATCTTTCCTTTATTCACTTATATTTTACTTTTAAATCCTTAATAGAATACAAATCCTGTTCATTATTCAAAAAATCAAAAGATTTTGACGTAGAAGATATACTCTTAATACCTTCAGTAATCATCTGTTCATCAATTTTATTTAATAAAAATTCAGCAAAATCGTTAACCTCCTTAACTTTTGTCACAGGAAGTCGCTGAATATTAGTTATTGCCTTTTTAATTAAAACATTTTTTTCCATAAAATATCCTCCAATTTAATATCAAAGATATAAATTTTAATCACTCAACTGTCTCATTTTTTCTTAAATAAGGGCTAATAGATAGTTAACCCCAACTCCTTAAAAAGGGGTTGGGGTTTTTAACAATATACCTTAAATTTTTTTCTCACATTAGAAATATTCCGTTTTGATGACATTCGTCTACCATTTTTTGAGGCCATATCGATGCCTGAATTTCGCCGATGTGTGCTTTATGAAGGAAGAACATGCACAGCCTTGATTGACCAATTCCACCGCCAATAGAAAGAGGTAATTCGCCATTGATAAGTCGTTGATGAAAATAAAGTGATTTACGGTTTTCTGCACCTTCCACTTTAAGCTGATGTAGTAAGGCCTCACGATCAACACGAATGCCCATGGACGAAAGTTCTAATGCCTGATTAAATAGCGGATTCCAAACTACGATATCACCGTTTAGTCCCCGAAATCCCTCAGCTGTAGATGTACTCCAATCGTCATAGTCTGGAGCGCGTCCATCGTGTTTTTCACCGTTTGCTAACTTACCTCCGATACCAATTACGAAAATGGCTCCATATTGCTCGGCAGCTTTTGTTTCGCGTTCTCGAGGAGAAAGTTTAGGGTATTTCATCAACAACTCTTCGGTATGAATAAATGTAATTTCCTCAGGTAAAATGGGCTTTAGAGAGGGATAATTCTCATAAGCTACATATTCGGTGCGTTTCATTGCCGAATAAATTCCTTTTACAATGTGTTTAAGAAAATCGATATTGCGTTGATCTTTGGAAATCACGCGTTCCCAGTCCCATTGATCAACATACAGTGAATGGATGTTATCAAGCTCTTCGTCCGGACGAACAGCATTCATATCAGTATATAAACCATAGCCCATTTCAATTTTATAATCGGCAAGCATCATACGTTTCCATTTTGCAAGTGAATGCACTACCTCGGCTTTTGCATCACCCATATCCTTGATCGGAAACGCAACAGGTCTTTCGATACCGTTCAGATCGTCATTGATACCTGTTCCTTTCAACACAAACAAAGGAGCGGTAACCCGTCGTAAACGAAGCTCTGATGCTAACGACTGTTCAAAAAAATCTTTGAGGATTTTGATTGCTTTTTCAGTCTGTTTTAAATTGAGAATTGATTTGTAATTTTTAGGAATAAATAAGTTCATAATTTTAAATTTTCTAATGTCTTATTTTACTTTGATAATTTATATTTTTTCATATTTTTTTAACTTTATTACACCTGTCCATGAAGGGAGACAGCTGAAAAATCAACTTGTTCCCTCTTGAGATTCCGAGTAAAAATAGGTTGGTTTTTCTAAAGTTCAAAATTACAACTAATTACCGTCATTTATAACAAACCTCCACGTTGATAAATTTCCATTTGAATACCGGAAAATTTTTCACCCATAACAGTTTTGTTATTTCGGGAATTACAGATTTCACCGGTATTCAAATCTATTTTTATAATATCGCCAGTTTGCAATCCCAAATGGTTAATGTGAGCGGACACAATAATTGGAAGTCCGGCATTAATAGCATTTCGTTCATATATAACTGCAAAAGAACGGGCGATAATGGCTTGAATTCCAAGTGTTTTAAAACAGTCGACAGCTTGTTGCCGGGATCCGCCTAAGCCGAAATTATTACCCGTTACAACAATATCACCCGGACTAACCTTGCTTGCAAAATCCTCGTATCCAGATAGATGACTAAATGTCATATTGCCAATTACTTTTATATCAGACATTTGAGTGTATTGGCTATGATAAATCATATCTGTATCGATATTGTCGAATGGGATGTACCATACTTTGCCCTCAAGGATGGTAGGCTTATTTGCTTCTATGGGAAGGTTTGGCTCTTCATGATGTACAACCTCTTTTTTAGGAAATGAAAACAAGGTTTGGTGTTGGTCTGGGATATTATCTGGATGAGTAATAAAACCGGCAATTGCCGAGGCTGAAACAACAGCAGGTGAGGAAAGATAAACATCTCCGCGGCCAATTTGCCCGGGGAAGTTCCGATTTCCGGTGCTAATAGTAACGTCTCCCAGACTATTACTTATTGCCCTGCCAGACGAGAAGGCACCGCAACCTGCATCAGCTACTATAGCTCCTGATTCTTTAAAAATATCAATCAAACCTTCCTGGAGCGCTTGAGTCCAAATTTCGTCAGTAGAAGGTACAATTTTAAGAATTATCCCGGTTGCTATTTTGCGCCCCTTAAGTATTCCGGCGGCAATTCGCAAATCTTCAATTCTGCCGTTGGTGCATGTACCGATGAATGCTGAATCGATACCCGTATTTTTTAATTTCTCAATGGGAACTAATTCAAAGGGTCGTCCGGGACGAGCAATCATCACTTCTATATTCTGAATGTTGATATGAAGCTCTTCTTCATATTCGGCATCATCATCCGGTAGAAGCACTTCGTAATCTCTTTTTGATTTATAACTACAATAATCAAGAACTTCCTGATTGGGTTTCATTAAAAATGTAATAGCGCCCATTTCAGTTGCCATCGAAGCCAATGATATTCGTCCATCGAGACTCAGGTTTTCAATTACTTCTCCATCAAGTTCAACGGAATAACCCAGTAATTTGTTTGATCCGAAAATTGAAAGAAGATATAAAGCCAGATCTTTTCCGGAATATCGCACCGGAAGCTGTCCGCTGAGAGTTATTTTTATAGTTTTAGGAACACGAAACCAAACCTTACCTTTAGTTAGGGCGGCAGTGATATCTTTTTCTCCCATTCCCTGACCCAAAGCTCCTATTGCCCCAATTAAATTTACATGAATGTCGCCCGAAACCATTGTACAGCCCGGTACAGCAAGTCCCTGGTCAATCATAAGATGGGAACCTATCCCTGAATGAACATCGAAAAGTCTGATGCCATTCTCCCTGGCATATGTTCGATGTAAACGCTGACTTTCTATAATCTCGGGTTCTATATTTGGCGTGTTGCAATCGAATGTAAAAAATGTTTTTGATGAATCAGCAACGGTCAGCTCTTTTTCTTGTAATTGTTGGAGCACATTCGAACCACCTATATCACGTGTAACCCTTAAATCAACAAACATATCAATGATTTCGCCAGCTTTGGCTCCATCATTAGTTGAATGCTTTGCCAGAATTTTCTCAATCATTGTTAATCCCATACCGGTTTCAATTAAAATTTACCAATCTTTATTTGCTAAATTTACAAAAAATGATTTGCAACTCATTTACTAATATGAAACAACTTGACCAACCAATAAGTTTAAGGATGGAGTGAGCCGATAGGAGTGAGGAAAGGGCAGTAAATTTGGCGTTTTCCCCATTTGCAGGTGGTCATTGTTCAGACACTTCTTCCTTATTCAAATAAACTTTCATCGCGAATTAACAATAAAACAGCGTTATGTGGAATAATCAGATATTTTTCATGATTAAATTCAATTTCCCATCCGCTATTTTGAAGATAAATGGCCAAATCCCCTTCATTAGGTTGCAACGGAACATATCTTACATCATCACTTTTACTTTTCCACGATTCATCTTCGTCCGCAACCGCTGGAATTGGATATCCAGGACCTACTTTAACAACATATCCCGACTGAAGTTTCTCTTTCTCCTGAACACCGGGAGGTAGTAATAGGCCTCCTTTGGTTCGTTCCATCGGACTTTTTGGTTTGATCAACACACGATCTCCTACAACGATGAATTTTTTAATATCTTGTATGTTAATTTCTAATGACATATTAAAGCTTAAATAAAAATACAAAGATAAGCTTTTAAACCAAGTACTAAGCACCAATTACAAGAAGCAATTGATGAGTTAGACTTCTTCCTGCTCCAAATACAATTCAATGCCTTTTAATTTTTTGATTTATTGGTTGAATTCATTTGTTTGTATGGTTTACTGTTGATTTTTTTTGAAAGGGCTTATTTAGAAGCAAAACGTATAAGATTATTCTGGTCAAAAATCCCTTTTTTTGTGGATTGTTTTTGTTGCTATTCCGTACATATGTACAAAATAACAATATCTAAACCTATGTTGGAAATAATTCCAAGTAGAGTAACAATTAATATATTTGATTATCAAGGAGTAATAGATTTTTCGCCGGGTTGTCTATGGTAAATTACAACATTACGAAACTACAAGACTAATTAACTACTTGTTTTATGAAAAATTGGTTTATAGGAAAAGATTCTGATTATTTTCAAGATAATTTTGACGTTATTGAATTAGAGAATTGCCCGCGTGGAGGCCACTCATGTAAATTGCAACTGGCTCTGATGAACGAATTACTTATTAAGGCAAGAAAATATATAGAAAGTAAGGAGTACAACGCTGCTTTTTTGCTCTTTGAAGAAGCTTTTAATTTTTCCTTCGATATTAAACCAATCCATTGTCAGAATTGTACAATTCTATTTCGAAATACAATTTTAAATTCCATGAGCCTCGCTATTATTGACCTTGAAAGGATGACACATGGATTATTTGCGAAAAAAAAATATATATCAGACCTCGTTTACGCAAAAACCTTAATTGAGGATTTGAAAAGTCAGATTGAAGATGATAAACAGAGGAAAAATCAAGCTCCCATCGATAACGAAGAAGTAAAATCGGAACCGGTTGTCGAGGGTCTGCAAACTTTACTCGAATAGTTTTCCCGAAATTACCAAGATTACATGTGTCGCATGGAATGGCCATTAGCTGAAGTAATGACCATTCCTTAATATCTATTCCTTAATATCTATTCTGTAATTTCTATTACTAAACTAGATAGAGACATTGAAGAAGAGACATTTAGTCCAACTTTCATAAGATAATCGCCGGTAAACGATTTTCCACTTTCCTTGAAATCCTTTCTTTCTCCCGAAATAACATTTACCTCTTCCACTTTATAGGTTTTGTTTTGATCAAGTCCCTGCAAACGAACAGAATTAAAATTTTCTCCAAACCGTGAATGCATGGTATAAGAGAAAAGAACAGCTTTACTTTTATTTTCAGTGACATACATCAAAACAGCTCTGTTTTCGTCATAAGGAGAAACCAGACGGAACAAGTCTCCATGCCAGATTACATTTTGAATGCGTTTGTAGTTTTTTATTGCTTCCTGACTGAATTTTAGTTCATTTTCAGTTAATCCCTTTACCTGAATATCGTATCCCATTTTACCCATCATGGCCACATCGGTCCTAAACTTTAATGGTTGCTTACCCCAGGAAGTTATGTGGTTGCAAACAACTATTGAAGGAAAGAAATTTGAATAACCCCACTGAATGTAAATGCGTTCCACAGGGTCGGTATTATCACTGGCCCAAAATTCAGTAAAATATCGTAATGCTCCATAATCGACTCTTCCGCCACCGCCAGAACAAAGCATCATTGGTAAATGAGGATATTTAGTACGGATGCGTTCGAGTACTTTGTAAAGGCCCTGAACATAATCGATATAAAGGTGCGATTGCTCATTTTTCAGATATACCGAATAAGCATTGGTCATCATGCGGTTGCAATCCCATTTAAAAAAAGCAACACCAGGGTTTTTCACCATCATGTCATCTACCAGTTTATAAACGAATTCTTGTACCTCCGGATTTGTTAAATCCAGAACTAATTGATTCCGGTAGTAATGCTCCGGACGATTCGGGAGCTTCAGTACCCAAGTGGGATGCGTTTCGTAGAGCTCACTTTTCGGATTAACCATTTCGGGTTCAATCCAAATACCAAACTTCACCCCTTGAGCTTCGGCTTCTTTTACCAAATGAGCAATACCATTGGGCAACTTGGTTTTATTTTCCTGCCAATCGCCCAACCCCGCATAGTCATTATTTCGGGGATACTTATTGGCAAACCAGCCATCGTCGAGGAGAAATAAATCTGCACCCAGGGTTTTTGTATCTTCCATTAAACCTTTAAGCTTGGCCTCGTTAAAATCGAAATAAGTGGTTTCCCAATTATTCAAAAGCGTTAGACGTGGTTTGTCGCCATCCAAAATACCATATTTCAGACTCCAGCTATGCAGATTGCGGCTGGCTTGTCCTTTCCCCTGATTTGAATAGGTGTAAATAAAAGAAGGGGTAGTGAATGTTTTACCAGGGGCAAGGTTATATTCGGAAGCAAAAGGATTAATGCCTGAGATCACTCGTAAAGACCCTTTTTCATCTATTTCAAAAAGGAATTGGAAATTGCCGGACCACCCTAAAGTACCCGCAATTAATTCTCCATCGGTTTCGGTAGCTTTTTTATTTAATGAAAGAAAGAAAACAGGAGTTTGGTACATATGAGCTCTGGAGCCAAGCTTGGAATCAATTATTTTAATACCACTGGTAAGCTCACTTTCCTTCATCCGCATTTCTTCCGCCCAGTCGCCATGAAATTGCGTCAACCAGTAATGATTTGCATCAAAATTCAACATGGACGAGGCATAGTTGTATAGCGTAAGTGATTTTTTTTCCTGATGCTCAATATCAATCCATTGCTCAATAACATCTTCTTTATAAAAGGCCTTAAGGTGAAGAGTAACATCAACGGGATACATAGGATCCTTGAGCTTAATATGCATGATACTTACATTATCGTCCTTTTTCTCTGTTTTGGAACTAACATATTGAAGTTCCAGGGAAGGATTGCCATCGTTATGGGTTATACGAATAGCAGGTTCAAACAAATTATCAGTTCCAAATGTAGCGTAGGCGATATGTCCTTGTCCCGGAATGATAATATTTCCTGGTTCTCCGACCAATTTCGTTCCAAGATATATCTGGTAAAGCCGGCTATCTTTTCCCACTTTAAAGACTAAATCTGTGTTTTTTGTTCCAATCTGAATCTGTGTTTCATTCTGAGCGTTTGCATGAATGACTCCACAAATCAGAAAAACGATAAAAAGAGATTTTTTCATAATCAATTAGATATATTAAGTTTTATTCTAGGTTATTTGCACGTTATTCACATATTTAACCTGATATAAGGTTCTCATGAAATCTCCAATATCAGTATTTTCAGGAATTCGAATCAGGAATTTAATTTCAGATGAAATATCGTTGCCCGTATCAGCATTGATATCGGTAATTTGATAATGAATTTTTCGTTTAATGAGAATACTTTTAATCTCTTCGGAATGGATATAGTGTCGTTCAAATTTAACTACCAGATTTTTCATTATCACGTGCGGAAAATAACTTTTTTCCCAACGTTCAAGCATTATGAGGGTAAACAAAGCAATAATTACTGTAACGAATGCTATAACATAAAGACCTGCACCAATGGCTAGTCCAATAGCCGAGATTAACCATATAGATGCGGCAGTTGTTAATCCCCTTACGTTGCTTCCCATCCTTATTATTGCTCCTGCACCCAAAAAACCTATACCCGAAACAACCTGAGCGGCTATTCGGCTGGGATCGCCATTTTTGAAATCGAAATAGACTTGTGGTATGTATATTGATAGCATCATAAGCAGCGTAGCGCCTACACAGATAAGTATATGAGTTCGAAAGCCGGCTGGTTGTTTATGCTGTTCGCGGTTTAAACCAACCAGTCCACCCGCAATCAGGCTTAATATAAGTTTGAAAACCGCTGATGAAACTGTTATTTCATTGCTGGTTATGGTTTGGTAAAAATTCTCGAAAGTCATAATTATCAGGAGTTAGGAGTGGTTTAGTCTGATAAACCTGATAGGTTTTTAAAACCTAACAGGTTTTGCTAATATACCTCATGTGTGATGGTAAAAATATAATAATTTAAGGTAGTCTTAAACTTTTTAAAAAAACTGTTGTTACTTTGATGAAGATTGAAGAATAATATAAGTTAAACAAAATCAAATAATCAATAAATTATGGCAGTTTTAGTCGGAAAAAAAGCACCTTCATTCAAAGCCACGGCAGTTGTAAATGGTGGTGAAGTTATAAATGATTTTTCATTAGATCAGTTTATTGGGAAAAAATATGTGATTTTATATTTCTATCCTGCTGATTTTACTTTTGTTTGTCCAACGGAAATTATTGCTTTCCAGGATAAACTTTCTGAATTTGAAAAGAGAAATACTGCCGTTGTTGGTGTTTCGGTAGATTCTGAATTCTCACACTGGAAATGGCTTCAAACAGAGAAAAAGGATGGAGGGATTAAAGGAGTAAAATATCCTTTAGTGGCCGATATTTCTAAAACAATCTCCGAAAATTATGATGTATTAGCCGGAAGTTATGAATATGACGATGACGGAAACGTTTCGTTTCTTGGAACCCCACTTGCTTACCGCGGTTTGTTCCTAATCGACAAACAGGGATTGGTTCGTCATCAGGTAGTGAACGACATGCCTTTGGGTCGTAGCATCGACGAAGCGCTTCGTATTGTTGATGCACTTCAGTTTTTTGAAGAAAACGGTGAGGTTTGTCCTGCCAATTGGCACAAAGGTGACAAAGCTATGAAACCGACCCAGGATGGCGTTGCTTCATATTTAGCCGGACATTAATTTTTACTTCGAAAATTAATTCTACATTACGAAGTTATTTATGATTGATTTTCAAATTTTAAGCCCTGTAGGGGCAAAATATATAAGCCCAGCCTAACGGGCTGGGTAAAAGAAACGACAACGAATTTAGGCTTGAAAGGTCGAAATATTACGCACTTTCAGTGCTTGACCCTGAACCTGTTTGTTAACCCGGCGCTTCGCACCGGGTTGGTATATATCGCACTTTCAGTGCTTTATGTTGGGTTTGTTTATAACCCGGCGCTTTGCACCGTGCTAATATATATCGCACTTTCAGTGCTTTATGTTGGGTTTATTTATAACCCGGCGCTTTGCACCGTGCTAATATATATCGCACTTTCAGTGCTTGATATTAGATTTGTTTGATAACCCGGCGCTTCGCAGCGGGCTTGTATATATTGCACTTTCAGTGCTTTTTTAAGTTTGTAAAGTAGAAATAGTGAGTCCACTCCAAAAACGATGTTTTTGGTAATTCGTAGTATTTATAGTTTCATATACTGCTGAAATATAACATGTTAAATTTGTGTAATTCGTGGCAAAAGGACTTTTTAGAGTTGACTCAATAGTAGAATTATTTTAAAAAACCTGCCAGTTTATTTCAGGCAGGTTTTTTTGTTTTAAAAAACTACACTATTTTTGATAAAACTAACCGTAAGTCATGCTTTATCAAAAACTAAAATCATTTGTTAGCGAGCATCATCTGTTTACACCCGATAATAAAGTATTACTAACTGTAAGTGGCGGTGTGGATTCGATGGTGATGATGAGGCTTTTCCATAGGTTAGGAATGAATTGTTCGGTAGCTCATTGTAACTTTCAACTACGGGGTGAAGAATCGGATGAAGACGAGAATTTTGTGCGTCAGAAATCTAAAGATATAAATTTCCCGGTATTCGTTACCCGTTTCGAAACGACGGAGTATGCAGATGAAAATCAATTGTCGATTCAAATGGCTGCCCGCGAATTGCGTTATACATGGTTTGAAAAACTAGCAAAAGTGCATCATTTCAATTTTATTGCGGTAGCTCATAACCGTGACGATTCCATGGAAACCTTTTTTATAAATCTTGGACGTGGCTCCGGAATTTCAGGATTAACCGGTATTCGTGCCGTTTCCGGAAATATTATACGACCATTGTTATTTGCTTGCCGGACCGAGATAATGGAATACGCTACAGATAATGTGATTAAATTTCGTGAAGATTCAAGTAATTCGAGTGACAAATATCTTCGCAACTATATCAGACATCAGGTAATTCCGGTATTAGAAGAAGTATTTCCGAAATTTCGCGATACGCTTTCCCATAATATCGAAAAGCTCACCGATGCCAACGAAATATTCCAATATGCTATTCAAAGCATATCTTCTGAAATATTAAGTTCAAATGGCAAACTCGTTCAAATTTCAATTTCAGGCCTTTTGAAAACATTAGTACCTAAAACGGTGCTTTTCGAGATACTTAAACCGTATGCTTTTACATCTGTTGTAGTAGAAGAAATTTTTCATTCGTTGAATGGAATTTCCGGTAAAAAGTTTTTTAGCGCATCGCATATGGTTGTTAAGGATAGGGAATATTTGATTGTTTCTAATAATCAGGATGTTGTGACTTCCAAATTTTATATCGAAGAAGATGTTTCTCAAATTACAGAGCCCTTGGTGATGGAGTTTCATTCGTATGATCGTACTTTTGATTTCTTAATTGAAAAGGATGTTAAGCTGGCATTACTCGATTTTGATAAACTTTACTTTCCTCTTATTCTTCGAAAATGGCTTCAAGGCGATTATTTTATACCTCTGGGCATGAATGGAATGAAGAAAATAAGTGACTTTTTTATCGATCAGAAATTATCGTTAATTGATAAGCAAAACACCTGGATACTGACATCCGGTGATCAGATTGTATGGGTTGTGGGTCATCGTATTGATGACCGGTTTAAAGTAACTGATTCGACAAAGAAAATTTTTAGTATCTTAATTACCAAGTCTTAAGGTTGTAAGTTAAATTTTTTTTTAATCCCATCGGGACCACAATATAATAGTAACCATCGGGGCGGCACATTTTTATTGACTTTAAAGATTTATTCAATATTTAAATCTGTCTTAATTAAATATTTAAAAAATTATCCCTTACATAATCTAAGAAACAATAAAATAATTACTTGTCTACTACTGATATTGCCTGTTTCTTTTCCAAAACGTAAAAATTCCTGAAAGAATAACAATTTCACCAAGACAAAATAAAATCCAGTTGAATTTTCGGGGAATATAAGTAAGGGCAAGTTTAGACAGATCAGTTGATGGAATAAACCAAATGTCAAAAAGACGGTATTTTTCCAAAATGAAAGCCGAATAATCCCACATGAACCCTAAGATAAGCATGATTGATCCTACAATTAGCAACATCCATTCAATAGGCTTTAAATGAACGTTATCCTGTCGCGAATTGTGATAAATAATTGATAGGGCGAGCAGAATCATGGTGATGGAAACAATCACAGGAGTTATAACCGGTCCAACCCAGGTATACGGGATGAGGAACAGGATGTCCCAAGTCATCAACGATTCGGGCCAGTTTAAGATTAATTTTAAGAAGACATAGTAAAAAATATCCCACACGGCAAAAGAGTAGATGAACCATGCAAACCGCGAAGCTACGTTTCGTCCGGCGAGTATTCCGATTCCAAGAAGCATGATAAGGGTTGCTGCTTCGCGAAATATTTCATTAAGTGCAAGTTGGTAGGGTATGGGGACTAATGGAAACACAAAACCATGTGGGTAAAGTAATGCCCGCAAATATACCACCACAGAGGTCTCTAAAAATCCCATGGCAATGGAAAAGATGGTAACCCAAACAAGTATTTTAAAAGGGAAGAATTTTTTTAACATGGTTTAAGTGTTCGTTACACGCAGTTTGTATTCGTTAAAGACTCTGAACCACTAAACATGATATTCACCTAGATTGAGCGATATAAGCTAAAAAAGGTAAAAGATAGTTTGCTTAATAAATTATTAATGAGTATCTTAGTGGTGAAAAACAAACAAAAACACTCATCACCATTTAGGTGAGCAATACTATCTTTTATGGGAGCTAATATAACAAAAATAGGCATCACAAACGATAAAATTACAGCACGTGGGGGACTCCCATTATTTCTTCGTTACATCGAAAGGATCGATCTTTATGTCCTTATTTCGAGTAAGCTACTTCCGTCAATTGTAATACACAGCAAAGGGTTGAAGTTTCAACAGTTTCTAAAACAGATGTTTGCGTTTTTTATTGACGGAACCGATATGTCCATATCAGGTTTTGACTCAAGGAAAACAGATCAAGGCTATGCCGCCCTTTTAGAGGAAAAGTCAGCAGAGCTGGCATCATCACATCAAATAAAGCGGTTTTTCTCAAAGCTTTCCATTATCCCCAATAGTATTTATTGTAGGATTTTACATGAGCTGTTCATTTGGAGGCTACATATTGAAAAACCTGCCATTATTGAACTGGGCATTGATACCATGGTAATGGACAACGATACATCAAAAAAACGAGAAGGCAATGAGCCTACGTATAAAAAGGTAAAAGGCTTTCAGCCACTACATATTAGCTGGGGCTCATTATTGATTGATGTGCTCTTTCGCAGGGGAAGTGCTCATTCCAATCATGGCACCGATTATACAGACAGGATAAGAGCGATCGTAGAGCTAATCCGTACAAGATATTCTAACGATGTGCCCATTGTAATATTTGCCGATAGCGGGTTTGCCGACCAGAAAGCGTATGCCATTTTTGAAGAAGATATCAAGATTCATTACGTTACAACAAGCAAAATATATGGCGATGTAAAAGAATATGCAAACGAACTGCCCTCCGGGGTTTTTGGCAAATTTGGTAAAAACAAAGCCATTTGGCTTTTTGTGGAGTTTGGCAATAAACTTAAATCGTGGAACAAGTTCAGACGCTGCATATTAACCAAACTTCACAGGAACGAAGACGGGCAATACGTCATGGGGTTTGAAAAACCTGATTCCATTATATATACCAATATAGGCATGAACAATGAGATGGACGATAAACTTAGGGCAGCGGGTGGTGACCACTACTTTAAAACAGAAACCATCATACAGAAATCACACGAAAGAGGAGCAGACGAGCTTATACACCGTAGCTTAAAAGAACTAGCCACCAAAGAACAGTTGCCATTTAAGTCATTTGGTATGAACCGGTCTTATTACTTTTTATTAGTGATAACCCATTTTATATTTGAAACATACAAACGCGATATTACCCCCGATGTTATTCCAATTACGGTATATCCCAATACGTTCAGGAGAAAACTGATTGATTTTGCAGTAAAATTAACCTCACATGCTAGAAATATAACGCTTTGTGTAACCAAAACTGTTTTTGAAACAATAAATATGATTGATTTATGGCAAAGATGTCAAGACCCTCCCAAAATACAGTTTGTATAAGGGAAGGGGAAATCAATATCCTAATCGTAAACCTTTGTGGTAATGGGAAAGGTATGTGCCGCTCTCAAAAAAACAGACAAAATGACGTTTTCGGCAAAAGTAATTTGGTGAAAAAAAGTTTGCCCACTACCAAAACCTCAAATATGTTTATCAATTAACCTGTATAAATTAAACAAGTGTGACTGATCATCTCCACACATTTTTATATCGCTCAATTTAGGATTCAATCTCTGAACATCGAAATTAATATATTATTCAATAGGCAAACAAATACTAAAACCTTATTTTTGCGTGGAAATAAACTAAAAAATAGCTATTATCATTTTAAGTTTTTAAATTTTTCAACTTTCAGTAAAATGTTGGATAACAAGGTAAGTGAACATGTTGTCGTCCTTTTAAAAAGTGGTTGGGATTTTAAAAAAAATCTACACCAATAAAATATAAACTGTGATTTATCCTCATAATTTCGAAGAAAAAATTGGCTTTGACAAAGTTCGTGAGATGCTTAAAATAGCTTGCTTGTGCGAATTAGGTCGTGCCAGGGTTACCGATGTAACATTTAATACCTCGTTTGACCAAATTTCGAAACTTCTCTCTCAAACCGATGAATTTCGGCAGATTTGCATCATGGAGAATAATTTTCCTTTGGGTCATTTTATCGATGTTACTCCGGCTCTGAAGCGAATAAGGATCATCGGAACTTTCTTCGAAATAAATGAGATGATCGACTTACGTCAATCACTCGAATCCATTCATGCCATTCTCAATTTTTTTAAAAACAAAGACGTAAATCAATATCCTTACCTACGCGAATTAACGAGTGGCGTTCAATCGTTCCCGATAATTCTTAACCGCATAGATGCCATTCTTACCAAAAATAACCAGATAAAGGATAATGCTTCGCCCGAACTTGCTTCCATCCGGCGATCTATCAGCGAAAAAATATCTTCGGTGAGCCGGATCATGCAACGAATTCTTAAACATGCTCAAGCTGAAGGTTTGGTTGACGAAGATACTGGTATTTCCATGCGTGAAGGACGTGCAGTAATCCCTGTGAATTCAACGTATAAACGGAAGTTTCAAGGCATTGTGCATGACGAATCGTCCACAGGCAAAACATCGTTTATTGAACCAGCCGAAGCGGTGGAGACCAACAATGCCATTCGTGAGCTTGAATTTGCTGAACGCAGGGAAATTGTAAAAATTCTTACCGTGTTAACTGATTTTGTCCGTCCTTACCTGGATGACCTTTTTCAGGCTTACGATTTTATGGGAAACATCGATTTCATCAGAGCAAAGGCAATGATTGCCATTCGTGTCAATGCAGTTAAACCGGCGATGTTCGACCAACCTGGTTTTCGATGGGTAAAAGCAGTTCATCCTTTGTTGTATTTGAATTTATTGAAGGAAAATCGTTCTGTGATCCCACTTGACATCAATCTTGACGAACGTGAAAGAATTCTTCTGATATCAGGACCAAATGCCGGAGGTAAGAGTGTTTGCCTTAAAACGACCGGGCTCATTCAATATATGTATCAGTGCGGTTTGCTGGTGCCACTCTCGGAAAATTCGGAAATGGGAATGTTCGACAATTTGTTTATTGACATTGGTGATGAACAATCCATCGAAAACGACCTCAGTACGTATAGTTCGCATCTTCTGAATATGAAAAATTTTGTGAAGCATGCTGATACCAAAACACTTGTACTTATTGACGAATTTGGCACAGGAACGGAACCTATGCTTGGGGGCGCTATTGCTGAGGCTATTCTTAATCAGCTCAACCTTAAAAAGGTATATGGTGTAATAACGACCCATTATACTAATCTCAAACATTTTGCTTCATCCACCGATGGTATAGTGAATGGTGCCATGCTTTATGATTCACATCAAATGAATCCGCTTTTTCAGTTACAAATCGGGAAACCGGGAAGTTCATTTGCCTTTGAGATAGCTCGTAAGATTGGGCTCCCTGAAGAAGTATTGCAGGAAGCCACATCGAAGATTGGTCAGGAACATGTTGATTTTGAGAAGAATCTCCGAACAATTTCTCGCGACAAACGCTATTGGGAAACCAAACGCGACAGCATCCGGCAGATGGAAAAACGAATCGAAGACCTGGTGACACGGCACGAGGACGATCTGTTAAAGACCGAAAAAGAACGCAAATCCATTCTGGAAAAAGCCAAAGTGGAAGCTAAGGAAATTCTGGCAACCGCCAACAAACAAATTGAGAATACTATCCGACAGATTAAAGAAAGTCAGGCGGATAAGGAAAAGACACGCGAAGTGCGAAAGCAGCTCGACGAGTTTAAGATAAAAATTGAAAAAGTAACCGAGGCCGGCGAGGATCAAATTCTCCGCAAAATAGAAAAACTTCGGGATCGCGAAGACAGGATTAAGAAGAAAAAACCTACGCCAATTTCAATTAACGGGTTAGATTTCACTATTGGTGAGAAGCCAGAAGAAAAAAGCAAAATTGAGATAGGCGACAAAGTGAAGCTGTTTGGTCAGGATACTGTTGGCGAAGTATTGGACATCAACGGAAAAAACTACCGCGTCGTCTTTGGAAATATGACAACCTCCTTGCCTGACAGCCGACTTGAGAAGGTTTCAAACAATGAATATAATAAGCTAAGTCAGGTTCAACCAAACCCTGCCGCTACGGCATCATTCAGCATCAACGAACGAAAACTAAACTTCAAATCGAATATCGATGTACGTGGGATGCGTACCGAGGAAGCACTTGAAAAAGTGGAAGATTTGGTTGACGAAGCTGTAATGTTAAACGTTCACGAAGTGAGAATTCTCCATGGGAAAGGTAACGGGATATTACGTCTGATGATACGTGAATACCTGGCAGCGCTTGGTTTTATAAAATCGTTTCGCGACGAGCACATCGAGATGGGAGGCACGGGTATTACCATCGTTGAGATGGAATAAAACTTACAACAATCAGGCTTTTTTAGCGTTACTATGAAGAAAGTCGTAAGATTCAAGTAGTAAGATGTATTAAAAAACGATTTATTTGAACGACTTATTATCTAGATTATTACTATTAATTTATAAAATTGAAAATCCTTTGAAGATGAATAAAGCAAATTGTCTTTGTTTAAGTTTGTTATTCCTTTTGTCGGCATTTGGATATTCGCAGGATATAAAGTTTAGGGTTTTGCCCTACCTGAATGGAATTACTTCGGGAAAAGAAGGATATGTTGAAGCCGGACCTGAATTCAACTGGCAGTACACCATTATTGGGCAGACATTAATTTTGCGGCCAAGTGTAAGGCTTCCTCTTACAGCAGCAAATGAAAACACGTTGCAGATTGACCGGTATACTCCCTCGTGGCGCGCTGTGTTGGATGCTGAATTTGGGTATCTTAATACTCTTGGTTGCATCCAAAAAAATGGCTTTTCTATTGGCCTGCAGGCTGAATATGGCATGTCGCAGTTTAAATATTTTCCAATTACCAATATTAACAATGAGGTAAAAGAAACAAAATCGTCTTTTGGTCTTGAAGTAAAAATAAAGGGATTTTTTACTGCAAAACGGATTAATGCTGCACAATTCGCACCTCAGTTCAGGTTTCGCTATTCCCGAAATGCTAACCAGCCATTATTTGAAAACATAGTAAATTTGCCTGATAGCAGGGGAATAACAACTACTTCGAACAAAGTAACTGATAAGGCATTTTCAACAAACATTTTTTCGCCTGCTTTTGCGTTCTTATTTTTTCCGGGAGACGGCAATTTTTCTTATGCTCCTGCCATTTTTTACGATTTGGTGGGGCCGGCAGCCACTAATCCTAATTCTACTGTGGGTCGTGCCCGACTGGAGTATGGTGTATTTTTTTATCCATTAATAAAGACCTACTATGTGCGGATAGGATTGACTCCTTTTGTAAACATCAGAACCAATGGAACGGATAGCTTTAAAACGTTTGAATACGGTGGACAGGTTTCGATGAGCTTTGGAACTAATTTTCTGCAATTCTTTTAACACATAATGTACCATGTGTAAGTTAGAAATTTCTTGTTGTTGATGCCCGTATTGCGACATAATACTTATTACTTTAAATATGGAATGGAACAAATCTATACAAGAATTTTCAATGCATCTGAAGCTTGAAAAATCGATGTCGCGGAATAGCGTCGAAGCTTACCTTCATGATATTGGAAGTTTTTTCCAGTTTATACAGGTGCATCACATTGAAGTTGAACCAGAAATGGTAAACTTAGAATATATTCGTGAGTTCGTTAAGTGGTTGAATGGTTTTGGTGTTTCGGCAAGAACACAGTCCCGCATGTTGTCGGGTATAAGGGCTTTTTATAAGTTTCTTCTGATTGAAGATAGAATTACAACAAATCCTACAGAACTGATAGAATTTCCTAAAATAGGTCGCAAACTTCCCGATGTCCTTGCGGTGACTGAAATCGATACCTTGCAGGATTCAATTGACCTTAGTCAACCCGAAGGCCATAGAAATAAAGCGATGATTGAAACTATGTACAGCTGTGGTTTACGTGTTTCCGAACTTGTGCAGCTGAAATTATCGAGCCTCTTCCTGGATGATGGTTTTGTTCGGGTTTTTGGAAAAGGCAGCAAGGAACGACTGGTTCCAATAGGCTCAAAATCGATAAAGGAATTGCAATTATATATACATCATCATCGTACCCATATTTCAATTCAAAAAAATTATGAGGATTATGTTTTCCTAAACCGGCGGGGAAAAACTATTAGCAGGGTTATGGTTTTTACTATCATTAAAAACCTGGCTAAAAAGGCCGGAATAACCAAAAACATTAGCCCACACACATTTCGCCATTCATTTGCCACCCACCTAATTGAGGGTGGTGCGGATCTGCGGGCAGTTCAGGAAATGCTGGGTCATGAGTCTATCCTCACTACTGAAATTTACACTCATATTGATCGCGAATTTTTGAGGGATGCAATTATGTTGTATCATCCGAGAGCGAGAAAGTTGAATGTCAGCAATCCTGAAACTTTATAAATTTTTCAAAAATTAAGATATATCAATAGGACTTTTAATTGAAGCAATATTATAATAGATAATTTAATATAAAAATATTGTAAAAAGTAGGCTTACCTCAAACATTAAAATATTCATATGTCTAAGAAATTCAGCGTAAGAGTGAGTTATTTCCACACAATAATATTATATTTTTACACTTCTTACTAATAATCTAACCTACTATGCAAAAATTAATTATTCTGCTACTTATGTTGAACATTGCCAACGTAAACGGACAAAAAAATCCCATCCATTTGATCCCTCAACCAGTTGAAATTATGCAATCCGGTGGATCATTTCAATTGAACAAATCATCTGCAATTAGTTTCGACAAAGTTGAAAGCCATAAAATTGCGGAAATGCTGGCTCAAAAATTAAATGTTGCGACGGGATTTTCATTAAAAGCACAATTGGGTAAAACAGGAGCCATTCAACTTCGAATGAATGAAGTGAATAATCCTAAAATTGGTAAAGAAGGTTACACATTTGAATCAACGCCCACTTCTGTCGTCATCACAGCCAACCAACCTGCGGGTTTATTTTATGGTATACAAACTCTTTATCAGCTTTTGCCTAAAGAGATTGAAAGCAAGGCTATAACCAAAGCTGATTGGACTATTCCGGCAGTAAAAATTATGGATTTTCCCCGCTTCGCATGGCGTGGAATTATGTTGGACGTTAGTAGAAATTTTTTCTCGAAGGAAGATGTGAAACGATATATCGATGAAATGGCAAAGTTTAAATACAATACTTTCCACTGGCATCTAACTGACGATAATGGCTGGCGCATAGAGATTAAATCGTTACCTAAACTTACCGGAGTGGGAGCGTGGCGAGTACCGCGACTAGGACATTTTGGTGATCGTGCAAATCCTAAACCTGGTGAAGCAACTACAGAAGGTGGTTTTTATACACAGGATGACATCAGAGAAATTATCCAGTTTGCCCAGGATAGAAACGTGACAATAGTTCCTGAAATTGATATTCCAGGACACAGCATGGCTGCCATTGCTGCATATCCTGAATTGAGTTGTACAAAAGATCCAAACACAAAGGTGAATCCCGGAACTAATTTTGCGGAGTGGTATGGAAATGGAACATTTAAAATGCTTGTCGAGAATACGTTAAATCCATCGGATGAAAAAGTATATGAGTTTTTAGATAAAGTATTTACCGAAGTTGCAGCATTATTTCCAAACCCTTACATTCATGTGGGTGGAGATGAATGTTATAAAGGATATTGGGCACAGGATGAGGGGTGTCAGGCATTGATGCAAAAGTTGAAAACAAGGCATGTTGAGGATTTACAGGGATATTTTATGAATAGGGTAGAAGTGATATTGAAAGCAAAGGGTAAAAAACTTCTTGGTTGGGATGAAATCCTCGAAGGAGGGATATCCCATGAAGCTACACTAATGAGCTGGCGAGGTATGAAATACGGTGTTGAAGCTGCAAAAATGGAGTACAATGTGGTGATGACACCAACTACTTTTGCATATATTGATTACTGTCAGGGCGACCCTACCATTGACCCTCCTATCTATGCAAATTTACGGTTAAAAAAGTGTTATAGTTTTGAGCCTGTTCCTGATGGTGTGAATGCTAAATATATTTTGGGAGGTCAGGCAAACCTCTGGACAGAGCATGTGCCAACACTTCGAAAGGCGGAATATATGACTTACCCTCGAGGTTGGGCGCTTGCAGAGGTGTATTGGTCACCTAAGGAATCAAAAAACTGGGATAATTTCATAAACAGGGTAGAATCACAATTCGATCGTTCTGATTTGGCAAATGTTAATTATTCACCAGCTATGTATGATGTGATTGTAAAAACTATTGTAAAAAAAGATAAACTATGGCTTGTACTTGAATCGGAAATTTCAGGGAATGACATTTATTTTACCATCGATGATACGATGCCAGACAGTTTTTCAACCAAATATAGTCAGCCTGCCGAACTACCGGAAGGTTCTTTTACTTTGAGGGTAATTGCATTCCGCCATGGCAAACCAATTGGCCACCTGATTACCTTGAAGCGGGAGGAATTGAAAAATAGAACAGGAAATGAATAAAAAACCGTTTCTTTGCCAAAATATTAAAAAAGAGAATAATTATCATGAAAGGTCAAAATAGAAGCGATATTAAACCAGGCAAAGAAGTAGGAATTGTTACAAAAGAAAATCAAATTTCAAATATCATCACCGAAGGAATTGTGCAGGATATACTTACTAAAAGTTTGTTTCACCCGCATGGGATAAAAGTGCGTCTTACCACAGGTGAAGTTGGCAGAGTAAAAACGGTTAAATCGTTTTTATGAGATTTGACAATTATAATTTTGCACCTGAGATAAAGGGTAATCTCGAAAAATTGGGATATAAACGTCCAACGGATATTCAATATAAATCAATTCCTCCTATTTTGAAAGGAGAGGATGTTTTGGCCATTGCTCAAACAGGTACTGGTAAAACGGCGGCTTATGCTATCCCTGTGATTCAGTTACTTTATAGCCGCAAAGGACCCCGTTACGAACAGGGAATTAAATGCGTGGTGATGGTTCCTACCCACGAATTGGCCATTCAGGTAGCCGAAGTGTTTGAGCAACTGGCACAAGGGACTTATGTTAAAATTCTCGGTCTCTTTGGCGGGGTTGATCAGGCTCCTCAAATAGAAAAGTTAAAAAAAGGAGTCGATGTGTTGATTGCTACTCCCGGCAGAATGTTCGACCTTGAAAGTCAGGGACATATTTCCTTCAATACCATTGAAATTCTTGTTCTTGATGAGGCCGACCACATGCTCGAACTGGGATTTATACACGACATGCGTCAGCTCATCACAAAAATTCCGCGTACACGTCAAACATTGTTTTTCTCAGCTACCATCAATGAACATATCAAGGACCTTGCCTATTCACTTGTTCAGAAAGCAGTGAGGATTCATATATCACCAAAGGATCCGGTGTCGAAAAACGTAAACCATTCCGTGGCTTACATAGAAATGGATGATAAACGTTTTTTTCTGGAACGGATGATAAAGGAGAATCCCGACAGTAAAATGCTGGTATTTGTGCGCACAAAGGTCAGAGCTGAACGAGTTTGTCTGGCCTTGGAACGTGTAGCAATTTCAAGTCAAACCATCCATGGAAACAAGGATCAGGATGAACGCACTATCGCGATGAAAAATTTCAGAGAAGGTACCAATAAGATATTAATAGCCACCGATATAAGTGCCCGTGGTATCGATATACCCAATGTTGATTTTGTTATAAACTACGATTTGCCTGAAGAATCAGAGAATTACGTTCATCGTGTTGGACGAACCGGTCGCGGCACCAAAAAGGGAATGGCAGTATCTTTCTGCAGTCCTGAGGAAAAAGAAGTGCTTAATGAAATAGAAGGATTTTTGCAACAGGAAATTGCGGTTATGACGATTAAACGAACCGAATACGAGGAAACCATCGATTTGTCGGAAGCAAGCATTCATGACTGGCAAACACTGATAAATGAAAATGAGGCTTTTGAGCAAAAGAAGAAGAAAAAAAAGGGTTCTAAAAAATAGGTTTTAATTGTAAAAATATTAAAAACCTAGAACTAATTTAAGTACACTTTTTACAATTCATATGCAACACCTTTACCACAAAGTCATATAGAAACATAGAAAAAATATGTCCTCTGTGCCTATGTGGTTTATATTTTTAATATAACGTTAGTGTTTCATTAATAGTTCGGTTACCAGACTACCTTAGACTACTAATCATGAAAGCG
This sequence comes from Bacteroidales bacterium, assembly GCA_038213375.1. Lineage (GTDB taxonomy): Bacteria > Bacteroidota > Bacteroidia > Bacteroidales > JAAUTT01 > JAAUTT01. The sequence continues at coordinate 9,081 of JBBQTB010000049.1, read as the reverse complement.
GCCTCACTTAGCGAACTAAAAAAGGAGTTAATCAGGCTTCCCCCAGCCCAGGTTTTAGACTATTGTATGCATCTGGCAAAATACAAAAAGGAAAACAAAGAACTCCTTACATACCTGTTGTTTGAAGCCGATGATGAACACTCATACATTAGAAACGTAAAGGAACAGATGGATGAGATGTTTGACGAAGTGAATCATAGCAATTTATACTTCGCAAAAAAAAACATACGGAAAATCCTTAGAACGGCAAATAAATACATCAAGTTCTCCGGATCTAAACAAACGGAAGTCGAATTGCTTATTTATTTCTGCAAAAAACTGAAAGGTTCGGGTATTAAAATTAATTCAAGCACTGCCCTTTCAAACATTTACGATCGTCAAATTCAAAAAGCGAACACTTCATTAGCTAAAATGCACGAAGATTTACAATACGATTATCTCGAAGAATTAAAAAGTCTCACTTAGATCTTATTTTAGACTTTTAGAATCGCACTATTTTTAAATGAAGTTAAGATTTTATCTCAGAAATTTTAGTTGTTATTTTAAATTAGCAAACAAAATAAGATGAACATAGATAAATTCAGAAATTATGTCAATTCAATCGTTTCTCTTAGTAATGAGGAATGGCTGAATTTTTTTGATTTTACTGAAATTAAAACATACAAAAAAAATAGTTTTTTATTAGAAGAAGGTTGCATTTGTGATTCAATCGGTTATGTAAATTCCGGCATGTTAATTTATTTCAAAACATTCGAAAATGGGAAAGAAATTACTACTGACTTTGCCTTTGAAGGAGAATGGGTAACTGATAACCAGAGTCGTTTAAACAATTCACCTTCCTTTATAAATATAAAAACAATCGAAGACTCTGAATTATTGATTATCAAAAATGAAAGCCTAACTGAAATATATAACAGGATACCTAAATTAGAAAAATTTGGCAGAATACTAATGGAACAGGCTTATATAAAGATTGCTCAACATAGCATTAATTTACAGGTGCTTTCAGCAAAAGAACATTATATTCATTTGAATCTGAAGTATCCTGAAGTTTTTCAAAAAATACCTCTTCATCATATAGCAAATTATTTGGGTGTAGCTCCTAAATCGTTAAGTCGGATTCGAAATGAAATTTATGTTAAAAAATAAAAGGTAACAAATGTGGAGCAAAAACCTAATTCATTATCCTGACTTTTAGCTTTAAATAATTTTAAAAATTCAGTGTAATGAAAAAACAATTCATCTTGTTGGGAGTATTATTTATTATAAGCTCAAATATTATAGCTCAAACCGATACAATAGAAGGAATATTTTGGGGTCCTAAGATCCGCAATTATGAGGTAAAACATGCTTTTGAAGTTGAAAGCCTCTTTCCCATGTTTTTTACTGGTGGTTATCATTTTGCAGTTGGCTATCGATATAAAAAATTCAGGCTAAGGGTAAGTGTTATAAATGGAGGCAATTATAATGCGGAAACAGCTGGTGTAAATAACAATTCAGACAACTTTAAGAGATATTACCAAACGTCTCCAGGAGTTTTTTTGGGCTATAATCTTTGGAAAAATCTGGAGCTTTATACCTATGTTGAATCTCACACTTTTGTAATTGAGCAAAAAAGCACAGGAATTAAACATGACCTTAAAAGTAAGGACTTTGGAGCCGGTTTAAGCTATCAGTTTTTTATTGGACGATACATTTATATTCAACCGGGCCTACATCTTTATTTGCGGGCAACCAATAGTTCAGATTTTAATGGTATTATCTATCATATTCCAAATGCAGATATTTCGCCCGTAATACGTTTTGGAGTAAGACTGTGGGGAATATACTAATGAATAGTTTTGTTAAATCCTTTGCAACGGTGTAACGAAGTGTATAAATTATGTTGTTGAAACTGAAACAGACTGCCTGCTGGGCACAAAAAATAAACAGGGAAATCAAATAGAAAGCAATTCTATGTAATTTCCCGGATGATTTACTTAAAATATTGACTATACAAGGACTTTCGATTTTTTACCTTTTTTAGATTCTAATTGATGGTTGTCTATCATATTTGGGTTCTCTTCACCTTCAGTCACTTCGGAATCAATATTGTTTAAATTTTTTGAACTCTTTTTACTTTTTATTTCAAGCAATCGGGCATTATTGTAGGCCTGACAAAATTCGGGTGATTTCTTTTCAAAGAGGGAAACAAACCGATCCAGTTTATTTTCAATCAGTTTTTCCGCACGTGACGAGGTTTTTTTAATTTTTTTTATCAAATCCATTTTTTCGGCAAGCTCAGTTTCATAGATATAAAACGCATTTATAAATAATAAATATGCTTCCTCCATATCTCTAATCATTAATGGCGCCAATCCATATTGTTTTTCGAGCTTTGATATAACCTTTGCATTTGAAGCAATTTTCTTTAATTTCAATTTATTGACAAATACCATAGAGAAACCACCATATTTATTTACAATTCGCCAAATTTTTTGTACGATATTAATTAATACCATATCAGTACATTGTTGTATAAAGTACGGAGTAATTTTTTCGAGCTGTCGTTCTGGTTTTTGTTTTTTCTGGTCGTACACATAAATCTTCAAAATCGTGAGAACCGTCAGTGTTTTCTCAATTAATTCAGTTCGGCATTTGTTCTTTGCAACTTCGACCAGCCCATTATCCTTTTCAGCTAATGATTGTAGCTCAAATAATTTCTTTGTTTTGGTGTTTAATTCTGCAATTGCTTTGTTAAAAGCCGAAATATTCTCCGCCTGTTTCTGATAATCCTGAAGTACATCGGATATTAATTGGCAACTTTCTATTTTTTGTTTGTTAATTTTATAACTCTTCATAATTCAATCGATTAAGTTTTTTTTAAATAATTTAAATAGGCAACATAAAAATAACAAAAACTTATCAATTTATTAATATAAAAACTAAAAACATTTTATGTATTAGTTTATCAATACTTTAAAATGGCAATTACTTGGCGAATTTTAACCATGTAAGATCTCTCCGGTTTTTGCATAAATTTGTTTTGGTGAAATAAGTATTCTTTCAGAATTCGGCATCACCTATATTCACACCCTGCTTGTATAATTTCTCATATTTTGCAAAAACTTTTTTTTTTACTTACTTTATAGCATAGCAATAAAGATGCTAATTTAATACCTTCACTCATGCAGCGGCTCACTTATTATTTCTTCGTATCTTTTGTCTATTTGATTGGTATCTTACCTTTTTCTGTGTTATATCTTTTTTCATTTAAAGTTTATATACTTCTTTATTATGTTTTTAGATATAGAAGAAAGGTAGTTTATTCAAACTTATCCAAAGCGTTTCCTGAAAAATCGGATAAGGAAATAAAGACACTTGCAAAAAAGTTTTATAAACATTTGGCTGATATTTTTATTGAAAGCTTAAAAGGGTTTTCGATGAGCCATAAAGAAATAGTGCGAAGACATAAGATTATAAACGTTGAATTATTAGACGAATACGTTAAAACTGGAAGACCTGCAATTTTAATAGGCGGCCATTATGGAAACTGGGAATGGGGATCGATGGCCGGAGGATTGCAATCAAAATGTCCGTTGGTTATCTTTTACAAACCATTATCCAACAAATACATAAATGATTATATGATCAAATCGCGATCTCGTTGCGGCACTATTATGGCATCAATAGCCAGAACCTACCAGACTTTTAAAAACCAGGCAGATACGCCCAGTTTTTTTCTTCTCATTGCAGATCAGAGTCCCTCGCGGTTAGACAAAGCTTACTGGATTGATTTTTTGGGTATTGAAACTGCATTTTTGCATGGTCCGGAACAATATTGCAGGAAGCTCAATTACCCCGCTTTTTTTGTAGATATCAAGCGGGTTAAACGAAGCTTTTATGAGCTGGAACTAGTGCCGATTATTGATAATCCGGATGACCTTCCTGAAGGAGAAATTACGGCAATATATGCCAAATTACTTGAAGCCAGAATTAGAAAAGAGCCTGAATATTGGCTTTGGTCGCACCGAAGATGGAAACACGAACGAAATAAATTGTAAATCAATGTCGTTGACTTAATCAAAATTAACCCCAACCCCTTAAAAAGGGGCAATAACTTGTGACTGGCAATGTTCAAGTTTAAGAAGGGTTTGGAGGTCAAAACCTTAAGTCAACGACATTGTAGCTGCTTACCAATTTTGTTAGTATAACTATTGTGAAAAAAAATATTGAATTACTGGCGCCGGGTGGGGATCTTAAATCCATAAAAGCTGCAATTCTTGCAGGAGCCGATGCGGTATATTGTGGTCTGGATAAATTTAATGCACGAAACCGGGCAGCAAATATAACCTTTAGTGATTTAAATGGAATTATAAGACTTGCACATAAAAACAGTTGCGAAGTTTTTCTAACGCTTAATATCATCGTGGTTGAAAGTGAAATTCCCGCAATTTTATCCTTACTGAACAAATTAATAAATACACATATCGATGGCATCATTGTTCAGGACCTTGGACTTTTTTATCTATTAACTAATTATTTTAAAGGTCTTAAAATACATGCATCAACACAACTAACAACTCATAATGAAGGTCAGATACAATTTTTAAGTAAATTAAAAGCAACACGGGTTAATCTATCGCGCGAGTTAAGTATTGATGAGATAAAGGCCTTATCTATTGTTGCACATAATCATAAAATTTTCATTGAGGTATTTGTTCATGGTTCCAACTGTATCTCTTTTTCGGGTATCTGTTACATGGGTTCCGTGAATGGAGGAAATTCGGGTAATCGAGGGCGATGCAGTCAACCATGCAGAGACCAGTACTTACCTACTAGTGAAGGCAAAAACTTCCCCCTTAACCTGAAAGATAATTCAGCATTTACCGATCTAAGAGAACTATCCGGCGCAGGCGTTGATTCCATAAAGATTGAAGGAAGAATAAAAAAGTTTCATTACGTGTATACGGTTGTTAGTGCCTGGAGAAAACAACTGGATAGTTTTTATAGTGAGAATATAGTAAATAATGACAATAGTGCACTTTATAAAGTCTTTAACCGTGACTTTTCAAACGGTTTTTTGAAGGGGAATATCAGTAAGGATATGTTTATTGATAATCCCCGGGATAATTCAGCCATTTATTTAACTGAAATAAATGGTGGAAACTCAGATGGTAATTTAGAAAAAGCAAAAGGAGAAATTTACGATGCACGAACTGAAATCATAACGAAGATCGAGAACAGACTTACACAACTAAATATAGCAAAAGATCCTTTATTCATAAGCATTTCAGGAGAATGTGGCACTCCATTAACCGTATCGGTAAAAACGCCCGACAGGTCATTTGTAATACATTCCGAAATGAGCCTTGCCAATACAGGCGCTGAGAAATTGAACCATGAGATGATTTTAAAAAGACTGAAAGCCTTAAATGACTCGGAATACTTCATTGAGCAACTTGAGTTGGATAATCTTTCACCCGATGTTTATATACCGTTTAAGGAGCTTACTTCCATCAAAAAAAGACTGTTATACATCCTGAATGGTTTAGAATATGTTGAACCCATTGATGTTCCCCTTTTAAAAAAACACAATAGCGTAACCGATAAACCATCTCTTTCGGTATTAATATCCTCGCAAAAGGATCTGTTTCTTTGTAATGAGACCTCTTCAACTATCTATTTTCAACTTCCTGATTGTTTTAAAAATAACTGTTTGGAATTGATAGCTCTTTTTACAACACATAAAAATTTAATTCCGTGGTTTTCCTCCGTGTTAATAGATGAAGACTACCATGCTGCGCTAGAATTTCTTCAACTAGTGAAACCAAAATGTATTGTAACAGATAATACCGGAATAGCTTTTGAAGCCTATAAAAAGGGCATCCCTTGGATTGCAGGCCCTTTTCTTAATATTGTTAACTCATTTAGTTTGTTATGTTTAAAAGAGAATTTTAATTGTTCGGGTGCGTTTATTTCAAATGAAATAAGTAAAATTCAGATAAAGGGTATAAAAAAGCCAGATAATTTTGATTTATACTTTAGCATTTATCACCCTATTGTACTGATGACTAGCAGACAATGTCTATTTCATCGGGTAACAGGATGCAGTAATAATAAAATTGAGGATACTTGTATTCAACAATGTGAAAAATCTGCATCCATTACAAATTTAAACAAAACTATTTTTTTTATTGAAAAATCAAAGGGAAATTATCATCATATCTATCATGATACTAATTTGTTGAATACCGAAATTGTCACAGATTTTCAAAATCTCTTTTCCAGTTTTTTTATTGATCTAAGAGATATTAAAAACGAAACTAAATTAGAAATTGATAAATCAGGCGTAATAAAGCTTTTTGAAAATCTTATAAATGGTAATCCGGAATCGAAAAATGAACTCAGACAAATGATTCATCCTTCAACAAATGCCCAATATGATAGGGGAATCTAGTTTTTAAAACCAAATGATTTTATCAATTGTTTTGTAGATGGAATAATATTTGGGATAATTACTTCTGTTTACTTTTGTATATCTGATAATTTCAAAGTCCTTCCGTATTTCTAAAAATATATTGTATTTCAAAGTATTAATACGAAAAAAGCCAGAAAAAATAAATTTTCCAGCTTTTTAGTTAATTCGATTGTTGAATATTTATTCTTCGATGATTACAATTTTTTCAATTACATCATGCTCACGAATATTGTCAATCACATCGAGCCCTTCGTACACCTTGCCAAAACAAGTATGCTGACGATCGAGGTGGCTGGTATTAGTGCGGCTATGGCATACAAAAAACTGCGAACCTCCGGTATCTCTTCCTGCATGCGCCATTGAAAGTACTCCACGATCATGGTATTGATTATCACCATCAAGTTCACATTTGATTTTATAACCAGGGCCACCTACGCCTGTTCCTTTGGGGCATCCTCCTTGTATTACAAAATTCGGGATAACACGGTGGAATGTCAAACCATTATAAAAACCATCTCTTGATAATTTTACAAAATTTTCAACTGTTTTTGGAGCATCTTTTTCGAAGAAATTAACCTTCATAACTCCTTTTTCTGTGTGGATTTCTGCTTTTATCATTGCTTATTTTTTATTCAATTTGAACCGACAAAATTACATTTATTAAAATAATTACCAGCGTTTATTAGGACTTGGTTTTCCAAACCATTTTTTTTCACCTTGACGGGTCGGTCTTGGAGGATTGGATCTGCCTGTTGATGCACCCTTTTTAGCCGTTGGTTTGGATTCGAAATGTTGATTCTCCATAGGAAATGGATGATTATCAACAATAGGAATCGATTTGTTTATTAATTTATGAATGTCCCGTAAAAATTCCTTTTCTTCTGCATCACAAAAGGAAAAAGAAACACCGCTTAAACCTGCTCTGCCTGTTCGGCCAATCCGATGAACATAAGTTTCCGGTACGTTGGGCAATTCAAAATTAATTACATGCGACAATTCGTCCACATCAATCCCACGTGCTGCAATATCTGTAGCAACTAAAACTCTGGTAGATTTAGTTTTGAAATTATTCAAAGCACGTTGACGGGCATTTTGTGATTTGTTTCCGTGTATGGCTTCGGCAATGATTCCAGCTCTTACAAGATCTTTGGTAATTTTATCGGCACCATGTTTGGTTCGGGTAAAAACCAATGCTGAAAGAACAGTTGGATCTTTTAATAAATGAATTAATAAAGACTTCTTATTATCCTTGTCAACAAAAAATATCGATTGATCGATGGTATCAACGGTGGAAGAAACGGGAGTAACTGCTACTTTAGCTGGGTTTACCAGAATAGTATCTGCTAATTTTGAAATTTCGGGAGGCATTGTCGCCGAGAAAAACAAAGTTTGGCGTTTGGCTGGAAGTTTACCAATAACTTTTTTCACATCGTGAATAAAGCCCATGTCGAGCATGCGATCAGCTTCATCAAGCACAAAGAGTGAAACATGATGAAGATGGACAAATTTCTGATTCATCAAATCAAGAAGCCTGCCAGGAGTGGCAATTAAAATATCTACTCCAGCTTGTAAGGCATCGGTTTGTTTTTTTTGAGTTACACCGCCAAAAATTACGGTATGTCGCAATCCTGTATGCTTACCATAAGCGGTAAAGCTTTCGGCAATCTGTATTGCAAGTTCACGCGTAGGGGTAAGAATCAACGATTTAATACTTCGGGGACCTTTCGCAAGTTTCTGTTCCTCGTAAAGAATTTGTAAAATAGGAATGGCGAAAGCTGCCGTTTTTCCTGTTCCGGTTTGTGCACATCCTAATAGGTCTTTATGTTCTAAAATGAGAGGGATCGCTTGTTCCTGAATAGGAGTAGGAGTAACATAACCTTCTGTTTTTAATGCCCTTAGAATGGGCTCAATGAGATTTAAATTTTCGAATGACATTTAATTAAATTACGTAAATGGCACGCCAATTAAATTGTATTTAATTAGCAGCCTAAAAAATTTCGATTACTTTCTAACAAGTAAATATGAGGCAAAGATAGGTTTTATTTGTGAAATAAATATTTAGTGATACTAAGTAAACTTTTTAGTATTTGAATATCAATAATATAATGGTAATAAATTTTATGAATCAATTTTTCTTTTTATTTATTATTTTTAATAAAATACATATATTGAATTTGTTATCAGGTTTTGGAAGTTTTATCATTACTGATTTACTGAGGTTTTTGCGTTTAGCTTATTACCCATTTAGCGATTCTGACCAACATCCGCCCAGCTATGGCTTTGGTATTCTTATCACTTTTGCTGCTGCGTATGTGGCGTTACAAACGCCGGTAAAAAGGAACTGATTACAAATCAACACCAGCACACATGAACATCCGCGCTAGCTGGGGCAACACAATATCGCTGTGCATGAGCATCGTACTGTTTTACCGCCCCGCCTGTTTCTTGTTAAATACGGCTGGAAGCCGGTTACTGCAAGGGTAGCGGGACGCTGAAGCTTATCTGTGGGGGGTGAAGATGCTTACAGTATCCGGATTGACGATTACCGGATCATCTATGAAATTGATGACAATGTCATTTTGGTTACCGTGGGCTCTGTTGGCAATCGAAAAGATGTTTAG
>JBBQTB010000048.1:0-34430 GCA_038213375.1 Bacteroidales bacterium | reverse complement strand
AAGTTGTCTTTGGGATGCCAAAGAACTCAATGAATTTATTGGTGAATACCTGGGACCTGAATTTGAAAAACAGAACATTGATGCTGAAATATGGCTAGGAACAATTAATGATCCTTCCTTCGCGAAAATGGATTCAATTTTGAGTAACACCGAATCGGCAAAATATATTAAGGGTGTGGGTTATCAATGGGCAGGAAAAGAAGCGATAAGTGAAACGCACCAAAAATACCCTGAACTGAAATTAATGCAAACCGAAAATGAGTGTGGCAACGGATCGAACGACTGGGCAGCAGCGCAGCATACATGGAGCCTTATGAAACATTATTTCAATAATGGAGCCAACTCTTATATGTATTGGAATATGATGTTGGAAAAACACGGAATAAGTGTTTGGGGATGGAAACAAAATGCCATGATTTCGATTGATAGTACTGGGAATATGGTTTATAACCCTGAATACTATCTGATGAAACATTTGAGCCATTTTGTTAAAAATGGTGCCCAACGGATAAATATTGGCAATGCCAATGCATTGGCATTTATCAATCCAAATGGCGAAGTCGTAATCATTATCGAAAACGAACTCAAAACAGAATCAGTCAAAACTATTCGTATTGAAAATAAGCAAATTAAAGTTAACCTAAAACCCGAAACGTTTAATACAATTTCAATAAAATTTTAGAAAGCTCGTCTTAGCATTCTAAGTGATGGATATAAAGGATTTTAAATAAATTCTGTTTAGATATTCTATTACTAATGATTTATATAATTAAATGATGAAAAATTTCCTGTTCTTCTCTACACTTGTCCTTTTTAATTCATGTGTATTTAAACAATCGAATTCCAACAAAATTACTGTAGCCGCGTATTATTTTCCTAATTATCACACCGATGATCCAAGGAATGTAATCAACAAAGGACCCGGATGGTCAGAATGGGAATTGGTAAAAGCGGCCAAACCACGTTTCCCCGGTCATCATCAGCCCAATGTGCCACTTTGGGGGTATACCGATGAAAAGAAACCAAAAGTTATGGAGCAAAAGATTGGGGCTGCTGTCGATCATGGTATCGATTGCTTCATTTTCGATTGGTACATGTACGAGGATGGTCCATTCCTGAACCGTTGCATCGACGAAGGGTTTCTGAAAGCTAGCAATTGCGAACGGATAAAATTTGGTTTGATGTGGGCCAATCACGATTGGGTAGATATTCATCCATATACCCGTGGCAATCCTCAAAAGCTTTTATATCCAGGAAAGGTTTCTCCAAAGCGGTTTGAAGAAATTTCCGACCTTTTGGTGAAAGACTATTTTACCAAATCGAATTACTGGAAAATTGATGGGAAAGCTTATTTCTCGGTTTATGATGTGCAAAAATTTGTTGATGGTTTTGGGAGTATTAAAGCTACCAAAGCAGCAATGGACAGGTTGCGTCAAAAAGCAGTTGCAGCTGGTTTGAAAGGGGTTCATTGGAACCTTGTAGCATGGGGAAATCCAATACTTCCGGTAGAAAAAGCTCCTGAAAATACAGCGGAGCTAATAAAAATGCTTGGGTTCGATTCGGCTACCTCCTATGTTTGGATACACCATGTTGAACTTCCTGAAGCACAAACTGATTATAACTTTGCGCGCGATGGCTATTTTACCCATTGGGATAAAGCCAAACAGGAATATGGAGTACCCTACTTCCCGAATGTTACCATGGGCTGGGACCCAACTCCGCGTTGCGACATCAAATCAGAATGGGCCAATGTAGGCTACCCGTTCATGAACACCATCAGAAACAATACACCTGAAAACTTCAAAAAGGCACTTCAAATGACCAAAGATAAATTGTTATCCGACCCCAATGGCCCGCGTATTTTGAATATCAATTGCTGGAACGAGTGGACAGAAGGAAGCTACCTTGAACCTGACACAATTAACGGAATGGATTATCTCAAGGCAGTAGAAGATGTATTTGGAGAAAAATGATAAAATTGGTTCAATCTATAACTATATAAGTAGGTTAAAAACAATACAATACGCATCGAATGAAAATAAGAAGTTTCAACAAAACAACCATTGCTTTATCGGCATTTTTAGTATGTCATTTCGTCGCAACAGGTCAAGTGAAAATTAAAGTTGGAGATAGTTTGGTACCTGACATCCCAAATCCTTCACCTGACTATTTTTGTACCTGGCAAACCCAGCAATACTATTCAAATGCCGGGGGCTCAGAGTTACAAAGGGCAAATATTAACGAAGCAAACCTTTTTGGGAATGGATTGAATCAGGGCTGGATTAATTTCTATCCCAATGCAAAGCGGGATTTGATTTTTGTGATGGACGATAGCTGGGATGTGCCTCTAATTGTTACTGGCGAAAAAGGGAGCCTCATATTGAACAACGAAAAATTCACAGGTTTTGCCAAGCCGGGGACATCAAACCAGGATGCTATAAAGAATCTAAACCTAGCTACCAAAACTAAAGGTTGGAAGGCTATTGGCGGTTGGGTTTGTGCAGAAGAATCGCCCATGTTTTTAAATGGAAGGACACCACAGGAATATTGGATAGAAAGAGCAAAATGGGCAAATTATTCAGGTTTTGCCTATTGGAAAGTAGATTGGGGCAAAAAAATTTACGACTATGATTTTCGAAAAATGCTCACAGATATTGCTCATCAATATGCTCCCAACCTGAATGTTGAAAATGTGCAAGTAAATAGTGTAATTCCGGTAAGTGATATCTTCAGGACTTATGATGTGCCTGCAATTATGTCAATTTCCATGACAATGAAAAAGTTGAAATATACACTTGATAAATTTACTGCACAAGAAGGATACAAAGGCCTCATAAACTGCGAAGACGAAGTATATATTGCTGCAGCACTTGGGTGTACGATGGGAGTATTGCGTCAGCCGATGGCAGGCAATTTGCCAAACGGTAAGCCGGATGTTTCATGGCCCGCTTTTCACAGGAATATAAAAACAAAAATTGATGAAGTAACGCGTGCTGTGCGTTGGCACCGTATTGCACCTGCATTTGGAGTAAATGAAAAGGAAACAGAAATTGACAGTGTATCACTTACCGATTTTTGGGTTCTTAAAAATAAAGCCTTTGAAATAGAGCCATGGTGGTTCGAACCTTGGACAGGTTTGCATGTTTATGGAGATAGTATAATTGAGCCAGGGCCTGCACGTATTAGTCGTAGGATGCAGTTGCCGCAGGTAATAGCTGACGAAAATGGCGATGTACCTTTTATAGTGGCTTCCAAAAATCCGAATGGAGCAGTAACGGTGGCAACACTCGGTAGAACAGTTAATAGAAGGTATTGGACTCCAGCTTGCGACGTTAGTATTAGTACGGGCAAGGCTCGAACTTTTGGAATATTCGGCTACTATAAAAACCTTACCATTAAAACAAGCTTAAATTTAGACACGGTAATAATAAGGGCACAGGATTTAGCCGGAAATAAGGTGCTAAATATTACATCGATGGTTAAAATAGAAGGATGCGATTTGATTATTCCGGGCGATGTTATTACTATCGTTGGAACAGGCGAGCAAGCTATAGGTGACACATCGGATCCGGGCCTTGTCTTAGTTATTAGCACAATCAGTAATTAGCCAATTTCATCATAGGTTACACTTTTTATAAGAGGTCTTTTGCAAATTTATATTGAAAATAGTATTCACCAGTAATAAACAAATAATAATGAAAAACGCAATCATGTTTTTAGGTTTCCTTTACTTAAGTCTAAATTTTAACTATGCACAAAAAATCTACCAGGCAAGTTTATTCATTGATGCGAAAGCCGGAATAGGAGAAACGGCCTTATGGCATCCTTCAGAGAAAAAACTTTATTGGATAGATGTTGATAAGAAACTACTGAATGTAATCGATCCGACTACAAAACTCGAAAATCATTATCCATTGGGGAAAATGGTTGGTACGGTGGTTCCTATAGATACCGGTGGTGTATTGGTGGCTTTAAAAGACGGCGTTTATGTATTTAACATGAAGACAAATAATTTCAGGTTACTTGTTTCACCAGAAAAGGAGCTACCGGACAATTGGCTTAACGATGGAAAATGCGATCCGTCAGGTCGTTTTTGGGTGGGTAGCATGGGTCCACATAATAAAGCCTCTCTATATAGGATAAATGCTGAAGGGGAAAGCGTTAAGATGCTCGACAGTATTACCATTTCGAATGGTATAGTTTGGACACTTGATAAAACCAAAATGTATTATATTGACTCTCCGACTCTTGCAGTCCAACAATTTGATTATGACAATACTACAGGGAATATATCGAATTCAAAAGTAGTGATTAAATTTCCGAATGGTATTGGTTCGCCTGATGGAATGGCCATCGATACTAAAGGAAACCTGTGGATTGCCCATTGGGGTGGCAGCTGTGTTAGTTGTTGGGATCCTGCAACCGGACAGATGATAGCCAAAGTGGAGGTTCCGGCCCTTAACGTTACTTCATGTGCATTTGGTGGCGAAAATTTAGATATGTTATATATTACTACCACAAGCCTTTTTACGGATGAGACTTCTCAAAAAAAATACCCTGCAAGTGGTGGTGTATTTATGGTAAAGACAGGGGCAAAAGGATTGCGTGCTAACTATTTTAAAACCAAATAAAAATATAATAAAATGGAACGGAGAGCAATGATTAAAAATATTGGAGGCGCTGTCGCCTTATCAACGTTAGGAATTAATTTGAGTAATGCACAGCCAGGAAATAAAATTACACCAGTTGTGCTTAAAGGCAATATTAAGCATTCAGTTTGTAAATGGTGCTATGGCGATATCCCAATGGAGGAATTTGCCAGGGCTTGCATTGACATGGGTATACAATCGATAGAGCTATTGGAGGAAAAGGACTGGGTTACTGTAAAAAATTATGGTTTAAAATGTGCGCTAGGCATTGCAACCGATTATGGAATCACCAAGGGCTTTAACCGGTTGGAAAATCATGATAAACTGGTTGCCGATTATTCTGCTATGATCCATAAAGCTGCTGAAGCCGGAGTGCCCAGCTTGATTTGTTTTTCTGGTAACCGTGACGGACAAACTGATAATGATGGGTTAATTAACTGTGCTAAAGGGTTGCGCAAACTTATGCCTTTAGCGGAAAAATATGGAATTAACCTCATCATAGAGCTACTGAACACTAATGACCATAAAGATTACCAATGCGATCATACTTCCTGGGGTGCAACCCTTTGCGAAATGGTTGGTTCTGAAAGGTTAAAACTATTATACGACATTTACCATATGCAAATTATGGAGGGTAATGTAATTGACACCATTAAGAAATACCATCAAAACATTGGTCATTATCATACAGGTGGTGTACCCGGCCGCCATGAGATTGACGATACACAAGAGCTCAATTATCCTGCAATAATGAAAGCGATTGTTAAAACTGGTTATAAAGGGTATGTGGCACATGAGTTTCTTCCTTTACAAGAAAACAAACTTGACTCGCTTCGAAAAGGGGTAATGATCTGTGATGTGTAATTTTGTCTTATTTAACTTCTATAAGTTATTGAGAAAATTAGCATTCGTCTACTCGAACTTAGTTAAAGCTTCAATGGTGATGTTTAATAGTATAATTAAATGTGCTTCATGGGGTAATGGGACTATATATGGAGGTAGGTATACTAACAGTATGATAAAAAACATTAAAGTTCGAGCCTTAAGGAAAGGATTTTCTTTTGCCAAAGCAATAGAAACGGCTGATCTGATAACGACTTTTGAGATACCCTTAATATAGGAGTCTGATCCGAAAAGTCATTTCTCATCGAACTGCGCAGCCCTCGACGAAGTCAATTTTACGAATTTCATATAATAGAACGATAGCTAATTAATGATATAAAAAATTTAAAATTACACGAATAACCGAAAACAGTGATTGCGGAGAGGGCTCAAATATAAAAAACTTTTGAAAATGATTTGTTAGAAAAGCAAGGGGAAAATATTAAGAACAAATAAGAAACCAATTTGTCCAATAGGAATGCGGACATGGATCTACCAGATTAAAAAAGGGTAACCATTTGTAGAAGTGAAACATGGAAAAATTAATGTCAACAACTGAATAGTATCTGAAAAGCTGAATACTGTCTAAAGGAGAAATCTAGTTTATTTTTTATAACTTATTATATTATAATTTGTTACGATATAAGTAAATAAAAATTGAGTCCCGTCCGACAATATTTATTATGTTTGTTCTTTTAAGGGAAACCTATGAATGATGAAGATAATATAAAATACCTTTTAAAGAGAATTGCAGAAGGTAATTCAGATGCGTATAAGGATTTTTATGATTTGTTTTATATTAAAATTTATAGGTTTACTGGTTATTTTGTTAAAACAGATTATTTAAAAGAAGAAATTGTATCAGACGTTTTCTTTAGTGTTTGGCAAGGAAGGAAAAACTTACCAAAGGTAGAAAAAATTGAAGCTTATTTATATACCAGTACAAGAAACAGAGCGCTTTACTATCAAAATAAAAAAACAAAAGAAAATACAATTTCTATAGAAAATCTGCCGATAGGATATTCCACACTATACGAAACACCTGAAAGTATTGTAATTACTGATGAGTTGAAACTAGCTGTGAATGCTGCGATCGCTGAGCTTCCGGAACGTTGTCGAATTATTTTTTTAATGGCTAAGGAGGAAGAGTTAAAATATAAAGAGATTGCTGAAATCCTTTCAATTTCAGAAAAAACAGTAAATGCTCAGATGGTAACAGCGCTAAAAAGGCTTGCCGAATCATTACGTAAATATATCAATTTATTCTTTTTTGGATTCTAGATTCCACCAGGGATTTAAACAAATTAGTTTTTAGGTCTATACTCACAAAGTCATTTGTCGAAAATTTTGTTTTCAACGTGACCTCCTTTTTCAATTTCTTCTCTTTAAAAAATAAATTTTCAATATTTAATTCAGTGAAGTCATTGAAAATTGTCTTTGTTATCAATTCTACTGAAGTTTTTCGATGAAAACTAAGTTTGCACTTCTTGTATAAATAACAGACTTATAAGTATATATAATTGCCAGGTAATTTAGTTTCATTTTTTTTAATTTTCTTATAGATGTAAATTAGATTATATCACTCTTATAAATAGAAAATAGAAAATAGAATATGACGAATTACCCGGATGAATTATGGATGGCAATAGCTTCGGTTCTAACCGGAAATGCAACCTCAGACGAAAAAAAATGGGTAGATAACTGGTTGAACGAAAGCGAAAAAAATCGAAGTGTCTTTGCACATCTTTCAAAATTAGGTTATAATGGAACACTTGAAAAGGCAGAATTGGTAAAGGAAAGGATCTTTGAGACCGTTCAAAAGAAAATTGAAGTTAAGCATTATAAGAGCATTCTTCGAATATGGCAGTATGTGGCTGCGGCATCTGTTGCAATGCTTCTCCTACTTGGAGGGACATTTTTTATATGGACCAAAACCAGTTGGGCAATAGCTAGTATCGAAACGAAAATTCCCAAAGGTGTTAAATCAAAAATTGTACTCTCAGATGGTACAGTTGTGTACCTCAATTCGGGGACTTACCTAAAATATCCTGCCCAGTTTAAAGGAGGTATGCGCGAAGTTTTTCTTATTGGTGAAGGATATTTCGAAGTGACAAAGGATTCAAAACACCCGTTCATAGTAAATGCTGATGGGTTTAAAATTAAGGTTTTGGGAACACATTTCAATGTTAAAAATTATTCAGACGATTATCAAATAGTCGCCACGCTCCTCGAAGGTAAAATATGTGTCTCAAAATCAATCAATAATGATAATAATTTAATAGAATTGAAGCCCAATGAACAGGTAACTCTGAACAGGAGTTCAGGCAAAATGGATAAACTAACTGTGCAGGCAAATCTATTTACCAATTGGAGAGAAAACAAGTACTATTTCGATGGCAAGAATTTAGAGGAAATATCAAAGGAATTGGAACGTGGCTTCAATATAAAAATCCTAATACTTTCTGAAAATCTGAAAAAGGAAATTTTCACAGGATTATTTGATAAGGGAGAAACGATTACTGAAATATTAGATATAATTAAAAGCCATCGGTTATTTACCTATGAGTTATATGGTAACACTATTAAAATATTTGAAAAGTAAAAAAGCAGGAATTAATTATTCACTTAAACTACTAATTGTATGAATACTTCATAAAAAAAGATGATAAAATTGAATCGAAAGATGCTGAAACATCTTCCGATTCAGAAAGTTTCAGTCGAACTAATTTCTTCACAATTATTTTAACCAAAACAAACTCAAAAGTATGAAAAAATTTTCATTACGAGGGTTATTTGTGCCCTTTTCTCATCACAAAAAACTACTGAGAATTATGAAATTAACTATTTTTCTAACAATTATTGGTACTCTTGGAATATCTGCCGCTACAAGCTATTCACAGGAAACCAAACTTACATTAAGCCTTGAAAATGTAAAAATCAAGGACTTGTTAAAAGAAATAAAAAATAAAAGCGACTTCTCTTTTTGGTACAGCAACATTGAGTTAGACGATAGCAGACGAGTGACACTAGATGTAAAAAACCAAACAGTTGATAAAATTCTGGAATTGGCACTAAAAGATGAAAATGTTACTTTTGAGATAAAAGATAAATTTATACTTATCTATAAGTCAAATGATAAGAATTTAAATCGTGGGGTTTCAGTTTTGCAACAACAAAAAATATCAGGTATAATTACGGACGCTACTACCAAAGAGCCTCTTGTAGGTGTAAATGTAGTTATTGAAGGCACAACTATTGGTGTAATAAGCGATGTTGATGGAAAGTTCAATATTGAAGTATCCAATCCAAATGCTATTTTAATTGCTTCATTTATTGGTTATAATACCGAACGGGTTGCAGTAACTGGTCAATCATCGCTTGTTATCTCATTGATACCTGACATTACAAAATTGGATGAAATAGTAGTAATTGGTTATGGTACAACTACCAAACGTAAAATGGTAGGCGCTATCTCAACTATTGATTCCAAAAAATTTGAACAGCTTCCAGTTTCAAATGTTTCGCAAGCTTTGCAGGGACGAATACCCGGTTTAATTGTACAAGCAAATGGAGGACAACCAGGAAGCTCGCCAACGCTATCAATACGCGGAGCAAGTTCTCCACTTTTTGTAATTGACGGGGTTGAACTTGATGCTGAGGATGATGTTACGTTTGCAACCCTTAATCCTGAAGATATTGAAACCTTAAGCTTTTTGAAAGATGCTGCTTCTACAGCAGTCTATGGTTCAAGAGCTGCTAACGGAATTGTTTTGATAACTACCAAACATGGTGAAGATGGAAAATTGAGATTGAAGTATTCAATTAATTACCAGTTGGCTACTCCTGCATTTTTGCCAAAACGTATGAATACTTATGACTATTCACTCATTCAAAATCAAGCTGATTTGTTTGACGGTAATAGTCCTTCATTCAACGCTGATCAGCTTGATATCATCAAAAATCATAAGGATTTATTGACCTATCCTGATAATAACTGGATTGATTTACTTACAAGAAAGTATTCACCTGAAACGAGGCATAATATATCCTTGTCCGATGGTAATAAACAAACTAACTACTTTATTTCGCTAGGTTATTATAACCAGGAAGGAATATATAAATCAAACGCCTCCAATGCTGAGCGTTTCAACCTTCGGGCCAATGTAAAAACCAATTTTGAAAAAATTGGCCTTACCGTTGGGGTGAATGTAAATGCCAGCTTGCAGACGACAAGGAAACCAGGAGCTGCAGAAATTTTATCCGGAGGAGTTGGTGATCCCTGGTATTTTGTTAATAACGCGCAGCCTATTACTCGTGCTTATAACCCTGACGGAACTATTGCTGCAGGTGTAGAACATCCTGTGGCTGAAACCGATATAAATGCAGGGTACTTTAGCCCACGTAAGAAGTTTATCAACACACAGTTGGTAGTTGATTGGAAGGTGCCGGGGGTTAAAGGATTAAAAGCTGGGTTTATGGCCAATTACAGGGATATGGATTCGTATACAAGATGGTGGAAAACCTTGCCTCCTCAGTACAACTCGGATAGCACTATTTTTCCGGTTTCAAAACCGAAAATGGAAGTGAATTCAAGTTTTAGCAAAAAAATGGACATTGTAAGCAAGCTTTCATATTTAAACTCGTTCGGAAAACATACCATTGATGCCACATTGGTTTACACGCAGACGGTTGGTAACGGAGATTATGTTTCGGCGGTGAGGCGTGAATATAATTCATCGGCTGTTGACCAACTATTTTCTGGCCCTTCTGAGGGAAAAGATAACTATGGGATTGCGTATCAATCTGCAATGCAGGGATATGTTGCCAGATTGAAATACGATTTTAGTTCGAAATACATTTTTGAAGTTAGTGGCAGATATGATGGAAACGACAATTTTGCCCCAAATAAACGATGGGGATTTTTTCCTTCAGTTTCAGGTGCCTGGGTAATAACGGATGAGGAATTTATGAAACCGTTAAAAAGTAGTAATATTTTAACAATGTTTAAATTACGTGCTTCTACTGGAACTACCGGATCATCCGATGGTGTAAATCGATTTGGGTATTTGTCCAATTACAACTTAGACCCAAGTGTTTATAATATAAATAATAAGGCTGTTACAGGTTTTACTGAAGGTAATTTAACCGACCCTAATTCATTAACATGGTTTACATTAAAATCAAAGAATATTGGTTTCGATTTTTCTTCGCTCAACAATCGTTTAAATGGTTCGTTTGATTACTTTTTCAATAGGACAACAGGGTTTTTGATGAGTCCGAAGAACAGTTATACAACCCCTCTGGGTAAAGATTTGCCTCAGGTTACTTCAAATACAGTTCTACGTAGGGCAGGTTATGAAATCTCCCTTAGCTACAAAGGAACTTTGGGTGATTTTACGTATGAAGTTGGCGGAAACTTATCGCAATTCAATTCCTTATATGAAACACTTGCCTCTGAAGATAGTGTAACATTAAAAAACCCATTAACACGGGTAACGCAACAAACTGATTCATGGGGTGCTGCCTTAGTTTCGGAAGGCTTGTACCAGGGAAAGGATGACATTCTGAATTCTCAGAGAAGATTGGCCTCTACTGAAACAAAACCTGGTCAAATTCGATACCTGGATGTCAATGGGGATGGTAAAATTGACGAAGCAGACAATAAAAGAATGGGGCTTCCTGTTTTTCCACATATCAACTATGGAATTGACCTGAATTTGACTTATAAAGGTTGGTATTTGTATGCTCTTGTGCAGGGAACAGGGAATAGATATATTTATTTATCTGGGTTAATTAGTAGTAGTGAACCAAAAAATCAGCTGCGTGAGTTTCAAAAAAACTCCTGGACGCCAACCAATCCCAATGCTGAATTTCCAAGGGTATCAAATTCTGCAAGTGTCAATGGGCAAAACAATCAGGCAACTTCAGATTTCTGGATGAGAAATGCAAAATATGTCCGTTTGAAAAGCTTACAAATCGGATACAATCTAAAATCTACGTTATTAAAGAAAGTATCTTTTATTGAATCTTGTAAGTTGGTGTTAAGTGGTTCAAATTTGTTTACTATTTCAGATGTCACCAAGTATTTCGATCCTGAATTAATTGATTATTCGGGAAGTCTTTACCCAATGACAAAAGTGTATTCAGTTGGTTTAACTGTTCAATTCTAAAAATTAAAAAATGATGAAAAAAATATTTTTTTACACCATAATTTTCTTGTCGGTTACCATGAACCAATCATGCAGCGATAAGATACTCGACACCAAACCTCTCGACAAGTTCTCTGAACTTGATGTTTGGACAGATGTGAACCTGGCACAGGGATTTGTTTATTCAACAATACCTGAAGTTATGATCAACCTTGTGCGGAACCCCTCAGACGGCTGGCCTTTTGTTGGGGCTGGGGTTGATGATTTAACCGATAATATTGCCGTTAGGGATAACAATATTGTTGCCAAAGATCAGCTTGATAAATTTTATGACGATAAAGACCATAATGCCTGGAATGGTTTTGGTACAATAAGACGTTGTAATCTTATTATTGAAAAAGTTGGAGCTTCGAAGGGGATAAGTGAAAATGATAAGAAAAAACTGATAGCCCAGGGTAAACTATTGCGGGCTTTGGTTTATTTTACAAAGGCAAGGTTGTATGGTAAATATATTATTGTTGACAAAGTATTAACCTTTAATGATGATTTAAAATTACAGAGAACGGCAACGATAAAAGAAACCTACGATTTTATATTGAAAGATCTGGCCGAAGCTGTTATTGATTTGCCAGAAGCAGTTACACCCGGAGAACTTTCGAAAGGAGCGGCATATGCCTTAAGGGCTGAAGTTGCATTGCATGGAGCAGCTTATATTGAAACCGGCAAAGCCGACTATTATCAAATTGCAAAAGAGGCAAGCGAGAACCTTTTCAAAATAAATTACGAATTGGACAAAAACTATAAGAGTTTGTTTAACGATTTTGACTACTCGCTTACTTCAAAAGAAATTATCCTGGCATTCTTAAAGCATCCTGATAATTCTAATAGTATTTATATGAATACTCCAATGCAACTGGATGTTCCGAATTGCAGTCAGGAAAAAGATAAGGTAGGTGTTGTTCCTGCCCTTGTTGAATCAATTGAAGGATGGACAGGTCGTTGGCCATCAAACGAATTGGTGAATGATTATCTGGTAATTGACAATGACGGTGTAGCAAAAAAATGGGATCAAACATCGTATTATTCGGATTTTGAAAACAATGGAGGATGGGTTTCAAAGGCCATTTACTTCAATCGCGATAAAAGGTTTTATGCTTCAGTTGCTTACGATTCAACCATGTACTTCAAAAATTTGATTACCATTCGCAAAAACGGGAACATGCATTGGGAATCGAACATAAATGGCAACTGGTCAATGACACGTTCGGGATATTATTTCAGAAAAGGTATTTATGAGCAAAAAAAATTATGGTATCAAGACAGAACAGCTTATCATCAAATTGTTTTGCGCCTTGGACGCTCTTACCTTAATTACGCTGAAGTAATGTTGAGATTAAACGACATACCTAAGGCTATAGAATACATTAATAAAACGCGGGCCGACCACGGAGGATTGCCTGCCTTATCAGCCGGGTTAAGCAGTGTTGATGCTTGGAAATTTTACAATATTGAACGAAGAGTCGATCTGTTTAATGAAAATGACCGATATTGGACCCTGCTTCGTCAGGGAAAAGAGGCGGGAGGCATAGTTATCCCTGAATTGAACAGCGGACAAAAATGCATTGAAATTTCTGAGGATGGGAAATCATTTAAAATAATAGACCTTCCTCTCTCAAAAACAGAAAATGAACGAGCATTTTCTGTAAAAAGGTATCTTTTCCCGGTTCCTGAAGGTGAACGCCAATTAAATGATAAGTTAGATCAAAACCTGGGTTGGTAATTGATTATTGTTGAATTTTAAATAAATAAAAATGAAAAATATAAAAAATATAATATCTCTTATCATCCTGGTTCTTATTTCTACCTCCTGTTTAAAGTCAGGTCTGGATGATTTACCTGTATATAAAGACACTGAAATTTTAAATTTTAGATTTGAATATCGCTGGTATGATGATGCCAAGACCCAACTAATGGTTATTCAAATTCAAACTGATGTATCAATTGTAAAAGCAACGAGCATTGTAAATTGTATTTTAACGGTTCCGGCAAAAGATGATAGCAAGGGTTTTACCGATGCAATTCGCAATCAGGTTTCACTTTCTAATATTGTTGGATATTCTGATATTTCTACTGCAGCCTCAATAAAACCTATTGCAGGGAGCCCAGTGCTTGGAATACCTGGTGATTTTAGCAAAACCGGTCTGCAATATGAGGTTTCGGCAGCAGATGGTTCAACAAAACGAGACTGGAATTTAAATATTACTGGTTTTAATAAATAAGCATTTTAGTTATTCCTTTAAAATGCCCTGCCTTGATGAAATTTATTTTTGTCAAGGCAGTTTTTTAATTCACTTTTAAACTTTACAAAATCACTAACTTAAACCATTCAAAACTTATGAGAAAATTATTCTCTTGTTTAATCATCCTTTTGATTCTTTTTTCGTGCAAACAAAAACTGGAAAACCATTTTTTTACACCTGGCGAACTTTGGCCAGATAATAAAGGTGTTCACATCAACGCTCATGGAGGCGGGATTCTCTTTCATAATGGAGTCTATTATTGGTATGGCGAACACAAAATAGCCGGCGAAATCGGGAACTCCGCTCAGGTTGGCGTTCATTGTTATTCGTCAACCGACTTGTATAACTGGAAAGATGAAGGCATCGCGCTGAAAGTAGTTGAAAACGATTCGACACAGCACCTTGCAAAGGGCTGCATTATCGAACGCCCAAAAGTTATCTTTAATAGCAAAACCAACAAGTTTGTGATGTGGTTTCACCTCGAACTTCTGGGAAAAGAATATTCCGCGGCTCGCTCTGGTATTGCTTTAAGCGACAATGCCGCTGGTCCGTATACTTACCTAAAAAGCGTTCGCCCCGATTCTGGTTTCTGGCCGGTCAATGTGCAGCCTTTCCACTCCAAACCTGTTCGCGCCAACATGAAAAGTTGGTATCCTGGAGGCAAAGGTTATTTACCCGATCATCCCGATTCATTAAACCTGCTGGGCCGCGATTTCAAAAAAGGCCAAATGGCTCGCGACATGAACCTTTTTGTTGACGATGACGGGTCAGCCTATCAAATTTATACTTCGGAAGAAAACAGCACTCTACATATTTCAAAACTTACCGATGATTACCTCGGGTATTCAGGAAAATATATTCGGCTTTTCCCGGATAGGTACAACGAAGGACCAACCTTGTTTAAACACAATGGCAAATATTATATCATTTCGTCCGACTGTACCAGTTGGAGGCCTAATGCAGCCAGGTCTGCTATTGCCGATTCTATCTTCGGGAACTGGACTGAACTTGGGAATTTTTGTATTGGTGCCGATTCCGCCTTAACTTTTCGTTCGCAAAGTACTTACATACTGCAAGTTGCTGGTAAAAAGGATGCGTTCATTTTTATGGGCGACCGCTGGACCCCCGAAAACGCCATTGATGGCCGTTACATCTGGCTCCCACTCTTATTTGAAAAGGATAAGCTGGTTATGAAATGGATGGACAAATGGAATTTGGAGGTGTTTTCTAAAAAATAGGTTTTAAAGAAAGACTTTGTAATTTTTTTGTTAGTAAATATCATTTTGATTTTTAAATCTTGTTAATTTAATGACGATGAAAATAAAGTCTATTTTAGAGCTCATTCTATTTCTACCACTTATTATTTCATGCAATTGTCCACAAAAAGAAAAGTCCAGCAAAAAATCGGAAAAATATATCGTAAACAACACCGATTGGAAAGACACTGACCATCATCCGATTATTGCCCACGAAAGTGGCATTTCTTTGTTTAATGGAACCTATTTTTGGTACGGGACCAATTACACGGGCAATCCAACCGGACGCTGCGGACCTGATGCCTTCGACCACCAAATTGCCAATGGTATAAACGTTTATTCATCAAGCGATTTGATGAATTGGAAATATGAAGGGATAGCTCTCGATCCGCCATATACATTGAAAGGTTTTGGCAAACGCACCGTTCACCGTCCTCATGTGATTTATAGCAAAAAGACCCGGAAATACGTCATGTGGTTTTTCGGTTTTGGCGACAGGTATCCCGATATTATGTCATCGGTAGCGGTGGCCGATCGCCCGATTGGCCCATTCACCTATGTCGGAACCTTTGAAACCGGTAGCCCGGCAATCACAGGTGCCAGTGTAGTCGCTCCTGAGCAAAGGCCAGACGGCCCTCCCGGTTGTTCTCAGGATTTGAATGTTTTTGCCGATGAGGATGGAAAAGCATATTTATGTTACGACGATGGTATACGAAACATCAGAGTAGACGAGCTGTCTGAAGATTATTTATCTTCAACCAAACATACGGTTATCGCATTGCCAGCGGCAACGGAAGGACATGAAGCTCCGGAAATGATCAAATACAAAGGGAAATACATTGTGGCGGGTTCGTGTACTTTCGGCTGGGGACCAAGTTCCACCTATTATGCCATTGCCGACCATCCCATGGGGCCATATTCCCCGAAAAGGCCGCTATGTAAAGAAACAAAATTGAAAACCTGGAATTCGCAGATTACTAATTTCATTTATGTTCCTGAAGGCGATCAGCTTATTGCTATGTGCGACCAATGGTGGATTCCTGATTATAGCGACCTCAACAAATCGAGGTATTTATGGCTGAACGTTCAATACCATCAGGACAAAAATGAGTTTGAAATGATTTATAGCGATACGTTGTTTTTTAAAAGAACCAAGGACAAGTGATCCATGCCCGCCTAAATATCAAGCATTTGACCATTAAAACAAATTATTAACATGAAACGTTTTTCTGTTTTTTTATTTTCAATATGTTTGAACCTCGCGGTAATGGGGCAAACATCGCCTTCCAAAATTTTTAACTATTCATTACCAGATAGTACCAATCTTCAAATTGAGCTTTGCACAAGTTCAATTGTGAGGGTTAGGGTTTCAAAATCAGCAGATTTTCCAAAAAGATTAATGGAGCGTTATGGGATTGTTAAAACCGATTGGAAACCTGTTGAATCTCAATCAAAAACGGAGAAAAACCTCAGGATAATTCAAACAACCGATTGTCAAATTGTTATCGATTTGAAAGATAAATCACTAAACATCAAAGATAAAAATGGGAAAACGGTCATCCAACGGATTAGTTTTTCGAAGGGCAACACTCCTTTGAATGCAGAAATTGGACAGTCGCTGAACAACTATTACAGCAAAATAAAAAACGGGAGCGGCATCATTGGCGACCCGAACAATGTAGTGAAAAGGACTGATTTTATTGAAGTTGGCGATAAATCAAAAAACAATGTGTTGGATATTTCGCTGGAAGCCGATGAACGCTTTTACGGAGGGGGAACCACGAGTAGAACTGAAATTCAGCACCGTGGACAAGTGCTTCGTATGTGGGCAATTTACATGAAAACCGAAATTTCAGTGCCTTTTCTGATGAGTTCAAATGGCTGGGGAATTTACAACAACACCACATCGAAAAATTTCTTTGATATTGGCCGTTTCCAGAAGGACAAGCTGTTTGTTTACAACACGAATGATGATCTCGACTTTTATTTGATGGTTGGAAATTCAATGATCGGGCAAATTGACAGGTTTACAACCATTACCGGCAAACCCTATTTAATGCCCAAATGGGCTTATGGCATGGCCTTTGGCGGGAATACAATGGAAAACCAGATTGACCTTATGAATGATGCCGTCAGGTTCAGGGATGAAAAAATCCCATGCGATATTTTTTGGATTGAACCTCAATGGATGAAAATCCATTATGATTTTTCTACCTCAAAAAACTGGGATCTCGATAAATTTCCAGCCGAACCCTTTTGGGAAGTCGATAAATTTCCAAAATATGAATCGAAGGTTTTGTTTATTTCAAAGTTACACAACCTTGGCTTTAAACTGGGTTTGTGGCTCTGTATCACTCAGGATTATAGTATAGTTGAGGAAGATAACATTGCGAAAAAAGAAGGAAAACCCCTCTCTGGTCAGGAAAATTGGTTCAATCACCTTACCAAATTTATGGATCAGGGGGTTGACGGTTTCAAGGTCGATCCAGGCACAACCATTCAGGAACATCCTGACCGGAAATATTATAATGGCTATACCGACAATGAAATGCACAACCTCAACCAGGTATTGGTTTCCAAACAAATGTACAACATGTTTCGTGGGCATAAAGGAGTTCGCCCGTTTTACCACTATTGTGGCGGTTACGCCGGAACGCAGCATTTTGGGGCATCGACAAGTGGCGACAGCGGTGGAGGCAAAGATGCGCTTTTCGACCAGTTGAACCTCGGCATTAGCGGATTTTTAAATACCTCAGTTGATGTACTTGAAGGTGTAAGCGACAACCGGGCCGGAATGCATCTTGGATTTTTCCTTCCCTGGGTCCAAATCAACAGTTGGTATGGCCTGCATCATCCATGGTACATGAAACCAATTGAAAAAGAAACTTTTCGCTATTACGCACAATTGAGAAATAGTCTGATTCCTTATATTTATTCGGCAGCCATCGAAGGAAGCCAGACCGGGATGCCTATTTTGAGGGCAATGCCCCTTGAATTTGCAAATGACCGAAAGGTTGACAATTTGATCTACCAGTACATGTTTGGGAAAGACCTGCTGGTTGGTGTTTTTACTGATTCTGTTTACCTTCCGCAGGGAATTTGGACAAATTACTGGACAGGGGAAAGAATTCCCGGAGGAAAAACCATTCATTGCAAAATTCCTGAAAACAGAGGTGGCCCATTGTTTATAAAAGAAGGAGCAATCATTCCCTACCAGAAACCGATGCAGTATGTCGACGAAAATCCGAATGATACCTTAATCCTGAAAGTTTACCCTTCAGGCGAATCAAAATACACTTTGTATGAAGACGATGGTATTTCCTTCGATTATGAAAAAGGAATTTGTTCGACTACGTTTATTACATGTAAATTGACAGGAAAACAAGTGGAATTAACCATATCAGACCGCAAAGGAACCTACAGCAATATGCCCGAAAAAAGAATTTGGCAGGTTGAAATTTATGGCCAAAAACCTGAAAAAATTCTGTATAATGGCAATATTGTTGATAAATTGCGAATTAGTTATTCAAAAAATGAAAACTGTAGCCGGGTTTTAGTCAATAAGTGATTCGAATTCATAAAATATAAAATCGGTCATCATGAAAAAATTAACTGCCATTATTTTTATATTTATATGGGCCACCAGCTTAAATGCACAGTTCACAGTAAGCGAGAATAAGCATTTCATTTTGCGAGATGGAAAGCCATTCTTCTGGATGGGAGATACGGGATGGGAATTATTTCACCGCCTCTCTCGCGAACAAGCCGAACAATACCTGAAACGCAGGAGTGAACAAGGTTTCACCGTGATACAGGCGGTGGTGCTGGCTGAATTCGATGGTTTGCATACGCCCAATGCTTATGGTGATTTGGCACTTATAAATGACGATCCTGCCCAACCCAACGAAGCATATTTTAAACATGTAGATTATATTGTTGATAAAGCTATAGAATACAACCTGGTGATAGGGTTGTGTCCTACCTGGGGCGATAAGGTTTTTAAAGACGAATGGGGTAAAGGACCGGAAGTATTTACTCCTGAGAACGCATCCAAATATGGCAAGTGGATTGGAGAACGTTATAAAAACAAGAAAAATATTATCTGGGTTTTAGGCGGAGATCGCAATCCGCATAATGACATACATAAAAAAATTTGGCGAAACATAGCCGCCGGAATAACAGAAGGTGTTGGCGTTTTATATAAACCAATGATTTCGTTTCATCCCCAACCTAATGAAAAAGGCAGTGCTGAATGGTTCCATAATGATGATTGGCTGAGTTTTAACATGTTTCAAAACGGACATTGCAGAAATACATCAATGTACGAAAAGATACAAACCGATTACAACCTGCTGCCTATTAAACCAGTGCTTGATGGCGAACCGTTGTATGAAGACACTCCGATTTGTTTCAATGAGAAAGATCTTGGCACTTCGAATGCATATGATATTAGAATGTTTGCCTATCTCGAATTATTTGCTGGAGCCTTTGGGCATACCTATGGATGCCATGATATTTGGCAATTTTATTCGCCAGACCTGCCCTCAGTGAATGGGCCGCATGTATTTTGGCAGGAAGCTTTGAATTTACCAGGCGCTAACCAAATGCAATTTGTAAAACAATTAATGCTGTCAAGACCTTTTCTGGAAAGGATACCCGACCAGTCGCTTATAGTTGAAAACAGGTATGCCCCATCAGAGCGCATACAAGCAACGCGAGGGAACGACTATGAGTTTATTTATTCGGTTATGGGTATGCCATTTACAGCTAACCTAGGAAAAATAAGCGGCACAAAGCTAAATGCCAGCTGGTTTGATCCAAGAAATGGAGAGGTGAAAAAAATAGATATGGTAGCAAATACAGGACAACATAAGTTTGTTCCGCCGACAACCGGATATGGACAGGATTGGGTTTTAATCCTTGATGATGCATCAAGAAATTACGAACCGCCAAGGTGAAAAACAGGCATAATTAATTGCTTACTTACGGAAAATATTATAAAATGAAAGTTTTTAAGAGAAAAATTACGATCGCATTTGTCTTCGTAATTTTATTTTTTACGAACATCTCGACATTGATTGCCGCTGAAAAGAACTTTTATCCTGAATCATTCAACACTTTACAGGACTGTATCACTACCGCTTCAAACTGGGGGGTAAGCCATCATGGAACGGGAATTGTGGTTTTTTCAGGGCAAACATACACTGTCTCAAAATCACTAAACCTTGGTTCAAATGTACAATTACAGGGAACTGTCAGAGGCAAAAAAACCATATTGAATTATACCGGTGATCAGGCTAATTCTGATACAGATTTTATTGGGGTTTTAAGTATTTCAGCCAATAAAACCAGCATACAAATCAGGAATATAGATTTTACACGGAACGTACCGGGCTCAAGAGGAGGCGGTTTTAGCGGTATATTCCGAGCCGATGTTGTTGTAAAAGTCACCAATCCGGTAAGTAATATTAAAATCATTCATTGCAAGGCTATCAATTATACTGCTCTGTACGAGTCGGCCAATATGGCCAAATGGTCTGACGGCATCGAAATCGGGAATTGCGAAGCTATCAACAATCAGGCTTATTTTATCCATATTATAACCACAAAAAACCTAAATTTTCATGATAACAAAATTGAACAGGTTAATGTGGACAATGAATCACAAAAATACTTACACGCCGGTTCCATATTCAGAGCCGTCCAGAATGTTATTTGTGAGAACAATACCTTGAATGTAAATGGCGGAGGCAGGGCCTTTAACGGGTTTCTTTTTGAATCAATGCCTCCTTTAAAGGAATTAGGCGGAAACCAGGGAGCTTCAAATATTAACCTCAAAATAGCAGGCAATAAAATTTGTCGGACAAAAGAAGAAGGTATCATCATTGAGCGTTCCAGAGCTTTGGAATTTGCAAATATGGCAAATGTGGTATCCGGTACAACAAATACAATAACAAAGAATGCCAGAGCCGGATATGGAACCAAAGGAATTAAAACTTGGACCACTGATTGTTGGAAAGATTTGACTTTTGTAATAGTTAACGGTAAGGGGCTGGGTCAAGTAAGGATGGTTACCGCAAATTCTGCGAATACGCTCACGGTGGATAAAAACTGGGATGTTATACCAGACACCACTTCGGTATTTTCTGTGATGCATCACACTGATAATGTTTTGATTGACAATAACACCATCAACAATACGGGAAAAGCATCTATCGCGCCATACATGTGCTGCGGTACAAGGGTAACAAACAACATCATGTTCAACTGTCAGAACCATCATTGGGATGCGGCAACCATCGAGATGATGGTTCCCAATGTCGCTGGAGAATTTGGCGATAATAATGGTTTGCTCTGGCCGAATTACAACAACGTTATCGCCAACAATACCATTAATCAGGAACAATCGATGATTGGCATCAGGGTAGTAAATTAAAACGGCAACAGCACTATATCAGGTTTTCGCAATGGAATCAGCACCTACAATATTGTGATTGAGAATAATAGGATTAACATGGCAGGTGCAAATAATGGCCCGGATTCGATCAATAATTTCACTTCTAATTATTCAGGAAGCGTGGGAATAGCGGTAGAATCGTGTTCAAACAATACCCTAAGCAATGTGAAAATACAAGGTAATATTATCCAAAATGCAAAATATGGAGTATGGATTGGGGCACAGTATGAGGACTTGAGTGGCAAAAATCTCGGAAAACTAATTTCAATTACTACCGGAAACAATAGAGAAGAATCTTGTACAACCAATCAATATCTATCTTCAGGAATTACTTTTGAAGATATTGTTGCTTTTCCGAATAAATCTTACGACAACATTCCCTCAAAATAGCTATATTCATTTTTAATTCAACGTTTTTAACATTAATATTCTAAAGGATATGATTTCAAAAATATTTCTTGCATTTCTTTGTCTTTCAATATATTCGCTTTTAGCATCAAACATTTCAGCACAAAATGTGAATCAGCTTTCGCTGAATGGAAAATGGAAAGTGGTTTGGAACGATGGCAACAAAGGGATCAATAACCTTCCTGGATTTCTCAGTTTTAACCCATTGCTCGATACTGCCAGGTATGTTGATGTTGATGTGCCTATGGATCTCAACCTTGCCATGCAGAAAAAAGGGTTGTTTGGCGATATTAACTTTGGTACAAACACACTTCTGGCTGGTTGGGTAGCCCGTCAATACTGGCAATATTACCGCACTTTCGAGGTTTCGAAAGAAGCAATGCAAAAATCTTCCTGGATGGTTTTCGATCAGCTCGATTACAATGCAACAATTTTTGTAAACGGCGTTTTGGCCGGAACACACAAAAATGCTTATATCCCCTGTCGTATTGATGTTACAGGAAAGCTCAAAGAAGGTAAAAACCTTATTGTTGTGAATGTCGAAAGTGGTTTGTGGGATGTTGCAGACAAAGAAGGCGAAGCATACATGACCGACCTAAGTACCATTCTAAATAAACGTCATTGGCTGCGTAAACCTCAATACCAATTTGCCTGGGACTGGAATCCGAACATGATCAATGTTGGAATTACCGGCAACGTTCAACTTCAATGGGCAGAAACGGCACGAATCGACCAGATTGTAAGCTTTATGAGTTTCAACAACGACCTATCGGAAGCCGAATTGACCATCCGGCCGTTTGTGCAGGGTTTAAAAGATAAATCGAACATAACTATAGAAGCGACTTTAGTTGAAACCAATCAGAAAATAACTGTTCAGGATACGCTTTCTAAAACTACCCGCCCTTTTGAGCTAAAAATGAATGTTGAAAAACCAAAACTTTGGTGGCCGGCAGGGCAGGGTGAACAATCATTATACACCCTGAAAATCAGTATTAAAGAAAATGATAAAATAGTTGATTCAGAAATCAGGAAAATTGGTTTTAGGAAAATTGAAATTGATCAGCCTGCTCATCCTGTCAAAGGGAACTGTTTTACTGTAAAAGTCAACAACCGTAAAGTTTTTCTGAAAGGCGGGAATTGGGTGCCGGCAGATATGATTTACAGCAGCGTAAACAAAAACAGGTTACGGAAATTAGTTGATATGGCTGTAGATGCAAACTTTAACATGCTTCGAATATGGGGAGGCGGTCATTTTGCCGGGAACGATTTGTTAGACTTATGCGATGAGAAAGGACTTCTTGTTTGGCACGATTTTTTATTTGCCTGCGCCCAATATCCTGGCGATAAGCTCGAATTTTACAACTCGGTAAAACGTGAAGTAACATGGGCAGTGCGCGAATTTGCCGCCCACCCGTCGCTCTTTTTATGGGCTGGGAACAATGAAATTGAAGGTGCCGTTTATTGGTGGGCCAAAACTGCACAAAAAAAGATTTCGCCTGACTATGTTTTGTACCACCAACTGTTCCCTATCATTATTAAAAACGAGAATCCATCTGTATTTTATTGGCCCAGTTCCCCGTATTCCGGAAAATCGAGCGAAGAACCCGGAAACCCTTATTCGGGTGATCAACATCCATGGAATGTTTCACTTGGAAGCGATGGGCCAAACTTTTATGCTTACAGGAATTATGTTGACCGATTTGCTGATGAAGGAGGTTTCCTGGGTGCCAGTTCTCCGGCCACCATTCGCCAGTTTTTGCCAAAAGACCAGCAGTTTGTTCGTTCAGTTGGCTGGGACCATCATGATAATCTGGTTAATTTTTGGGGAAATTCGAACATAACCTACCTAACAACGGAATATTGGCTTGGGACAGCTTATACCCAAATGAGCCTTGACGATTATCTGTTTGCCAGTAGCTTGCTTCAGGCGGAAGCATTGACCGAATACATTTCAAATTATCATCGTCGAAAGTACAGTTCATCTGCCGCTATTTTCTGGATGTACAACGATTCCTGGCCTGTAACCCATGGCTGGTCGATTGTTGATTATTATAACCGAAAAAAACTTTCGTACCATCCGGTTCGCAGGGCTTTTTCGCCAGTAACCGTAGTTGTTGCCGAAGACGGAAATCAAATAAATGTTTATGGTATAAATGATAACCCATTGGAATGGAAAGGCCTACTTCAATATGGAATTTTTAACACTTCGGGTGGGTTTGTTCTTAACGAATCAAAAAAGGTTTCGATTCCTGCAAATGCATCAACAATAATCGCTTCATTTGATAAAACGACCTATGAAAAAGCCGGGTTTACAAAACACGGTGCCTTTGCTGTTCTAAAAAACAATGATATCCCCGTTTCCCAATATAAACTGCTGCTGTGCAAATTCAAAGAATTTGGTTTTCAAAAACCCGAAATCAAAATTCAGCAAAAAGGTGATTATACCATTTTTACCTCACCGGTTTTTGTGTGGGGCGCATGCCTTGATTTAAACGGCGAAGCAACCGTTTCAGACAATTGTTTTGACTTGCTTCCCGGCATTCCGTATTATATAAGATGTAAAAAAGGGGACAAATTAAATATTTTAAAAACAGGTAATAGTTTAATGATCAAAAAATAAGAGCGCGTTGGATATTTAACTCTAACCCAAATTATGCATACTTAACCGAACTCTCATAGGTTTTTCATTCATGTCACACAAAACAGTGCCAATTTTGATTAACTACTCAGGTTGTTTAAAATATAGACTAGTAGTTAATTAGGAAAACCTGAATTCGAAAATTGCCGAATTTCATTTTTTTTAAAAGAGAAAAATGCTTTAAAAGTCTTATTATAGACTCAAAGCCTAATATCTATTAAATTGAGCAGATACCAAAAACTTGTTTTTACGCACCACCTTGTCAAGGGTCAATACCACGCCGTCGCTACTTATTTTTTCGCCACTAAAATCGAAGTCAGGGGGCTTAAATTTATTCGAAAATATTAACTTTAGGTTCACTCCGAAAAGTCGAAAATTCAATGATTTTCATCTGTTTTACCCCTAACACCTCCAAGGAACCATCTGAAAATCATTAAATTTTCAAGTCCCCCATTTGGGAGATTAGGGGGTGGAAGACTTTTCGGAGTGGACTGAACTTTAAATTTTTCATTTTGGGTGTAATTAATTTGATGTATAACTATTTCAAATATATACAATTATACCCATTTATTAACTATAAGTATAAATATTCCGGGCTAATAGTGTTTCGTTTATCAGCAAATATTATTATCTGCATAAATTGACTATTTTAGGCACTTCAATTTTTAAGAACAATGTTGGGAACTACAATTACAAATAAGGAATTGGCGAACGGTATCCGCGTAGGAGATCATAAGGTATTCGAACAATTGTTTCGTTTGTATTATGCTCCACTTAAGTCATATGCACGTTTTATTTTAAAAAACCCAATAGTTGCCGAAGAACTTGTACAGGAAATTTTCATAAAAATTTATGAAAATCATTCAGTAATCAATATTGATACATCTGTTAAAGCTTATTTATACAGGACAGTGCACAACCAAAGTGTAAATTATATAAAGAATTCAAGAGTTAAACTTCGACTTACTGAAGAAGCATACCGAGAGATAATATACCATGCCGATTTAGCAATACAGAATTTTTCAGAAGAATTACTTGATAACCTTGCAACATCCGAATTGGAAAACCACCTTAACAAAGTTATTGAGTCTTTGCCAACTCAATGCCGTGAAATTTTCCTGCTAAATCGTCAAGATGAACTTTCCTATACTCAAATAGCATCAAAACTTGGCATTTCCGCAAATACCGTAAAGACCCAAATAATGAGGGCTTTGGAACGATTACGTGAAGCATTTAAGAAATTTTAAAAAAAAGTGACATTTTCCTGTCACCCTGTTCCCCGAAAATATTGTCACACATATTGAGCAACCATACCATGGAAACAAATATTTTACATAACGAGCATTGGAAATCAGAAATTGCAAGGTTTCTTAAGGGCGAATTGACTAATGCTGAAGAAATACTCCTGCATAAATGGGTTGACGAAAATATTGAGCATACCCTGTTTTTCGAGGAAATACGAAATACATGGGTCACCTCGGTAATTTTTGAATCTAATACAGAATCAATCGATAAAAAATGGTTGCAAATGAGAAGAAAACTTGATACAGCAGATCAACGCTTTTTTACAGGACGCATACAACCATTTGTTTCTTATTCATTCAAACGAATTGCAGGTATTGCGGCCATGTTAATTGTGGCAATGATGGTAGGTGCCATCCTTTCAAGAGTGCTTTCTCCTGAAAATTTAAAGAAGACCGACGAGGTATGCGAAATGATTACTCCTTTGGGTTCAAAATCTCAAGTTGTTTTGCCTGATGGAACGCAGGTTTGGTTGAACGCAGGTAGCAAATTGACCTATAAGAAAACATTTAACGAAAAAGACCGGATGGTTTCACTTCAAGGCGAAGCGTTTTTTCATGTAAAAACAAATAAAAGCAAACCATTTATTGTTAAAACATCAAAAATAAATATAAAGGCTTTAGGTACATCGTTTAATGTAAAGGCATATGCTGAAGATAGAAGTGTAACAGCCACCCTGGTTGAAGGATTAATCCAGGTTGATGGCAAAGGGGCAAATGCCAAGCCATTTACTATTGTTCTCAAACCAAAAGAAACAATTACATGCAAGGATAAAGCTTTTGAATTGGCTAAACCCACCAGTGTAACTGATACAAAAAAAACAGCCGGTAAGGAAACAATTCCTGAAAAAATGATACAAATTGCAGAGGGAGTTATAGTTAAAGAAAATATAAGTACCATCAAATTTACATCATGGAAAGATCCACAATGGCTGATTGAAGCCGAAAACATGGAAACACTATCGGTTTTGTTAGGACGTCGGTTTAATGTTGTTATACATAACCAAACTCCAAGCTTAAGGGAATACCGATTTACAGGTACCATCAGGAATGAGACACTTGAACAGGTACTCGAAATCCTCAGATATACTACCCCATTGAAATATAGTATGGGAAAAGGGGAAGTATGGTGGAACATCGATCCTCTGCTTCAGGACGATTATTCAAAAGTGCTGGTTGACAGGAAAATACATTTAAAATAATACAGATTATTAACTTAAACTAACTACTATGACCAAAAACAACGACCCATAAAAAAGAGCCGCTTTCCAGCGGCTCCTTCAATCCAACATTTTAAAATTATCGATATTCTTCGCGAGAGAATATCTAAAATTAATGTCAAATAAACCAATGTAAAATTATGAAAAAAAATTCATACGGATATCATTTTTTCCTATCGCAAGGAATAAAAAAAACCTTAGACATTATGAAAATCAGTTTTATTATTAGTCTGATTGCAGTTATTAGTGTTCATGCCTCGGTTTACTCACAGGCACGGTTACTTGATTTAACGGCTAATCATCAGACAGTACGCGATCTACTTAAAGTAATTGAAAAGAAAAGCGATTTAAGGTTCTTTTATAATGAAGATTTCAGTGATTTAAATAAAACTTTATCCCTGAACGTAAAAAACACTAAGGTTGAAGAAGTACTAAATCTTTTATTCAGTCAAACTGGAATTACCTATAAAGTTTTGGAAAATAACATTGTGGTTATTACTCCATCCTCGGCAATGCAGCAACAAAAAATCTCAGGAATTGT
Source organism: Bacteroidales bacterium (assembly GCA_038213375.1). Lineage (GTDB taxonomy): Bacteria > Bacteroidota > Bacteroidia > Bacteroidales > JAAUTT01 > JAAUTT01. The sequence continues at coordinate 6,629 of JBBQTB010000048.1, read as the reverse complement.
TACTGATGCACTCACAGGGGAACCCATTATTGGTGGTAATGTTGTAAACGAAGGAACAACCATTGGGACAACAACTGATGGAAATGGTAAATTCAGTTTACAAATATCCAAACCAGATGCTGTTTTAATAGTTTCATACCTGGGCTATAACACAGAAAGAATTTCTGTTAACGGGAAATCAACACTGGAAATCAAACTTGTTCCCGATGTTAAAAAGCTTGACGAAATAGTTGTAATTGGTTATGGTACAGCAAAAAAATCGGATATTACCGGCTCTGTAAAATCATTAACTAATGATAACTTTAATGATGGTGTTGCAATTGCCCCGGAACAATTGATGCAGGGAAAAGTAGCCGGTGTAAATATTACGATGCAAAGCGGTGAACCAGGTGCTAATTCTGATGTCCTTATAAGGGGCGCAAATTCTGTTAACCACTCAAACGCACCATTGTATGTGATAGATGGTGTGCCGGTGTCCTTTTCGACTAATTCATTTGCCGGTTCTGATCGTCAGACTACACTTGCAAATAACCCGCTTAACATGATCAACCCGTCAGATATTGAATCAATCAATGTTTTGAAAGATGCTTCGGCTACTGCCATTTATGGTTCCAGAGGTGCTAACGGTGTTATCATTGTTACCACCAAAAAAGGCAAATCAGGTCAACCTTCGGTTGGGTATGATGGCTCCTTCGGTATTTCCACTGTCAGGAAAAAACTGGATATGTTGTCGGCAGATGATTATCGTCAGTTCATCTCTGATAATAATATCAAGGGATGGCAGGATGGCAAGCAAAGTACCGACTGGCAGGATCAGATCTTCAGGAAAGCCATTACTCAATCTCACAGCTTGTCACTTAATGGCGGAAGCGATAAAACAAATTATAGGGCATCGGTAAATTACACAAATCAAGATGGTATCATCATAGCTTCGAACCTTGAAAAGTATACAGGGCGTATTAATATCAACCATAAAGCGTTAAACGACAGGTTAACCTTAAGTTTAAACCTCACCAATGCATTTTTAAAGAACCATAGCGCACCAAACCCCGAAGGTGCTGGTGGAGATGGATCGGGAGGTGTAATACGGGATGCTGTGCGTAACGACCCTACCTATGGGATATATAATGAGGATGGCACATATACATGGCATGGAAACCTAAATCAAAATCCTGTTGAAGAAACAAATAATCGTACCGATATTACAGAAACATATCGCTACATGGGTAACGGAACGGTTGATTATAAATTTTTTGATTTTCTTAGCGCCAACGTAAACATTGGCTTTACAAAAGAAAATGTCGATCGTTACATATACCTGCCCATTGCCGGTAGTTTAGGTAAAGCTACGCATGGCTTTGGTTCCCAGGAATCCCGAAGTGGTAATTCCAAACTTTTAGAAACGAACCTGGTGTTTAACAAAACATTTGGTAAACAACACATAACTGCTCTTGGGGGCTATTCATACCAGGAATTTGTTAACTCCTCAAAGTATATGTCGTCTTCAAATTTTATTAGTGATGCTACATCTTATTATTCAATTGGTGGTGGAAATAAATCGACCTGGAATTTATCGTCAGACCATGATAGTAATAAGTTGATTTCCTTCTATGGCCGGGCAACATACAATTTTGATGAGAAGTATTTGTTTACAGCTACTTTACGACAGGACGGCTCATCGCGTTTCGGGGCAAATACTAAGTGGGGATTATTCCCATCGGCAGCCGTTGCATGGAGGATATCGCAGGAAGAGTTTCTAAAAAACAACAACGTGATTTCGAACTTAAAACTACGGGTAGGCTATGGAATAACTGGTAACCAGGAGATTGGAAATTATGGTTCGTTGGCTATTCTGGCACCTAATGGGCAATATATTTTTGGCGGAAATTATGTTACATCCGTTGGCCCTGACCAGTATCCCAACCCTGACTTGAAATGGGAATCTACTGCTCAAACAAATTTAGGTTTGGACTTTGGGATCATTCAAAACAGGTTAAGCGGTACCATTGATGTATACAAAAAAACTACCACCAATTTGTTGTTAGGGTATACCCTGCCTCAACCTACTGAGCATAATAGTACTACACTAAATGTGGGGTCAGTAGAAAATAAGGGTATTGAATTTGAACTTAACGGAGTAATTTTAGACAAAGGACCGGTAGGCTGGGAAGTATTCGGAAATATTGCCCATAATGAGAATAAGGTGGTTTCTATTTCAAACAGTATTTGGAAACAAGAGTATATACCAACTGGCTGGATGCAGGTGCCAGGGTTTTCAGGCTATTCTACAGGGATTATTGCCCCCGGATATCCTTTAAATAGTTTTTATGCCCCCCTGTATGCGGGTGTTGATGCAAACGGGATACAACAGTTCAATGACCATACCGGTAATGTTGTTAAAACACCTGTACAAGGAACGCTTGCAACAGACGACAGGGCTATTCTTGGGAGTTGGGATCCTAAGCTTATCTATGGCTTTGGCAGCAAACTAACATTTCAGAAAAGACTAAGCCTCGATTTTTTCTTTCGTGGCTCGAAGGGAGCAAATGTGTTGAACTCGACCCTTCTTGACTTAAGCCAAAAAACGGGGGTAACAAGTGCTTTGGGCCAGGATATCAATGATGCAGCCAGGATCAATATAATAAAAGAATCTGTTACTGATGGAATTTCAAATACTTCAACACTTTTATATTCCGACAAATGGATTCAGGATGCTTCGTTCCTTCGCCTTGAAAATGTAACCGTAAGTTATAATTTCAATGTAAGTGCAATTAAGTATCTTTCAGGCCTTAATGTATATGTAACGGGACAGAATTTATTTGTAATTACTAAATACAAAGGGTTCGACCCTGAAGTAGCAGGCGGCAATGATTCCTATAAATATCCAAAACCAAGGACTTTTCAAATTGGGATAAGAGCAAAATTTTAAGCAATTAAAACTTTAAAATAATTGTTTTAATTGATAATAAACTATTGATTTAGATCTTTATAAAAAAATATATTATGAAAAATACGAAAAAAATATTTCAATCCTTCTTTTTTGCATTGGGCTTTGTCCTGATGTTCGGTGCCTGCACTAAACTGGATGAGACGATATATACCAAAATTGACGCCTCAAAATTCTATAAAACTACTGATGAAATTAATGCAGCAGTGGCAGATTTATATGGTCGACTAAATGGGAACCACAATTGGCTTGATTTGTGGCAACTTCAGGAATGTTCCACTGACCATGGGATGTGCCCATGGGGCGATGGCGATGTATTCAAACAGGATCAATTGCATACCCTTACAGCTCAGCATGGCCCTAATTCCAATCAATATGTACATACTTTTCAAGCGATTGCCGCATGCAATTCTTTTTTGGAAAATGTAAAGCTGGCCAATCCTGCTAATTTGGCAGAACTTGTAGGCGAGGCAGAGGCTTTGCGGGCATGGTCGTATATGGACCTTTTGGATTTATGGGGTAATGTGCCAATTGTAACAGCTTCAAAACTTGATCCTTCAAATTTACCGGTAACTGCAAAACGGGTTGACGTTTTTAACTTTGTGGAATTGGAATTGAAAGATGCGGTTTCCAAACTTCCTGCAGCCAAGGATATTGCAAACAGAGATGCACTTTATCCTCGTATTATCTGCAAAGAAGCTGTCCAGTCATTTTTGGTAAAACTATACCTCAACGCGCAGGTTTGGAGCGGAACCGCCCGTTGGCAGGATGTAGTAACTACCGCGGATGCCGTTATTAATTCAGGTGTATATTCAATACCAACCGGATATGGCGATCTTTGGAACAAAACATTTGCCCCGGACAATAACACGAAAGCCAATAGCTCTGAACTTATTTTCGCTTTATCGAGAGACCATATCACCAATTGGGATCCTTCATTTGGTAATTGGGTAAACTGTCTTGGTACTCATGGTGAATTAAAAGGTGCAGTAAGAGATGGAAAGTCGTTAGGTATCGTTCAACAATTTTGGGGTGGCCCCAGCACTTTGGAAGAGCATTATGAAATATATGAGGATGCAGATTTTCGAAAAGGGTTTATTTTAAAGGGAAAGTTTTATGATGCAGCAGGTAAGTTATTAATTGATGCTCAGCCATTCGACAATGTTGATATAAAAACATTTCCTGACGGTAAAAAAGGTTTGTCATGCATAAAATATAAACCAGATGACCAACAACAAGGGGTGTTTGGTGCGAACGATTTGGTTTTATTTCGGTATGCCGATGTATTATATTCAAAAGCAGAAGCTCTTTATCGTTTAAGCCCCGGAAACAAAGGTGCCGCAGAAGCATTGATGACCCAGGTTTATTCCAGAAACTTTGTAGGTGGAAAATCATTTACTATAAACTCTTTGGATGATATTTTAATGGAACGTTCAAGGGAATTTGTATGGGAATTATCGTACCGTACAGATTTGGTAAGATTTAGTAAATTTACCACCATGAGGACTTTATGGCATACAACCGACGATCCTGAATGGAGGAACCTTTATCCGATTCCACAATCTGAAATGAATTCCAATAAAAATCTTGTTCAAAACACGGGATACTAGATTGTAAATTAATTCTATTCAAATTTTGAAAACCAAACAACCTTCTTTTTTAGATGGTTGTTTGGTTCCAATATTGCTAAGTGGCTGATTGACTTCAATTAAAATACTTAGGAATTCTTTTTTGAATCCACATGAATACAAAACGCTGCGTAACTAACATAATTATAATGAAAAACATAAAATTATTTTGCAGTGTACCTGTGACCTTAACAACGTCGGTTTTAATAATATTTTTAATTGTTAACGGGTGTACCAAAAAGGATGATTCAAAGCCTGTCATACCCAAACCTGTTATTCCTAAGTCAATTCAGGTTATTATTGATGACATGACCCTTGCCGGTGATGCCTGCGGACATGGAACTGAAGCTATGGATTGGGGATGCGGTGGTATAAATCCTCATTATGCAGGGGCAACGGTACCTAATAAAAATAACAAGGGCAATTGGTGGCAGGCTATGACTAACTGGGGTCAGGTTTATATTAAACGAGGTGCAAGCCAGGCATCTACAAATACCAGGGTTCAAATTCGCAATTTGACAACAAAATTTTTAAACAGCCATGATAGTATTTGGCAAACAGTTCAGTCAGGTACTTTTGGAGGGGCTGCTTATGTGGAAGATTTTAAGGACAATTCCAATAAAGGCGCTGATATACGCGATGAATCGGGCAACCAGGGAGGCTTATCAATGATTGTCGGCGAAGGTAACTATGCAGGGTATAATTATCATTTTTATACAAACGGCAGGGCACAAGTAGATGTGAATACAATTATAGGAGTGTTTACAACCGCTGAGATGAGACTTATTAAAGCTGACACTAATGGGACTGACGACCGTGATCAATCCAAATACATTGCCGGAATAGGAGCCGATTGGTGGTTAAATACTTCCACCGGATGGTTGCCGGACTGGTCTGCCAATAGCGGTATTGGAGGTGGCAGATGGAAATATATTACAAACGAATGGCAATCCTTTAACTTTACTTCACAAACACAAGCACAGACACTTGCAAACCCGCCTATTGCGGCTACCGCATTGTGAAAGGATTCCAATCCTAATCTTGTTCAAAACCCCAGATACTAATTTCGGAGTTAAACTTTTAAAGCAGTTTTATCAAAACAACCACTATCATTGAGAGTGGCCGTTAACATATTAATATTTACTATAATTAAATATTTGAAAGCAGTAAGAATCTCATTTTCATTACTTGAAACCACAATTATAATTTTTTATTAATAACTTACTAAAATTAATTATGAAAAAGAAAAAATTGTTCTTTAAAGCGGGATTGATGTTTGCAGTTTTAGTAACCTTAGTTATGTTAATTATTAGCGCATGCACCAAGCAGGAGGATGCAAAACTTGGAGATACTGCACTTAACTCCAAAAGCAAGCTCAAAGCTGCAAATACAGCACAGGTTATTATTGACGACGTTACCCTCGCTGGTGATGCCTGCGGACATGGAACTGAAGCCATGAGTTGGGGATGCGCTAGCGCAAATCCCGGTTATACAGGGGCAACGGTTCCTGCGAAAAATTATAAGGGAGAATGGTGGCAGGCGATGACAAACTGGGGCCAGGTTTATATTAAACGCGGTGCCAGCCAGGCATCTACAAATACAAGGGTTCAAATCAGAAATGTAGAATCAAAGCTGTTAAAAAACGACGGAATCTGGTACACAGTGCAGTCAGGCGCTTTTGGTGGCTCAGCTTATGTTGAAGACTTTGCGAACAATACTAATAAAGGCGCAGATGTGCGCGACGAATCCTCCAACGAAGGTGGTTTATCAGTTGTTGTAGGCGAAGGTGCCTATGCAGGCTATAATTACCATTATTATACAAGCGGCAGGGCATTTGTAGATGTCAATACTGTTGTAGGGGTGTTTACAACCTGCGAAATGCGGCTTATTAAAAGCAATACCGGTGGAGCTGATGACCGCGATCAATCCAAATACATTGCCGAGGAGGGAGCCGACTGGTGGTTAAACCTTACCGTTGGATGGTTGCCAGACTGGTCGGCCAATAGTGGTATTGGAGGCGGCAGATGGAAATATGTTACAAACGAATGGACTTC
>JBBQTB010000047.1:0-36877 GCA_038213375.1 Bacteroidales bacterium | reverse complement strand
GTGAGCCCCTAATTTACCACAAGAAAAGTGTCCTTTTATTTCCGGAATCACTGTCCTTTTATTTCCGGAATGACTGTCCGCCCAAAAACGGAATGACTGTCCTTTTATTCCCGGAATCATTGTCCGCCAATTCCCGGAATGGCTGTCCTTTTATTTCCGGAATACGCAAAAGAAAGAAGCAGAAGAAAAAAAGAAAGTTGTAACAGCCATCAAATGGGCGGTAAAAGAAGGGGTAGATATTAATGCACGCAGCGATGTATAATTCCTGTGTACCTCGCTGGAGCCAACCTGGGAGGATACATTATGGCAACGTTACAACACCATACGGGAGATCAAAGCCACATTTAGGATACTGAAAGCAGACCTCGATCTGCGACCCCTTCGTAAAAAAAATCCGTAGTACACAAATCTGAATTTAACGACTGTCAAATTACTGAAAAACACTTTTTTCAGTCAGGTTAGCTGCATTGTGGGTTAATTTACCAAAGAAACAGAAAATCATTTTTACGGAAATCATTTTTAATGGTAGAATTAACAACTGGAATGCTATTGTTTAAACCGAAAGTTAAGAAAAGGCAGGCTCAGAAAAATTTTTACCGATTCGCTGAAAAGTTTGGTTCTATTTGCATAAGAGATATAAAAATTCTATCTTTAAAACGTAATAACTAACGCGTTCAGTTTAATTATCAGTAAATGAGATATTTATACTTAATAACACTTGTCATCTTTTTGGATTTTTCCTTCATCTGCGCTCAAACAATTGACAAATCCTTTCATGAACCACGTGCTTTGAGACCAGCAAAAATTCAATGCAGTAAAATGCTCAATAATGGGAAAATCCTTATTGGCGGAGATATAACATTTTATAAAGACAAACGGATAAAAAATCTGATACGTCTAAATAGTGACGGCTCTATTGATTCTACTTTTAACTTCAATAGAGAAGGATCTTTTCTGGTTATTAAAATAGATACACTAAAAACCGGGGATATCATTATTATGACAAGAGGGTATGAGTCTCTTTTAGAGGTTTACCGGGCAAATTTTTCGCTTCTCCAATTAAGTCCTGATGGCAGGATAATAAAGGCAATTGATACCTTACAAAATACCCAGTCTTTTGCTGTTCAAAATGACGACAAGATAGTGGTTTATGGCGGTCATGATAAAGCTGGTTATCTTTATAGATATAATACGGATTTTTCTTCCGATGTTAATTTTAATAACCGGGTCTCATTCAATAGCACAGTAACAAGTGTTATTGCCAATAAAGTCACACTTTTTGTCGCTGGAAATTTTTCTACTGTAAACGGCGAAACTAAACATAGTATCGTTAAATTAGCATTGGATGGAACTATCAATGAATCATTCGATGCTGGTTCCGGAACCTCTGATTACATTGGCTCGTTGACCCTTCAAAAAGATGGAAAATTACTGTTGGGAAATGGATTTATTAATTCCTTTGGTACAAGACAATATTGCAGTGGAATGGTCAGGTTAAACCTTGATGGTACTGTTGATAATGGGTTTAATCCTCCATATTTAAGGGCTATGACCTCTGAAATTAAAATGAGAGACAGCTTGATTTATGTGGCAACCAGTATAATGAATTCTACTTTACAGGAGTGCCTATACAGGCTGAATCCTAACGGATCGTTGGATACAAAATTTAATCCCATTAAAGTTGATATGTTTGGATTTGATGGGTTTTGCATGGAATTTACTGAAAATAATCTGATTATTAATAAAACATCAACGACAGGCAATATATATGGATTATCGGAATATGACTATGCCGGAAACCGGATTATGACCTATGAACCTGAAGTAAGTATATTTGGAAACATCACTATGGGTGCTTATTTTACCGGTAAGTTAGTAATTGGAGGCGATTTTGTTAAAATAAATAAAACAAAGACATTTGGAGTTGCCATGTTAAATAAAGATGGCTCTGCCGATACTTCATTTGTAATGCCTGATAATAGAGGAATAGCTAAACAAATTAAGGTTTTAAACGATACTAGTATTTTAGTAGACACGGAAAAAGATTTTTTTAAATTGAACACCCAAGCAAAAATTCAAACGAATTTTAAATTTACTCCATTTAAATACCTTTATTGGGTAGACAAATTTGCAATGCTTAAGAATGGAAAGATATATGCAGGTAACTGTAATAATGTTTATCGCCTGAACGCTGATGGAACAGAAGACAACTCTTTTGATGATGGAACCGGATTAGGACAAGTATCTACAGCTTATGATTTTGATATTCAGGGTGACAAAGTAATTTATGGTTCTTATTTTTCAACGTTCAATGGGAAAAATCTGAATAAATTAGTTCGGTTAAATACAGACGGTTCTATAGATACTAGCTTTAAAACAGGGTCGGGTCCAAATAATAAATTTGTAACTTTGATAAAAGTTTTAGATGATGATGAAGTTATTGTTGGAGGTGATTTTACCAGTTTTGATGGTGTCCCCATCCCTAATAAGATAGTTAAACTTCATAAAGATGGAGCCATTGATTCTACTTTTCTCAGTAATCAAAATAAAAATAATTTCTTTTATGAATTTTATAGTTGTAAAGTTGCACAAATTAATTCAAGATTATATTTACGTGGTAAAGAAACGCTTGCAGAGCTAAATACGGACGGTAGTGTTGATAATAGTTTCTTTATCCCGTTTTCAATCAACAAAATCAATGATATAATTACTTTTCAGGATAGTTCTCACATGAAAAGTGGCAGCCTGAAATCTGCTAAAACGTCCTATCCTGAAGCATACATGTTTACTATAGGTAATTTTGGAAATTCCACAGGTAGCGATCCTGCTTATATTGTTAAATTGAATATGGGAAGTACTAATACTTCAAACCCAACAGGAATTACCAATATTATAACGGATTCCAACCGATCAAAATTTACAATCTATCCTAATCCTGTATCTGAATTTTTAAAAATTAATTTTAAAGAACAACCCGATGACTTCTTAATCGTCACTATATTTAACTTATCAGGGGTAAAAGTATATGAGGCTTCGAATTTGAAAAAAATTGAAAATTCCGGGTTTGAACTGAATGTTCAAAATCTTGTTGCTGGAGTATATTCTGTTAAAGTTTATTCTGGTTCAAAATTCATAGGATCTCAGGTATTCGTAAAAGTGAATTGATTTCCTGCAAAAAGTGATTAATGGGATAATAATAAATAAGATACGTTGATGCTAAAATGCTATTCATCCACCTCCGGTGCATGGATGGTTTCTTGCAGTATTTACAAGAGTGCCGGTCTGCAAAGGTTTAATTCGGTTACAACGGATGTTGATGTAACTGTTCAGGGTGCTTTTACTTTGACCTCTCAACACCACCTGTTGTTCCAGTTTTTTAAATACCACATCAAAGCCAGAGGCCATGGTAAAGGCTTTTTCCAAAAGAGAAGGTTCGATTCGTTTTCGCATACAGCACTGTTTTAAATTAATAATACTGTAATTAACGAAGGATCAAATTTTTGGTTATTTTTGATGGACGAGCGGAGCTATCCCAGAGAGATTTAGTTCAACTGCGATACAAAATATTGGGGGCTCATTGGTATGCGAAGCTCATCGCCCGCTGGCAAGGTACTTATCGGTTGACAGGAAAGTAGCCCGCAATCCCCAACATTTCATACCACCAGCGTTACCGACAATCCACCCTATACCACAATATTGACTTCTGAAGCTAACATGATGGGGTTTTACCGTACTTTTTATCTTTGTATTGCTCTATGTAAGGCCGATTTTACAACTGTTACATAAAAGCACGGGTGCAATTCTGGTTGAGATGTTTGCGATGCATGGGTCGCCCCAAACCACCGTTCGACTGAGCTCACGCCGAAGCCTTGCCACTTGTTAATGGTTACTTATGCATTATTCTTTTCAATGGAATTCGTGATGGCTTCGCTTCACGGACACGACTCCGCGCATAAGGGATTTCCTGCCTGAACGAATGAATTCGTTCAGGGCACCCTCTGGGAAAATGCATTCTTGTTATATAAAATATTTTGGTTTATCGTTTACGCAGATTTTTTGGTTTGATCATTTTTCCTGCGTGCCGTCAGGAAATCGCTCCGTTCATCCAAAACATTTTATATAGCCGTCGTTATGTGCCATAAAAACAAACATAAACTCATTGTGCGCCATAGACTCCAATTGACTGCAACAGAGTTAATAATATAATCTATAATTTGGATACAACTATCTGTAATTTGGATATTTGAAATCTTACCAAAATAGGTTTATTTTGTATCCAAAAATAATTGTATCCATTTAGAATATGATTTACAAAGTAGAGACAATAAGTGAATTACATGAGATTGCGGGATTTGATAAACCGAAGCATCCTTTGGTTACTGTAATCGACTATTCCAAAACGAATACAAACAATGGCCCGGAATCTGGAAGTTTTGTATGCGGATTCTATTCTGTTAATTTTAAAAAGAATTGCAGTTTTCTTTATGGCAGACAAGCATTTGATCATAAAGAAGGAACGCTGCATTGTTCTGCTCCTGAACAAGTTATTAGATACGACCGAAAAAACAATGCAGGTAGTACCGAGGGCTGGGGATTGCATTTTCATCCTGAATTGATAAGAAACACTGCATTTGGAAATAAAATAAGTGAATATACTTTTTTCACCTATTCCGAAAATGAAGCATTACATCTATCTGAACAAGAAGAAAACACTCTGATCTCTATTTTAAAGCAAATCGAAATCGAATACAATACCAATATCGATCATTACTCACACGACCTTATCATATCTAATATTGAACTACTTTTAAACTATTGCAAGCGATTTTATAACAGGCAACTTATCACTCGTACCAATCAAAACAAAGATGTTATTGCCAGATTTGAAAAATTCATTTTAGATTATTTTAATTCTGATAAAATAAAGAATTATGGTATCCCAACTGTAAAGTACTGTGCCGATGCAATGAATCTTTCGCCAAATTATTTCAGTGATCTGTTAAAAAGCGAAACAGGAACAAATACACAGGAACATATTCATTATCAATTATTGGAAAAAGCCAAAACCCTGTTGGTTAATTCTAATCAAAGCATCAATGAAATTGCTTATAATCTTGGGTTTGAATATCCGCAAAATTTTAGCAAACTATTTAAAAAAAAGGTGGGGACATCGCCAACTTTATACAGAGCAGGATAAAATTTTCATTTAGTAAATATCTTAATAAAAAGTATTATGAGAAGAATCTTAAAAAAGATGCTCTTTTCCGGTATTCTATTGCTTACCATCAATGTATGGGCCCAAACAAATACATGGAAAACAGAAAAAACCGATCATGGTAAAATCATTGTAAAAAGTAATGTTTCGGAACGGGTTGATGAAAATGGGAATAATGTGCCATTGATAGAGTATATTGCAGCAGCAACAGACTATATGAATATGCATAACTGTATCAACATAATGAAAGATGTATCGAGGCATAAAGAATTTCTTGATTTGAAAACCAATGAAAAAGGTAAGACGTTATCTGAAAATGAATGGTTGAATTACTATGTATTCAATGCTCCATGGCCGTTTACTCCTTCCGATTGTGTAGTTAAAGTAACTTTTTCTGAAGACTTGAAAGCTCAAACTGCTGTTTTTACTCTAACTGCTGCACCAACTCTGATGAAATCAACCAGTATGAAACGATTTGCTTACTATAATTTTACTTATGCATTTATGGATATTGGAAATGGTAAAGTTGAAGCAATCGTTACTGCAAAAATGACACCGCCTGTTAACGTTCCACTTTGGATGTTAAGATCTTCCTTTCCTAGGTCGGCTTCTGATCCACTTCAAAAGCTTGTAAAAATTATAAAGGAGAATTAGCAGGTATCTTTAAATTTTGCTTAACAACCACCTGCTCAGCAGGTAGTTGTTAACTAAACCAAAGAAGACTTTACACAAAATCAATCAAATAGAAATTTAAAGATTAAATTATAAATAGAACTATGAAAACTTACAAAAAAAAACGCTGTAATTATTGGAGCATTATTCATATTTACAATGCTTGCAGGTATGATAGATGCATATTTTGTTGCACCAGAATTTAAAAATCCAGTAGTAAATATTCTTCAAATTGATAGCAAAATATTAATAGGAGTATTCACCGTATTGATTATGGCTATTGGAATTGTTTTTATTGCATTAGCTTTTTTTCCAGTAATAAAAAAACATAGTGAATCTATTGCACTTACTTATGTTATTCTTAGAGCGATTGAATGTTTACTCCTCATATTAGGAGCTATTTGTTATCTATATATTATTGCTTTAGGTAAAAGCCTTACAAATGAAACAGTTTCTTCCAATTATGCGATTTCAATTGCTTTAGCCTTAAAAATAAAATATTATGGCCTTCAAATAGCGATGATTATACTAGGATTTGGAAGTTTATTTCTTTGTTATTCACTTTATGAATCAAGGATTGTGCCGAGATTTTTGTCAATTTGGGGTGGAATAGGGTATGTATTCCTTTTATTAAGTGGGGTGCTTGAAATTTGTGGCGTAATAGATACAACAAAAGGATTGGGTTCAGTTTTATATGTTCCTGGCGGCTTATGGGAATTGATAGTATTTCCATTATGGCTTTTCATTAAAGGATTCAACATATCTTACATAAGCTCTGAAGTGTAATGAAAATTATTTATATAATAAAGTGAGATAGATTATTTGTATAAAGTAAACATGTTGAATACTAATTTACGGCACACAATAAATAGGACTTCGTGTGGGATGCAAGCCCAAACATGAATCCTATTTATTAACCTCAGCTTATATTTTTCTTATTTTCAACCCTTAATTCGCATTATTCGTGATCCTCAATAGTAGCAGAGTAAAACACGCCACGAATGCACGAATAATTTATTCGTGAATTCGTGGCTATTATTAATTTTTTTTTGTTGTAGCCTTGTGCTACTTTAGGATTTATTCAGAATAGCAACCATAATTTGATAAACGGAACAAAACATGATAATTACAGCAAATATGAAAAGGAACATGATTAAATTTTTGATTCTGATTTCGTTTATGATTTCAGGATGTTCGATAGATTTAAAAACGAAAGATTTAGTTAAAACTGGATTAAAGGAACATTCAATGGCAGTAATTCATAATTATTTTGATTTGACTTACGTTGAGAATCATTCTATTGCATTTGGATTTTTAAGTAATATTCCTAAAACCATTCGTCTCCCTTTGATATTTTTTTTGACTATTTCAGCAACAATGCTAGGATTTTATATGATTTGGAAACTGCGTAATAGAAAATTTAGAATTTTACTCCCATTTTTTATTTTGATAGGAGGCGCATACGGGAATATTATTGATAGGATGCTAAATGGATTTGTCACTGACTTTTTTCATTTACATTATTACTATCAATATAATTTTTATGTATTTAATGTCGCTGATGTACTAGTAAATGTTGGGGTTTTTTTAATATTTATTCAGTGGAAAGATTTTCGTATGATTTTTGAAGATTTAATTGAAAAGAAAACAGCATCTGCTTTGGGATGATTTTGTATTATGGACGTCCAATAATGCTTGCTTATCCTCATCTCATAACCTCATAACCCGTTTATGTATAGTTTATACTGTGCTTGTCGAAGTTTCAGTACCGGATTTTGCCGTTTGACTTCGTTACCCCATCATGTCGTAATCTCCACTTCGCTCCGGCATAGAGGATGGGTCGCCAAATAACACGATGCACTTACTAATAGTTATTCATGCATTATTATTTTCAATGGCTTTAGTGATGGCGTCGCCGCAAAGACACAACTCCGCGCAAACCTGCTGTGAGCAAGCCGAAGGAATGGATTCGCACCCTCCGAACATTCTCCAAAGTGTTTATCTTTTTAAAGAATTTTTACTATATTTACCATTCAAGGCGGACATGCTGTATAAAAAATTGGAAATTAATAAATTAATTGAAGTTTTTTACTGGCATCAAATTTATTGTTACTTGATAGAGAATCCTCGGAATTTCCAATTTTTCATATTTAACGTAAGCATAGAACCGACACGCAACAATAGTAAAACTTAAAATAACAGACTTAAACTACAGTATTTTAAAACCTGAGGATAATGATACAATAGAACTTATAGCAGACTGGCATTTTACGAGTGGAATATTCCAATACAGACAACCATACAAAAACTAAAAATCCTTTCTGTTGATAGTTTAAAATTTCAAGTAATAATGTCACTTAACAATCTGCCAATTGTAAAAGGTTGGCTGTTTAATCATTTAGGGCTAATTGACAGAGAACCAAAATTTAAAATTTACAAAAATTGGTTGACTTTAGTTTATACGATACCTGCCAACAGAAATAAAGGTTTCGGTGCCTTAATTTGCAAAAATATAACATAGAGGTTTATCTGTAAGCCAATTCAGATGCTTTCATATATACTCTCGGCAATTTTGCATAAACAAAAATAACTTAGATGACTGAAAGCAAGAAAGAACATTTAGGATTCTTAAATATATTGATCATAGTATTATCGATATATGTCTTAGTAGCACTGATCATTGACACCTTTATTAAATTACCTACAGAAGTATCAAAAATTTTACTTACCATCGACAACGGAATATGTGTCGTTTTTATCATCGATTTTTTTGTCAGATTTTTCCGGTCGGACAATAAACTAAAATTCATGAGGTGGGGCTGGATAGATTTAATTGCCAGTATACCCTATGTTGATATATTAAGAGCAGGGAGGTTGACTAGATTAATCAGATTACTGAGGGTCTTAAGAGCTTTTCGTTCAACAAAAGTATTGGTTCAACATATTTTTCAGAGTAAAATTAAAGGAACAATGACTGCTGTAGCTATTGTTACAGTATTACTTATCATCTTTTCATCAATCTCAATTCTGGTTGTTGAAATAGTTCCGGAAAGCAATATAAAAACTGGAGAAGATGCTTTATGGTGGACAATCGTCACAATAACAACCATAGGCTATGGTGATAAATATCCGGTAACTACCGAAGGTCGATTCATTGGAGTTATAGTAATGATTGCAGGTGTCGGTTTGTTTGGCACATATACAGGTTATATTGCATCCTTATTTGTAAGTGAACAAAAGAAAGAGGATGAAAAAAACAAAATATAATTGAAAATCACCATCATTGCAGTGAATATTAAAAAAGACATCAACATAATTTATAAAGATTCAGTGAGGAATGTTTATTGCTATTATCTCTTGCTGGCAAGGGTATTTCGGAAGATTATTTAATGGAAGATGAAATTTTAAAAAGAGGTTTAGTCTGGAGTCTTGAGATAATTGGAGAAGCTATAAAGAAAATACCAGTTGATTTCAAAATATAATGGAATTCTATTAATTGGAAAAATAGCCTCATATCCCAACGCTATCGCTCTTTTTTATGATAAATGTCCGCTGAACATTTGTTTTTACTGCATATTTCATAGACTCCTTTGACCATATAGAAAAACTAAACTGTTTTACCCTGAATCCCTAAAACAAGTTGATTTTTCAGCTTTTCCCTTCATTTACTGGGGAATAAAAATCAAATAAATCAAAAATTTAAACTGTCAACGTAGAATTAGCTAAAACGCAGAAACCCCTGAAAAATGTTCACTTTTTCAGGGGTTTCTATTCTTTTCTAATACTTCAGCGGAGAGAGTGGGATTCGAACCCACGAACCACTTTTGGCGATTACACACTTTCCAGGCGTGCTCCTTCGACCACTCGGACATCTCTCCGTAAATTGTATCCTTATTTTTGGGCTGCTAAACTACTAAAAAATAATCAACTTGTATTACGAAAGTGTAATTTCTCCGCAGATGGCCTTATTAAATGCAGAAACAATTTCTTCGCGGGAAATATTTTTGCCTAATAGAAACATTAATTTGGTAAGGGCTGCTTCTGTGGTGCTATCAAAAGCGCTAATTACGCCAGCATCCATAAGGGCTTCGCTTGTCTGATATTTGCCCATTTCAACTCCTCCGGCATTACATTGTGTTACGTTCAAAACAATAAGACCATTTTTACTAAGTTTTTTTATTTCTGCCGAAAACCACTCATTATAAGGAATGTTGCCAGCTCCAAAGGTCTCGATTACCAATCCCTTTAAATCGGGTGTGTGGATAATGGAAAGAATAGTTTCTTTCGTTATGCCGGGGAAAAATTTCAAGATAACAATTCGATTATCCATAGCAACATGCACCTTGAATGGATAAGTTGTTGGGATATAATTTATAGCAGCAAAATTAAATTTTATATGAACACCAACCTGAGCAAGAGGAGGATAGTTAAACGATTGAAATGCATTGAAATATTCTGCGCTGTTTTTTACCGTTCTGTTACCACGATAAAGTCTGTTTTCAAAATAAACACAAACCTCGGGAACTGTAGGCTCAGAGTTTTGTTCGGAAGAAGCTATTTCTATGGATGTAAGCAGGTTCTCGCGACCATCAGTTCGAGGAATGCCAATAGGTAATTGTGCACCGGTAAAAATAACTGGTTTATGCAGGTTTTGCAACATAAAGCTTAACGCCGATGCGGAATATGACATGGTATCCGTACCATGGAGAATTACAAATCCGTTGAATTTTTCGTAATTCTCGCCGATAATAATGGCCATTCTTATCCAATCGGAAGGATTGATATTTGATGAATCTAAGGGAGGGTCAAATTGAACTGAAGAAATTTTGCAATCGAACCGTTTTAATTCAGGAACCTTTGATTCAATTTGCTTAAAATTAAAAGGTTCGAACGATTTGGTTATCGGATTTTGCACCATTCCTATCGTACCTCCTGTATAAATTATCAATATCGATTTCCGCTTTTCCTTCTTCATAAATTAAGGTAAATTGAATAATGATTTTGCACTATTGGTTGTTGACATGGCGACCTCTTCGATACTTATCTGTTTAATCTCGGCTATTCGCCTGGCGATATATATTAAATACGAGCTTTCGTTACGCTTGCCTCGATAAGGTATCGGAGTTAAATAGGGGGAATCGGTCTCTAATAATAAATTAGCCAGAGGGATTTCCTTTATTACTTCGCTCATTGAGGAATTCTTAAAAGTAACCACTCCATTAACTCCAATCATAAAGCCAAGAGAAATAGCTTCGTTAGCTTGCTCGGGGTTTCCTGAAAAGCTATGAAATACTCCTTTATATGTTGTGGATGTTTGATTGGTTTTAAGAATTTCAATTATTTCAGGGAATGCGTCACGACTATGTATTACAACCGGTAAGGAATATTCTCGCGCCATGAGCAATTGAGCAATAAAAGCATCACATTGTTGATCAAAAAAACTTTTATCCCAATGGAGATCAATACCTACTTCGCCAATTGCAATGAATTTTTGTGCCTTCAAATTGCTTCTTAATAAGTTGATATGTGTTTCGTAATCTTCCTTCACTGATGTGGGATGCAGCCCAATCATAGGAAAACAGTTTTTTGGATATTGTTCACATAGCAACATCATTTGATCGATGGTTTTACTGTCGATATTTGGTAAAAGCATCGTATTTACACCGGCAGCAATTGCATTTTCAATAACTTTTGTGCGATCAGAATTAAAATCGGAAAGGTATAAATGCGTGTGAGTATCAATAAATTCCATCAAACATGTATTAGCTGTGCAAAATTAACAAAAATCTTAGATTTGTTTTGCTAATTAAAATAAATATTTTAAGAGTTTGGCTTAAATAGTTAACTATAATTTTAAAAAAATGATATTTTTAGAGTAAAATCTTCATATTAATAAAATATATTCAATATATACTTAAAATATAGGGGTTATTTAGAATTTAATTAGATTTAATTTTTTAACACAGCCCCGAAATCATTTATTTAAACAACAATTGAATAAATATTATTTTTACCATATACAATTTTGACAACCTTTTAAAGTTTATATCAACGAGTAATTCGAATAAATATATTTGTGTATTCTTTTTAATGGTCAATTGAATGATTTCTCTTTGCATCGATATTGGAAATACCCATACAAAAGTCGCAGTCTTTAGCGATTCTGAAATCACCGACTTCAGGATTCTGGAAGGTAACAACTACGACCAAATTATTAATTTACTTGCCGTGAAACAGGTTGAAGTTGCTATCTTGTCAAGCGTATCGATAGTTCCCGAAAATCTTGTATCGATTCTTAAGTCAAGTTTAAAATGGTTTGGTATTCTCGATCATTCCATGCCAATCCCAATTGAAAATTTATATGAGACAAAAGAAACATTGGGAAAGGATAGGCTGGCGGCAGTGATTGGCGCTAATTATCTTTACCCAAAAGATGACGTACTTGTGATTGATGCTGGCACAGCAATTACTTACGATGTAATTAACATGAAAAATCAATACCTTGGAGGAAATATTTCTCCGGGTATTCTTATGAGATTTAATGCATTACATTCTTTTACATCTCGTTTACCTCAGGTTGAAATGTCTTTGAATTTTCCATTATTCGGGAAAAATACAATGGAGGCAATTACGTCTGGTGTTCAACAAGGTATATTATTGGAGGTGGATGGAACAATTAATCTATTCCGACAGTCTTTCCCCGATCTAAAAGTTTTATTTACCGGTGGCGATGCTAAATTCTTTGATAATAAACTAAAAAATGCAATATTTGTGGTTTCAAATTTGGTAATGATCGGCTTAAACAGAATTCTTTTCTACAATGTTAAAAAAACAAATTAGTGTACTTTTATTTTTCTCTTTTCTTCTCTTTTTAGATGTTTCAGCGCAAATAAATACATACTCGCCCTATTCCAGATATGGTTTTGGTGAAATGGAACGTCAGGGAATAGGTTTTACCCATGCAATGGGTGGTGTTGGTATAGGGATGAGACTGGAAAATCAGATAAATTATCTTAACCCGGCCTCATATACCACACAAGATTCATCGTCTTTTATTTTCGATTTTGGCCTTAGCGGGAGCATGACCAATTATAAGAGTTCAACAAACTCATTTAGTATAAAAAATGCCTCGTTCAGTCATCTTGCCATTAGTTTTCCTGTTACAAGATGGATGTTTGTAAGTGGGGGGCTTGTACCATTCAGTAAAGTTGGTTACAATGTTATTCAAGAAGGTGTTAATCAACCTTATATTGGCACTGTTGACTCTTACTATGAAGGTTCAGGGGGGCTAAACAGGATGTTTTTGGGCACAGGTATTAAATGGAAGAATCTTTCATTTGGCATAAACGCTTATTATTTAACTGGTTCATTGAATTACGACAAATCTTATATTTTTCCCTTTAGTGATAAATATTTTTCAACCAAGATAACAGATAAGTATAGTATAAGAAACGTATATATTGGTGTTGGAGCACAATACATAATTAAGCTTAATAATAATAGTTCCCTCGTTTTAGGAGCAATATTTGATAACAAGTCTGCACTAAAGGGCACACACTCTAATTTTATACGTAATACCTACAGCGGAGCAAGTCAAAATGCTGTTGATACGGTTAATTTTGAAGAAAATAGTGAAACAGGAATAGTATTACCTAATAAGTTAGGCCTTGGTGCTTCTATTAATTTAAGCCGTAAATTAATTTTGGCAATCGACTATACAACACAGGATTGGAGTGAATTCAAAATGCCGGATAATACCGGCGTGATGAAAAAAAGTTCGGTAGTAAATGTTGGTCTTCAATATACTCCAAATTATCAGGCACTTCGCGGATATTTCAATCATGTAAATTTTCGTTTAGGAGGATATTATTCAAACACAAATTTGAGACTTATAAATCAAGATATTAAGGATTATGGAGCCACCATAGGCCTAGGTTTGCCATTTAGCCGCAGTCGATCGATGTTTCATCTTGGTTATCAGGTCGGACAGAGGGGTACCTTATCCAACGGTCTCATTAAAGAAACCTACCAAAACATATATTTAAGTCTGACACTATATGATATTTGGTTTATAAAATCCAAATTCGACTAACTTCTTAGAATGCAATGAGAGGAAAAAGAATAATCTATATAGGATTGGTTATAGTAATATTTAGCTTGGTTTTTGTATCATGCGAAAACAAACTTGAAGTGATTGAAGCATTGTCTGATGCCAATACTAAACCTGAATTGTCAGCCTATAATTTCGAAACTCTTTATAGTGATTCAGGTCGGGTTAAAGTACGGATGGTTAGTCCTGAATGGCATCAATATAGTGGAATACCTAAACCATATAGAGAATACCCTAATGGCATGCATTCTTATCTTTTCGACGATTCGCTTCATGTGAAAGCTGAAATTTCGGCATTATATGTCAAAAATTACATAAAGCAAAATCTTTGGGAAACTCGTAAAAACGTAGTGGTTGTTAACCAGAAGGGAGATCGTCTTACTACTGAAGAGTTATTTTGGGATCAGGAAAAACACATTATTTACTCCAAAAAATATTGCCGTATTGTTACCCCTGATGGTGGGGAACACATCGGAAATTGCGGTTTGGAAGCAAAAGAAGATTTTACCGATTGGAAATTACTATGTCCTGACTGGAGTACCATAATTTTTAAAGATGAACAAGCCAAATAAATTAACTTACCTACTTGAATTTATTTGGCTGGCTGTATTTATTATTCTTCTTGGTTTGGGTGTACATAGCACAGTTACCAATGGATTTAATTCGAGTATACTAAATTATATCCTTATTTTTCTTTCGTTTATTATGTATTTTTTTCGACGACAACGTCGAATTGATGAAAGAAATAAAACATAATTCCCGGTTAAGATTTTATATGTTTGTTTCTCAGTAATCAACAAAAAAGGTATAACCTGCTATTTTAGTATAACCTTAAAAATGTAGTTATAATTAATATAACCGATACCTAAATTATTCATGACAATAATTATCTTTGTGTTGAATGTATAAACTATAAAACTTATTATTATGTTTCTTAAAAAACTATTGCATAATAATCTGGCCTTTGTAATAGCGGTAGCCGTTATTCTTGCGTCGTGCCAGAACAGCAATAAATCAGGAAATGCCGGAAAAACTTCGGCTGATAGCACTAATCTGACTGAGATTTCTCAGGATGTAAAAGATGTGGTTTACCCTTTGCCAACTCCATTTGAAACCACAAAGATGCTTAATGATATGGGCGCAAAATATGTGTCGGCATCGCTAAATCCTGTCGATAAGGCGGATAAGTATTTTACCGAAAAAAGTAAAGCCGTAAACCTTGGCATTTATGGTGCCGATGTTGCTTATGCTGTTACTTATAATCAAAAACAGGATGTGAGATTATATTCTAAGGCTGTTAAAACTTTGCTTGATCAACTTGGAATAAATGTTGATTACAGCAATTTGCTAACCGATGAAGCTCGTGAAAAGATGAATAATAAGGATACTCTTATTAATGTCATCACCAACACTTTTCATAACACATACACGAATCTTAATGAGAAAAACAATCCTGATCTTGCTGTTATGATGATTTCAGGCATGTGGTTGGAATTAATGTATATTGCCACTCACATTTCAGAAGATACATATCATAACTCTGGTGTTGTTAAGCTTATTACAAATCAAAAGGATTCCTATTCAAAGCTTATTAGTTTGCTTGCGAGCCATAATACTAATCCTGATGTTAAATCGTTAGAAACTCAACTTCTGGTGTTAAAACCAGTTTTTGATAAAATTGAATCGGGACTTTCTGAAAAGGATTACCTATTGATTCTGCAGACCATTCAGAATGTGCGTAATTCACTTGCAGCCTAACATTTTTAAATATAATATATAATCATTAGACAGCCCTTGCCAATTGCATAGGGCTGTTTTTATTACTAGATTGAGCGTGAACGAGTCTATTCTGAAAGCACTGATGCGTTTGTTTGCCATCGTAGCCGATGTCAATGAAAACGGTCACTCGGAAAACGAGCGTGGTATAGTATTGGACTACCTCGACCGGCAATACAGCCACGAAATCGCTCAAAAGTACATTGCTTATTTCGATCAGCAGGTTACGAATTATCATCCGGAACTTATGCGATCAAGTGATATGGAAGCCAATAAACAAAATGCATCCAACGAAACTAAAATTATTGAATTATGCAATCAGATTAATGTAGAGCTGGAACAGGAACAAAAACTGATTGCAATTATTTATTTGTTGGATTTTATTAATAGAGGTAATGCCCTTACTGGCAACGAACTGAAAATAGTAACATCTATTGCTCGTGAACTGAAAATTGAAGAAGGCATCTTTCAGGATGTTCAGGCATTTACTTTCGGAGATCTTGACGAGGTTATTCATCGTGGTATGCTCCTCTTTATCGATGCCAATGAGTCATCCGGCGATCCGGATATCAAGCATATGCCGAGTGAAAAGCTGGATGGAAGAATCATGGTACTGCATGTTCCAAGTACCAATACCTATCTTTTTCGCTATACAGGTAATTTGGTGTTGTTTATTAACGGCCACAACATTAAACCCTTTCGCTCCTATATTTGGTCTGTAGGATCTGTAATCAAAAATTCAAAAATAGCTTCTCTTTATTTTAGCAGAATGGCTGGCCGGTTTATACAGGCTGCCGTGGAAAGTAATTTTGTTTTTACAGCCGATAATATTGAGTATAGTTACCGAAATAGTAGCAATGGTCTTAAAAGATTCAACCTTACTGAAGATTCGGGCAGATTAATTGGTATTATTGGTGGAAGCGGATCGGGCAAATCAACATTACTAAATGTGCTCAATGGGAATATCAAACCTAAATTGGGAAACATTCGGATCAATGGTTTTGATATTCACGAAAATAAGGAGTTGTTAAAAGGGGTCATTGGTTTTGTTCCTCAGGACGACCTTTTAATCAAAGAACTTACTGTATTCCAAAACTTGTACTTCAACGCCAAACTCTGCTTTCGCGATTATACTAAAGAGCAGATCAATCAGATAGTCGAGAAGGCTTTGGTTGATTTCGATCTTGTGGAAGCCCGAAATCTCAATGTTGGTGATGCATTCACCACTATACTGAGTGGCGGACAACGAAAACGACTTAATATGGCGCTTGAGTTAATTCGCGAGCCATCCATACTGTTTGTTGACGAACCAACTTCCGGATTATCATCCTCCGATTCTGAAAAAATCATCACCCTTTTAAAAAGGCAAGCATTAAAAGGTAAGCTTGTAATTACCAATATACACCAGCCATCATCCGATGTTTTTAAAATGCTTGACAAGCTTCTTGTTATGGACCAGGGTGGACGCATCATTTATTATGGAAACCCAATCACAGCCATTACTTATTTTAAACGGGCATCTCACTTTGCCGATGCTGAGGAAAGCGAATGCTTAAGTTGCGGTAATATTAATGCAGACCAGATTTTGCGTATTGTGGAAGCCCGTGTGGTAGATGCAAATGGTAAATTAACAAGAAAACGTAAAACTTCTCCTGAAGAATGGTATAAAAAATATATTGACGAAATTGATATTAGGGTTCGAAATACCCAAAGGGAACATGATTCGACGATACCCCGCAATAACTTCAATATCCCGGGGCACTTTAAGCAATTTCAGCTTTTTTTCAGGCGTGATTTACTGGCAAAGATTCACAACAAACAGTATTTATTCATTAATACTGTCGAAGCTCCTTTACTTGCATTTATTCTGGCATATTTTACCAAAAGATTTACATTTTTTGAAGGAGTGCCAAGATATATTTTTGGTGGAAATCCGAATATTCCTGCGTTTCTATTTATGGCGGTGATTGTTTCCTTGTTTTTAGGAATGGTAATTAGCGCTGAGGAAATATTCAAGGATCGGAAAATTTTGAAAAGGGAAAAATTTCTAAATTTAAGCCTTTCAAGCTATCTCTTTTCTAAAATAATCATTCTGTTTGCGATTTCTGCCTTGCAAACATTTGTATTTGTTGGTATTGGTAATTCAATGCTTGAAATAAAGGGCATGATGTGGCAGTATTCGCTTATTCTTTTTACAACGTCGTGTTGGGCTAATTTAATTGGATTAAATATTTCATCTGGTCTCAATTCAGTGGTTACTATATATATTCTTGTGCCATTAATTCTGGTGCCACAGTTACTATTTAGCGGTGTGGTTGTCGATTTCGATAAGATGCACAACCATATTGCATCTGAAAAAAATGTGCCATTTATAGGCGATTTAATGACATCTCGCTGGGCATACGAAGCACTAATGGTTACTCAATTTAAAAATAATGAGTACGAAAAACATTTTTATGAAGCTGAATCCCAAATCAAAAACGCTACCTACTTCAAATCATATGGTATTCCCGGCTTACGAAATATTGAAGCTGAATGCGAGCGATTAATAAAAAACGGAAAAGACACGTTAAAACTTTCGCAAAACCTGGGTATAATATCAAATGAAGTGGTTAGAATGTCCAATGGATTGGACATTAAAATACCATCTTTTGTTGATAGCATGATTATTTCGGTATATAGTAATAAAGTTGGTTTTAGTTTGAATCGTTATCTGGATATTGTTGAAAATGAATACATATCTATCTACAATACATCTATTACTAAACGTGATGCGGAATATTTCAGATTAGTATATAAATTGGGTGGAAATAAACAGTTTCTGGCCTTCAAGGAAAAATATTACAACAAACAGGTGGCTGATATTGTAGCTAACGAAAAGGAAGTTCTGGAATTTGATATTCAAAACAAAGAAATGGTTCGAATTAAAGATGCAATTTTTCGAAGTCCTGAATCGAATGTTGGCCGGGCTCATTTTTATGCCCCCGTAAAACGCATATCGAACTTTAAAATTGATACTTTCTGGTTTAATATTATGTTTATTTGGTTTTTTAGCGGAATATTGTTCGTGTTACTTTATTATGATGTGCTGCGAAAAATTATTCTTTACTTCGATACCTTGCGTTTAAACCGGATAAACAGAAGACGCTTCTTACGCTTATGGGTGTCCGAGCAATCTGAAATGTGGAAATCAGCAAAGTGAACAGGTCAATGTAGTCGAATATTACCAATTGAACCGTTTGAAAAAATCTAAGCTCCACTCTTCAATCCATTTGATATGAAGCTTATTCCCATTAAATTGAATGGGCAACCAAATATATCTTGAATCGGACAGATTTTTGGGATTCCATTTATCAGCCATAAAAATAAACGATTCGTTTCTACCCTCAATAGGTAAAACAAATGTACTTTGAGCTCCAAATGTTGTTTCGGCTCCTTCTCCTTTGCATGGATTTTCTATTTCCTTCCAATTTCCCATAATACTGTCGGCAATGGCATAAAGGGCGGGGTTCGGTGACCATCCCGTACAATAAGAGGTTACAAGAAAATATTTTTTCCTGCTTTTAAAAATAGCAGGAGCTTCCCGCGACATGTCTACCATTATTCGTTTATAAGTCCCGCTATGTTCAAGATAATCATCGGTTAAGAGACTTAGATGCAAGGTTTTGTTATTCTCTGACGAATAAATAGCATACGCTTTTCCATCGTCATCTTTGAAAATGGTCATATCCCGACTTTCAAAACCATTGGGGCGCACACTATTTATATATTCGAATGGACCTGTTGGATTTTTGCTTATTGCAACTCCTTGTCTCGCATATTTATACCCTTGTTGATCAATGTGCATCCACATTACAAACTGTTTATTTTTTTCATTGTATATTACCTTTGGACGCTCTACTATTTTATCTGGATATAAATCATGTTTTACATCGGACTTTACTGGGTTTAAAACTATTCCCTCATTTTTCCAAAGGTATAAATCGTTTGAGGAATAACACGAAATACCTTTAAACCCGGTATTTTGATTGCTGGTTACAGTATCTTTGTTTTCCCCGTACCAATAATAGACTCCATTATAATAAATAACCCCGCCTCCATGCGCTTGAATAGCTTTTCCCTGATTGTCGGTCCAGGTTTTTCCGGGATGAAAAGATTTGGAAGTTTTTGTTTGGCCATTTACATGAACGAACAGAAGGATGAAAATGTAGGTTAAGAAAACATTTTTAAACGCCATTTGTTAGATTTTTAATTTGTTATGTATTTAAGATTATAATCAATTCTTACTATTTAAAATTAGTGAAACCTACTTACATAACGACTTTAAAAAGGAAATATTTCCTTGTTGTGGTACATAATGATTTCTCAAATTGTGGATATCCTCTACATTCACATGATTAAAATAAAATCATATTTTGAGTAAAATGCATGTTATTAGATATTTACTTAAATGCTTGGTTTTTTGGCATGAGTTTAGTATTATGATAGTTATAAAATAAAAATTTAATATTATGAAATCAATTTTTTATGTTCTATTGCTAGCTACAGTTGTTACTTTTGGTTGCAATCAAAAGGAAAAACAAGAGATAGCCAGGTTGTCAACTGAAAATCAGGCATTAAAATCTCAGTCTCTAGTTAAGGATTCCTCCATTAACGACATCCTTCAATCGTTAAATTCCATCGAAGGGAATTTGTCAGTCATCAAAGAAAAAGAAGCTGTAATATCTGTAAAATCTTCAGGAAACGCCGATATGACTCCTGATGTTAGAGCTCGCATCAACGATGATATTAAGGTAATTAATGAGTTGATGGCAAAAAACAAAAAGGATATTGGTCGAGTATATAAGAAATTGAAAGATTCGAACCTAAAGATTGAGGAATTTCAGAAAATGATTGATTTATTGAATCAACAAATTGCTGAAAGAGATACCCAAATAACTGCCCTTAAGGAAGATCTTGCTAAAATGCATTTCTCTATTGAATCGTTGAATGCATCAATGGATACCCTTAAAAATGACAAGGTTAAACTTCAGGCAAATGTTGAGGATAAGGTCAATAATCTAAATACTGCTTATTATGTTGCAGGGAATAAAAAACAACTGATTGCAGATAATATCATTGCCAAAACCGGTGGTTTTATTGGGCTTGGTAAAACAAATCAGTTAAAACAAAATTTTAACGAATCAAAGTTTACAAAAGTTGATATTCGTAGTTTTGCTGAAATAGCTATCAACAGCAAGAAATATCAAATAGTTACCACACATCCAGCCGATTCATATCAGGTTGAAACCAATGCCAGTGGTATAACCGAAAAAATTAAAATTACGAATCCAGAAAAATTCTGGAGTGCATCAAAATACTTAGTAGTTGTAATAAATTAACCTTACGTACCCTAGATCCGTAATATATATATCAAACTGTATGAGTTATTGTACAATTTCGAAGGCTGCCAATGGCAGCCTTCGTTTTTTGTACAATAATCTGTATCTTTAGAACATTATAATGACGTATGGTACAGAAAGGATGGAATATCACATTGAAGCGGAAAATAGCGATTAGTTATTTCTTTATTTTTCTGGTTTCTGCTGTTGCCATCCTTTTTTTATATAAAGGGATTCAAAACATCATTACCCTTGACAAGGTAAATTCAGCCCCAAATGCCAAGCTTCACCAAATTAATAAATTGCTGACCCTTGTTTATAAAGCAGATAATGAAGCCCGAAGTTTTTTTCTGTCTGGCAGTAATACCGAATTTGGGAAACACATTACTACCCTTAATGAAATTGAGTTAAAAATCGATTCTCTTGAATTACTTTGTGTTACTAATCAAAATCAACTAAAACAATTAATCGCATTAAAGGAACTCGTTGCTCATAAGCGAAATATCATCAAAAGGCTAAGCAAAATAAATTTAAAAGATCAGAAAAAATTATTGTATTCCAGAGCCTTAGAAGAGATTTATACGCAAGCGTACGATTTTAAGATTAACCCCCAGATTATAAAAAAAGACATCGTCGTCAGGCACGATTCCGTGATCAGTTTTCCAGAAAAAAAGAATTTTCTACAAAAGGTAAAGAGCCTTTTTAACCAAGGTGATAATGGCATGCAAACCACGTCAAAGATTAGTTTTGAACATATTGCACAATATGACACTGTTTACAAATCTGTTCCTTCGCCCGACAGCATAGTAAAGGCATTGGAGCATACCTTGGGTAAACTGAAAAATAGAGAAGACTATTTGCAAAATCAATCCCTAAAAAGTGAAAGTAAATTATTGCAAAGCGATCGACAACTTCTGGAACAAATCCGTGAAATAGTGACCTCTCTTGAAGTCGAAGAGATGAACATTTATTCTAAGGAGCTATCCCAATCATCTGGGGTTTTGCGTAAAGCATCTATAGGAGCCGTTTTATTGGCAGTTGTTTCTATTCTGGTAATGTTTTTTTTTCTTTTTCTAATTTTTCGTGATATTGCGATAAGCCGTCAATATCAGCAGGCACTTTTATTAGCAAAGCAAAATGCTGAAGGCTTAACACGTGCAAAAGAACAATTTCTGGCTAATATGAGTCATGAAATTAGAACTCCTTTAAGCTCCATTATTGGTTTTACTGCATTACTTCTGAAAAAACCATTGGAAACTACTCAAAAACATTATATTACTATAATCGAAAAAGCATCTGCACATTTGTTAGGATTGGTAAACGATATTCTCGATCTATCAAAAATTGAGGCTGGCAAGCTTTCGTTGGAAAAGGTTCAGTTTAATCTGGCAACATTGGTACATGAAGTTGGTCAATCATTGATTATCAAAATTCAGGAAAAAGGAATTGAATTAATTGTTGAAATTCCTTCCTATGTAGATCAGGATTTGGTGGGCGATCCTTTTCGGATACGACAGATATTGCTCAATATTTTGGGTAATGCCATTAAATTTACCGAAAAAGGGCATATTAAAATGACAGTTGACTTACGACTTCTTCATGAAAAATATCGGGCTGAAATAAAAATATCTGACACTGGCATTGGTATTCCAATTGAAAAGCAAAAAGAAATATTTGAGGAATTCTCTCAGGCAGATTCCGGAATTACCCGCAGATACGGAGGAACCGGGCTTGGGCTTTCAATAGCTCGCAAACTAGCAGAAATGCATGGTGGCAAAATTTCTATGGAGAGCATTCCTGACAAAGGGAGTACTTTTATTATTAGAGCATTATTTGAAAAACCTGCTTTGAAGTTAAAGGATAAGTCGTCTATTGCTTTAAACGAAAAAAAGATTGTTCCTCTAAATTTATTTGAGGAGCTCAAAAAATACAGGGTATTAGTAATAGAGGACGATGAAATTACGGCTTTGCTTTTATCCATGCTTATCAAAAATGCGGGTATCAATGGTGATATTGCAAAAACGGGACATGATGCATTACAATTAATTGAAAAAGAATTATATAATGTTATTTTTACCGATATTCAAATGCCTGAAATGAGTGGAATTGTTTTATTAAAGGCTATTCGAAACCATAAAATAGATAGTGTTCGAAGCATACCTGTTGTTGCACTCACTGCTAATATATTAGCAAAAAACAGCCTATTAGAACAGGGTTTTAATGCTTTCCTTTCCAAACCATTTAAAGATTCGGAATTTTATAATTCTATTTATTCTGTTATAAATAACGGGAAAGTGGATGTTTGTCTACAAAAAAGTAATGTAATTGAAATACCTAAATCTAGTTCGTATTCATTTGACGATGTTTTGCAATTTTCCGGTAATGATGAGCATGCGCTTAAAATAATAATTAAAGCATTTATTGAGAATTCCGGGAAAACGATTCAGGAAATAAGAAATTTTGTTGAAAAGCAAGATATTGATGGCATTTCTGCACGCGCCCACAGATTATTACCATCGTTTCGTCAGTTTCATTTTCATGAAGTAATCACTGATATGGAAAAGCTTGAACGCTATAATGAGATTGGGCTTTCCGGCAACGAATTCTATGAAATTACAAATAAATTTATTGTAAAATCCGAAAAATTACTTCACATGATTTCATCCGAAAAAATACTTAAATGACCTATTGGTGAATTATCAATTTTTATAGGAATTATTGTATATTACTTTCTAAATATCGCGATTAACCATGTCATCAACAGGTACTTTTCATCGAAGTCTAAATCTTTTCGATTCCACCGCATTAGTGATGGGATCGATGATCGGATCCGGTATTTTTATTGTGTCGGCAGATATTGCCCGTCATACCGGATCGGCAGGATGGCTGTTGTTGGTTTGGGCAATCACTGGTATGATGACGGTATTCGCTGCTCTTAGTTATGGTGAACTTGCAGGCATAATGCCAAAAGCTGGAGGTACATACGTTTACCTTCGCGAAGCATATTCTCCTTTGTTTGGTTTTCTTTACGGGTGGACACTTTTTCTAGTAATCCAATGCGGCACAATTGCTGCTGTAGCAATGGCGTTTGCGAAATATCTTGGCGTGCTTTTCCCTTGGATTTCGGAGGATAATTTATTTTTTCAATTAGGTTCGGTTAAAATTAATTTTGCGCAGCTGATAGCTATACTATCGATTGTGTTATTGACCTGGATCAATAATCGAGGAGTAGAACAGGGAAAAAAAATCCAGAATATTTTTACATTTTCCAAAATAGTGATTCTTTTATTGATCATTGTTATTGGATTTAGCTTTTCCAGTGGCTGGCAAACACAATCCTGGTGGGATTCTTCAAAAATTGTAAGTGATTTACATATGCCTCTCGAAGGGTTCATTCTTATGGTAGCTTTGGGTATTTCGATGGTAGGGTCACTGTTTTCTTCCGATGCCTGGTACAATATTACTTTCGCCTCGTCAGAAGTAATCAACCCTAAGCGCAACATCCCACTTAGTCTTTTTCTTGGAACTTTAATTGTAGCGGTTTTATATTTTCTGGTAAATTTGGTTTATATAAAAATATTACCCGTTGGGGGTCATCAACTGGGGTTGACAGTTATGGATCAGGGTATTCAACATGCATCTGAGGATAGAGTTGCTGCAGCAGCAATGAACCAAATATTAGGTCGTTCTGCAGAAATAATAATGGCTCTGGTTGTTGTGATTTCTACTTTCGGCTGTAATAATGGAATTATACTGTCGGGTGCCCGTGTTTATTATGCTATGGCTTGCGATGGGGTATTTTTTAATAATGTCACTAAATTGAACAAATATGGTGTTCCGGGGGTGAGTTTGTGGGTTCAAGCAATTTGGAGTACTGTACTGTGTTTGTCAGGTACTTATAGCCAGCTTCTGGATTATGTAATTTTTGCTGCTCTTATATTTAATATACTTACCATTCTTTCTGTTTTTGTGCTTCGATTCAAAAGACCCGACTTGGAGCGGCCTTATAAAACACTTGGCTATCCTGTGATACCAGCCATATACATAGTGTTGTGTATTTTTATTGAAATCGTGTTGCTAATATACAAACCTGCCTTTACCTGGCCTGGTCTGATAATTGTTATGGCAGGTATACCAATTTATTATTTATGGAAATACCAACACCGCATTTACAAATGGCTATCAGGTAACCATTCAGGAGAAAAATTATAGACCATTAGGCTGTAGGATAAGATTATACCAATGAAACACCAAAGACACGAAAATTGAACACCAAGGCACTAGGAAAAACCTAACTTGCCGGATTGTGATACTTCAGCCTAAAGAACATAAAACCCGTCATTCCGGTTTTTTCCTCTTCGGAAATAAGTGAATATGAGGCCTTCTTATAGTTACATGGCTGTTTCTAAGTCGTCTTAGCCAGTACAAAGGATCGTATGTGCTGATATGTCGTTCTACTTTTGCATCATAAATGTCGTTAATTGTAACCATAATAGCCGTCTCTTCTACGTCTCCAAAATGGTTATTGATAGAGGTTCCGAAAACCTTCATGGTGGGCGATAGATTCATGTATGAATTAATCAATGGAGGAATAAATTCGCCTAGTTTTCGAACTGTTTTGGATAGAACTTTGTAATCTTCCTTGTAGTCCTCGTAATGGAAAACTTTGGCTAATTCATCCCTATTCATATGGGTTTCCATAGGAATAATGGGTGTAACAAGATTTTCCCGGTCGGAAAAGTGCTTTTCAAGAAAATACAATAAATGATTTCTTGCATTTGCATTATAGCTTTGGTACATAGTAACTTTACCAAAAAAATATTTCTTTTCCGGATTATTTACAATAATGGCGCCCAAGCCATCCCACAAATTATCAAGTGCATATAATCCTTTTCTAAAACGACTTGTTGATTGATATGATGGCTGAACAAATGATCGGCCAAGTTCAATCATATCCGGCAAAAAGGTCTGCTTGAATTCTTCGGAAAATTTAAATAACTCAGAAGTAGAGAGTTGTACATTTCCGTTTAAATCAACTGTATTTTCATCACAAATTTTAAAACGATATCCGCCAAGAATTTGATTGGCATCAGGATCCCAAACAATAAGTTGTTTATAACAATTTTCGCATGTATCATAATCGTCGATATCCATATCAGATCCGGTGCCACCTCTGGCATGACGGAATGTTTCTTCTCTGAGACGTCCTACCTCACGGAGTAAGTTTGGAGAATCGTGCGCATTGAATATGTATAGCAAATTTCCACCATTATTAGTCTTTCGAATAAATTTATCTTCGGTTAATTCCTTTAAAAGTAAGTCGGTATTCACCGGAGGAATAATATTTACCATAGAATGCTTCTTCACAAAAATTTATTTAATTAGTTAAAGTTCAGGTTATAAATGTATTGCAATTTATCAATTTCAATTATCCTCATCTTAAATGGCTTCTACATGCAGTTGTGAAACCGCTGCGCAAAGTTCTTACAAACAGAAGAATCACTTTTATTTGTACAAATCCAATAATCCTCTTTTCTTAAAAACTAATTGGGAATGAGGTATTTAGGAAAATTCATAAATTATGCACGTCAGATATAGTTCAGAACCGATTTTAAAAAAGATAGGAAATATAATAGTAAACTTACAAAAAAGCATTAAATAATAGTTAATAAATTGAAAAGCATTTTATACTTTATAATTTCAAGGAGTAAACTACATTTCGGACATATAAAGTCCAGTCCGATATAGATTTGCTGTCATCAAACAATGTGTATGGTATTGGCTTTCCATAAGTTAACTTGAGCGCTTTGTTTTGTTGTTTATACATCTCATCTACTAAAAAAAACATTTCAATATTAGCCTTTATTCCGAGCATTTTTCTTAAATGAGCCAGATTATAAAAAAAAGAACTATTATTTCCACTAAAATATATTGGAATTATATCTCGTTGATATTTAATAGCTTTTGAAATAAAATTTTTTTGCCAGAGTAGATCCGTAATGTGGCCCTTAATTTTTCGGGAACAGAGTCCAGCCGGGAAATATAAGATTTGATCGTTCGATTTATATGCTTCATCTATTCGTCGGGCATATTCAATACTTTGTTTACCATGCTTATTAACAGGGACAAATATCGAATCCATATTTTTTACATTAAGTAGCAAGTCGTTAACCACAAATTTGAGTTTAGGGAAATATTTGCCTGTTTCATTTATCAACACCAGACCATCCAAGCCTCCTAATGGATGATTACTTGCAAAAATATATCGACCTTTTGAAGGAATATTTTTAGTACCAAAGGACTCATAAGTAATTCCCATATCGGAAAGTACTCCATTTACAAATTCTAACCCGCTTTTATCTTTTTGATTGTTAATGGCTTGATTTAGTTCATCCTGATGTGCTATTCTTTTCAAAAAACGAATTAAAAAGGATGGCATAAGACTGTAAAGTTTGGGGTTTTTCTTCCGAATGACTTCGTCTATGTCAATGAATTTATCATCATCAACAAAATTCATAGGCTTTGTTTTTAAAGATGCTAAAAATATAAAAAATAATAATAAAAGAGTTTCAGCTCCATACTATTTTTGGCGTTTTTGTTCAATTTGTAGCAGCAAAAAAAGAATTTATCGATTTGGTGAAGAATCGTCAATTAAGTAATACCCTTGCTTGATATAATTTGATAAACCGTACCTCCAAACTCTGGTTTAAGCAATCACATGTTAAAAATGTTTTTTGAAGAATTCCATGTATGTGTCGGCATTTTCCTGTTTTTTAAGTATTTCGAAGTTGGCCGGTGATATAATAAACTGGATTTTTGTGCCTCCCTTTACGCTCTTTAGCGCTGCCGGCTTGGAACTGAGAGTTGCGAAGTACTTTATGGCTTTATCCTTATCTGAAAACGTTTTTACCTGAAGGATCTTGAAGGTTTTACCAAAATCCTCGTTGTTGAGTTCCAGATGGTCGTTACTGAAATTGTCGAGATTGAAATTGATTAAATCGAACACTACCTGATTGATGTCTTCCTTACGCTCAACAACCAGAACAAAAAGAAATGAGGTCTTATCATCGGGATTGTAGATTACTTCAGCAACTTTGATATCCTCCAGGTGCTTGGTTTCGGGCTTGTAGGTATTCAGGAAAGTTATCATCTCTTTTGCCTGAACTGCAACTTCGCTATTTGGATAACTTGCTATCAATTGTGTAAGCTCGTTGCGATAGAGCATAGGATCGGAAGTTTTACCGATCGCCATCGCCTTTAAAAGACCAAATTTAGCCATTACCATATTC
The DNA here is from genome assembly GCA_038213375.1 of Bacteroidales bacterium. Taxonomy (GTDB): domain Bacteria; phylum Bacteroidota; class Bacteroidia; order Bacteroidales; family JAAUTT01; genus JAAUTT01. Next base: position 8,434 of record JBBQTB010000047.1, on the reverse strand, counting down.
CCTTTGAAGCGGGTGTTGGCAGATTGTGCATTTGATATTACCTGCTGGTATTGACCCCTTTGGTACAAATTATAAGTTTCTTCGTAAAAGTTATCAGCTTCCTTACCTTTTTCTATGAGCTGTTTGTAATATTCGGGATCGGAAAGCAATCGGGCATATAAACTTTCCGGGAATCGAGTGATAATTAAATTTTTGTAATACAGAGCTTTAGTCGCATTTCCCATCTCGGTGAACATGGTGTAAAGTTGGTAATACACCGCAATCCTATATGTATTTTCGGGAAAGCGTTCTATCATCTTTTCATAGATAGTGGTTGCCTCTTTTAAATCTTTTAGTTCGTTGCGGTACACTTGTCCTCCATTAAAATAACCATCCAAAACTCGTTTTTTTGAAATGTTGACCATAGAATCAGTCAGTGGAAGATTCTGAACATAGAATTCACGCGATTTATTATCAAGTACTTTCTTTTTATCTTTATCCTGTTTGTTTTCTACCACAATATTTTCTGTGGGGTCGGCACCAAAAGCCACGATACTTTTATTACGTCGTCGCCAGTTATCTTCCAGTTTACGTTTGCCCCACCGCAACTGGAAATCTTTCATTCCCTGAGCCACCGATACAGGATTATAGAAATACCACTTCGCTTGGGTAGCAGGGTCATTCAAAGCGGCGCTATTCCGGTTCTGGCTGCTATAATATTCTTGTAAACGCTGGGCTTCGGCTTGCTTGGCTTCATCTTCTGCTTTTCGCAGATCATTAATTATATTGTCTATTAGCTTCATTCGTTCTGCTTCGGGTAGTTTGGCGACATGTTGTACGCTATCTTCGAACGAAATGGTATTGAGTGAGGCTACCAGCCTGTTTAAGCTGGATGCTTTTACTTTCATATCTGGAACGCCCGGATAGTCCTGTGCTATATAAAGAAGTGTGCTATCGTAATACGCCTGAGCTGGAACATATTTTTTTTCACCATAAAACATGTCAGCTAGTGTAAGGCACGAAAGTGCCTTCTGATCGTTGTTATTGGTGCTAACTTTTACGGATTCCTTGTAGTAATCTATGGCTTGAGCGCGGTTACCATCTTTCATTTCGAGCTTTGCCATAGCAAAATAAATCTGGTCACGAAAATCAACATTTTTCTGGTCGCGGAGCATTTTTTTAAGCCTGTCACGGACCATGCGGGTACTTTTCGACCCTGTCTCCACCGATGCCGCCAGGTTTATCTGGGCGTTAAATGTCATCTCGTAAGGTGGATTATGCTTGATGATGTATGTGTACATTGCGGTTGCCTTTTTAAACTCACCTGTTTGCTGATAAAGCTGTGCAAGAATATATCTGTAACGCAACTTAAGCTTTTTCTTATGGAGTTTTTTGATCGCTTTTTCAAGATATTTAGCTGCCCGTTCGTACTGGTTTTGTTTTAAGGCCAAATCGGCGCCTGTTGTTTGCAAATCTCGTTTTAGCTTTACGGGGAATTTCCGGTCGCTTTCTAAGGTGGCCAATTGTTTTTCGGCGTCTCTGAATTCAACACTTTGAGAATGGACACGGGTCAGCCAGATCAAGCCTTCGTATTTTGAGGATTCTTTGGGGTATTCGCGAATGATAAAATTGAACGTCTCCGTGGCATTCTGATAATCCATTTTATGAAAGTATGCTTTGCCAATAAGAATATAGGCATCGTCTACCCATTTGTTATATTCGTTTTTATTGTAGAATTCCTTTTCCTGCGGTGTCATCCGACCCTTTTTTTTTACTTTGGGTTTTGCTTTTATCGAATGCAGAGTAATTAATTTGGACGCCTTCTTTATTCCAAGGTCCATTTCCGACGAAATGCTGCTGGCAACGTCCTTGTTTCCGTATGTAAACACTGGCAAAATGCGGGAATAATCATCTTTAAAGGTCTCATCAATTCGCTTCATTCCCTTTTTATAGCCTTCGTCTCCATTGAAAAGGATATTATATTTAGCTGTAATACTATGAAATGTGCGTGAAATAGGTGTATTTTTCTGCTGGGAGCATGAAAACAGAAAACCAACCAAAATGAGTAAAATTAATTTTAAAGAGCTAAATATCCGGTTCACCGTATTTTGTTTGTTTAACTGAATAACTTAAAAATGAAAAGTTTATTTTATGATGATAAAATTATTTATAATCTGGCAATTTCAAAACAAAAAAGCCGAATAACCCATAAAGGCATTTCGACTTTTTAGTGTTATTTGAATAGGTCAGTGTAAGTTTGCCATTAATTTTTGATTGAAATAGCATAATTATTACTTTGTTTTCTGGCAATTGACCACGTAGGTCAGCTAATTTCTCTTCTTTTAAACCGTTTATTATGCCCTGTGCAAAATGTACAAATCAGGTATAAAATTGTTACTACCAAAGCTGATAATTAATATGAATATTATGAAAATAAAGGGGCGTTCTGATTTGTTCCTAAAAACAGTAATAGTCAAATATATAGGTTTTGTACCTATAATTATCGTAGGTATAATTTTGGGATTAAATGCACTAATTATTGGGATTGTAATATTTTATTCGGTATCCTTCTTTAAACTATATTAATAACCTAAAAAAAGATAACGAATGAATTTTAAAAGGAGAAGTCCAAATCATTTAGCAAACTAAACAGCAATAACTTCCCTTATTTCTGGGATATCTTTTTTCAACGCTTCTTCTATTCCTCCCTTTAAGGTATTCAAGCTAAAAGGACACGATTCGCATGCGCCGACAAGCTTTACTTTGACAATAAAATCGTCGGTAATCTCTTCAACGGTAACATCTCCCCCATCCGACTGCAAATAAGGTCGAAGTCGGTCTATGGTATTATGAACCCTTTTCAGTAACTCGCTTTTATTTTCTGTAGTCATGATCTAAAATAATTTATTTCTTTCCATGAATAATTTCTACTCTTTTTGTTGGGTCAAGCGCTTTGTTCCGGTGATTAACTTCTTCCACCATCCGTTCGGCAAGCTTTTTAAATGAACTTCCTACAATTGTTTTATCGTCGAGAGCCGATGGGTTGCCGTCGTCGCCCCCTTCGCAAATGCTTTGAACAATGGGAATTTGACCCAAAAGAGGAATGGAAAGTTCTTCGGCAAGGCGCTTGCAACCTTCTTTTCCAAAGATATAATATTTATTGTTTGGCAATTCTTCGGGAGTAAACCATGCCATATTTTCTATCAATCCTAATACAGGCACATTTATTTTTTCACCTTTAAACATATTGATCCCCTTAATAGCATCAGCAAGAGCAACATCCTGAGGTGTGCTTACAATTACAGCGCCAGTAATTGTAAGTTCTTGAACAATCGTAAGATGCACATCTCCTGTTCCCGGAGGCAGATCGATCATCAAAAAATCGAGTTCGCCCCATTCGCCCTGGTTAATCAATTGTTTCAAAGCGTTGGTAGCCATTGGGCCACGCCATATGAGCGGATCTTTGGGATCGACAAAAAAACCGATGGATAACAATTTTACTCCGTATCTATTCACAGGAACGATCAGGTCAGGATCCTTCAATTCAGGTTTAATATTTTCAACATTAAACATTTTTGGTATGGAGGGTCCGTAAACATCGGCATCAATAAGACCTACTTTATAACCTAGTTTGACCAGCGATACTGCAAGGTTGGATGCAACAGTTGACTTTCCAACGCCTCCTTTACCAGATGCAACGGCGATGATGTTTTTAACTTTTGAAAGGTTACTTTCCTTTATTTCTGGTTTAAATGTGCTGTTTACTATAATATCGCCCATTTCAATATCCGGCCCAAGTTTGGTTTGAAGAGCTACTCTGCAAGCCTTTTGTATTGAACCAATTAATGGATCCGTCGACTTTTGGAAGGTGAGTGAAAAAGAAATTTTGTTTCCTTCGATACGAATATCTTTTACCATATTCAGCGAAACAATATCGTTGGAAAATCCAGGATGTGTTACTTGAGATAAGGCACTTACAACCTGATCAACTGTATAAATCATGTGTTATTTAGACTAAATTTAAATTAAGTAAATATACTAGTTTTTACGGATTTACTCTGGAAAAGCTGACAATTCTTTGGAAGGATCCCAGAATAATTTATCGAAATCAACCACTTTGTCATCTTCCACACGAACACCCTCATTTTCTAGTAATTGTTGCATTACCGTGGGTCCCTGAAAATGCATTTTACCTGTTAGTAACCCATTGCGATTAACAACACGGTGTGCCGGAACGAAATCGATATGCGAATGACACGAATTCATAGCCCATCCTACCATCCGCGATGATTGGGGTGATCCGAGATATCGCGCAATAGCCCCATAATTAGTTACTCTGCCAGATGGTATAAGACTCGCAACTTCATAAACCATTTCGAAGAAATTGGTATGATCAGATTTTTGAGGGCGGTTCAAGGAAGGATTCATGTCCGTCGATTGTAAAACAGATGTATTTTATTGATAGCCCTTTGGCTGTAAATAAAGCTTCATAATGAGTTTTAATGGACAACAATGCTTCGTCATCCACATCGGAATGATACAAATCGTTCGTCTGATATTTCACATCCAGTTTATTAAACTGGCATAAACGACAGGTGTAATTATACAGTATTTCATTATCTGTTTTAAGATGAATGATGCCCGAAGGTTTAAGAAACTGTTTATAGATAGGCAGAAACAAGGATGAAGTCAACCTTTTTGTTGAGCGGTCTCGTTTTTCCTGAGGATCGGGGAAGGTAATCCAAATTTCAGAGACTTCTTCGGGACCAAATACAGAGGAGATATGTTCAATCCGTGTACGAAGAAAACCTGCATTTGTAAGTCCTTTTAGTAAAGCTTCCGAAGCTCCTTTCCATATTCGGGCTCCTTTAATGTCGATGCCAATAAAATTTTTATCGTTATACCGGGCAGCCAAACCGGTGGTATATTCTCCTTTACCGCATCCCAGTTCCAATACTATCGGATGATTATTCTTAAAAAATTGCGAATGCCAATTTCCCTTAATATGATAATCCTTACGAAAAACTTCTTTTATATCTGGTTCGATAACATTTTCGAACGTTGCCACCTCGGCAAATTTTTTCAGTTTGTTCTTTGCCACGCTAATCTGCCAATATTTATTTAACCTTTTCCACTCTGATGCCTACATCCATGATGCCATCGAGAATATCGTTACGCATCCCCTCACCCAACTCAATCCTGTAATTTCCTGAAACCGGAAACCGTACATTTTGTTTGTACGTTTTCTCAATGCTATTAATTCCACCAATTCCATGTCCCAGCCATTTCCCTTTATCATCAGCAAGAGTTAGTTCAACAGTATCACGTTTACTAAACCCCTTTGGAGAAGATGTACTTACAAACAAAAATAAATTTTTATACCTGAAGTTGTTGTTATTGCGGATATTAATAAAAATATCATAACCATTAATGGTATCTTTTATGCTAACATCGAAACGAACAATATGATTTTTATCCCATTTACCGTTCTGAATATCTTCAGTTTTTTCGAACACCTTATCAAAATTACAACTGGTTACCAGAGTAAACAATAGTATCGGCAGCAGAAATACAATGTTATTCTTTGGTTTCATTTCCTTGTGGGGTCTGATTTGGATTTGTATTCAGTTTTTTTTGAAAACTAGGATTGCGCTGCTTTGGCTTTTTTTTGCGTTGATCACGACGATTGTCTTCGAAACGGGTGATACTATCACCCCCGATTGGATTACTGTAATCGAGGTTTTTCTTTGCAGGCTCGTTAGTAACCGCCTCCAATAAACTTTTAGCTTTAATGCCTTGCTTGTTGAGTTCGATAATTTCTATCACCCTGTCTACAGAAACAGGAATGAGCGTTGCCACACCGTCTTTGCTGAAGGAGAACCACATCATTCGTCTGAAAATATCTGTTTTTTGATGATAAGCTGTGCCATCGAATATCTCCAGAGGTATATCTATTTTTGGAAAATCGTATTGAGCATCCAAATATGTTTTTAATTCGTAATTAAGGCAACATTTAAGTTTTCCGCATTGTCCGGCTAGTTTAGTGGGATTGAGGGAAACCTCCTGATAACGGGCGGAGTTGGTGGTTACCGACACAAAGTTAGTTAGCCAGGTGGAGCAGCATAATTCGCGGCCACAAGTGCCAATAGCTCCAATTCTCCCCGCTTCCTGGCGGGCTCCTATCTGTTTCATCTCAACACGTACCTTGAATTCCTCTGCAAATTTTTTAATTAGTTCTCTGAAATCAACTCTGTCTTCAGCAATATAGTAGAAAATGGCTTTAGTTTTATCGCCTTGGTATTCAACGTCGCCAATTTTCATATCGAGGTTCAATCGTTCAGCTATTTCACGCGCTCTTAGCATTGCAGGCATTTCGCCTTCAATTGCCTGATACCATTTTTCGAGGTCGACAGCTTTTGCTTTTCGGTAAACTTTTTTTAGTTCCTCCTCATTGGAATAAGTAAACCCAGTACGTTTTATCTGCTTAAGAACCAAATCACCAGTAAGGCAAACTAATCCAATATCGTGTCCCGGAGAGGCTTCAACTGCAACAATGTCACCTTTATGTAAACGTAACTTGTTAACGTTTTTATAATATCCTTTTCTAGTATTTTTAAACCTTATTTCAACAATTTCCGATTCCATGCCGGTTTTAGGTAGGTCGTCCAGCCAATTAGTAGTATCGAGTTTGTTGCTGCCCACCAAAGCTTTCGGCTCCTTATCGGGTAATTCCCCTGTAGGATTAAAGCATCCACGTGTACAACATATATATTTATTATCCATCGGATTCAGGTAAGAAAATTAAATTAAATGGTGCAAAAATAGTGAAACACCCATGATTTGCAATCACAAATACAAAATAGTTATTTAGGTTGAAGCCGTTAGTATTGGAATGGGGTTTATAAACCTACTTATCCGTAAACTTTTTAATTATTTTTTTATCATTTTAATTAGTTTTAGTGTCATGTCCAGAAAAATGAGCTTATCACTTCCGTTTGCTTCGATATGATATTGAGCTTTATTTATTTCTTCTACCATAAGATAAACATTGCTCTCATTAATATAAGGGAAAAACTTGGATGAAAAGTCTGATTCTTTCTCAGTTAAAAGGGCAAGTTGAGGCACCTGGCAGTTCATAACAAAGTTTTCTCGTATCATACGCAAGGTATAACCCATAAAGTTTTTTTGCCTTTCGCGACCAATCCCTATCATTGAATCGCACCACTGCATCAGCCCAAGAACGTCTTTGGTCCAGCATAAGCGCATCAGGTTCACAAATCTGTCGAGATTAAACGAATTATCTTCGTCGCTTTTTAATACCTGTAAGGCTTTTACAAAGTTCCCATCTGCCAAATGAACGGCATCTATCAATTGTTGTTCGGGATAATAATTGTGATGCTCTTTCAAATATCCAAGCAAATCATCCGAATCAATTTTCTGTATTTTAATAAGTTGTGTGCGTGAAAGAATGGTTTGAAGCATCATTCCTGTATTTTCGGTTATCATCAGAAACAATGTTTTCTCAGGAGGTTCTTCCAACATTTTCAGCAACTTGTTGGCAGCAACACCATTCATCCGTTCAGGCATCCATATAATCACAACTTTATAATCGGCCTCGAAGGTTTTAAGGTTTAATTTACGAATAATTTCCTGGCTTTCATTTTTGCTTATAATTCCTTGTTTGTTCTCAACATCAATACATTCGTACCATTGAAGTAAATTAAAATAAGGGTTATCCAGAAGGAGAGTTCTCCATTGTTTGATGAAATCATCGCTAACCGGTTCTTTGGTAATGCTTTTTGTGGTAGCTACAGGGAAAACAAAATGCAAATCGGGATGAATAAGTTTCTGATATTTAGAACACGATGGACAAATACCACATGAGTCGGTTTCAGAGGGAATTGCACAGTTGATGTACTGAGCATAGGCAATAGCAAGAGCCAGATTTCCTGAGCCTTCGGGTCCCAAAAAAAGCTGAGCATGAGCAATACGATTATCCTTTACCGTTTGAATTAAGCGCTGTTTTACATGCTGTTGGCCTACAATATCTTTAAAAAGCATATTTTTAATTAACTTTTACAAATGTAATGAGAAAGTGGGTACTAAAAAATTCAGGAAAAACAGCACTATTAATATTTTCAAAGTTCAAGAGTTAATTCCACTCCGAACAGATGAAAATTCAATGATTTTCATCTGTTTTACCCCTGACCCCTCCAGGGACCATCTGAAAATCAATGAATTTTAAATTTTCGTATTTGGGCATAGCCGTCAAGTTAAGGAATGTATATAGCTGATAACCTGCTAAAGTATTTCCTTTTTTTGTAACTTTTGTGGCGACAAAAGTCACCAAAAACGCTTGACCGTGTGAACTCACTCCGTCTCGTGCCTCGACTTCGTTCAAACAGCACACAATCGTATAAGGAATTTATATTTGTCGCTTCGCGTAACAACACGA
>JBBQTB010000046.1:0-38936 GCA_038213375.1 Bacteroidales bacterium | reverse complement strand
TTGATAAACCGCTAAAACCATAAAAAGCCCAATCACCAATGGAAGTAACCGAAGCGGGAATGGTTAAACTGCCTGTGAAACCGCTGCAACCCCGAAAAGCATTACCCCCAATGGAAGTAACCGAAGGGGGAATGGTTAAACTGCCTGTGAAACCGCTGCAACCATCAAAAGCACTAATCCCAATGGAAGTAACCGAAGCGGGAATGGTTAAACTGCCTGTGAAACCGCTGCAACCATCAAAAGCACTACTCCCAATGGAAGTAACCGAAGCGGGAATGGTTAAACTGCCTGTGAAACCGCTGCAACCATAAAATGCACCATACCCAATGGAAGTAACCGAAGCTGGAATGGTTAAACTGCCTGTGAAACCGATGCAACCCTTAAAAGCCCAATCACCAATGGAAGTAACCGAAGCTGGAATGGTTAAACTGCCTGTGAAACCGATGCAACCATAAAAAGCCCAATCACCAATGGAAGTAACCGAGGCGGGAATGGTTAAACCGCCTGTGAAACCGCTGCAACCATTAAAAGCATCACCCCCAATGGAAGTAACCGAAGCGGGAATGGTTAAACTGCCTGTGAAACCGCTGCAACCATCAAAAGCACTATACCCAATGGAAGTAACCGAAGCGGGAATGGTTAAACTGCCTGTGAAACCCCTGCAACCATCAAAAGCATAATCCCTAATGGAAGTAACCGAAGCGGGAATGGTTAAACTGCCTGTGAAACCGCTGCAACCATCAAAAGCACTATACCCAATGGAAGTAACCGAAGCGGGAATGGTTAAACTGCCTGTAAATCCGCTGCAACCAGCAAAAGCCCAATCGCCAATGGAAGTTATGCTACCCGGGAGGGTTATTCCTGTTAAACTGGTTTTACCTGCGAGTGTTGTTGGATTACAAAATGAATACTCCGGCATTTGGTTGGCTAAATAAGTGGTTGAATATGAAACTGTACCATCTGAACCAGAATATGCAGCAATTTGTACTGTTGCCAAATTTAGTACTGCCAGAACCGGCATGCTGTCGCGTATAAATTTAACATCGCGGGCATCGATATTGCCGGTAACTGTTAGATTGGTTATGGTGCTTTTATTGCCGCCAGCAGTGGTCAAAGCTGTTCTAAAACTACCCGCTGTAGTTACATTTACGGTTATGGATACCTGTGCCACAGCCAACATTGTAAATAGTGCAAAGGATAAGGATACCAGAAGTTTTTTCATTTAAGTTATTTTATTGTGCTTCATAAGTTTGGGATGCTATCTATTGAGTGATGGAATACCTATATTTTGGATTTTTAAAAATGCTTTGGTAAAGTATACGTTTTTTTTCAAAAGTGTTACTTATTGCCCGATATTTAGATTGTGTCTAAATAAAAAGGAAGCTAAAGGACAACCCTTGTTCGGCTTAGGCTCTGCCTGGTCTGTTTTTTTTGATGCGAAAATAATCTATAAAAATACCATATGTTTTATGTCGAAAAAAAAAATAATAAGGTTTGATTTGTTGCTAATGTGTTTTTCTACTAAGGTTTCAAAAACCTTATTTTCAAGTTTATAACCTTAGTAGAAAACAAAAATGTTTCAATTTTCCAACCTTATTTCCTTATTTTAAAAATTCAAAACTTGGGTGAAAATGAATTTCAATAATTACTAAAATATTTTAATCTTAGATTTCTTCCTTTGTTATAAGTGAAAGAACTTCCTGTCCGGAGAGTTCCCTTTTTAAATGATTGGCATTTACTTTAATTCTTTCAAGAATGCTTAAATAATCATCACAAGCGAGCCTGATATCGTTTTGGTTTAGGAACGATATCAGGGCTGTTTTACCGCTATGCTTACCGAACACAAAATCTTGCTCGGTAAGACCTATTCGTGAGGCTTTAATTATTTGATATGTTTCTCGGTTCTTTAACAGGATATTGGTATGAATGCCAGTTTCATGGCTAAGCGCCTTACCTCCTGTAATCGGTTTATTGGTAGCCAATGGAATGCCAGATGCCTGACTTACATAGTGCGACAATTCTCCAAGAACAGAAGTATTAATGCCATGATATGATGTGCTGCTTATTTCCAAAGCCATCACAATTTCTTCAAGCGCTGCATTACCAGCCCTTTCTCCCATACCATTAACGGTAACACTGGCGCAATCGGCACCTGAATTTAAAGCCACAAATGTATTAGCGGTGGCCATTCCAAGGTCGTTATGTCCATGAAACTCGAGCAATACATTAGGAAAGTATTTTCTTATTTTGCGAAAAAGTCGTCCCGTTGTGATGGGGTTTAGAATCCCTACTGTATCGGCAATACGCACTCTTTTAGCTTTTAACCAAATTGCTTCACCAATAAAATCGGAAAGAAAATGAAATTCAGCCCGAGATGCATCCTGAGCACCAATTGCCACATACTCAAATTTAGAGGATGCATAGGTAACCATTTCGCGCATGGTATTTATTACCCAGCTATGATCTTTTCCCATAGCCAGAAGATGAATATCCGATACCGGAAATGAAATATTCACACCTTGTGTTCCAGCGGCAGCGGCAGCATCAATATCCTCTTTGGTTGCGCGACACCATGCAAGTGTTTTAAATTTAAAACCTGTATTAACAATGGCTTTTATATCTTTAACTTCCTGTTTACCAATAGCTGGAGTACCAACTTCAACTTCGGGTACCTTGGCTTGATCAAGCAAGGCTGCAATATGAAGTTTTTCGTCCAGATGAAATACCACACCAGGCGCTTGTTCTCCATCGCGAAGGGTGGTATCAATAAGGTATGGTTTTCGGTTCATTTTTGATTTTTTATTATCGGTTACTTTTTCAATCCGATATCTTATATTTTTCTACGATCTCTCCATTTTCGAGGCCATCGAGTAACTCATCCATAGCATCTTCCGATTCAACACCTCCGTACCAAACATTCAAAGGGTGAACTACTACAATTGGTCCCTGAGCACAAATATTCAAGCAACCTGTGCTGGTAACTGCTACATCTAAACCCCTATCGGCTGCACCTTCGGTTAAATACTGAATCATTTGAGGAGCATTTTTTTTGTTACATGCACCTTGGGCGCTTCCAGCGATGCGGTATGAATTGCATACCAGAATGTGAAATGTTGGTTTTTTCATTTTATTATAGTATTAAATATTGAGCACAAAAAAATAAGTAACAAGAACTAAATCATTAGCATTTTCAGCATTCTCTAATCTTCAAATTATTATTACGCGCAACCCTGCGCATTCCCGCGGCATGCATCGCCACATTTAAAAACATCGGCTTTCTGCACAGTTTTAATTTGTTTATTTTGGAATACTGCTTCGAGGCCTTCATCAATTAAACCAGTCATTTGAATAACCCGAATGCCTGAGTGTTGTAATATATTCAAAGGATTCGGCCCAACACCGCCTACTAATATTGCCCTACAATCTTTAAGTGTATTTGCAAGGTTAATCCACCTATAATCTCCCGATCCTGCTTTAGGTGTATCCCTTTCTCCAACAAAATGAAACCCGTTGGGTGTTTGTTTGTATATGTGCAATTTATCTGCTTCTCCAAGGTGCATGTTAACAAGCAGTCCTTCATGTGTAGCAACTGCCACATATGGTCGGTCATCATTTGGTTTTAACGGTCGTGATGAAAATTCCTGCAACATTCCGAATGCACCTTTAAAATCCTGACCCAGCAAACCTGCAGCATCAGCCCGGCATCGCGAACAATGTGTCATCATTTTAATATGCTCTTTGGCCAGTGTTCTGACTTTGAAAATTAAAGTTTTCGATGGCTCTTCAAGTACTTCAAATGGAGTTTCCTTAGTAGGAATCAGGGGCATACAATTCATTACATCGGCTCCCAGAGCAGCCACAGTTTTAGCAACCTCATGAATGTGATGGTCGTTGATCCCCGGCATGATGATGGTATTTATTTTCACCGTAATGCCTTTTGCCTTAAGCAGAGGAATGCATTCCAACTGACGTTTCAAAAGGAACTCGGCTCCCTCTCTGCCACGGTATATTTTTTTATCATGCCGCACCCAGGCGTATACCTTGGCGGTAATATCAGGATCCACAGCATTAATCGTAATGGTTACATGAGTCACGCCCAGTTCGGCTATTTCATCGATGTATGGCTTCAGATTCAATCCATTGGTTGAAAGACAGAAAATTTTCTCTGGAAAATTCTGCTTTGTTAATCGCATAGTCTCAAGTGTTTCCTCGGGGTTTGCAAAAGGGTCACCAGGGCCGGCAATACCTATTACCGAAATGTTCTCGATATGTTTTTCGAGTTCTTTCAAATATTCTGCAGCCTGATATGGACTTAATATCGATGAAGTAACACCCGGCCGACTTTCGTTTACACAATCGAACTTGCGGTTGCAATAGTTGCACTGGATATTGCAATTAGGGGCAACAGGCAAATGAACACGAGCATTTTTGTGTTTGGCTTCGATATCAAAGCAAGGATGGGCAGGAGCGGAAATCGTTGTGTTCATACTTGAAATTTTTAGTTACTTTTTTAATGTTTCTGGTTACGTGTTTCTGATTTCTGGTTATGTGTTAATCAGCCAGTTACCGGTTACCAGCAACTATATATATTTATAACCCACCGGTGAATGCTCTTGTTTATATTCGATAAGGGCATTCGTGATGCGGTCAAGAAGTTGTTGAGTACCTGTGTAGCACAGGTGCTGGTGACGTTGTGCCCCAAAACGGTCATGTATAGGAAACCCAATACGCACTAGCGGTATCCCTAACCTACGGGCAATGTAATAACCTTTGCTATTCCCAATCATCAGATCAGGTTTAAGCTCATCAACCATATCGTTGATTGTTTCGAAATCCATACCGTTTACTACAAGCATATTCTCACGCTTGCCTCCGGTAATGCGGGTTATCGTGTCTTTTAACATACCACTTTCTCCACCTGAAGCAACCAAAATTGTTTCGATACCAATTTCTTCGAGAAACGAAACAAGTCCAACTACTAAATCTTCTTCACCATAAACAATGGCACGCTTTCCAAAAAGGTATTTGTGCCCGTCAACATAGGCATCGACAAGTCTTCCGCGTTCACGGGTATATTTTTCGGAAGTGGGCTGTCCCGACATTTCTTCCAGAATTTTAAAGAATTTGTCAGTTTCATTAATTCCAATGGGTAAGCCAATACCAGTGCGAGGCACATCGCAATTATTTTCGAGCCATTCTGCAGCTGTAAAAACTTTTTTGTTGTGTTTTATCCTTCCATGCAAACCTCCCTTATTTAATACATAACCAAATTCAATAGAGTCTTTTGCCGACCCGGTGCGCCGAAGGTCTTCATGGGATGTCCCGCCTTCTGGAATAATCTGGTATTCCTTCCAATGCGGATTATCGAGTGAATCGGAAATATCTGGGAAAAGGACATAGTCGAGACCAAAGTCTTCTAATATATTTTTCAAATTACGAATGTCTTCTGGAGAAACAAACCCGGGAAAAAGGTTGATGTGGTTGGTTTTTATTTTTCGCTCGGCAAAAGCTGCAATTGTTGCGGCAACAGCCTCATGAAATCCATCCATATGTGTGCCCTGATAGCTGGGAGTAGAAGCATGTACGAATAACGGAAGTGGCTTACCGGCGTTCAACACCTTATATTCGTGTATTAACATTGGTATGTCCTCGCCAATGGTTTCGCTCAGGCAGGCGGATGCAATACCAATCACCTCAGGATTGTATTGCTTTATTATGTTATCAATGCCTTCATTAAAATTTTTGTTTCCTCCAAAAATGGTAGACTCTTCGCTAAAATTAGAAGAAGCTATATCCACCGGCTCCTTGTAATGACTGATCATATACCGGCGGATATATGTAGCGCAACCTTGTGAACCATGTATCATTGGCAAACACCCCTGAATCCCTTTAAACACAACACTTGCCCCAAGAGGTGCGCAAAGCTTGCAGGCGTTTCGGGTCGAAACAAATGGGGCGGTGGTTGTTTTTAATGTATCCATAGCTTAATTTTTGATTTTAACCAGTATATGTACTCATTAGGGAATAAGGTTGCTGTTGATTATTTTGTTTTCTACTAAGGTTTTATTACCCTGAACCTTATTTTCATTCAATAAACCTTAGTAGTATTACTATAAAATGCAGTAATAAACCTTATTATCTTATTAGAAATATTTCACTAGATCTAACTCTCCTTAAATTGAAAATTATCAATGTTTCGTAAATTGCCACACGGGACTCATTGCTGTTGCATAAATCTCTTTGGCAAAGTTGAGCATACCTTCGTACCCGGCAAGCGCTTCTTTACGTTCGTGATTATGATCGCAGAAGCCAAGACCAAGTTTATAGGCAATGGGTCGTTCCTTTACACCTCCAATAAAAATATCAGCTTTTGTTTCCTTTACGAAGGTTGATAATTCTATGGGATTCGAGTCATCGACAATGATGGTGCCTTCATCACAAAGCTTACGGATAATCTCGTATTCGTCGGCTGTTCCGGTTTGAGAACCCACCAATACAGTTTCTACACCTATGAGGCGGAGTGCTTTGATAAGTGAAATAGCCTTAAATGAACCTCCAACGTAGATGGCCGCCTTTTTTCCCTGAAGTTTTTCGCGGTATGTCTTTAAAGCAGGCATTAATCTGGCAAATTCTTCGCGAACTATTTCCTTTGCTTTATTCAGCATATCGTCATCCTTGAAAAACTTTGCTACTTCGTATAATGCATCACTCATATCCTCTATGCCGAAATAGGACACCTTCATATGTGGAACTCCGTATTTTTCTTTCATTATTTTGGCCAGATGCATCATGGAACCAGAGCATTGAACCACGTTAAGCGCCGACTTGTGAGCATTTGAAATAGTTTCCACCCGGCCGTCGCCGGTGATGGTGGCATTTACATGAATACCCATGCGCTTGTAATATTCAAGAAGTATCCACAATTCGCCTGCAATATTAAAATCACCCAGGATGTTAATACTCTTTTCGGGAACATACCCGTTACCTGTTCCAATAAGGGTTGCCAGTGCTTCACATGCAATCTTGTACCCATCTTTTTTAGAGCCCGTGAAACCCGGCACTTCCACAGGAATTACCGGCATCCCCTTCTCTTTGCTAACCTTTTTGCATATAGCCTCCAAATCGTCACCAATCACCCCCACAATGCATGTGGAATAGACAAAGGCAGCCTTGGGTTGGTAACGATCTATTAGCTCACTAAGAGAAGAATACAGTTTTTTCTCTCCTCCAAACACTACGTCTTTTTCACGCAGATCGGTACAAAAACTTAACCGATGTAATTCAGGACCCGAAGATAGCGCTCCACGAATATCCCAAGTGTAGGCTGCACATCCAATAGGTCCATGAATCAGATGAAGCGCGTCTGCAATGGGGTAGAGCACTACCCTGGATCCACAGAAAACACATGCTCGCTGGCTTACCGAACCGGCCAGACTGGGCCGGTTACAGTGTATCGTATGAATGTCTTTACCTGTTCTGAAGATCTGATTTTCACGTTCGATAAGTATTGAGCTCATGGTTTCCTGATTAAATATTTTTGAAACTAAACGCAAAACGCGAAGACGCAAAGGTCATTTTCACAATATTCAAAAACTTGGCGCCTTGGCGTTCAAGGGTTTTCTTTTTTTTACATTACCAATTCCACTTTTTCTTCCGGACACTCACGATCCTGCTTGTCGAGTATGCAGTCAAGCATTTTTGTAAGAAGATGCATTGCTCCCATATACCCTACGGTTGGGAAATAGCTGTGACCCACACGATCCATAATTGGAAAGCCAAGGCGCACAAATGGGATATTCTCATCGCGCGAAATGTATTTGCCATAAGTATTCCCGATAAGTAAATCAACCGATTGCTGCTTAATCCATTGGTGCATCAGGTACATGTCGGCACGTTCTCCGTTTTTGAACTTGGCTTCAGGTAATTTCTCACTTAGCAATTTTCGCATCGATAAATCAAATTTTTTGCCTGGTGTTCCGCTAACGATATACACGGGTTTCATGTCGAGTGTTAATAAAAATTCGGTAAGCGGAACAAGAATATCAGGATCGCCATACAAAGCAACGCGCTTCCCGTAAAGGTATTTGTGCATATCTGTAATCATGTCGATCAGGCGGCCACGGTCTGCCGTAATCGATTCAGGTACATGAACGCCAGCCTTGCGACTGAGGGTTGTAACAAACTGGTCGGTAGCCTTTAATCCGATAGGAATCTCAAGTATTTCGAATTTAACTTTACATTTATTGTCGAGAAGAATGGCTGCATCTTCGGTGCAGTAAGGTCCCAGACCAATAGTACTTTTGCTGTCGCCGGTGCTTACCAGTTCGGGAATGGTAGTACCACCTTTTGGGTAAAATTCATGTTTACCGGTCATTGGAGCGTCAAGCACGTCGGATGTATCCGGAAAAAGAACGGTTTTTACACCCATTTCATTTGAAATACGTTTAATCTCCCGCATGTCACTTGGCTCAACCCATCCGCTAATAATGTTAATCTGATTCTTTTTCGTTACACTCTTTGCAGAGAAATGTTTTACCAGCGAAGTAACCATGTTTGCATAACCTGTTACGTGCGATCCCACGTAGCTCGGCGTATTGCAGTGGATAAGGTATTTTCCGGCAGGTACTTTTCCCTCGTCGCGAGCCTTTTGAGCTATCTGGTTAACATCGTCGCCAATAGTTTCCGATAAACAAGTGGTATGTACCGCAATAATATCGGGATTGTAAACTGCAAAGATGGTTTCAACAGCTTGCAAAAGATTAGCTTGTCCGCCAAATACCGACGAACCTTCGGTAAATGAACTCGTGGCAGCCATTACCGGTTCCTTATAATGACGTGTAAGCGCGGTTCGGTGATATGAGCAACATCCCTGCGAACCGTGGCTATGCGGCAGGCATCCATGAACACCTAGCGCCGCATACATGGCGCCTATTGGCTGACATGTCTTTGCCGGGTTGATGGTGAGTGCTTGCCGATCTAAGATAATATCTGTTGTATGTCGAAGTAACATATTGTTTGAGTTTTAATTGTTAAGACTACAGTCGTAATTCGTAAAAAAATGCTTACGTTCTTCTTACTTTATTCATAGTACTTACGACTATTATGTTGCATATTCCGCTTCAATAACAGGTTCTGCTTCCCAAGGCGCTTTGATCATCTTCCAAATACTGGTGTTGACAATCATGTCAATATCCTTGTAAAAATTTACAGAACCTTCGAAACCGGCATAAGGTCCACCGTAATCGTAGCTATGAAGCTGTTTGAGAGGTATCCCCATCTTCTGCACGCAATATTTTTCTTTTATACCGGCGCAGAAAACATCAGGATGGTAGATTTCGATGAGTTTTTCCATTTCGTAATGGCTAAGGTCATCGATAACGAGAGTGCCTTTAGCCATATCGGCCATCATACCATCATAACCGTTAAATCCGAGACCACCTAAAGCTTTCATTTCTTCCTCGGTTTTGCGTTCGCGATATTTTGCTTCGTCCTTCTCAACCGTTAATTCTTCGATGTTCCGGCTATCTGCATCCACAGTGATTGTTGGGATTACACGACGACCTTCATAATCATCCCTATGACCGAATTCGTAACCGGCTGACAACGTGGTCATGCCAAGTTCACCAAATAATTCCTGATAATGATGAGCACGTGACCCACCTACGAATAACATCGCCATTTTACCTTCAGTACGTGGACGAATCTCGTCGATTGTCTGCTTAACGATAAGCAATTCTTCCGCGATTACCTCTTCAACACGATCATTTAATGTTTGATCTCCAAAATACTCAGCTATCTTGCGAAGAGATTTTGCCGATGATTGTGCTCCAATGAAATTTACTTTAAACCATGGAATACCATATTTTTTTTCCATCATCTCGGCCACATAATTTATAGACCGGTGACACATCACAACGTTGAGATCGGCCATATGAGCCCGCTCAAACTGTTCCATGGTGGAGTTTCCACTAAATGAAGAATTAAGTGTGATCCCGCACTTTTCGAGTATTCGCTCAAGCTCGAAAGCATCTCCACCAATATTATATTCGCCTAGCATATTGATCTTGAACTTTCCTTCAATAACTGTATCATTCAAACCGATAACGTGTTTTATCAATGCGTTGTTGGCGATATGGTGGCCTGCTGATTGACTAACACCTTTGTAGCCTTCGCAACTAAAACCAAAAATGTTTATTCCCAGTTCTGCTTTCATTTCACGAGCCACTGCATGAACATCGTCGCCGATGAGACCTACCGGACAGGTTGAAAAGATCCCGATGGCTTTTGGTTTGAAAAGTTCAAAAGCTTCGCGGCAAGCTTGTTTCAGTTTTATTTCGCCACCAAAAACAATGTTGGAATCCTGCATGTCGGTCGAAAAGCAATAATTTATATAGTTAGGCGAATCAGGTGTTGGCGGAAGCGTCTGGTTACGACGGGTAAGCCATGCATAAAAACTGCAACCGATAGGGCCATGCACGAGATTTACAATGTCGCGGGTGGGGCCTAATACTACACCCTTACAACCTGCGTAAGTACAACCTCTTTGAGTAATAATCCCCGGGATAGTGCGAACATTAGCCAAAATTGGCTTAATATTCTCCGGCCCTTCGTGAACCATAATTGACTTTTCACGTTTTTTGCCAACCTTGGAAGGGTATTTTTTCAACACCTCTTGTTTCCACCGTTGTGGATCCATTTCTACTTTTGCCATAATAACCTCCTTTTAATCTAATGTTACATCGCCTCGCTCGCCTGTGCGAACTCTAATGGAATCTAAAGCCTCTATGACGAAGATTTTCCCATCACCACTGTTTTGGGTCTGGTTGACCTTTATAATT
This sequence comes from Bacteroidales bacterium, assembly GCA_038213375.1. GTDB lineage: Bacteria > Bacteroidota > Bacteroidia > Bacteroidales > JAAUTT01 > JAAUTT01. The sequence goes on along the minus strand of JBBQTB010000046.1, from coordinate 28,098 downwards.
GTTTCAATGGCCAGATCCTTTTTACCCTCGGGTACAACCAATGTAATCAAGCGTTTCGATTTTAACCTTGGTTCGCTTGTACTCATTTGTTTTAGTGTATCCTGAATGTCAGGATTCTTAAGTACTTCCTGGTAGTTTTGTCCAAGACCTCTTCCAAATCCACGCCCCATCACTCCCATAGCGGTGAACGATGGCAAACCTGCATCGGATAACGCGATCTTGGTCTCATTCATTTTGGCGATTCGGATGATTGCTAGAATTAATTTCATTTTCTCGTGTATAAAATTTAATACCTAAAAAGTTACGCTTCTTTTACCCCAGTGGAAATGGTATATGTTTCAACAATTGGTGTAACGAAGATTTTTCCGTCGCCAAATGCTCCTTTTTCGTCTGTTCGGGCTGATTCGATAATTGTTGTTATAACGAAATCTTTGTCGGTATCCTTGATAGCAATGAGCAGAAGCTCTTTAGGAAGTTCATCATACGTGATGTTCCCTACTTTTAAACCTCGCTGCTTTCCCCGGCCAAATACAGGCATTTTAGTTACAGCGGGAAATCCTGCTTCAAACAGTGCTTTTAACACTATGGTAGATTTTTCGGGACGTACTATTGCTCTGATAAGTAACATATCTTTTGAATTTAGATTTATGATTTACAATTTTTGACTGTAGCCTAAAGCAATTTGAATTGCTTGCTTATTATGTGCCACCTGCATTTTTTAATTTCCTAATACCTGCTTAATCCACCACACCGTATTCGATTAATAGCGCTTCCAGTTCTCCAATGGCAATAGGTGTAGGAATTACAAACAATTTGTTTTCATCTATTTTCTTTGCCAACATACGGTACTCATCGGCCTGCGGATGTGTAGGCTCATATTCAATAACCGTTTTACGGTTAATTTCAGCACGTTGTACCATATTCTCACGGGGTATAAAATGAATCATATTTGTCCCCAGTTTCTTGGCAAACGCTTCTATCATATTCTGCTCGTTGTCTACCTTACGACTATTGCATATTAAACCTCCGAGACGAACTCCACCAGCTTCGGCAAATTTCACGATCCCTTTGCATATGTTGTTGGCAGCATACATGGCCATCATTTCGCCTGATACCACAATGTATATTTCCTGAGCCTTGCCTTCTCGCATTGGCATTGCAAAACCACCGCAAACTACGTCACCAAGGACATCGTAAAAAACGTAGTCGGTTTCAAACATTGATTCATCATAAGCGCCCAATTGCTCCAACAAGTTCACCGAAGTGATAATGCCTCTGCCGGCACAACCAACACCTGGTTCCGGTCCACCCGATTCAACACAGCGAACACCTTTGTAACCAAGTTTTACTACATCATCAAGTTCAACGTCTTCACCTTCTTCACGTAGCGTATCAAGTACCGTTTTCTGCGCCAGACCACCTAAGAGGAGACGAGTAGAGTCAGCTTTAGGATCGCAACCAACCACAATAACTTTTTTTCCGCTTTCTACCAGACCGGCTACTGTATTTTGGGTAGTGGTGCTTTTACCAATCCCGCCTTTTCCATAAATTGCTATTTTTCTCATGACTAATTCCTCCGTTATGTTTGTTTGTCGATATACCCATTGCATGTTCTGTGCCGTGTTTTTGAAATGCTTCATTTTTGTAAATTTTGGTTTTGTAATCAACTATTAATCTTATGATTAAAAATGCTATTTAAAATCAATCATAATAAGCCATGGATAATATTATTCACTTTTAAGTACTTTTATGTTATGTTTTATGGGGTACAATTACATTAATGTAGGTTTTATAGTTAGCAGTATCTGTTTTTAAGGGGGTGATTTAAATTTAATGGATTTTTACAAAATGAGTACTTTAAAGTTGCAATGAAAAACAGGTTTTATAAGCAGGTGATTTGGATTTCACAAGAGAAAGAAATATTTTGAATAAGCTATTCGCATGGATATTGAGTGCCTATTATAGAAAAATAGGTAGTAAGGAGATTATTCTTTAAGAAAAACAAGTTGCAAACTTCACTTAACCATTGAGTTAAATGAAGCTTACAAAAAATTATAAATCAAAAACCAGATTAGAGTGTTTTCGTCCAAAACAGCATTTGGGGTTCGGTATCTTTAAAACCAAGGCTTTCATATAACTTTTTTGCGCTGATATTATCGTTGCGGACTTCGAGGGTTATTTTGCAATATTTTCGTTCGGTGGAAATAGAAATACATTTTTCAAGTAACTGACGACCAATTCCGAAGCCGCGAAATTCATTTTTAACTATAATATCGTGTATGTAAAGAAATTCCTTGACTTTAAAGGTGGAGAAATTAATAAAGCAGACCACCATTCCGATAATTTCGTCATGTGCAACTGCGAACAATACAAATCCCGATTGATGATTTGCCATTCCGTCTACTAAATAAAGCTGTTCCTTTGGTGTTAATGCAATACCTCCTCCCATAGGATCAGTAATGTAATCATTCACCAGTTCTGCCAGTTTCCGGCAATGGTAATCATTTGAATAATCGCAAAATACAAAGGAGGTATCAATTTTGGACTTCATTCTTTGTATTTTTGCGTTCTATTTTATATCGTTTTGGTTCTATCTGGAACTTTTTTATACGAATTCCCATCATACGTTCCGTAATTCCTAATAATTCTGCAGCTTTTACCAGATTCCCTTTGACGATAATGAGAGTGTCATGTAGCATTTGCTTTTCTACTTTGTCAAGATTTGCTTCGAGTGTTCCAGACGATTTGGTTTTCGACGAGCTTGCCGTTTGTAAAGTTGGGGGTAGGTTGCTGGATCTTATAACATTATCATTACTAAGAATGCATGCCCTCTCCATGCAGTTTTCCAGCTCACGGATATTGCCCGGCCAATGGTAAACCATCATCATATCAATGGCCGAAGAAGATACTCGTTTTATGGTTTTATTATTGCTTTTATTAAACTTAAGGATAAAATGGTCAATCAACCCCGGGATATCATTTAACCTTTCACGTAATGCGGGAATATAAATAGGAAAAACATTAATCCGGTAATAAAGATCCTCACGAAATTGCCCTTTCTCAATAGATTCTTCAAGATTTCGATTGGTTGCACACACTATCCGGACGTCAACTTTGATGGGCTTTGTACTTCCCAACCTTTCAAATTCGCGTTCCTGCAATATCCTCAAAAGCTTAACCTGGGTTGATGCAGGTAGGTCGCCAATTTCATCAAGAAAAATTGTTCCTCCTTCAGCTGCTTCAAACCGGCCTTTACGCATCACATTAGCTCCGGTAAAAGCGCCACGTTCATGTCCAAATAGTTCACTTTCGATTAAACTATCAGGCAATGCAGCACAGTTTACCTTTATTAAGGGTTTGTTTTTTCGCAAACTGTTAAAGTGAATGGCATCGGCAATTGATTCTTTACCCACGCCGCTTTCGCCTCTAATCAAAACAGTGGCATTCATGGGAGCTACCTTTTCAATAAGGTCAAATACCGATTGCAATTTGCCTGAATTTCCAATAATGTTTGCCGGTCGAATTCGCTCCTTCAGTTCATTTTGCAGTTTAATATTCTCGTCGACAAGCCGTTCAATTTCTTCGGCATATTTTTGCTGGGTATGCACTGACTGTGCTACCATGGAACCAACAATTGAAAGAATCCTTGCATCGTCGGAGATGGTGATATGTTGATTATAAACCCTGTGAATACTAAGCGTACCAACAATTTCATCTACTTCCATAATTGGAATGCAAATAAATGAGACATCACCTTTTAGTTTGAGTTTTGTTTTATTGAGATACCCATCATTTTCAGAGACTTTCGGAATCACCACAGGTTTGCCCGTTTCCACCACTTTACCAATGATGCCTTCGCCAATTTTATAAATTCCCCGGCTTTGTTCTTCTTCAGTTAAACCAACAGCTACTTCGATGGAAATCTGACCATTTGCACGATTTAAGATGGTTAGAATTACTTTTTCGGCATTCAGATAATCGGACAAAAGTTCAATAACCGGTTCGAGGTTACTTTTAAGACTTCGTTTCACCTTATTCAACATGGTGCTAATTTCGAATAGAAGCTTTAATTCCTTTACTCCATAACAATCTCCGCCAGTCTTTCTGCAAAATTCTGCCATAGCCCCCTCCTTTCTTTAATTATCAAATATAAAATCACTTTTTTCGGGAGCGTCCCATCGCAAAATTAAAAATTAATCGCGTATAATCAAGTTAAATCTGACTTCACCCCAATATTTTGAATTTATTCGTAATCTTCAATTGTAGCAATGTAAAACACGCCACGAATGCACGAATTATTTATTCGTGCATTCGTGGCTATCATTTAAAATTATTTTGTTTGTAGTCTTGAGGTACCTTAGAAATTTAACAGTTTAATTATCTTCTTGAAACCTTATCGAAATTTCATCCTTACCATCAACTTGTTCAAGGGAAAACAATCCTTTATTAATAATCGTAAAATCTTCTATTTTAGAGGCTTTCATCAATTCCTGCTCAATTTTTAACATCTCGATTTTATCGCAATCCGTATTGAAGTACAAATGCAATTTGCTCATATTGTAATCATCGAATTGTATAATAAATACTGAATTATCTGAAAATACCAGATCATCATATGCATAGGATATATCGAAGCCTGTGGACTGAACAATATTGCGTATTTTTCCCAATGGTCGGTATGTAATTGTCATAACTCGGTTTTTTCGTTAATTAACATCAGATATCGAAGCCAATCTGCTTTGTGAAGAAGTTCCTGCGCATCTTCAAGAGTTTGACATTGAACATGCTGGATGCGAACAGCTTCTTCAAACTCATCATTATCAAAACTATATCCTTGTACTTTGAGGTAAGCAAGCAATTCATTTGATCCAGGACAACGATACATTTGTTCCCTCAAATCACTATTGTTGTCAATGTCAGCCAGCAAATCTATAGCATTACGTATGGGCATAATTTTTAATATTTTTTGTTTAATGCTTTGATAAATTAAATTTCCTGATACTTAAACCTCAGTACAAACGGGTCCACAACTACTGCATTCCTTAGTGCAAGAGGAAACCGTCACCGATTTGTAAAGTTCGAATGATTTCAACGAATTTGCTTTAAAATGGTCGATGTTATCTTGCAGGTCTGTCCCCATTGCCTTATAGGTTTCGATGTTATTCTCTTTAAAAACACGAAGGGCTAAAAAACTATAATATGGACTAATCACTGAATTAAGCCCTGCCGATGTCATCGCATCGAAAAATGCTTCGATTCCAATGTTCTTTTCAACTCCGGCAATAGGAAGCAGGTCTGTTTTATTTTTTTCATCATCGAAAATACCAATGTAATTAGAATGAGCAAAATCGATGGCCAACTCCTTTTGATCTATTAATGGAAATGCAATTTTCATGGTAATAAGTCTTAAATACTATTTTGAAACCCATAATTTAAAGGATAACAAGTATTGTACCAATAAATTTAGAGTATTGTATTTAAGACTATTAGCAATGTTAAGCCAGATTTTTTATTCGCTCAACAATTACATTTTGGTAGGTTTTGGGTTTCAAAAGTACTTGCAGGTATTTTATGCTTCTGTAATTTACCCACCTTTAATTTTCGTTATTACGTTTTTTAAACTCCAGATATTTTACCGCAAGCCGAAGTTCTCCCCATGTTACTGTGTCACCAAGTGAAGCCTTAGCTGAGCCTAACTGAATGTTGCCGTTTTCTATAAAAAACTTTTCTAACATCTCAAGCTTCACCGGCGAAATTAAATCCAATACCGGTATTTCGCCTGTAGCCACAAAGCCTTCCAAATGCCCTTCCACAGTGTTTATCGTGATTGCCCGTGCATGTGCAATTTCTTCAATAGTCTTGCCCTCTTTATATAATTCGAAACTAATTTGACGACTACTTTTCTTATCTTCTTTCGGAGATAGGGTTTGATTCTTTTCCACTTCAATATCTACCTGTTCTTCAATAGAGTTTTCCGAAGAATACTGACGAATTATTTCAATGATTTCTTTCCCATATTTTCCGGCATTTTTCGTTCCTATACCTTTTATCCTTTTCAACTCGGTGAGGGACGTTGGAAGATGATTTACCAATTCGGTCATGGTTTTTTGTGGCAATATCATAAAATGAGGCAGGTTATGTTCGATGGCCATGGCATTGCGCCAAGCTTTTAAAAGGTTAAATAAGGCCGGATGTTTTACCTTATCCGGTACATGCTCGTCCGACATTTTTTGCGGCTGTTTTACGTCGGCCTGGGTAATAGACGATTTAGCCTTAGCGCTCTGGTAATCCTTAATTGTAAACCCTTTTGTTGACGAGACAATACATGCGGCTTTGATAATAACTTCTGTTTTAAGTCTCTCCAAAGCATCATTTACCGATTTACGTACCGCTTTATTATCCGTTGTAATTAAGGAATTTTGCAAAACGTCCATAACCACCGATTTAATTTTACTGTCGAAATAAATACTTGCTTTTATAATCCGATCCTGCAACACTTCATTTTTTTCCAGATCGTAGTTGGTTTCAATAAGATTCAGTAATTGAATTTTAAATTTGTCGGACACATCTAATATTTCTACTTTCGTCGTTGCGGCAATCTTTACAAAATCTTCATAAACATTACCTACAATGCTAGATTTGTGCTCATTCAGCAACTTGAGGCAATAGTTTAGTTGTCGGTAGATTGACATAAAGTCGAAAAGCTCAGTAACCAATTGCCGCTGGTAACTGTGCCTGGCTTCGGTTAAGTGTTTCTCACCTGTCGGATTTTGCTCAATTTCGGTAGTAAATTCCGAAATAGCTGAATCGCTTATGATACTTCTTAACGAGATGGGAGTGCTAAGCACAAGACCTTCCAACGTTTTACACCGACTCAAAGCCACGTATACCTGACCGTGAGCAAAAGCAGCATTAGCATCGATTACCGCCTTCTCAAAAGTTAAGCCCTGACTTTTATGGATGGTGATAGCCCAGGCAAGCTTTAAAGGGTATTGTACAAATTTCCCAATTACCGATTCCCGAATTTCTTTAGTTTGCTCATCAATGCTATATTTCATATTTTGCCATTCGGTAACCTGAACAGGAATAGGAACCAAATCACCTTGACATTTCACCATAATAGAGTCATCGTCTATCGATTCTACTACACCTATTTTACCATTATAAAAAAGTTTCTCACGCGAACTATCATTCTTTACAAACATTACCTGAGCGCCTTCCTTTAAGGAAAGTTCGAAATCAGTTGGGTAGGAATATTCAGGAAAATCCCCTTCCACAGTGGCCGTAAAACGATGTGTTTCAGAAGACAGGTTTTTTAATCTTGATTCGTTAAGTTGTTGCGCCTGATAATTATGTGTGGTGAGTGTAATATAACCATCGTTGTTTCCCGACCGGAAATCGGGAATGTGTCTTTCATTCAGCTTACGAAGAGTTTCAGCGTCTACTTTGCTTTCGCGTATCTTATTCAGCATTTCAATAAAGACATTATCGCTTTGACGATAAATGTGCAATAGCTCAATATTAATATGTTGGATTTTCTTTAAAGCACGACTGCTAAAGAAAAACATGCTATCATAATACTTTTTCAGAATTTCCCATTCGTCGTCCTTCACCACCGGGGCAAGTTGTTGTAAATCGCCAATCATCAGCAATTGCACTCCTCCAAAAGGTTTGTTGCGGTCCTTGAACCTTCGCAGAACCTCATCAATTCCATCAAGCAAATCGGCCCGAACCATACTTATTTCATCAATAACAAGCAGATCGAGGGTACGAAGAATGTTTATCTTCTCACGGGCAAATCTCTGAATAGCAGTGAAAGCGGATTGATTTTGAGAATTAGAATCCCCGGCATCAGAAGGTATGCGTGGCCCAAACCCCATCTGGAAAAAAGAGTGAATTGTTACACCACCGGCATTAATTGCGGCAACACCTGTGGGCGCAACAACTACCATTCGTTTGGACGACATTTCCTTCAAATTGCGCAAAAAGGTGGTTTTACCAGTACCGGCTTTCCCGGTAAGGAAAATGTTTTTACCTGTAAATTGCACAAAATCAAAAGCAAGCTGTAACTGAGGATTGGGAATGGTTTCCATTTTTTCAAAAACTGATATGTTGTAATACAAAAAACTGAAAAAAAATTCAATTTTTAACTTGTTCATCAAATTAATTTAGAATTATCTTAAATTGAAAAATTTTAATGATTCTTTTTTTACTTTAAATTGCAGAAAATTAAATATCATGATAAATCAGATTAAGAAAAATTTCACGGATGCCCAACAAGTTCTGAGCGAATTTATTGACAACGAAAATAACTGGATCGCTTTTGAAAAAGCCGGACTTTTGATGACCGATGCCATAAAAAGTAACCATGTCATTTTCTCGTGCGGCAATGGCGGATCAATGTGCGATGCCATGCACTTTGCCGAAGAACTGTCGGGCAGATTCCGCCTCGATCGACCAGCTTTGCCAGCTATTGCCATATGTGATGCGTCACACATCACCTGTGTAGGTAACGACTATGGTTTTGATTATGTGTTTTCACGTTACCTGGAAGGTATTGCAAAAACGGGAGATGTTCTGCTCGCGATAAGTACCAGCGGCAACTCAAAAAATGTAATAAACGCAGCTGTAACAGCTAAATCCAAAGGCATGAAAGTTGTGGCCTTAACGGGAAAAGATGGTGGAAGGCTTGCGACTCTGAGTGATGTGGAATTATGTATTCCTAACACCGAATTTTCCGACCGGGTGCAGGAATTGCACATAAAGATAATTCATTCACTTATACATTTCATCGAATTAAACCTCTGAACAAAGCGTTTATCAAAATACTATATACCTGTCAATTCCTTTCATTATCTTTGAGAATAAAACAACCATGCTATGAACTTATTTCACAAGTCAATATTTGGTTATTCATCTATTTTTTGGTTATTTATATTAGGTTTCACTATCCCATCATGTGATTGGACCGCAATCTCAAATATTCCTGAAAATACAGTAATTAATCAGAATATGTCAATTCCTTTGTTTAACAAAACATATTCATTCAAACCATTCACTATTGATGACACATGCAGAGTTCATGGTTTGAACGATAACTTCTTTTATAAAGGTTTCGAATATCCGGCTTTAACTTTAAGTGTTGATGTAATTTATTTGCCAATTAATTTAAACTTTTCAAATACCAATTCCTACATTTTAAAGGAGCTAAACCTAATTTTAGAAAATAGATTTCCAGTAAAAACTTCTTTTAAGATTCAATTTTATGACGCTACCGAAAATTATTATAATAAGGATCGCGTAATAGATGCAGCACAAATAGACACAATTACTTTACCAGTTGATGAAATAGTACGTAAAAAATTAACTTCTATTAATTTGCTTATTACTACTACAATTCAAAATCAAAATACATCAGCACCAATGCAACTGACCGACAATAACAATATTGTTATGAATGTTTCCGCGCGTATACAATCACAGCATAATTTCAAAGAAATGTCTAAATAATGTATAGATACTTCCTATTATTCTGCCTTTTTCTCATTGCTATTAATTGTGAATCATCCGGCCAACAGAACAGCACTCTTTTTTTTATGCATTCAACGCCTCAGGCCAATTTTGTAAATCCTGCCGTTCGCAATGAATGCAATTGGATTATTGGTCTTCCTGTAATCTCTTCGTTACATTTTAACTACGGCAATTCGGCATTTTCTATTAATCAGGTACTTAACAAGCAGCTGGGAAATACGTATGTTTTTAATGGTGATGCAGTATTAAAAAAACTTGGCAATACAAATTTTTTGACTTCCGAGTTACACACCAACCTTTTTTATCTCGGTTTTTGGATAAAGGAAAATTTCATTACGTTTTCAATCAATGAGAAAGCCGATCTTTTTCTAACTTATCCACGCGATTTGTTTGCTTTAGGCTGGCAGGGAAATACCCAATTTGAAGGTAAAACTGCTCAATTAGGCCATACAGGCGTTTTTTTAAATTATCGACGTGAGTTTGCCATTGGTTTGGCCCGACAAACATCGTCAGATCTTGCATGGGGTATCAGGGCTAAACTTCTGTTTGGAAAATTAAATACCTCTATGTCTAAGTCTAATATCGAGCTATATACCGAACCTTTAACCTACAATTTAGATTTTACTTCAAATTGGCAACTAAATACCTCTTTACCTATAACAGTTAAAAAAAATGCGAATAACAACTTTGATTCATTCTCTTACAATGGTACTTTAGGAAACATTTTATTTAATAGAAAAAATATAGGACTCGCATTCGACCTCGGTTTTATAAAATATCGCGACGATAAAGTTACTGTTTCAGGCAGTATTCTTGATGTTGGATTGATATACTGGACAAGTAATGGCAACACTTTTAGCCAAAATGGCAATTACTCCTATAAAGGTCCTTTAATAGATACTATTAATGTAGGTAATTATTTTGACGACTTATTTAATGGTGTAAAAAAACAATTCGGTATTAATGTAGATAACAAATCATACCTCACTTTATTAAGCCCCATGGTTTATTTAGGAGCAACCTATTCTATTAAAGAGGATTTAAATGCCGGATTTTTGCTTTCAAGCAGGATAAACCGTTATCGAATAACTGCCGGCGCTACATTATCACTAAATAAAACATTCAATAAAAAAGCTTCGATAAGTATAAGCTATTCCTATATATACCGCGACTTCAAAAACATAGGTGCTGGAGTAAAACTTGGGAAAAAGCCAGTACAATTTTATGCTGTAAGCGATAATATCCTCGGTTTTATAAAACCTTTGGATACCCGAAATTTAAATCTTAGATTTGGATTGCAAATTAATTTTGGTTGTAACCGGAAAGAATTAGCTAAAGGGTGCGGTTGCTATTGGATCAATCAGGCACAGGAGAGCAGGACTCGCATGAATAAATTGTTAAAAAGCAATAAGGAGCAATGAAGATACTTTCGTGTATTGGTTCATAATCTACTTAATTACCAAGCACTTATTCTTAATACTTACGACTAATATAATATGCTAGTTAAAACCTATGGCAGCGCCGTTTATGGCATCAAAGCAACAACCATAACTATTGAAGTAAACGTTTCTCAGGGGATAAATTTCTTTATGGTAGGCTTACCTGATGCAGCTGTAAAGGAAAGCCAACAACGAATTGAATCGGCATTACAAATGCATGGTTACCGGATTCCCGGGAAAAAGGTTGTTATTAACATGGCTCCTGCCGATATTCGCAAAGAAGGTTCCGCCTATGATTTGCCTCTTGCAATAGGAATATTGGCTGCTTCCGAACAAATACAACAAAACAAACTTGAGGAATATACTATTATGGGCGAGCTATCTCTTGATGGAAGCCTCCAGCCTATCAGAGGTGTATTGCCAATTACACTCCAAGCTCGTGATGAGGGGTTCAAAGGAATAATTCTTCCAAAACAAAACGCACGTGAAGCAGGTGTTGTAAATAATATTAAAGTTTTAGCTGCTTCCAACATTCGTGAAGTAATCGATTTTTTCAATGGAACCGCTGAATTAGAAGAATCAATTGTTGATATTGACAAAGAATTTCTTTATCAAACGGATAATAACGAGGCTGATTTTTCTGATGTAAAAGGTCAGGAAAATGTAAAAAGAGCTCTGGAGATTTCGGCGGCAGGAGGTCATAACATCATCATGATTGGCCCTCCAGGAGCTGGTAAAACAATGTTAGCTAAACGATTATCTGCTATTCTTCCTCCACTTACACTCGAAGAAGCCCTTGAAACCACCAAAATTCATTCCGTTGCCGGGAAAATTGCTAAAAACTCCTCTCTTATTACATCACGACCTTTTCGTGCCCCACATCATACGATTTCAGATGTAGCTCTTGTGGGTGGGGGAACATACCCTCAACCTGGCGAAATATCCCTGGCTCACAATGGAGTATTGTTCCTTGATGAGCTTCCCGAATTTAAAAGAACGGTTCTTGAAGTGATGCGTCAACCACTGGAAGACAGGCTTATCACAATATCAAGGGCAAAATTTACAGTGGAATATCCCGCAAGTTTTATGCTGGTGGCATCCATGAACCCTTGTCCATGTGGTTTTTACAATCATCCTGAAAAAGATTGTGTTTGCTCTCCGGGAGTGGTTCAAAAATATCTGAATAAAATATCTGGACCATTGCTTGACCGTATTGATATTCACATCGAAGTTATTCCGGTTCCTTTCGAAAAACTGTCGGAAAACAGGCCAACCGAGTCAAGTCAGGTAATTCGTAACAGAGTTGTTGATGCAAGAAAGATTCAGGAAAAGCGTTTCTCTTCGAACCCTGGCATCCATAGCAATGCACAAATGTCGTCCAAGATGTTGCGAAAATATTGCGAAATTGATATTGCCGGACAAACTATCCTTAAAACGGCTATGGAAAAACTAGGGCTCTCAGCACGGGCATACGATAGAATTCTAAAGGTATCCAGAACCATTGCGGATTTGGACAAAAACGAAAAAATTCAGACCTATCATCTGGCTGAAGCGATTCAATACCGCAGCCTCGATCGCGACAGTTGGGCCGGATAAACAACTTTGAAATTTTTAAGCTATCCTTATTTAGAATACTTATTTATTAACTGATACCATTGTTTTTCTTGTTTAATTAAGAGAGATGTCCTATTTTAGTGCCTTATTTTTTTTAAACAATTTAAATAAACTAATATAAAATGAAGAAGAAGTTAGCTATTATTTTTATGGCTTTGCTTGTGCCAATGATTACGTTCGCAAACGATGCCGATTTGCCGATTCCAGAATTGTCGGCAGGACAAAACCATATGTTGTGGTGGGGTTTTGTTATTTGTGCATTAGGTTTAGTGTTTGGTTTTTACCAATTTTTAAGAGTTAAAGGATTAAAAGCCCACAAGTCCATGCTTGATGTTTCGAATGTAATTTTCGAAACTTGTAAAACATACCTGTTGCAGCAGGGTAAATTTCTAATTTGGTTATTTTTAATTATTGCTGCTTGTGTTACTTTCTATTTTGGATTTCTGCAAGAAAAAGGTGTAGGAGGCGTTCTCCTTATTCTTTCATGGACAGTAATTGGTATTTTAGGTTCTTACGGTGTTGCTTGGTTTGGCATTCGCATGAATACCCTGGCAAATAGCCGCATGGCTTTTTCAGCGCTCGAACGTAAACCCCTCAAACTTCTTACTATCCCGTTAAATGCAGGGATGAGTATTGGTGTTGTGCTGGTATGCGTTGAGCTTATAATGATGTTGGTTATTCTTCTTTTGATGCCACGGGAACTCGCCGGAGCTTGCTTTATCGGTTTCGCCATTGGTGAGTCGTTAGGTGCGTCGGCACTTCGTATTGCAGGCGGTATTTTTACCAAAATTGCCGATATAGGATCCGATTTGATGAAAGTTGTTTTTAAAATTGGCGAAGACGATCCTCGTAACCCTGGAGTTATCGCTGACTGCACCGGCGACAATGCTGGTGACAGCGTTGGTCCAACCGCAGACGGATTTGAAACTTATGGTGTAACTGGTGTTGCACTTATTTCATTCATAGTTTTGGCAGTGGGATCAATTGCTCCTAACAATTCATTTGTAGCAAACCCCGATTGGCAGGCAACCTTCCTTACCTGGATTTTTGTGATGCGTATTCTCATGATCATTACATCGGTAGGTGCTTTTTACATCAACGATTTGTTAAGCAAAGCTTTGTATAGCAAAAAAGACGATCTTGATTTTGAAAAACCCCTTACTAATTTGGTTTGGATAACTTCAATATTAAGTATCATAATAACATTCATAGCCAGTTATTTTCTTATTGGTCCAGATTCTACAATTGGTGCAAAAGACTCAAATATTTGGATAGTTTTATCGACAATTATCAGTTGCGGAACACTTGGTGGCGCATTGATTCCTGAATTTACAAAACTATTTACAAGCCCTAAATCAGCCCACGTGCAAGAAGTTGTAAGTGCCGGAAAAGAAGGTGGTGCATCTCTTACCATTCTTTCGGGTTTTGTTGCAGGTAACTTCTCTGCTTTTTGGATTGGATTAGTTTTCTTTGGCCTTATGTTTGTTGCCTATTTTGCAAGTACCTTTGGGCTTGACCAATTCATGATCTATTCTTCAATTTTCGCCTTTGGTTTGGTTGCCTTCGGCTTACTTGGAATGGGACCGGTTACAATTGCTGTTGACAGCTATGGTCCTGTAACTGATAATGCTCAGTCAGTTTATGAGTTATCGCTTATCGAAAGTGAACCTAATATTGCTAAAGAAATTGAAAAAGATTTTGGCTTTAAACCCGATTTCGAAAAAGCCAAACATTATCTTGAAGCCAACGATGGCGCTGGTAATACCTTTAAAGCTACTGCTAAACCTGTTTTAATTGGAACAGCTGTGGTTGGAGCTACTACAATGATTTTCTCATTGATTCTTGTTATCAAAAATGTATTAGGGGTTGAGCCTGAAACAATTTTAAACGTACTGAATCCGTGGACTATATTTGGTTTCCTTTGCGGAGGAGCTGTTATCTATTGGTTTACCGGAGCCGCAACGCAGGCTGTAACTACAGGAGCATATCGTGCTGTTGAATATATCAAGCAGAACATCGACCTTGATCCAGGTGCCGAGAAAAAAGCTTCCATCGAAAAATCAAAAGAAGTAGTTAAAATCTGTACCCAATACGCTCAAACAGGTATGTGGAATATTTTCCCAGCTGTATTCTGTTTCGCTCTTGCATTTGCATTCATCTCAGGTTACGAGGTTGTTGGCGCTCCTACTAAAGCAATTCAATTTGCTGCTGCATCCTTCTTTATTTCTTACTTGATTGCCATTGCAGTTTTCGGTCTTTATCAGGCTGTATTTATGGCTAATGCTGGTGGTTGCTGGGACAATGCCAAAAAAGTCGTTGAAGTTGATTTACATATGAAAGGTACTCCCTTACATGATGCAACTATTGTTGGCGATACTGTTGGCGATCCATTCAAGGATACCTCTTCGGTTGCAATGAATCCTATCATCAAGTTTACCACATTGTTTGGTTTACTTGCAATGGAGATTGCTATTTCTGATAAATTCCGTCCTGTTGCTCCTTACATAGGTGTTGGATTTCTAATTGTGGCTCTTTATTTTGTATGGCGCTCATTTTACAAGATGAGAATCCGCTAATATCAAATCTATATAAATAAAAAAAGGCTGCCTTTTCAGGCAGCCTTTTTTTATTTGTATAAGATATATGTGGCGCAAGCGTAACTTAAACCGACCAGAGTGAATTATAGTACGTTAGTGAACATAATCCCGAAAAATAGAGCCCCGAATCGTTCGGCTGAGGTAGAACCTCAGCCGAATATATCAGAACTGGCTTTTGCCTGATAGTTTAAAAGTAAGGCACAGCCTGGTCTGTTTTTTTTAATGCGAAAATAATCTATAAAAATTCAATATGTTTTATGTCGAAAAAAAAGATAATAAGGTTTGATTTGTTGCTAATGTGATTTTCTACAAAAGTTTTAAAAACCTTATTTTCAGATTTTATAACCTTAACAGAAAACAGAAATGTTTCAATTTCCCAACCTTATTACCATATTTTAAAACTTGAGTGAAAATGAATTTCAATAATTACATCAAAAAACAGACCACGCACAGCCGAAAAAGATATTAACGGGTTAGGCAGGACCTAAGCCGAACGGGAAATCAGGTTCAAAGGCTTACAACTACTTTCGGTCCCTAATTCTCAATTCTATTCATAAAAAAAGCGTATATTTGCTTAAGCAATTGAGATTATGATTATAGCAAATCCTATATACGATGTGGTTTTCAAGAAAATGATGGAAAACGAAAGAGTTGCTAAATTCTTTATAGGTACACTTTTGAACGAAACTATTGAAACCATTGAAGTAAAGCCCCAGGAATTTACCTATACCGACGAACTGGCCGGACTGGCCGTTTTTCGGCTCGATTTTATTGCCACCATTAAAACCGAAAACGGGTCATATAAAAAAGTGCTGATAGAAATTCAAAAAGCGAAGAATTCGATTGATTTAATGCGTTTTCGAAATTATCTGGCCGAACAATACAAAAAGGAAGACAAGGTAAATAACAGAAATGTGACATTGCCAATTACAACTATCTATATTTTAGGGTTTAACCTTACTGATCTTGAAAACACCTGCATACGTATAGAACGTCAATACAAGGATTTAATCTCCGGTTCTGTTATCGAGAAAAAAAGCATGTTTGTAGAAAAATTAACCCACGATAGCTTTATTGTTCAGGTGGAAAGAATTACCGGCCGTTATCAAACCAGCTTAGATAAGCTTTTAAGCGTTTTTGAACAATCGCATTTTACCGATGATTATAAGATTACAAAAGAATTCACACACGCCACAGATACCGAAGAAGTTAAGCTTATGACAAACATTTTGCACGAAAGTGGCGTAAACCCTTCTGAACGCAAAAAAATAGAAAATGAACGTGAAGCTTGGCGTACTTATGAAGCGATGAGTGCCGAATTAAGAGAAAAACTCGAAGAAAAGGACAAAACTATCGAAGAAAAGGATAAAACCATCGAAGAGAAAGATAAAATAATTGAAGGCAAGGACAAAGCACTTGAAGACATGAAAAAACAATTTGCAGCACTAATGGAGAAACAAATGAAGAAGGAATAACACCTTTAAACCCTTATTATCCTGACCTCTTTTCCCTCATTGTTAAACCCAGAAAATGATAAAAGTTTCATTTCATTACCATTAAATTCTCCGTAAGTATTCCCCACAATCCATTCACCAAGGTTAAATAATTTTGATGATCCGGCAAGCTGTATTTCCATTGCAATATGACGATGTCCGAAAATAAAAAAATCGATTTGATGAGTTTTTAAATAATCATTAGCAAACAGGATATTGAATTCTTTGTCCTTACCATGAAAAGGTTCAAATATTCCTTTTGAATACCTGCTGTGCCGGGACCATGAATGGCCCAGCCAAATCGCAAAATTTGGATGTAGTCTGGAGAAAAGAAATTGCAGTATTTTGTTGTGAAAAATTTTACGTAATAATTTATAACTTGTATCGCCAGGCCCAATTCCATCACCATGTCCCACAAAGAATTTTTTTCCGTTGATTGCGATTTCAATTGGATTGAGAAAGACTTTTACTCCGGTTTCTGCCGAAAGATAATCGAATACCCATACATCGTGGTTTCCAGTGAAAAAATAAACAGGTATCCCACTGTCAGCGATTTCACATAGCTTTCCTAGAAATCTAATAAACCCCCGAGGGACAACTTTCCGGTACTCGTACCAAAAATCAAAAATATCACCCACTAAAAACAGAACCCCTGCATCCTTTTTGATCAGATCAAGCCATTCAACCACTACGCGTTCTCTCTGTGAGCTTTTATCATAAGGATATAATCCGAGATGAATATCCGAAATAAAATAAGCTTTCTTATTTTCAGGGAGTAAAATTTTTCCTGCGTTAAAAAACAGATTATTCACCTAGCAAAGTTACTAATCGTTCTTGCAATGCTTCGCCACGAAGATTTTTTGACATAATTGTACCATCCTTATCCATAAGAAAACTGGACGGAATACTTTCGACGTTATAGACTTTAGCAATAGGGGAATCCCAATATTTCAAATCACTCACCTGAATCCATGTTAACCCATCATCTTTGATTGCTTTAACCCACGCAGCCTTCGTTTTATCTAACGACACTTGAAATATTTCGAAACCCTTTGATTTATATTTTTTATAGAGTTTTACCAGATTAGGGTTCTCTTCACGACATGGAGTGCACCATGATGCCCAAAAATCAACCAGTACATATTTACCTTTTATAGAAGATAAACGAATAGTATCGCCTTTGGGTGATGGCAGAGCAATTTCCTGAGCTTTAGCCCCCATATCCGAAATCATTTTTTGAAGTTTGAGCTTGTTTTGTTGTTCCTTCATCAGAATTACATTGGCATGCAATGAAAGTACATAAGGCGCTAACGGGTATTGCTTATATAGGCTTGAATCGACTTTAGCAAAGTACTGAAAATCTTCATCTTTATACAAAATATAAGTTTTCGAATCTATTTGCTGGTAAAGAGCCATCAAACTCGCGTAGGAGTTAGGATATTGTTTTACAAAGGAAATATTAAATTCCCGCTGTTCGTCAATAAATCTTTGATAAGTCATTTCGAGCAAACTTTTAATATTCACAATATTTCGGTTATCAGTAAATTGCTTGTAAACTCTGTTTAACGAATCAAGACGGTTTTGGGTAATATCAAGTCGCAATGATAGAATTTGAACAAGTCTGCTTTCTTCGGATCCTTTAATTTTAGAATTATATAAAATACTATCTCCGTGACCAGTAATTATGATTTTCTGCTTCGGCATAGCTAAAATAGTAATAGGTTTGCCATTTCCAACCCGAAGATTATAAAACGTAGGGTACTCAGTTTTTCGTTTAAATTTGAAACTACCAGATTTCCCAAGGATCATTGAGTCCTTTATTCCATCGCCTTTTACGGTAAGTTCCTGAAAATAAATATAAGATTTTGCTGCATTCTCAATTTCTCCTTTTACAATTATTGTTGATTCTTTATGATCACACGAATAAACAATTAATAAAAGAAGTAAAACAAAAACTGATTTTCTTATCATAATAGGTAATTATCAATTAGTATATTGAATATCTGTTCAAAAGTAAAATTATCAAGTCTTCAAAAATGCGAATATAGTTAATTTTTAAATCAAACGAAGAAGCACCAAAAAAAAGGGAAAACCACTTAAACAAATTGATCAATAAATTGTTTTGACGGTAACCCCTAATAATACTCATTTGATTAATATTAAGATTATCAATACATAATTTATTAATCAAATTTGGCTTGAATTATATTGATTTTTTTTTAACTTTATAAAGGGTAAAAAAGCGATTTCCAGCATACCTGTTTTTTGCATATAAATAGATTAAAAATGACTTACCTGAAATTTGATAGTTCCCAATTAGTGAATCTAGAATATTCCCTAAACCGCGAAATTCTGAGTTCAAATCGCAGTGGTTCCTTTTCATGCACAACCATTATAGGATGTAATACCCGAAAATATCACGGTTTATTAATTTGTCCAGTTGAAAAATTCGACAGAGAGCGATTTGTATTTCTTTCCAGCCTTGATGAAACAGTTATCCAATACAATAGCGAATTCAATCTGGGTATTCACAAATATCAGGGTGACAGTTATTTTCCGAAAGGCCATAAATATGTAAAGGAGTTCGAGGCCGAAATGGTTGCAACGACAACATACCGGGTTGGTGGCGTAATTTTAAAAAAGGAAAGCCTTTTGGTGGATGAGGAAGAACAAATCCTTATTAAATACTCTCTGGAAGATGCAAATTCTCCAACTAAACTGCGATTTCGCCCGTTTTTAGCTTTTCGAAACATGCATGAGCTTACCCATGCAAATATGGATGCAAATACCAAAATTTCTAAAATTTCAAATGGAATAAAATCAAATTTATATTCAGGACTACCAAGTCTTTATCTTCAACTTTCGAAGGAATGCGAATTTATTCAGGTGCCCGATTGGTATTTAAACATTGAGTATATGCAAGAATTAGAAAGAGGATACGATTTTAAAGAAGATCTTTTTGTTCCGGGATATTTTGAAGTAGATATTAAAAAGGGAGAAAGTATTATTTTTTCAGCTTCATTAAAAGAATCAGATCCAGCCTCTTTCAAAAAGAAATTCACCAGCGAATTCGGCAAATGTGCGCCACGAGATAGTTACAAAAACTGCCTTATCAATGCCGCCAGGCAATTTATTGTTCGACAAAATAATAAAACAGAAGTTATTGCAGGTTATCCTTGGTTTGGAACATGGGGTCGGGACACGTTTATTTCCCTGCCTGGACTTACCTTGGCAATTGATGATCCCAAAACTTTTCTCGCTGTTTTTGATACCATGATTGAGAAGATGATGGGAGGGTTGTTTCCAAATATGGGAAACGATAAAAGTCCGGCATTTAATTCGGTAGACGCTCCTTTGTGGTTCTTTTGGGCATTACAACAATATGCTGAATATACCAATTCATACGCTGATTTATGGGAAAAATATGGAAAACCCATGAAAGACATTTTAAAAGGGTTTCGTGACGGTTTACCTTTTAATATAAAAATGCTTGATAATGGCCTCATATATGCCGGTGCCACGGGTAAGGCACTTACGTGGATGGATGCGGTAATTTACGGTAAACCTGTAACACCTCGAGTTGGCTGTCCGGTAGAGATAAATGCATTATGGTATAATGCATTAAATTTTGCATTGCAATTAGCTGAAAAAGCTGATGACAAGAGCTTTATTAAAATCTGGAAAAAAATACCTGAAAAAATTGCTGAATCATTTATAAACGAATTCTGGGATAATGAAAAAGGTTATCTTGCTGATTATATCAATGGTGAATACAAAGATTGGTCAGTTAGACCAAACATGATAATTGCTACCTCTTTAGCTTATAGCCCGCTTACCGATGAAATGAAAAAATCCATTATCGATTTGGTAACCAGTGAACTTCTAACACCTCGCGGGCTGCGAACTTTATCTCCAAAAAATCCAAATTATAAAGGTGTATATGAAGGCGATCAGGCCACCAGAGATGCCATTTATCATCAGGGAACAGTTTGGCCTTGGTTACTTGAGCATTATTGTAATGGATATTTGAAACTTTACAAACAAACCGGAGTCTCACATGTAAAGAAAATCCTTGATGGTTTTGAGGAAGAAATGACCTTGCATGGCATCGGATCTCTTTCGGAGATATATAACGGAGACCCTCCTCATATAGGTAAAGGAACTATTTCCCAAGCGTGGAGTGTTTCTGCCCTATTACAGATTTGGAAAATGCTTGAACAATTTAAAGTAAATAAGCCATGAAGGTATTAATGTTTGGTTGGGAATTTCCTCCGCATATTTCCGGTGGATTAGGTACTGCCTGTTATGGGCTTACAAAAGGATTATCTAAAATAGCTGATCTTGAAGTCATTTTTGTGGTTCCAAAAGTTTATGGGGATGAACAAAATAACTCAGTTAGTATTATTGGTGCAAATCAAATCCCTGTAATCAAAAAAAATGTACACGTTGATGGCTTCATCAATAAAATGAAAATATATGAAGTGGGAGTGAACCTGATACCTTATTTATCTCCTGAAGAATATGAAAAATCATTTTCGGTCAGTTATGGAGGCTCAAAAAAATACGTAACAACCAATGATAAAGGAATGTTTGAATTTTCTGGAACCTATGGCCCAAATCTGTTTCAGGAAATAGCCAATTATGCTGTTGTTGCCTCCGTTTTAGGATCAGAAGTAAATTTCGATATCATACACGCACATGACTGGTTAACCTATCCTGCTGGGATTGCAGCAAAGACGGTATCAGGTAAACCATTGGTGGTTCACGTTCATGCTACCGATTTTGACCGCAGTGGAGGTAAAGTAAATCCAGCTGTGTTCGAAATAGAAAAAGAAGGGATGATGGCTGCCGACAGAGTAATTACGGTAAGTAATTTTACCCGCAATATTGTTATTGATAAATACGGAATTGATCCATCAAAAGTATTTACTGTTTATAATGCAGTTGAACCAATAGAAGTTCAGGAAAACTTAAAGGTAACCAAAGGTTTTGATGAAAAAATTGTGACATTTCTTGGCCGTGTTACGATGCAAAAAGGTCCCGAATACTTTGTTGAAGTGGCGCACAAGGTTATTCAGAAAATGGATAATGTCCGATTTGTTATGGCAGGTAGCGGTGATATGCTGAACAAGATGATTGCACATGCAGCCAAGCTAAAAATTATGGATAAATTTCACTTTACCGGATTCCTTGCCGGAGATGATGTTTACCGAATGTATTATATGAGTGATGTTTACGTAATGCCTTCTGTTTCCGAGCCTTTTGGAATTTCACCATTGGAAGCAATGCAATCAAATGTTCCGGTTATCATATCAAACCAATCAGGTGTTTCCGAAATACTCAACCATGCCATTAAGGTTGATTTTTGGGACATCGATGCAATGTCCGATGCCATCTATGGAATTTTAAATTATCCTGCCTTGTATAAAATGTTTTCAACCTACGGTAAAACTGAGGTAGAAGGTTTAAAATGGGAAAACTCCGCTCTTAAAGTGAAAGAGGTTTATGATTCAGTTTATGCATAATGTTATTATCTAATAAACTTTTTAATAATGAGAACTATTTGTTTATATTTCCAAATCCATCAGCCATTCAGATTGCGGCGTTATCGTTTTTTCGACATTGGGAAAGAACATTATTATTACGATGATTATTCCAATGAATCGATATTGCGAAAAATTGCTGATCGGTCCTATCTGAAAGCGAACAAGGTATTGCTTGAAATTATCCAAAAAAACAAAGAAAAGTTCAAGATTGCGTTTTCTATCTCTGGTTCAGCTCTTGATCAATTCGAATTATATGCTCCTGAAGTTATTAATAGTTTTAAAGTTTTAGCTGAAACCGGTCAGGTGGAGTTTTTATGTGAAACCGATTCTCATTCTCTGGCATCATTATCCAATCCTGACGAATTTCAGCGTCAGGTGATTAGTCATCGGGAAAGAATTGAAAAATACTTTGGACAAATTCCCACAATATTTAGCAATACCGAATTAATTTATTCAGATCAAATTGGAGAGCAAATAGCCAACATGGGATTCGAAGGAATGATAACCGAAGGAGCCAAACATATTCTTGGTTGGAAAAGCTCCAATTATCTCTACTGTAGTGCTATAAACCCACGGTTAAAACTTTTATTAAGAAACTTTAAATTAAGCGATGATTTATCCTTCCGGTTTTCAAATAAAACCTGGAACCAATACCCGTTAACAACTGAAAAATTTGCTAACTGGCTAAATAATATTGATAAACGCGAGGAAAACGTCAATATTTTTATCGACTACGAGACATTTGGCGGAAGACAATCAGGCGAATCAGGTATTTTTGAGTTTCTGAAACATATGCCCCAATCAATATTTAAACATACGGACTATACCTTTAGCTTCCCATCTGACATCATCCGGAATCAACAACCAGTGGCATCAATAAGTGTTCCATCGCCAATATCTTGGGCCGATGAAGAACGCGATTTGACCGCCTGGCTTGGAAATGATCTTCAAAAAGAAGCCTTTGCCAAATTATATGGACTTTGCGATCTGGTAGAAAAAAGTGTGGACCCAAAAATTAAGATTGATTGGAAATACCTTCAGGCATCGGATCATTTTTATTATATGTCCACTAAATTTTTCACCGACCGACCATCTTATTCATATGTAAATCCTTACGAGTCACCGTACGATGCCTTTATCAATTACATGAATGTATTAAGCGACTTTACAATACGTGTGAAGAAAGATATCAAGGAGAATATTACTGAACAGAAAGTAGATGAACTTATTCGACTTCTCGCTGAAAAAGACAAGGAAATAGTAAAATACCAGATTGAATTATCAAAAACAGCACAAGAAAAAGAAAAACCTTCATCAATAAAAACAAAAAAAAAGACAGATTTCCAACAGGAAAATTCAGAAAAAAAGCCTGAAAAAAAAAAGGAAACAAATCTGATTTAAGTTAATAAAAACATATAATTTGAATTTAACGATATTCTAATAAAATGGAAAGCCCAAACTATTTATTTGAAACAAGCTGGGAAGTTTGTAATAAAGTGGGTGGTATACACACTGTTATTTCAACAAAAGCTTTAACACTAGTTGAAAAATTAAAAAGTAATTATATCCTGATAGGACCCGATGTTTGGCGTGATACCAATCAGAATCCGGAATTTCTTGAGGATCCGTTACTTTTTAAATCATGGCGAGGAAGAGCTGTCGAAGAAGGTCTTGGTGTAAAAATAGGTCGGTGGAATATTGCGGGTAACCCAATAGTAATCATCGTCGACTTTATGACTTTCGTGCCGCAGAAAGACGATATTTTTAAAATATTCTGGGAGACTTATAAACTCGACTCCTTATCAGGACAATGGGACTATATAGAACCGGCACTTTTTGGATACGCGGCAGGGAAGGTAATTGAAAGCTTTTGCCGTTTTCACCTCAGCATCCGCGACAAGGTAGTTGCACAGTTTCATGAATGGATGACTGGTACCGGCATTTTATATCTAAAAACTTACATGCCTTCCATAGCCACTGTATTCACCACCCATGCAACTGCGCTTGGCCGATCAATTGCTGGCAACGACCTCCCTCTGTATAGTAAACTGAATCAATATAATGGTGACATTATTGCAACTGAGTTTAATGTAGTAGCCAAACAATCCCTCGAAAAACTATCAGCTCGAAATGCTGATGCTTTTACCACTGTTAGCGAAATAACATCGAGAGAATGTGCACAATTTTTTGAAAAACCCGTTGATTTGGTCACTCCCAATGGATTTGAAGATTCCTTTGTTCCGCAGGGAGAACAATTTGATATTTTACGCAGTGTGGCACGGAAAAAATTACTCGATGTTTCAAGTGCACTAGTTTGCCAAACACTTGATGATAATACCCTATTGGTTGGAATAGGAGGTCGATATGAATTTAGAAATAAGGGTATCGATTTATTTATTGATGCATTGGGTCAGTTAAGTTCGTATCAAACCTTAGATAGAAATATTATTGCCTTCATTTTTATCCCGGCAAACCATTACGGACCAAGAAAGGATTTGCTTAATATTCTGAATGGTGCCGATTGCCAAAATACGGCAGGTAAATATTTAACCCACAATCTTCATGATGTTGAATATGATCCTATTATCAAACGGTTTGTACAGGCAGGTTTAACAAACGAATTAAACCAGAAAATTAAAGCCATCTTTGTTCCATGCTATCTGAATGGCAACGATGGTATTTTTAACCTTCCATACTATCAAATTTTATCGGCACTCGATTTATCTGTTTTTCCATCTTACTACGAACCATGGGGGTACACACCTTTGGAAAGTCTTGCATTCCATGTTCCAACAATTACTACTTCTCTGGCAGGTTTCGGACTTTGGGTTCGTCAGGAAAGCAGTATTTCCAAAGAAGCTATTACTATTATTGAGCGTACCGATGATAATGAAGCTTATGTTGTAAGTAATGTAGCGAGCCGGATTCATGAATTTTCAAAAATGAGTCCCGAACATACAATTTATCTCAAAAACAAAGCTTCGGAATTGTCGCGCATTGCTCTCTGGAAAAACTTTATCTCCTATTATTATACTGCATACGACATTGCCTTGCATAAATCCATTGAACGGGCCGGCCTTTTTGTTGAGAAAGAAACGGCGGAACAATTGCCGCATGTGGAAAAATACCAAATTGTTTCTCAGCCTAAATGGAAACGACTTTTGGTTCAAAAAAATATACCTGAACGCTTAGCTGCTTTGGAAGCACTGTCGAAAAACCTTTGGTGGTGCTGGAACTATGAGGCTGAGGATCTATTTGAATCCATCGATCCTACCGTATGGATTGAAAGTGAAAAAAACCCGATGATATTTCTTGAGATGATCTCATATCACCGTCTGTTAAAGCTCGAATCCGATAAACAATTTCTTGAAAAACTAACTTCGGTTTATGAGAAATTTACCCAGTACATGGCCATAAAAAAGGAACGTAAAGATCCTGTAATAGGCTATTTTAGCATGGAATTCGGATTACACAACTCATTAAAGATTTATTCAGGTGGTCTGGGAATTCTTGCAGGTGATTACCTCAAGGAAGCCTCTGATTCAAATGTTCATATGGTTGGTTTTGGCTTGTTGTACCGGTTTGGGTATTTTAAACAGGTTATTTCCCTCAACGGTGATCAAATGGCTGTATCGGAACCTCAGAATTTTTCAAAAACAGTGGCTATTCCGGTCCGTGATAAGGATGGTAATTGGATAACCTGTTCCATCATACTTCCAGGCCGAACATTAAACATCAGAATCTGGAAAGTGGATGTCGGAAGAGTTGAGCTTTACCTGCTCGACACCGATTACGAAGACAATACTCCACAAGACAGGTCAATAACACATCATCTATATGGTGGTGACTGGGAAAACAGATTTAAGCAGGAATTACTACTTGGAGTGGGCGGTATAAGGGCAATCCTTGCCATGAACATGAAAATTGACTTATATCACTGTAATGAAGGGCATGCTGCTTTTATAGGTTTGGAACGATTAAACTATTATATCGGAGGGAAAAAACTAACTTTTAGTGAATCACTCGAAATAATGAGGGCATCCACACTCTTCACTACCCATACCCCCGTGCCAGCAGGACATGATTCTTTTGAGGAGAACATGATGCGTATGTATCTGGCCCATTATCCTGACCGGTTAAACATTTCGTGGACTCAATTAATGGGTTTGGGTAAAATAAACCCAAACGATCCTTCAGAACATTTCTCCATGAGTATTCTTGCAGCCAACATTTCTCAGTATGTGAACGGAGTTAGCCGTATTCATGGCCGGGTTAGCAAAGAAATATTCAGTAAAATGTGGCCGGAATTTCTTTCCGACGAGCTTACCATAGGCTATGTGACCAATGGTGTGCATTACCCAACATGGACAGCAAAAGAATGGCAGCAGTTATATGAATCCAAATTTGGGGGAGATTTTATTCATAATCAATTAAATAAAGATTTATGGGAAAAGATTTATGAAGTTCCTGATAAAGATATTTGGAAAATTCGTAATAATCAGCGCCGTGATTTGATCGATTATATCAAAGACCGGATGCGGGAGTCATCTATTAAACGTTACGAAAACCCAAAACATATTGTAGAGGTTTCCGATAAACTGAATAAATATACTCTTACAATTGGTTTTGCGCGCCGCTTTGCCACTTACAAGCGAGCTCATTTATTATTCAAGGATCTGGAAAGACTTTCGCGTATTTTAAATAATCCGGGAATGCCAATTCAATTTATATTTGCCGGGAAAGCTCATCCGGCAGATAAAGCCGGTCAGGACTTAATAAAGATGATTGTTGAAATATCAAGGCGGCCGGAATTTATGGGTAAAATATTGTTTTTGCAAAATTACGATATGGACCTTGCCCGACATCTGGTTCAGGGCGTTGATGTGTGGCTCAATACGCCTACCCGACCTTTGGAAGCTTCGGGAACAAGTGGTGAAAAAGCGGTAATGAATGGAGTTCTGCACTTTAGTGTTCTTGATGGTTGGTGGGCCGAAGGTTATTATCCTGATGCAGGCTGGGCATTACCCGAAGAGACAACCTATGACAATAGCGATTTTCAAGATGAACTTGATGCTGAAATGATATACAGCCTGCTAGAAAATGAAATAGCCCCTCTTTTCTATTTCAGAGACGATGACGATATTCCGGTCGGCTGGGTAAAATATATTAAGAATTCCATCTCTAAAGTAGCTTCCAATTATACTTCCAAGCGGATGTTACGTGATTATGACGACAATTATTATAGCAAACTTTACGAACGGTCGAAGCGGGTTAAGGATAATGAATACGAACTTGCTAAAGAACTTTCCTCGTGGAAAAAGAAAATATATCGCAGTTGGGAAAGCATAGGGGTAGTTTCGGTAAAATTGCCTGATGTATTGAAAGAGAATATTATTAGTGGAAAGACATACAAGGGCGAAGTTGTTCTCGATCTAAACGAACTATCATCTGAGGATATCGGTGTTGAAATAGTTATCGTTGAGATGATTATACCTAATAATCAGGTTAAGATAGTTCATTCGCAGGAGCTTAAGCTGGTTTCATTAAACGGAAAAATTGCCACCTACGATGTAGATGTGGTACCAACTAAAACCGGAGCTTTCGATTTAGGTATCAGAATCTTCCCTAAACATGCTGACCTTCCACACAGACAGGATTTTAACCTGATCACATGGATTTAATAATAAAGAAGGCTGGAAAATTTCCGGCCTTTGATTATTAAATTTACAACTTTTCTTTTAACCCACATTGCAGCTAACCTGACTGAAAAAAGTGTTTTTCAGTAATTTGACAGTCGTTAAATTCAGATTTGTGTACTACGGATTTTTTCTTTGCAAAGGGTGCGTATTTGTAATTGAGAGTATCGTAGATATGTTTC
>JBBQTB010000045.1:0-39054 GCA_038213375.1 Bacteroidales bacterium | reverse complement strand
GAATGGTTTCTTGTGCCATTAAAGTTGAAAGTGAAAAGGTAAAAGTTAAAAGTGTTGCCACTCCTATACTTTTTACTTTCAACTTTCTACTTTTCACTCTGTGTTTGTGTTGCATGTGTCCTCCTTTTTTAATTGATTATTAGTACTCATTTTAATTTTCGTCATTCTGTGTCTGTTCATTGTCGCTGTCTCTTTTTTATTATGGTGGGTAACATCGGTATAACCCCAATTGGGGTTATTTTCCTATTAGCTGGTCCTTGTATTTAGCGGTTATTCATTTTTTTGGTTAAAAATATTTCGAAAATACATTTTCATATTCAGGCCATTTTCTGTGCAATTTAGTAAACTATTCCGTTCTACAATGTTTTTTGTTTATATATCTATTCCATCCATTGGATTTTTTATCTGGTCAAATCCTCTAGTCGTGATGTGGGTGTAAACCTCCGTGGTTTTGCTGTTTTCGTGTCCTAATAAACTTTGTATATACCTTAAATCAGTACCGTTTTCTAATAAATGGGTGGCAAAACTGTGACGCAAAGTATGACATGTTACATGCTTTTTTATTCCTGCTTTATCAATAGCTTGTTTTAATATGGATTGTATGCTGCTTGGCGAATAATCTTCGCCTTTCATACCTTCAAAAAGCCACTGCTTGGGCTTATACATTTTATAATATTCCCGTAATATCAATACCATTTTTTTCGACAATAGGGTATATCGATCCTTTTTCCCCTTCGATTGTGCAACCCGCACCTGATTGCGCTTCGAATCAATATCATTTATTTGCATCCGTATCGCCTCTCCAATTCGTAAACCCGACGAATAAATAAGCATAAGCAATGCCTTATGCTTTAAGTTTATCACCTGTTTAAACACAAGTGCAATCTCGCTCTCACTCAGCACCACCGGTAGTGTTCTTTCCTTTCTGGGGCGGTCTATCCTGTATATTTTTCGCTGTCCACCAAGAACTCGTTCGTAGTAAAACTTAATTGCATTGATAGTAACATTTTGGTATGATAACGATATTTTCCGTTCTGTAACTAAATACCTGATAAAGGCAACTATCATGGGTTCGTCAATACGGTTAATATCATGCTTGGGATAATAATTGATAAACTCTTCAAAACTTAATTTATAGCTCTTTAGGGTTTGAGCACTGTATCTTAACTCAATTAGTTTTTGAATATATTCGTTGGGACAAAACCTATAATTTGCCGCATCCAACGAACTGAGTCTCGGCGTTTTTGTACCCGTTGAAATTTCTTCTTCATACAAATAGCTGAGATTTTGATGTTGAATGCATGTTTTGATGTCGTCAATAATTTTTTCTGAGAAAGGTATAGTCCACCACTTATTTACTTCGTCCCAATGATGATATGGTACCTTTTTTATGATTTTGGACAGTTCATGATGATATGCCCCTATAATTCTTATCCTTCCCGCGAGGGTTCTTATACAAAGCACTTCGCCAATGCCACTTTTCCTTTCCTTATCAGATGCTTCAATACAATCCGAAACTGTAATTACCGATATTCGTCCTTTGAAATAATCCTTCAGTTTCTCTAAATTCCCAGGATAATTAGGCAACTCCCATCGAAACAATCGCTGGTTCCATTGGCTAAATCGAATCGTTTTTATAAATTTTATATCCTCCTCGTTTTTGGGCATCTTTACCTGTATCTTTCTGTTTACCTGGTAAATTTCGATATTGTTCGTAGTATTCTGTTTTACCAATAGTTTCGGGTTAACTTCGGATGTGATCAATGGTAATGCCGGTATTACTTCCTTTGGAATACTTTTTATTTGTTTTTCGGGCAATTCTATATCCGGGAATAGATTTTTCAACATCCCATATGCTTCTTTAGTATATGGTATATGCCACGAATGCATGGTCCTACTCCATCTTATACCTGGTACTTGTTTAATTAACGATAAATTTTTATCATTATAGGGAACCTCCACCTTAATTCTTACATCATCCTTATGTACAACTTTTTCGATTTTCATAGCAAACGTAGTTACGGTTATACTCCTCTAGCAGAAGATAACCCTAGTATAATTATTAATAAAATATGTATATATAATTAGTTTACAATTTATTAACAACACAATTCCAATAACCCGCAGTTTGTTGACACTACTCCTAAAAATTAATTTTTCTGAATTTTCAACGTTTCCTCTTTATGGTTAAGGGTAAAACCGTTGAAATTCAGAAAATAGTTATATTCCCCTTTAATGGTTAAATAGAGTATCTCCTAAATGAGCAATTCTAAATAGCTTCGCCCCGTCAGTCACATTGATAAAATACCCCATTTGCTAGTTGCCGGTAAAAGCTGTATTTTGCGGTTAATAAATAAATTTTCAAAACTCAGGATAATATAGTGTTTGTTCAATCGGAGATCGCAATATAAAATGGCAATAAACAACTTTAGTACTGATGACGTCAAAGAAATATTTTGATTACCGGATTTTACTTTGTGTATTAACTATTTTTTCTTGTATCCATATGAAAAAAGTAGGTACGATTACTTCTTCAACTGGCCAGTTGATATTGGTTTTAACAAATTCCGTAACTGCTAACGGTGGCAACTTATATTGCTATGAACGAAGTGATGCAAATGCAGAATGGAAACTATCGGGCAATATTATTCCTGTTAGTATTGGAAGAAATGGACTTGGTTTGGGAATAGGTTTGCATAAACAATCAAGCTTTTCAGACATACCCAAAAAAGAAGAAGGAGACGGGAGAAGTCCGGCGGGGATATTTAGCCTTAGTAAGGTATTTGGGTATGAACCGGCAGATCAGACTACAAATTTAAAAATGCCCTACATCCATATTACGGAAATGATTGAATGCGTTGATGATGTAAAATCGAAATATTACAACCAGATTGTTTCGAGAGAGAAAATTGAAAAAACGGACACTATCGATTGGCAATCGTCCGAAAAAATGAATTCAGTGGGTGCACGGTATGATTTAGGCATTGTAATCGATCATAATCCACCACCTGTGAAAACAGGATGCGGATCGTGTATATTTCTTCACAATTGGACGGACCCCATTATAACAACAAGCGGTTGCACAAGTATGGCTCCAATAAACTTGAAACGTATAGCCTTTTGGCTTGACAAACAAAAAAACCCTGTAATAGTGCAACTTACTAGGCAATTATATAATAACTTAAAAAGACAATGGGAACTTCCCGAAATTAATAAGTAAGCATAAATGTCGTTGAATTAAGGTTTTATCCTCCAAACCCTCCTTAACATGGAAGGCTAACTTGTGCATTGTAAGCCGCAAGTTATAGCCGCTTTTTAAGGAGTTGGGGTTAATTTTGCTTAAGTCAACGACATTAACAGAGTAAATTCTTTATTTTTATATCTCTAAATATTTTGAACTGGCACAGATGCATAATATTTCTAAACCCCAGGGTAAACTCAAACAGTCACTAACACTGGGATCGACCATGATTCTGGTAGTAAGCTCTATCATTGGTTCAGGCATTTATAAAAAAGTCGCGCCCATGTCGGCCGATCTCCTTTCGCCTTCCCTCGTGCTTCTTTGTTGGATACTTGCCGGATTAATATCACTCTTTGGTGCGCTCAGTAATGCAGAGATAGCAGGAATGCTGGCTGATGCCGGAGGGGAATATGTCTATTTTAAACGCATTTATGGACGCTTTATGGCATTTATGTATGGATGGAGCGTGTTTACGGTCATCAAATCGGCGGCGGTAGCATCCATCGCTTATTTGTTTTCTCATTCGTTCAATTCAGTGGTGCCACTCCCTCATTTATCGCATGCTATTGAGCAGATATCGTTTCTTGGTATTTTCAAACCTTTTGATAATATTGGTGTAAAAGCACTTACCATTCTTCTTATTACCGCGCTAACCTTTTTTAATACACGAGGGCTAAATGGAGTATCCCTTCTTAGCAATTCCATTACCAAACTTATTATTGGCGGGCTTGTAATTATTGTTGTATCGGGACTAATATTTGGAGGCGGCAGTTTTAGCAACATCACCACCAATTCGGTATCCTTTGTACATCACAATTGGTACGATTTTGACCTTATTAAAGCAATGTTTGGAGCTATGTTGGCGGCTTTTTGGGCTTATGAAGGATGGAATAGCATAGGTTTTATAGGTGGCGAAATTAAAAATCCAAAAAAAAATATACCCTTAGCCCTACTGGGTGGAATGCTTATCGTTATTGCAATATATGTTGTGGTCAATTTTACTTATCTGTATGTGCTTCCCGTAGATAAATTAATAGGTGTGTTTAAATTACAAAATGAAGTTGCAGCTATCGCGGTGGTAAATCAATTTGCCAGTGGCATAGGTGTTGGTCTTCTTACAATATTAATACTTCTAACCGCATTTGGATGCACCAACAGCACCATTCTTATGCCTCCCCGAATATATTATGCCATGGCAAAGGACAAGTTATTCTTTCCTAAAGCGGCTATTATTCATCCAAAATACAATACACCTAACCACGCATTGTGGATGCAAGCTATTTGGGCTTCCATTCTGGTGATGTCAGGGAGTTTTGATCAACTTACCGATATGTTGGTGTTTGCTGCATTTTTCTTTTATGGAGCGAATACCCTGGGTGTTTTTATTATGCGTGTAAGAGAACCCAAACTCGAAAGATCGTACAAAGTATGGGGATATCCCATTATTCCCGGCTTTTTCGTGTTGTTCTGTATGGCGCTTGTAATCATTACCTTTTTCACCAAACCACGGGAAGCAATGCTGGGAATATTGCTAATTGCAACCGGTATTCCCTTTTACCTGTATTGGAACAGAAGGATTTCAAAAAAAGAAAAGTTGTGATTACATATTTGGAGCTATTTTAGAAGGCTATATTTCATTTCACCAATTTTCTTCAATATTTCCTCGCCATTTCCAATTTTATATCCAGCTGAGAAAAACATCACCTTTCCGGTATTATCAATCACTAATACGATTGGATAGTTATTATCAAATTGCTGTTTAATAGCTTTTTCAACTACAGATAAATAATCCCTCTGGTCAATGGCAAAAAAGCTTTTAGTTGGAAGATTGGGGTAATTGGTCGGGGTAAAACTCGACATAATCCAGTCAGGCTTTACAAGAAAAAGAATAGATCCCGGCCATTGATCAAAATTCGATTTAAATTTAAGAATATCGTTCATCGTATGTTTGGTTGGTTCGCTGTCCGGATCCATCCAAACAAACACCATTCCAGATTTTGAAGACAATTCTTTTATCGATTTTTTCAGTGTTGTTTTAAAAATATCAAACTCGTATTCAAGCGGAATAAAACCGTATCCATTAGCATTTACTGATGTTTTATCTCTGAACTCAAGTAACAACATTTTTTCTTTGTTGGTTGCGATTGAGAAAAATTTGAGCCTACTCAAAACTGTTCCGTCCTGCAACCTTACGCCTGTTATCAATACATACTTTCCGGTATCGAGCGATAGTTTGGCTGGAAATGATTTAAATGCATCGGCAAATTCATAATCGAGTGTTTGATAACCCGATCCGTCAAATCGACCAATAGTAAAATGAGTGTAATACTCAGGTTTAAGCTCTTTGTTCATTGGCAGATAGTTCAATACCAGTAATCCCTTTGGTTGATTGGATATGGTTTTTGATTGAAAATACACATCGTTCCATGTTCCATTCCGATAATATTGGGGAATTCCACGAGTTTCTTCCAGTCGTGCCGGAATATTAAAACTTCGGCATATGCCAACAAAGAAGATATTGCGCGATAATTTATCGGCATACTTGAGTTCATAAACTCCTCGTGGTTTTAAAGGAATTCTTGATGTATTGGAATCATCATCAATTTTAATATTTTTATTAATCCAGTTAAAAAGTACACTAATATCCTTTTGCGCATTTTGAATGAAATCGATGCTGAATTTTTTCTGAAAAAACTCTTTATATGATGATATTAATTCATTGGCAACCCTCGGGTTTAGTACATTTTTCTGAAATATATCCGGTGATAAAGCAAGCGATGAGTTCGAATAATTTAAGTGATCGGATAATACGTCAGCCGGAGTGTCGTGCTTGTCTTTTTCGGAAATTGCATATAAAAGTTGCAATGCTCGTGAACGCAATTCTGGTTTTGCTCCTTCCAAAAACTTCACTATTTCAGACCAGTTACCTCTGCTTGTCTGAAGAATTTTAAATGTGGAATCCTTATTAATTTTTAACTTTTCAGCAACATTGAGTGCTGTTGAGGAATCGATAAAGGTCTTTTCATATTTAAGCCGAACCTCATCTTCGTGTTTCAACCGACGGCTATTTTCTTCCCTTCCTTTTTCTGAAGCTTTTACAATTTTTCCGGGTAAAGGAGGCGTTAAATCATACGATTCGATGCGTTCTTCAAAATTGGGTTTATTCAATATCAGCGTAAGCGTGTCCGTGCTTCTAACAGAGATTTTTTTATAACCAACCAACCCGTTTTTACTTGCCCAGATAAGTAGATCACCATATCCGGTTAAAAGCGAACAAATACCTGAACTATCAGTGGTTGACCGGGCGATGGAGTAAAATTCGGCATAGTTGTAAAGTTTGAATTCAACCAATGCTTCCGAAACGGGTTTACTGTCTGAATTGATAACTTTTACATACACTCGTTTTGCCGGAGCATATGCTGGAATTACATTTATTTCCGTATATAGTCCATTTTTAGCGATTACATCATCAGTTCCAGTGTACTTACCATAAACACGCGTATGCAAAAGCATTGCCCGGGTGGCAGGTACAGCAAACCAACCCATGTTTAAGTCCGGTTCGGGCTCACAAGCTCCCATAAAAAACCATTTTCCATCAACCCAAACCTCCACCCATGCATGGTTATCATCAGAATGTGCCCAACGCGGTGTGTATATTTGTCGGGAAGGTATTCCCACTGATCGCATTGCAGTAACAGTAAAGGTTGATTCTTCGCCACAACGTCCAAATGCTGTTTTTACGGTACTTAGTGGAGCGCTTGTTCTGCCATCGGTGCTCCGGTATATTACTTTTTCGTGACACCAGTGATTTACTTCCAGAGCGGCGTCCTTCATGGAAAGGCCTTTTATTCTGTCTTTTAATTCATTAAAAAAAACTTCTCGTGATGTGTCGAGGTTCTCATTATTTACACGATATGGTAAAACAAAGTGTCTAAATATATTCTCAGGCACTTGTTTGCCCCATGAGAAACAATCACGTGTTTTGAAAGCCGTTCGAACATTTTTCATGAAAAATTCACCGTTATAATCGGCCAAATCACTTAAAGGCATAAAAGCATAAAGAAATTCTAATGCTTCTTTTTCCTCTAAAACTAGGGGTTGATTGAATACTGCAAACAGAGCTTCCGAACGTCCAATGGCCAGATCCTTTTGTTTTTTAAATTGTTGGTTTACTGTTTCGCGGTAACTATTATCGGTGATAAAATGATGTTCGTTCCTGCAACCATTGATAAACAATGTTACTAAGAATATAACTATGAGAAGTTTTTTCATGATCAAAAGTAATTACTTTAGTTATAATTTAATTACTTACCAGAGAAACAATGCGCCTGATTTCCTCCGAATCAGTAACCGAGATGGCATATTCGGGTATGTTATGGTCATCACCCATGCTTACCTGCGGGTTTTTATATTTCATCCGGCTTGCAATGTCCTTTTTCCCTGTCATATGATATTCCCTGGCGTTAGTCGCCATAGCGATATCTTTAATATTGCTGCTTGAAATTCCTCCTCCGGGCATAACAGATAACCGATTTCCTGCTTTTTTTACCAACTTGTCGATTAGTGATAGATTATCAGTAACTTTGTTCCTCTGTCCTGACGTTAGGAGTCTGTCTACACCAAGCTCAATCAGTGCTGAAAGAGCAACAAAAGGCTCATTTGCCATATCAAATGCCCTGTGAAAGGTTACACTCATGGGTCTGGCAACCTCAATCAATTCAAGTGTCCGTATTTTATCTATATTACCATCTTCGTCCAAAATACCAATTACCACTCCATCAATACCGAGGTTTTTACATACCTCTATGTCACGTTTCATAATATTAAATTCCAAATCGTTATAAAGAAAATCTCCACCTCTGGGTCGAATTAACACATTAAGTTTGATAGATAACAGTTTCCGGGCAATTTCAATCGAAGCAAAACCGGGGGTAGTTCCACCTTCAATTAGGTTACTACACAATTCAACGCGCTGAGCTCCGCCTTTCTGCGCCGCTAATGCAGATTCAACGGAATTCGCACATACTTCTATTATTATCTTTTTTTTCATATTATTTTATGGTTTGATATAATTCTAACGTGTTCATGTTTTACTTCCCTTTTTCAACGAAAATATTATCGAATACCATGGCAACGGCTCCAAGCAATCCGCCGTTTTCCTCGAGTTTTGACACAACAATTCTTGTATTTTCCTGTATAAGAGGAATGCAGTATTTATTAAGCTCTTGTTGAATGGGTATTGTTAAAAATTGATTGGGTTTTGCCAGCACCAGAGCTGAAGTTTCGGTTTCAAGACACCCCTGTTTACCGCAGGAACAGATAATATCATTATCCACAATGGGGATATGGCTAAATTCGCCGGCTAAACCAGCATGACCACGATAAAGCTGACCGTTTAATATCAATCCTAAACCAACACCCCAACTCATCTTTAACACTAAAGCATTTTTAACTCCCTTTGCTAATCCGAATTTACTTATGGCAATGGCTAATACGCTGGCATCATTTTCAATAAAAACAGGCATGCCAAACTCTTCCTCTATTAAGGTTCGAAAAGGTTTTTCGTTACCAAAGTTTAAAAATGTAAAATTTATACCAATTTGCGTATTCACGAATCCAATAAAATATTTTCACAAATTAAATAACTTTTAAAAATATTTTAATGACTTTTGTTATTAATAATCAATAAGCGTTAGCTGTAAATATAACACAATAAGTTTATTTTTTAATTAGTTTAGGATGCTATAACTAGATGAAAATGATTGTTATAGTGGGTTATGAATATAAATTGACAATTAATTCACTAAATTTCATGGAGAAACTCCCTGATGAAGAAAGTTGCCAAATAAGGCACAAGGAAAGAAGAGACAATGATACTTCTTATGAAAGTAAACACTGAACATAATTCAATCTAAACTTGTGGTTTTGGAAAACTAAGTCATTTTTTAATTGTCCGCCATGAACCCGGTAATCATACCGTTTTATTAATTTGTTAAAAAGCACTTACCACACTAAGCCTAATAGGAAGGCATTTAATGTAATTTGAAAACATGATTTATCAAAAATCTATTCTATTTTCAATGGCGGCCCAACCACCTGCATTTCATTGTCAGCGAAAATTTGAGCGATTTCTTTGGCTGCAGGTTCATGATCCAATGCAGCCATAGTGACAAAAAATTCTTCCATCTTTCCTGCTGGCTGAAAGGTTACAATCATTTTCCCTTTTTCACTCTCTTGTGTCCAGGCATGGGGCACTTTCATTGGTAAAAAAACACTATCGCCTGCGCCTGCATGAAATTTATCATCACCTACCTGAAAATAATAAGCGCCATCAACAACATAAAAAGCTTCATCCTGTAAGTGATGAACATGCAATGGCGTTCCTCTTCCCTGTGATATTGATGTTTGCTCAAACATAGCAAAGCCTCCATCAGTGTCACTTCCGGATATTTTTAAATCCAGTATGTTTGAATTAACAACTTTTAATTTTATGTGACCATGCAGCCTGCCCTCGCCTGCTTTTACTTTAAATCCTTTACCTGTTATTCTCATTTTCTTTATATTTTGAGAAATCACTGCCAATGGTGCAACTGCAATAAAAAGAGCAGATAAGATAAATTTATTTCTTTTCATTTTTTAAAATTTAATGGTAATATATTTATAAACAACCTACTAAAATAATTCACAGTGGAAAAATGTTATATAAGTGATAGCATGCTATACACTCAGGTCTTTATGAGAGGTTAAGTGCTTGTTTAATAACTGAAAATTAATTATTTTATATAGCTGGTTGCACTCTGCATGTGATAATTTTTGGTTCGTTTAGTTATTTTTCTGCCAAACAACTCCAGAATCATCAATTAAAAAGCTCATTAAATCTTCACCTATAATTGCCAGACCTGAATAATTTGCTTTAGTCCGTTTTAATAACTCTTGTTCATTGCGTCCATAAAGCTTTGATATATGCGAATATGCTGCAAGCTTTGGCTTAACAGCATTAAAGATTTTGCACGCTTGTTCGACGGTGGTATGATGAGCCCATATGCGATATTTAGGATCCGACTTACTTAAAGTGTCAGGTGCAATTACTACTTCGTGTATTAACAAATCTGTTCCTTTTGCAAACGTGATTAAGTTTTCCGAATATCGCGTATCACCAGATAATACTACGGAATGCCCATTATAGTCTATGCGAAATCCAAAAGCAGGAACAATTGGATAATGGTCTACTTTAAATGCGATTACTTTAACACCATTTTTTTCATAAACCACTCCTTCTTCCATCTCCATAACCAAAAACTTGCTGCCTTCCTCCGGCTTTTTATCATCTTCAATCCGTATATTAATATCAAAAATAAAGGCCTTTTGTAAGTTTTTAATCATTTCATCAGTGCCTGTGGGCCCAAATAATTTCAAGGGTGTTGTTCTTTTTGATGTAAGCCATCCTGTAAGCCACAGATCAGGTAGCCCTACGATATGGTCTGAATGCAGATGTGTAAGAAAGAGCGCATTTAACTTATCATAGGAAATACTAAGTTGACCTAACCTTTGTAAACAACCCCGTCCGGCATCAAATAGCAAGTTTTCGCTTCCAGCCTGAACAAGAATACTTGGTCCTAACCGTTCCATAATTGGTAGAGGTGTACCTGTACCAAGCAATGTGACTTTTATAATAGCTGTATTAACCTGCAAACTATCATTTTTTGCTTTGATTTGTCCAAAAGAAACAAAAACGAACAACGAAAGTATTGTAGTCAATGAAAATCGTATCATTTTTTTTATGTTAATGGTAAAATTAAAATGATTTTCACAATTCGTTAAATACAGTAATAATATCCCAAATGGTTTAAGTTGCTTCCCTCGCTATTTATAATAGATATCGAATATTGCCTTCCCTTTTATCGTTTGAAAAAACTCCCAAAAGCGAATACAATTTCATTGGTGCCGTTGCCAATTGCAAAGTCATAGGAAGCAAAACCAGTATTTCCCAAAGAACCAACATGTAATTTATTGGTTCGAGAGTACAATTGATTTGAAGGATAGGGAGCCGCTTTGTGAATCGAATTCAACTTTATTCACCCCATGATTGCTTGCACCAACCCATATTTCCCCATTTTTCATTTTAATTATTTGATGATTATGTAATTTCACAAACTAGTCGATATTGAAATTAGAATTATAATTTCTGAAAATTGAATATCCAAACATTATTATTATTCTTATTTTTCTTCCATTTCCTTTTGTAACATTTCCTTCATGCTCATACCACTGAAATTTTTAATAACATATCCTTCGGTGCTTTTATTGAACGTAATTTTCTCAATGCTAACAACTTTCATGACTGAGCCACTTTTTCCTCCCGTCTCTGAAGCATACATTTCTATCAACAAATAATTTTTCTGTGTAATACCAATTCCAAGCATGTTGTTGGAATGAGATTGCTGCATGATAGATTTTGACTGAGCGCCAGCCATGTTTCCCATCCCCATTGAAAACATCATTTGGGGATCGAAATCCACTTTAGCATACCAAATGCTCATAGTACCTGAACGTTTTTTGCCATTTTTATCCTGATTGAATTCTTTCGAATATTCATCGGCCGTGTAACCAAAAACTTGCTTTGTTTTCCCAGTCTTAACAAAATTGTCCATTTCATTTGGTTTCTTTTTTTCGGAAACATTCTTATCCTTCACGGGAAGAGACTTACCAATGGCAGTGGCAATTTCACCTGCGCCTTTCATCATACTTCGCATGTTCATCACTGTCAATAGCTTTTGGTTTTTACCATGGTTTAGTCTTTCACTAAACGTAAGAATTGTTCCATCCTTGGTACTGACCATAAGCTCCAAATCCTTTTTATCTTCTCCAGGGGGCTCCATCCCCATAAATTCAGAATTTTTGGTAAAATAGTAAGTCATTGTTTTAGTGGTATTCTTGTCTTCCTCATTGATTTGGTAAACCACTTTATAATCAAACTGAAAGGAAGAAGGAACCAAATATTCCTTTATTTGGGGCACATCCTGTCCATTTGTTTTAGAAACCAATATTGAAACAGATGCAATCATCAGAATTGTTTTTTTCATAGCTTTCTATGTTTAGAATTATGTTATTGATATTGCGGTATCCGGTATTAACCCCTGCTAAAAATCTGATATTTTTCAAATTGCGTTTTCATAATTATTATTTTTATTTAGATCAAAAATAAATAATGCAAAAACAATAGGTTCTTTAAAAATTTCCAGGATACCAGGTAGCATACCGATGGCATCCAGCGCATTCGAAAAGACTTCCATCAAGTTTCAAAAATAAAATTTGACTGATGAAGCTTTCAGTTATTATCCGTTCAAGCTCATCATCTTCAATAATGGCACAATGAATGATAGATATAAATCTTATATGTGACTGATGGCATTACACTTTAAAATAGTATAATGATTAAACACTTTCGCGATGAAATAGTTAATCAATAGAGTGTAAATTATTAACTGAATAAAAAGTTTATCACACCTATGAAATGATTTTTTTTATTCAGTTATTAATGATAAAAGATATTAGCTTTTTTGCACTCCGCTTAAATGCTTTTGAATTAATTTTAACAAATTTTGACGACTGATAGGTTTGGAAATATAATCGTCACAGCCACTATCTAAAGCTCGTTGTTTATCGCTTTCGGCAGCATAAGCGGTTTGTGCAATAATTATTGAGTTAGGGGTAATTTCTTTAAGCAGTCTGGTAAGTTGATAACCGTTAATATCAGGTAACCGAATATCCAAAAGTATAAGATCGATAAGTGGGTTTGATTTTACTAGTTCTATTGCTTCCTTACCATCCCAGGCATGTAAATATTTAGCTTTTGTTTTAGTAATAAACTCAATGATTAACTGTGCATTGTATTCATCGTCTTCAACAATCAGAATCGTTATATCATTCCAATTAAAAACACCATCATTTTGTATTTCAGCGTGATCATTTACAAATATTGTTGGTGTATAAGGTATAGTAAAATAAATTTTAGTCCCCAGTTTGGGTTGAGATTCAATCCAAATCCTGCCTTTCATTAATTCAACCAGTCCCTTAACAATGGACAAACCGAGCCCGGTGCCTCCATAATTTTGAGACAAATGCGACTCATTTACTTGTCGAAATGGCTCAAAAACAAGAGCATACTTATCTTCGGGAATTCCAATACCGGAATCTTCGACATAAAAGAGTAAGGTATTGTTATCATGCAACCTGCATCCAAATATCACATACCCAACTGATGTAAACTTTAAAGCATTATTAACCAAGTTGATAAAAATCTGACGCAGACGGAAGAAATCCGCTAAAACCAAACTCTGTAAATCGGTTAATTCATTAATATATTTTAGCGTTATAGGTTTGGGGTCCACATATTCCTGTTGCGTTTTGAAAAATTGAAATATTTCATTCAATAGGTTATTCAGATCATCTTGTTTTGGGACTATGTTTAATTGACCGGCCTCAATTTTTGCAATATCCAAAAGATCATTAATTAAAGTCAACAAATCGTCGGTACGCTGGTTTATTATTTTAGAGTATTTGCATTTTTTATCATGAGTTAAATCTTCTTCTTCAAGAAGTTGTGCAAAGCCCTTAATAGCATTCATGGGGGTGCGAATTTCGTGACTCATGTTAGCCAAAAAAGCTGATTTTAGACGATCACTTTCTTCGGCTCTTTCTTTGGCTTTTATCAATTTTGTTTCATATTCTTTTTGTTCTTCAATTTTACGGGCCAATAATAGGTTGTTATAGGCAGTTACACTGAGTTCCTTTGCGAAAATCCACAATAAATTAGTTATGTCCTGGAATTTTTCCAAGGTCATATTTTTCATTTGCTGATATTCGGAAAACATTAGCTGAGGATCGGCACCTATTTCGGTGGCATAACTTTGTATCCTTACTTTATCAACTGTCCCAATATTACTTTGGCCAATCATCCAAAATGCAATTAACCGATTGCCAATATAAATTGGAGCTCCGGCATCGATAAAACCACAACTATGACAAGTTTCAAAACTTGGTATTTTGTTTTTTGAAGCGTTCAATCCTATTAATCTGTCCGACGTATAACAATTCCTTAATCCTACAGGCGTCTGTCTTATTAAATCGCACACCCGACTAAAATTACTTGGTTTTGTTATTGGAAGTCCTTCAACATCTGTAATTACCGAAGCCACACCGGTAACTCTCGTAAAAACATCCTGTATTTCCTGAAGAAGTTGAATATCTATAATATCAGTAATATTCAGATCATCTGTATTGCTTTCAGAAGAAAGTATAAAATCGAGTTTTAGTTTTAATCTTTCTTCAGATTGCTTTAACTTTTCTTCACTTTGTTTGCGTTGCGTGATATCCCGGGTAATGCTTATAGTATGAACTTCTCCCTTAATTTTGATAAATCTGGAAGATATTAAAGTA
The DNA here is from genome assembly GCA_038213375.1 of Bacteroidales bacterium. Classification (GTDB taxonomy): domain Bacteria; phylum Bacteroidota; class Bacteroidia; order Bacteroidales; family JAAUTT01; genus JAAUTT01. The sequence goes on along the minus strand of JBBQTB010000045.1, from coordinate 24,374 downwards.
GTTTTTAACGAACCGTCCTTGCATCGAAAATTAGTTTCAAAATTTTCGACCGTTCCTGTTTTATTAAGCACTTCAAAAAAATTTACCCTATCTTCGGGTTTGTCCCATATTTTTAAATCAGCAGAGGAAAAGCCAATCACATCTTCACGGATGAAACCTGTAAGTTGTGTAAATCCATCGTTAATATCAACAAAAATACCGCCTATATTACTGATATTAATTGAATCGGGACTGGTTTGAAAGGCTAATTTGTATCTTTCCTCTTTTTCTTCTAATTCAACATATAATGATTGAATCTTCTCATTTTGCTTTTTTAGCTCTTGGTTTATTGTAATATACTCCTCGTTAAGGGTAACATAATCTTCATTTTTATCTTTTAAATTTTTATTAGTTGACCGAAAATGCTCTTCGCTTTCCTTTAATGCTTGATGAGCTTCCTTACGCTTACTGATATTGGTGATTATACCAACCATATATTCAACATCTCCTTTTTCATTACGATTGGATGAAATTGTTATTTCACACCATATCACTTGATTTTGCTTAGTAAGGTATCTTTTTTGTGTTTGGAAGGAGCTAATTTCTCCCTTCATAACTCTTGTAAACAGAAGATTACTACTTTCTCTATCTTCATTATAAGTTATTTGGCTATAATTCAATTTCAAAAGCTCATTTTCTGAATAATCAAGCATTTTACAGAAAGTAGAATTAACAGATAAAAAATTACCGTGAATATCTGCCGTAATAATGCCAATTAAAGGATTTTCAAAAAGAATATTGTAGTTTATGTGCTGACTGTCAAATGGCAAATGAGCCATAGTTATGTATTTTTGTGATTAGAATACCTTATAAATTTATTTATTTATTTTTACTATAAGTCAAATATGACTTTAAATATTACAGCATTTTAGTGAATTTTATCTGTTTAACCATCTCATGCGGCTTGCATTGTTGCCAAATTTGTAGGCTGCCATAATCTCGTGCGAACCAAAGCTATATTGCCCTATGGCATTCAGGTTATAGTCAAAAGCATATCCGAAACTTAATTTATTAATGGTTACCCCTCCCAGCAATATAAGTGCACTACCTGTGCGGTACGTAATGCCTCCCCAACAATCGTTCACATGCAACTTTGCAGTAATATCTACCTGTGCAATTAACTGATTGGTTGTTTTTACCAGAACACTTGGTTCAAAAGTCCGGTCTTGTCCTAATTCGTAGCGGTATCCCAAGGTTAAATTATACTGACGGTAGGTCTTAAACTGCTGATCGGAATTGTACCCTAATTTTGCATATGATTGCATCACATTAGATATCGACACACCGGCAAAGTATTCTTGTGTTGTAAAAACTGCACCAATGCCTGCATCAGGGATAATCATATTTAGTGATGTGTTATTAATTAACTGATCGTGTGTAGTTTCAAGTTCAATTTTATGGTGATTTATCGAAAATTGGTACAACGATAATGACATAGCAAATGACAGTGAGTTTTTTTTCATCGGAATATGATAAGCATAGGTTAGTTGCGCTCCTGTGCGGTCTATAATCCCATTCCTGTCGTTGAAAATGTATCCGCCAACTGCCACTCTGCCACTTGTATATCGTTTCATAATCCTTAGGCGGGCCGAGGCATTCTTATTTACAAAACTTTTGGGTAAAATGCGCGTTTGAAAGCTTACGATATGTGTCATTGGCCTATTTGCTAACCCCAACCATTGTTCGCGGGCTGTTAATGTTACTGTAGACAAACCGTCTAACCCTGCATAGGCCGGATTCACCAAAAATCCATTGAACAAATATTGGCTTAAAAGCGGTAATTGCTGGGCTTCCGCTTTTTGAGCCAAACTAAAAATTTGAAACACCACAATACAGTTAATCAATTTTCTCCAATGGCAATTGTTTCGCTGAAAATTCATCGTTTTCTTTACTCTTTTCCGGATAGTAAAGCTGTATACGAAACATTTCCATTTGTGATAACAAAATTTTCCATATTAATTTTGATATATGTATGCATGGCAAGTAAATAAAGGATGTAACTGTGAGAAAAAAAAGCCCCCGTATGCCAGGAGCTTTATATTTAGTGTATTTTAATGATTCTTTTATCGAATGATGGTAACATTGCCAACTTTGGGATCGGAGCCATCGCCTCGTTTGATGATGTAATAGTACGAGTCCATCGGAACAGGCTTCCCTTTGCTGAAGCCATCCCATCCTTTTGATGGATAACCGTTCTTGGCTGAGAATACCATCCTGCCCCATCGGTCAAAAACCTCAACACTTGCATTCGGATAATCTACCAGATATTGGATTTGCCATGTATCATTATCTCCATCATCGTTTGGAGTAAATGTATTCGGAATCTTATATTCAGTGAGGCATGCAAGAATTTTAATGGTATCAGAACCAACACAACCAAATTCGTTTGTTACCAATACAGTTATATCCTTTCGGCCAATTCCAACATCGATTTTCCTGAAAATGTCATTGTTAGAGGTGGACCATTTATAGAAGCTACCTTCACCGGCATCAAGCGTAATGATGTTATTGTCGCAAACGGAAGTATCCTTACCAAGGTTAACCACCGGTATGTTATATACTGTAAGATGCACGGAATCAATAGCGACGCACCCAGCTTGGTCCGTAACATTTAACCGGTACCAACCCTCTGCTTTGGCATGAATTGTATCTGTATTGGCTCCAGTATTCCACCGGTATGATGAATAACCAGAGACAGGTGAAAGAACAGCAATCTGCCCCTTACAAATTGTGGTATCAGTATTGAATTTAATCCCTGGAACCGAAACCATCACATAGCCAAAAGAGGGAGTTGAGGCACATGAGAAGCCGTTATTTTCAGTAGCCTTGATAACTTTAATCCCTGCTTGCATATCCCATTGAATGTCTATTGAGTCGCTATAATTCTTAAGGACAATACCTCCGGTTACTTCCCATTCGATAATCGAACCTGGTAATTTACCCGGCACACCATAACGAACCTGCCCTCCTCCGCAGGAAACAGGCAAATTTGGAGTTTGCCCGTTTACTTGCAGATGAAAGCAGATGATGATGCTTATCAGATATACTATTTGGTTCAACTTGTTCATTTGGTTACATCAAAATAATTAAATCAAAGCTAATAATGTTACGCAAATAATATTGTTAGGTTATAAATTTTTGATGTGTTGAATTGGCTGAGTAACAGGAACTGGGTTAACATAAACCTTAAAGCTACCAACTGCACCAGCTGCAGTTAATACATCCAAAGATTTTCTGGAAGTACGATCAGTAATATTTGTAACAACAACGTCATAATAGCCATACTGCGCAGCAGGTACTGGAAAAACTAAACCATTCCCAGCAGCAGGAGTTCTTGACAAAATTGATTCGGCAATTACATTAATATCGGTTACTCCAGGAGCAGCCTGCAGAAGAGTATAAGTAACAGGTGCCCCAGCTGCCCCGCCATTATAAGCCACAGTATAAGTAACCTTCCAATCGCCTAAACCGGCAATTGTTAAAGGAACATCAAAATCCGTGCCTGGGGTTACGGTGCAACCACCGCCTTCAGTTCCAATAAATGCAACCGTTGGGCGGGCCAGAACAAAAACAGGTTTTTCTACAGGGGTTAAAGCTAGGCAACCTGCTATAGTTGGACTTAAGGTAACACTCTTCTCAGCGGTTTTAACCTTATACTGAGTTCCTGCAGCAAAACCGTTTGCAGCTGACCAAACAACACTTACTTCGTTATCATAAAATCCTGAAGCTGCTGCAACCCGAAAATCATTATATTCTGGAGCTAGAGCAGCTGGAGCAGCGTATTTATAAAATGGGACAGCAGGCATTGCGACATCAGCCGCGGTTGTTACAGACCAATTAAAAATTGATTGTTTCATAGTATTTGCAGTGGTCATAGCCTGAATAATAGCATCGGTAGGTACGTAATAAGGGACACGGCTGCCAACGGTTACATAATCTGAATTTAGTATCTCAGCTGCACCAGCTGAAGGTGTAGCTACGTTCTGTGCGTTCATCTGCATTGCTATAAGCGCTAATGCTCCAATCACTAATGTTCTAAAAATTGTTGATGTTTTCATAATGTTTATTTATTTATGTGTGTTATTATTATTTTTCTGTTTGTTTTTAATACTACATGTTAGGTACATGGAAAATTGGTCCGGTAACTGGAACAGGATTTACTACAAGATCAATCCTATCATTATTTACTGCAAAAGCACCCTCAATATCTATAGCAGGTTTGCGCGATATACGGTCAGTGATGGAAGAAATTTTTGCATAATATGTTCCTGCCGTACTACCTGCAGGTATAACAACTGTCAATGTACGTGCGGCTCCTGCCGATAAATCAGCACTTATGTTTGATAACCCTGCCACGGCGGCGTTACTTTTGTCATACACAGTATAAATTACCTTTACTGCAGAAGCGGGGCTGGCACCGGCAATATCAGTGGTTACTGTTATTGGAAGAGTAAAAGTTAACGCAGCGGCGCTCGCACACTGTGCAGCAGGATCAATACCGAAATCAGCTGTAGGCACTTTTATTACATTAAAATTAATTGTTCGCGTAGACCCTGGACAACTACTAGGTATAGGTGAAGTTTCAGCTACATTAATAGTTCCTAGGCCAGAAACGACACCGAATGTAACAGTTGTCAAATTCGTAGTAGTTACACCAACGGCTCCAAGACCTGAAATAGACCATGTGAATGTACTTGTAGTACCTATAAATAATGCATCAGGTTGTACCCAATATTGAAGTGCAGAACCAACAGTTACAGAGTCGGTATTTTCCGATGGAACAACTGCATCCGCGCTATTCTTTCCATGTTCATGCAGCCCAACTGGCATTAAAACCTCTTGGGCAGAAAGATTAAAACCTAAAATGATAAAGGCCGTAATAAATAAACTTTTCAAGATAGTTGACTTTTTCATATTCATTAATTTAATTGTTATTTATTTTTTGTTTTAATATGTTAATTCACACTCAATATAGCACGATATGCGGCGGATTAATTCATCGCTATCAACCGGTTTTACAAGGTATTCATTTGCTCCAAGGGCATAGGCCTGTTCAATAAACATTGGCTCATCCAGAGCGCTTATAACCAGAACGGGAACGGTAGGGTATATTTGACGAAACTCCTGCAAAAATTCAAAGCCTGTCATTATCGGCATGCAAATATCAAGTAATATAATGTTGGGTCGGGTTGAATCCATCATCGCCAACGCTTTTACCGCATTCGAAAACTCAACCACTTCTATATCGAGATCTTCCAGAAGGGCTTTAAACAATACCCTGTTTGTGTATGAATCCTCGATGATCATGATTTTTGTCTTCATTTTGTTGGCATTTTGTATCATTACTTTTTTCGCTTCATTTACTTTACAAACATATATCCAAAAAGATCCTTTTTTCTGAGCTCTTTTGCTCAATTTTTTTTGGTATTATCATGCACCTTGTATAGGTAAAAGTAGCAAGTGTATTTAAGAACGCTTAATCCAAAATGAAGACAACAACTAAAACAAATAACAACGTAAATTAAATTAACTGATTACGAAACAACTAATTACTTCATTCAAATCGTTATCCAACTATTTTTTATTCCTAATGCAAGCAGGCCGGCAGTGTTATTAGTACCCGTTTTCAGATAAAGTGAAGCTCTGTGGTTAGTAACAGTTCGCAAACTAATAAACAATTTATCAGCAATTTCCTGATTGGAAAACCCTAATGCAATTGCCTGCAATACTTCTAACTCTCTCTTTGTAATGAGGTTGATTACAGGTTGAGATTTTTCGCCGAAATATTTTTTGGCAAAGAATGGCATAAATTCCTCAGAGAAAAATGGTTTATCCTGAGCTACAACCTGCAACGCATGATCGAGGGTATCCTTATCAATATTTTTAAGCATAAACCCTTTGGCTCCTGCATCAATCATAGCTTCGAGGTGTTTTTCGTCTTCGTGAGACGACAAAGCAATAATTTTTATCTCAGGATGTGCTTCAAGCGCCTTGCGTGTGGCATCTATTCCGTTCATTCCGGGCATGCTAATATCCATTAAAACAATATCAACTTCACACGTATCAATTAACGATAAAAATTCGTGTCCATTGGTAACCTCGCCAACAATGTCAACATATTTAAGTCTGGATAATACTAAAATCAGGCCTTTACGAAAAAATTCATGATCGTCGACTACGATTATTTTAAGTTTATCTGCCAATTTATTAATGATTTATGTTTACTGGTAAAAATAAATAAATTTCGCATTATTCAAGCCAAAAATATATAACTGCTTAAATTATTATGCGATATAACCTAAACTCATTAGAAAGTGGCAATAACAGCTCATTAAGTACATGTTAGTTACTATTTAATTTCAAATATTTTTTATACGTTTAATTCACAAACTTTGTTACACTAACTTCAGCTTAGGGTGCGACTAAGTCGGCCATATAAAAACAGACTGAGCCTTTAATGACATTTCGTTAAAATAAAAAAAGCGATCCGTAGACCGCTTTTCAGTATAGAAATTGAGAATTAACTACTTTTTCTCTTTGATAGCAGCTTGTGCAGCAGCCAAACGTGCGATTGGAACGCGGAATGGCGAGCAACTTACATAATCCATGCCTACTTTGTGGCAGAATTCAACAGTTTGTGGCTCACCACCATGTTCACCGCAGATACCAACTTTAAGTTTTGGATTTGTGCTACGACCTAATTTAATACCCATTTCAACCAATTTACCAACACCATCCTGATCGAGAACTACGAACGGATCATATTTATAAATGCCCAGGTCGATATATTGTGGGAGAAACTTACCGGCATCATCACGACTGAAGCCGAGAGCCATCTGGGTAAGGTCATTCGTGCCAAATGAGAAGAATTCGGCTGTTTTGGCAATTTCATCTGCGGTAAGCGCAGCACGCGGAATTTCGATCATCGTACCTACCATGTAATCGATTTTTTCGCCACGTTCAGCAAATACCTTTTCGATTGTTGCACGTATCACATCAACCTGAAGTTGAAGTTCCTTAGTAGTACCAACAAGAGGAACCATAATCTCAGGTAATACTTTCTTACCTTTTTTCTTAACATTTAAAGCAGCTTCGATAATTGCACGCGCTTGCATCACGGTGATTTCAGGATATGTAATACCCAAACGGCAACCACGGTGGCCTAACATCGGATTAAATTCGTGAAGTGATTCCACTTTTTGTTTTACAGCTTCAACAGAAATGCCCAATTCCTTAGCCATTGTCTTTTGGTTTTCTTCTTCGTGTGGAACGAATTCATGAAGAGGTGGATCGAGTAATCGAATGGTAACACCAAAACCGTCCATTGCCTCGAATATACCTTCGAAATCGCTACGTTGCATAGGAAGAAGTTTAGCAAGAGCCACTTCACGTCCCTTCACATCGTCGGAAAGAATCATCTCACGCATCGCTTTGATACGGTCACCTTCGAAGAACATGTGTTCGGTACGTGTAAGACCGATACCTTTAGCGCCAAAATTGCGTGCAATCTGAGCGTCTTTAGGAGAATCAGCATTGGTACGAACGGACATGCGAGTGTGCTTTTCAGCAATAGCCATCAATTCGCCAAAATCGCCGCTTAATTCAGCAGCAATGGTACCGATTTTGCCTTCGTACACTTCGCCGGTTGAACCATTAATTGAGATCCAGTCACCTTCGTTATATTCTTTGCCATCGATAGTCATTTTGCGTGTTTTGTAGTTGATATGGATTGCTCCAGCGCCCGACACGCAACATTTACCCATACCACGTGCCACTACAGCAGCATGTGAGGTCATTCCACCGCGAGCGGTAAGAATACCTTTGGCTACCACCATACCACGTAAGTCCTCAGGAGATGTTTCGATACGGCACAGAACAACGTCCTTACCTTTAGCTACCCATTCTTCGGCTTCGTCGGCAAAGAATACCATTTGGCCGGTTGCTGCGCCCGGAGAAGCAGGAAGACCTTTAGCTAATACATTTGCTTTTTTGATGAGAGCTTTGTCGAAAACCGGATGTAATAATTCATCGAGTTTTTCAGCTTCATTACGAAGAAGGGCTGTCTTTTCATCTATTTTACCCTCGCGAAGGAGATCCATCGAAATTTTTACCATGGCAGCGCCGGTACGTTTACCGTTACGTGTCTGGAGAAACCACATTTTGCCTTCCTGGATGGTAAATTCCATGTCCTGCATGTCCTTGTAATGGATTTCCAGTTTCCGCTGAATGTCGAAAAGTTCCTTGTACATCGCTGGCATAGCTTCTTCCAATGAAGGGTAGTTAGCCTTACGATCTGCTTCGGTAACACCGGCTAATACTGACCAACGTTTCGAACCTTCGAGTGTGATTACGCGAGGGGTACGGATACCTGCCACAACGTCTTCACCCTGAGCATTCAATAAATATTCTCCATTGAAAAGGTTTTCACCTGTTCCAGCATCGCGGCTGAAACAAACACCAGTACCGGAAGTTTCACCCATATTTCCGAATACCATTGCCTGCACGTTTACAGCTGTTCCCCATTCTTCAGGAATCATATTAAGCTTACGGTAATAAATAGCACGATCGTTCATCCAGCTATTAAATACGGCACAAACAGCGCCCCAAAGTTGCTCATAAGAGCTGGTTGGGAAGTCATGTCCGGTTTTATCCTTAACGGCTTTTTTGAATTTAGTAACTAATTCTTTAAGATCTTCAACGCTAAGTTCGGTATCGTTTTTAACGCCTTTTTTATGCTTAACTTCTTCGATAATTTCTTCGAAGGGGTCGATATCTGTTTTTGAAACAGGTTTCAAATCCAAAACCACATCACCGTACATTTGTACAAAACGACGGTAGCTATCCCATGCAAAACGGGGATTATTAGTCTTTTTAGCCAGACCTTCCACTACTGCATCGTTCAACCCAAGGTTAAGAATGGTATCCATCATCCCTGGCATGGATGCACGAGCACCCGACCGAACTGAAACCAACAATGGGTTTACAGCATCGCCGAATTTCATACCTGTCTGTTTCTCAATTTGAGCAACGGCAGCTTCAACATCGGCCTTTAAAAGTTCAATTACTTTTTCGCGACCTAATTTGTTATATTCGGTACAAACATCAGTGGTAATGGTAAATCCCGGAGGAACCGGAACACCAATTAAATTCATTTCAGCAAGGTTCGCACCTTTTCCACCAAGCAGATTTTTCATATCTGCTTTACCTTCGGCCTGCTTATTTCCAAAGGTGTACACACGTTTAACCTGGGACATATTACTAGTTTAAATTATTGATTATAAAATGTTTAATAAGATATTTTTGAATTTTAAAAAATAAGGAGCAAATTTATAGAAAATATTTCACATAAGGAGAATATTTTTTGCAGTAAAAAAAGGAAGTATTGAGATGATTTTTTACGTGCTGGAAAAGAGAGAGGTAGATGATATAGGCAATAGGTGGAAGGAACTTTAAAATTATTTCTTCGTGAACCTTAATGATTTCCTAAGTGTAATTTTGTGGAAAAAGCCAGTTAACCACTAAGGCACTCAAAGTATTACACAAAGGTTAACTAAGTATAAGAATGATTAAGGATAAACAGATTTCATTTACCAATTGGATTTTTTTATAATTGCTTAAAACAGACTGATATGGAATCATTTAGAATTGAAATAATAAATCCAAAAGCGAAAAGCCTCATTAAAAGCCTTGTGGATATGGACTTAATAAGAACGTTTCGAGTTTTAAACTATAATTTAAAAAACATATGAAGTCAAGTAAATAAAAGGCACTGCAATCATTTAAAACAGGATTCAATTGTGCCCAGGCAGTTTTAATGGCCTATTCCGATGAATTAACAATTGATGAATCTTTGGCATTAAACATTTCGTGCGGTTTGGCGGATGAATGGGTTGTTTGCAGAAAACCTGGGGAGCCGTAACCAGTTCATTTAAGGTATTGAAAATCTATAACGGCAAAAAATATTCTGCCAATAAAGTCCGAAAAGATAAAATATATTCGATTATACAGGAATTTAGCACAAAATTCAAATCGATACATGGAACAATTGATTGCAAGTCCTTATTGAATGCAATTAAAAAAACAGAGGAAGGTCATAAAAAAATGAAAGACAACAGACTCAGCGAATTGATTTGCGAATAATGTATCATCGATTTAATAGAAATAGTGGAAGTATTAACTGAAAATTAACCATCTGAGAGGGTATATATCATCTAATTACACGAACCAAATAGGTAAGCCGGGCAATCAGTATTCCATATTATTACTTTTTGTCCTTATATTAAATTAAAAGTTGTGTAAATACGACCGTATGGTAGAATTCGTGATTACCAATAATTTTATACTGCCATGCCTATGGCATTTAATAAACACCTCAATGATTTTTTTATACCATAATATCAATTTATATGGAATTTAATAATATTGTCATTTCTAAACTATTTAAAATTGAGTCAACTCTAAAAAGTCCTTTTGCCACGAATTACACGAATTACACGAATTTAACATGTTATTATTCAGCAGTATATAAAACTATAAATACTACGAATTACCAAAAACATCGTTTTTGGAGTGGACTCAAAATTATATATTACTTATACTCCTACTATGCTCAGATATTTCCATTTTCCAGCCACAAAAAAAGTTTTCAGCATTTAATAAGACTGTACGAAATAAAAGTTTTATATTTGGACAATAACAAGCTAGACACTAAGCCAAACGGGGTTTACAATTACCAAAAATCGAAAAAATGACAACGAAAAACTATCTGGTGTTTTTATTTATTTTTCTAACAAATTCTTTGTTTGGACAATCTATAGTTGGACTTTATGGAGGTATAAATTCTTCAAAATTATATTTCAAAGATGGTCATGTGGATGATAGTAATAGTTCTAATACCTTTTTGTTTGGAATTGATTTCAAATTAAGAGAAGTAAAATCAGTAAACATAGGCATTTCACTAAGTTATACCACTAAATCATTTGATATTAAATCGTCAAGTATCCATTCTGGTTCAGGATGGTATAGGGATACTCATTTTGATTTAGATATTGTTGCTTTTGATATTTATCCGGAGTTTAGTATAGGGAAAAAACTTATTTTTTATGCTAATGCAGGTCCATCCATTGGTTATATTATAAAATCAAAAAGAGTTGGAATAATCCACTCTTATGTTCTTTCAAGTGATACTAGTAAAATTCAATCAGGAAGTGCAAAAGAAGATCTAAATGCTATTGATTTGGGCATAAAGGGAGCTTGCGGGATTTCATATCCTATATTGAACAAATTTTGTTTTTATCTTGAAACGCGCTATTCTATAGGTTTAACAAGTTTAGCCAACGAGTACCTAACAGGTGATCATTGCAGTTTCATTAATACGAAGAACTTTATTATTATAAGCGGATTAAGTTACAAATTAGCCTGCCATATTCACAAATCTCTTTATTGACCTAAGCCCCAACTAGCTGCTCCCTGCGGTCAAGAGATCGCTGCGCTAAGTTCTTCAAAAAGAGAGGAGGAGTCCGATTTGCACAAGGCCATAGTCCCTCGACCGTTTGGTCGAGGGACTGACTTCGTTGAGATCGCTTCAATTTGGGTGAGGGTAATTTAACTTTATGAACTATTCAGGTTAGAATCATTTTCTTTAATAAAAAAAGCAGTAATACTTTCGGTAAATCAGTTTTTTTTGAAATGTTAAGAAGCAATACTAATTACTTATAAAAGAAGGTATTATTAAAATTATAAATTCGGTGTAAAGTCCGTAGCAAAGTTTTTTATTAAATAGTAGTTGTGTCCAGTCTTTCTCACTTGTGACCACCAGTAACTATCTCCCTTTCAATATTTCAACCACCTTCTTATCAATTGAAAAAGTTACATCCCCGACTGTTAATTCACCTATTGATTTCCATCGGAAGGACTGACTTCCATTTACCTTTTCAGGAAAATCGAAAGGGATAGCGGAGATTTTAAACAGAATGGGATCGCAAAATTGTGCCTTATAATAAATGCTAATTAGCTGGCTATTATCATAAAACAATGCCTTTTGATAAAAATCGGTGGTGTAAAAATGGTTGATTATTTCAATGGATTGTCCAAATTCCTCGATGGCCTCCCGTTTCAGGCAATCGATAGAGCCTTCTCCAAATTCGAGCCCACCTCCCGGAAATTTAGTCATTCGCGTATCAACCATATATTCATCGCTTAACAACACTTCATTCTTATCATTAATAATGATTGCATATACCCGGATAACAAAACATTTATCTATCATAATTTAGATTGAATATAGTCAACGATCTGATCGGTATTTTCCGGATGAAACCATGGCATCCCTTTATCACGCGAAAACCAGGTGAGTTGGCGTTTAGCATAACGCCTTGTATTGGTTTTTATTTTTTCAATGGCCAAACTCAGGGAGATGGAACCATCAAGGTATTCGAATATTTCGCGATAGCCCACTGTTTTCAATGCATTCGATTCGCGAATTGACATCAGACTTTTCACTTCATCAACCAAACCATCAGCGATCATTTGATCGACACGCTGGTTAATTCGGGAAAATAATTCGGGACGCTCGCGGTTTATTCCCAATTTAATAATATTAAAATTGCGTTCCTTGCTCGTTGCAGTAAGCATCGATGAATAAGGTTTCCCTGTTATTAAGCTCACCTCAATGGCTTTAAGCATCCGGTTAGGATTTCGCAAATCAACTTTCTGATAATGATCGGGATCGAGCACCTTTAATTTATGGCGAAGAAATTCAAGTCCTTCCTCCCGGTATTGCTTCATAAGCTTCTCCCGAAGCTCCATATCAATAGCTGGCAGGTCATCAATTCCATTACACACAGCATCAACATATAGCGTTGATCCACCTACCATAAGTATGATGTTCTGGTTTTTAAATAGTTTATCCATCATTTCGAGCGCATCAAATTCGAACATGCTGGCATTGTAATAGTCGGTAGCCGATTTATTCTGAATAAAATAATGTTTCGCTTGTAACAATTCCCCGGCCGATGGTGTAGCTGTGCCAATTTGCATTTCGCGGTAAAATTGGCGGGAGTCTGCCGAAATGATCTCGGTACAAAAATGGCGGGCTAGTTTAATACCAAGCGCTGTTTTACCAACGGCTGTGGGACCAACAATAACAATAAGATGCCGGATAAAAGACATTTTCTGAGTCAAATTTAAGTTGACAAAGGTAGTTATTTTATGTGTTGAGGGTTGCGAGTTGCAACATACATATTTATCCTCACGGTTTCCGTTAAAACTTTTTTTATTATAAATTGTTTAAAGGCGTAAATTAAACCATTAACCCTTAAACATGAAAACAAAATTGAATTTTTATAGCTTATTGTTAGCTTTATTTGTGTCCTCCATAATTTCCTTTACCAGTGCTCAAAATTCCACTTCGACCGTGAAAGAAGAAAATGTAACCTACACTGCCGATGGTATTACCTTAAACGGATTTGTTACTTATGATGACAGTAAAAAAGGAAAAAGACCTGCCGTTCTGGTAGTGCACGAATGGTGGGGATTAAATGACTATTCAAAAATGAGAGCCAGAGAATTGGCAAAGCTGGGGTATATTGCCATAGCAGTTGATATGTATGGAAATGGCAAAATAGCTGCCAATCCGAAAGAAGCGCAGGAGCTGGCCATGCCTTTTTATAAAGATCCTCAATTGGCAAAAACACGATTAGATGCTGCACTAAATAAAATAAAAGAATATCCGCAGACTGATGCCGGCAATATTGCCGCTATTGGTTATTGTTTTGGCGGTTCGGTGGTGCTTAACTCGGCCAAGCTGGGTGCCAACCTGAAAGGGGTGGTCAGTTTTCATGGCGCACTTGCCGGTGTTCCTGCCAAAACCGAATTGCTAAAAGCCAAAATACTCGTTTGCCATGGTGCAAGCGATAAATTTGTGCCTCAAAAAGATGTAGATGCATTCAAACATCAGTTGGATTCCATTGGGGCCTATTATTCTTTTAAAGTTTATCCCAATGCCACCCATGCATTTACGAATCCCGATGCTACAAAAATTGGTAAGGAATTTAATATGCCGATAGAGTATAACGCTGAAGCCGATAAAAACTCGTGGAGCGACATGAATACATTCTTTGTGGCATTGTTTAAAAAATAACCGTTTAACGGATGATTTGAACATCGTAATTATACTGATATTTGCCTTCGTGACTATATGAATGCTTCACTTCGTTTTGAATTAAATATAAATTTGAACTGTGGAAAACAATAGCATTAAAAAACAATTGTTTTTCGAAAATTCACTATAAATTAGGGTTTTAATTTTAAAAACAGATCATACATATAAAGTGCTGAATGTTTAACTAATATTAAAACAATTACCATTGAAAGAAAAAACAAATAGTGGATTAAGCAGACGAAATTTTCTTGGAATGTCGGCTTTGGGTTTAACAGGTTTGACCATTCTTCCCAGTTGGACGATGAACGGGGTACGAATAGCTCCAAGTGACAGGGTAGTTTTGGGGTTCATCGGGTTGGGGCAGCAAGCCATGTCCGATTTTGCAGGATTTGCCAGTGTGCCGGGCGTTCAGGTTGCCGCAGGCTGTGATGTCGACCAGATGAAACAACAACGGTTCAAGAAACGGGTTGAAACATGGCAAGCCGGTAAATCAATGGCTTCACGATGCGATATGTACGAACGTTACGAAGATTTGTTAAATCGTAAAGATATTGATGCCGTGGAGGTAGTCACCCCTGATCATTGGCATGCTCTTCAAACTATCCACGCGTGCCAGGCAGGAAAAGATGTATATGTACAAAAACCATTGGCATTTACCATTCAGGAAGGCTTGAAAATGGTGAAAGTAGCCCGCGGAAACAAACGGGTTGTTCAGGTTGGAAGTCAACAACGTTCCAGCAAGGAGTTTCAAAAAGCCATTGAATTGGTTCAAACAGGAGCTATCGGACACATCGAAAAAATATACTCGAAAGTTGGTGAACCTCCAAAACCACTCAATCTTCCTGAAATGCCTGTTCCTGGAAATTTAAACTGGAACTTATGGATGGGACCGTTGAATGATTCGAAAATTCATTATCATCCCGATCTGTGCCCTCCTATTTCATTGGTACCCGAGGAAAAAGAGAAACTCTGGGGAGCGTGGCGTTGGTACCGCGAAACCGGAAATGGTTTTACAGCCGACTGGGGGGCTCATATGTTTGACATTTCCCAGGCTGCCATTGGCATGGATGGCTCGGGACCGGCTTTAATAACTCCTAAAGGGTACAACGGCACAAAATATCTCACATTTAAATATCTCAATGGTATCGAAATGACCGAACAACCATTTCTGGACGATTATGAATCAGCTCAAGGAATCAAATTTATCGGTACAAAAGGATGGATTGAGGTGGCACGTGGTTACCTGGCTTGTTCAGATGCATCGTTGGTTCCTGCCGAACTTGCAGGAATACGCCCAAAAAATATGACCCAGGATGAACGAAAAAAAATGTACGAACAAATGCAGAAAAGCGCTACCAAAGGAAGTGGAAGCTTCGAAATCAGCGCGCCTCATATGCAGAATTTTATCGACTCGGTTCGGTCCCGCAGAGACCCTATCGCTCCAATAGAAGTTGGTTGCAGCACGGCAACACTTTGCTGTTTGGGTAATATTGCAACTGAACTTGGACGGCCAGTAAAATGGAATCCTGCTACCCAAAGTTTTGGAGACGATAAAGAAGCCGAATCGCACAGGTTAAATTGGTATGAATACCGAAACCCATATACATTGTAATAAACAAAGGACACAAAAAAGTAATTTTTAATAAATTCCACGAGTGCCAAATAATTTATTTGTGCATTCGTGGCTTTGTTTTTAATTTTATTAGTTCTTCTTAAGAATATCAAGGTAGTTACAAAATTATCAATTATGAGTTTATTCTTTAAATTGATGTTTTTTTGGCATAATATTGATATACAAACGTTGGCGGTATGGAAAGTTGGGGATTACAAAGCACTTTTCTATCAAACTACATGAACTTTGATAAGAGCGAAAACATTGAAACTAGCATTGTAACGCCAAATAACTAAAGCGCAAGTTATGGCAAGTTGATTTTATTTTATTAAATCCCGTATTTCAATTTTCAAAGTAGGCAAATGTCTCACAATCGTACCCCAAATAATCTCATTATCAATTTTATCATAACCATGAATCACCCGATTACGCAAGCTGATAATTTGTCTTATACTTGAAATATTCAATGTTGAATCAAGTTTTTAATCCGACTCATTGCTTCACCAATAATCTCAAATTCACGCTCAAAAGCTCGACGCAGCATCTTATCAGCAATATATACTTTAAAATCACGCTTATCGCCAAGATATTTTTCAATGAATCGATCGATTCCTGTATATCAAACAAAAACTTTTTAATTTCAAGATCCATAAAGTAAAGTCTTTGTTTGGTTTACAGAATCAATGAAATATGGGTTTGATAAAGATTTGTCAGTAACTAAATCAACTGGTCTTTGAAATAGATTCTCAAATTTATCAGCTAAATCAAAATAAGTATCTGCATAATCTCCAGAGTCCATGGGCATAAAGGAAATTAGCAAATCAATATCGCTTTTATCGTTGAATCTATCCGTACATACCGATCCAAAAGCGAATAAAGTCTTTACATTATGAAACATACATAATGTCTTGATTTTATCTATATTATCTAATATCAGCCTTTGCATATCATTGTTTTGTACAAATTTACATTTCCTGATGAACTTATGCAAGTGCATTTTTTTCAATTGACCATAACTATGACAATATGGCCTGAAAGGGATTGCAGAGAAGTTCACTATCAAGATACAATAAAATTGACACGAGAGATGAACTTTGCATGCCGCAGAACTTTATTGGTTATACCGCGTGTTTAACTAAACCCCTCCGGGATGCTCCACTCGTCCATCAAAAATAACCAAAAATTTGATTCTTCGTTAATAGGCTTTTATTGTCAACACTTTGCTTAAAAAATGAAGAATGAACCTAACTTTATAACTGAAACCCTATTTCCTACCTCTACTTTTAGCAATCCTGATCCATAAAACCGGCGATAACTGCATAACCGAACCAGCTTACTTTGGATGTAGTTCAACCGGTGCTTCATGCTGGGTGGTGCCGACTACATGAAGCCCTATTTATTGTGTGCTGTTGTTTTTTTTGTCTCGTCCATTTCAATCTCGCTTAATAGCAATTCTAATAAGGGTAACATTTTCTGTAATCCTCCTACATTTATTATTACATTCCATAATTCCTCAAATTTTTTCCAACCTCCAGTAAAAAAAAGGTGTTTCATCTGATGTTTAAATTTATCGTGAGAAAATGAAGCTTTAAAAACATTATTCCATTTGTAGAATTCTTTATATGACCACCAATAACCATTTTCTAATTCTAATTCTGACAATCCTTTTGTTTCATAAACAACGTGTCTGGTATCATATAAATCCCAATCGTGTGTAATAATTCTGCCGCTATTAACCATTGAATCATAAAGACGTGTACCAGGGTAAGGTGTTAAAATATGATAAGTTGCTGTGGTTATTGCATTTTTAACTCCCCAATCTACAGTTCTCCGAAAAACATCGGAATCATCGTTGTCAAGTCCAAAAACAAAACTGCCATTAATCATAATTCCTAAATCATGTAATCTTTGAGCTGCAAGTTCATAATCAAGTTTGAGATTTTGACTTTTATTGCTTTGTTTGAGATTTTCAGCAGAAAAGGTTTCGAATCCAACGAATAGGCTTCTTAAACCTGCTTTTGCTGCCTTCTCAATTAAATCTCCTTCAAGAATTGATTTTACAGTAGCTGCACCTTGAAATACTCTATTCATTCCCCTCATACCTTCGAATAGTTTAGCTGCTAATTTTGGATTTCCAAGTAAATGGTCATCAAGAAAATATAAATGTTTTCCTTTTAATCTTGATATCTCTTTTAAAATCTCGTCAACTCTTTGGGTGTAAAATGATATGCCTCCTTGGAAAAAAGCGTCCTTATAGCAAAAATCACAATGATGAGGACATCCACGTGAAATCACAATAGAATTTGGAACCAAATACTTCTCTCTTTTTATCAAATCTCGGCGAATCGTTGGAATATTTTGAATAGTCCGACCAATACTTGAAATATATCTTTTCTTTATCCTTTTTGCTTTAAAATCTTTTATAAAATCAGGAAAAGTCTGTTCTGCTGGTCCAATAAAAATTGTGTCTGCATAGTTTTCAGCTTCTTCTGGTAACGCTGTTACATGTAATCCTCCGAGCGCTACAAATATTCCTCTATCTCTGTATTGTTTTGCAATAGAATATGCTCTTTTCGCATTGGTAACATATATTTGAATTAAAACTAAATCAGGTGAATCGTCAAGATTTAATTTTTCTACATGTTGGTCTTGTAAATCAATTTCATCGTCACTATCAAGAAAGGCAGCCAATGTAGCTAATCCAAGCGGTGGAAATAAGGAATATTTAATTGGTCTCCAAAAGGCACTTTTCGCTTCTGTTAAAGAGGGTAATATTAGTTTAACCTTCATCTATTTATTTGAATACAAAATCATAAAAACAACTTGAATTTTCGAGTTTTATTATGTGCAGAGCGGTTTTCTACAATAACGCCTAACGTTGCGTGTATGTACGTGCGGGTTTTCGTGGACACTTCACTATCCACCCTTACTGCCTTTGTAGCGAGAGCTGAACTTGCAAAATGCTCTGAAACCCGCGTAGAGTATACACTGTGTTTGCACCCTGCATGAGCAGCGCGCACACTTGTTGTAAGCTCTGGAAAAAGTTTAAATATGCAAATTTATTTCTGAAGAGCAAGCAGCAAGTGTGCATTTTTCCAGAGGGTGAAAATCCCTTACTCACGGGGTCGTGCCCGAAGAGTTAGCAAGTGGCAAGGCTTCGGTGTGAGCCCAGTCGAACGGTGGTTTGGGGCACCCATGCACTGTCCCAGAGCGAAGCGCAGAGCATAACTAAAAGGAGTAACAAAGCCAAACGGCAAAATCCTGTACTGATACTTCGACAAGCTCTGCATAAACCAAACAGGAAGGGTATATGAGGCATTAATGTTTGGGTAAGCAAGCACACTTCGGCAGGCTCAGTGCATCGCATCTTTGTGAAGCCCAACGAATATCAAAAGGACAGTTATGTACATCCCGCAGTTATTGGAGGTACCGAGCGCAGCGAGATCGTGAATACCATAAAAATAATTAATGCATGAACAACGAAAAAGCTATTACCAGGGGATGTCTCTCCGTCCACGTGTTGGCAATGGTGAGAAGTCAGCAGAGGCCAAAGTAGCTGGTAAAACGAGCCGTCATAGAGAGACAGCGGCCTCAATGAGCCAGTGAAGGGCTGAACGTTAGGTTGTTTCCAATTCAATAAGGAAGTCCAAACTTCGAGTTTGCTAGCCTTGTCATAAACAAAGACAAAGGTACTGTTGGTGTAAAGAGCAAAAGTACTGATACCTGACGAACCGCGCAGTACGAGACCCGTATGCTGCGTGGTGTGATAGGCTCATCGATAGGCATTTAGCCTATCGGCAGCCTACTCGATTATAGGCAGCCAATTTTTCCAATGTTGCTATTTTTAATTGACTGTTAATGAATTAATTCAAAGGTATCCCAAACCAAATAACTTTTCGCTCATAAAACATGGACTTCCGGCCAGACTTGCCTTTGCTAAAATAAGATTTTAACCAATATTGTTGTTCCTTCATTTGTGCTGAAGCATCGTCAATTGATTTCGTTAGCTGTCGAATCATATTTGTTGTATTTGCATCGGGATTTAAAATTTGCCCTAACTTATAATTTGCTTCTTTTAATTTATTCTTTGCAACATCAAGCATGCTTTGAATTTCAGGGTCGGTTTTCTTTGGGGTAAATTGTTTGTTTCTATAATTTATAAAGTCGTTAAAGCCATTAATTCCTTCATTGTAATCAGCAACCGCCGAATTGTATAAGTTAGTAGTTTTTGTTTGTCGGTCATTTTCTATTTCTAATTTTAGATGTTGAAGCCTGTCAAACACTAATGAGTTTTTTACTCCATTTTTTTCTACCCGATATGCTGACGTTATTAACTGGTCAATATGACTTTGTTTTTCATAAACTTGGATTGTGTCGTTGAAGTTAAAAAATGGTTTAGTTTTAATTTGTTGGGTCCTGCCTTCATAAAACTCTTGGTTTGTTATTGGGTAATTTAAAAATTGCCACAAATAGTCAAATGGAATATGAGATTTAATTAGCGTTGATGGATTTACTTTAAAAAAGTAGTTATTTATTTTTTTGAAAAACTTTCCGCCATTTACGTAACCAGAACCCCAAGTCGGGTCAAATAGAAACCAAGAACTGTCTATAAGTGCGGCACTCCAAGCATGTGGAATATAGTCGGTAAAACCATTTTGTTTTGTATATCCTTCAACTACAAATGATTTCAAACCTGATTTTAAGCAAATGTCTGTAAATAATGAAGCGTAATTTTCACAAATTCCTTTTCTCGTCTTTAGTGGCTTAGATATTTTGTCTTCCTTTTTTTCGTAGAAATTTATAGCAAACATATTGTCAATGTCATATTGAATATTTGATGCAACCCAAATATAAATTGCTCGTGATTTGTCTTTGTCAGTCGTAAAGTTGGACGTAATATAACTTGCAATAAGGTCTGTACTCTTTGTCAATGAGTCGGGAACTTGCAACGCTTTTTTGTCGATTACGGGAAACTCATTAACTGTCACCTTTTGAGAAAAGATTGTTTGGGTCATGAAAATAAAAAGAAGTATAATTTTCAACTGTTTCATTCTGCCGTTTTTGTTATGCGTTTGTATTGTGGTTTGGTTGCCTATAACATTGGCAATATGAAATGTTGGGGGGATTTCGTGGATACGTTCCTATCAACAGATAAGAACCTTGCCAGCGGGCGATGCGCTTGGCATACCAATTAAACCCCAATATTTATGCCGCTTGTGTGCGCCCTGCTCGAGCAGGGCGCACACTTGTTGTAAGCTCTGGGAAAAGTTTAAATATGCAAATTTATTTCCAAAGAGCAAGCAGCAAGTGTGCATTTTCCGAGAGGTGAAAATCCCTTACTCACGGGGTCGTGCCCGAAGAGTTAGCAAGTGGCAAGGTGGTTTGGGGCGACCCATGCACTGTCCCGGAGCGGAGCGGAGCGCACGACTAAAAGGAGTAACGAAGCCAAACGGCAAAATCCGGTACTGACGAACAGAAACGGTATATGAGACTATGAGATGAGGATAAGCAGGCACATCAGTGTAACGTCCATCATACAAAATCATTTCATAGTAGATACCGCAGGCATTGGAGGTGCCGAGCGCAGCGAGATCGTGAATACCATAAAAAATAATTAATGTATGAACAACGAAAAAGCTCTTACCAGGGGAGGTCTCATCGTCCACGTGTTGGCAATAGTGAGAAGTCAGCGTTCGACTGAGCTCACGCCGAAGTCAGAGGCCATAGTAGCTGGTAAAACGAGTCGTCATAGAGAGGCGGAGGTCTCAATGAGCCAGTGAAGGGCTGAACGTCAGGTTATCCCCAATTCGATAAGGAAGTCCAAACTTCGAGTTTGCTAGCCTTATCATAAACAAAGACAAAGGTACTGTTGGTGTAAAGAGCAAAAGTACTGATACCTGACGAACAGAGCAATACGAGACCCGTATGCTGCGTGGTGTGAAATGCTCTCTGTGAGGCTTTTGGCCTCACGGCAGCCTACTCGATTGTAGGGCGTTTTTATTTTTTTGAATCGATCATAGTTTCAATAATTAATCCAACTTTTTTTGCTCTATTCTCACTCCAGCCGCCAGTAATATCCTGAGTTATTTTAGTATTTATATAAACTTGTATTTTTTGTATATTAAGGTCAATTTTATAATATACACCGGTAATTGAATTCCATTCATTTGCGTACATTCCACGCTTTCCAAAAACATTATCATTATCAAGGCCTATTGAATATATTGAATAGCCTTTTTCCTTTAAAGCATATTGGATGATATCAGATAAATCTTTTTCTGATATTATTTTATTTCGTTCAAAGTAATATTCATTAGAAGTATTAGATGTCCAAAATGGATCTTTTTTCTCTTGGTATTCGACTGAATATCTATCAAAGTTAATCTCTGTAGAAGCTTTTGGGAAGTTGCTTATCTTGGCAACCGAGAGACAACTATATAATGTCGATAGCATTATCAATGGAACAAAAATCTTTAAAGTGTTTAATCTTAATTTCATAGTCTAATCATTTTATCTGGTTGAGATGTCTTTCTTAAAATGCCCTACAACGGATTGCGGTATGGCCAGTAAGGGATTGCGTGGCTACGAACCTATCAACCGATAAAAACCTTGCCAGCGACCGATGCACTTGACTTACCAATGAAAACCCAATATTTTATACGGTGTGTGTGCGCCCTGCATGAGCAGCGTGCACACTTGTTGTAAGCTCTGGGAAAAGTTTAAATATGCAAATTTATTTCCAAAGAGCAAGCAGCAAGTGTGCATTTTCCCAGAGGGTGAAAATCCCTTACTCACGGGGTCGTGCCCGAAGAGTTAGCAAGTGGCACGGCTTCGGCGTGAGCTCAGTCGAACGGTGGTTTGGGGCGACCCATGCACTGTCCCGGAGCGGAGCGGAGAGCATGACTAAAAGGAGTAACGAAGCCAAACGGCAAAATCCGGTACTGACGAATAGAAACGGTATATGAGGCTATGAGATGAGGATAAGAAGGCACATCATTGTAACGTCCATCATACAAAATCATTTCATAGTAGATACCACAGGCATTGGAACAACGAAAAAGCTATTACCGGGGGAGGTCTCTCCGTCCACGTGTTGGCAATGGTGAGAAGTCAGCAGAGGCCAAAGTAGCTGGTAAAACGAGCCGTCAAAGAGAGACGGAGGTCTCAATGAGCCAGTGAAGGTCTGAGCGTCAGGTTGTTTCCAATTCGATAAAGAAGTCCAAACTTCGAGTTTGCTAGCCTTGTCATAAACAAAGACAAAGGTACTGTTGGCGTAAAGAGTAATAATACTGATACCTGACGAACCGCACAGTACGAGACCTGTATGCTGCGTGGTGGGAGAGGCTCTCCCCGTCAATTACTGACGGGGCAGTCTGCTCGATTACCTGTAGTTTTTTATATTATCTCTAGTCCTGTCCTTTTAACCAAATCTACTAATGGAGAATTATCATTACTGTAAAATCTATTTTTACCAACAAGAAATGGTTCAATTTTGGAATTTACATTTCGAGTTAATTTCCAAATCTTGCCTGCTAAATAATCATCATTTTCATTATCAGTTATAATCATCACATCTATATCACTCTCTGATGTTGCAGAACCAGTCAAATAACTACCATATAAAAAAGCTTTATCAACAAAAACGCCTTCAGTTCTTAACAAATTTAGATACAACTTAAGTATCTCTATAACTTCATTTTTAGCCATTGTAGTAAGTCTTTAGTTTTATTAAAATACTCTTCAACATTTAATTGGTCTGGTAACATTGGATTATAATCTGGATACCGTCCCTGTAATTGATATTTCATCAAAATACCCAAGAATATTTGAGTATCATCATCAAATTCTATTTCTGCTTTTTCTGATAAATAATTAAGGTTATGAGAACGAGGTGCAACCTCATTTACAACTTTAACATAAAGTGCTTTTATAGCTTTTTCAATTACTAAATGACAAAAGAACAATCCATGAAGAACTCTTTTTTCACGAATTAATAGATCGGCAGTGAGAATATCATCATCTGCACTTTCAATCCAGTAAACAATTTGTTTCTGTATATCTATCATCAATACAATTTGTTATCAATAAGCAAATATACAACTAAAAACCAATTCATGAAATATATCTGAATTCCAGTAGTTTACTCCATCTATTAATTTTTTAATGAATTTACAGGTAACGGGTAAACCCATGTAGAAGCCTGTGTTGCGCCTGCGGCAGGCTTTCTATTGGGTTTACCGCTTGTGTGCGCCCTGCATGAGCAGGGCGCACACTTGTTGTAAGCTCTGGGGAAAGTTTAAATATGCAAATTTATTTCCAAAGAGCAAGCAGCAAGTGTGCATTTTTCCAGAAGGTGAAAATCCCTTACTCACGAGGTCGTGCCCGAAGAGTTAGTATGTGGCAAGGCTTCGGCGTGAGCTCAGTCGAACGGTGGTTTGGGGCGACCCATGCACTGTCCCGAAGCGGAGCGGAGAGCACGACTAAAAGGAGTAACGAAGCCAAACGGCAAAATCCGGTACTGACGGACAGGAACGGGATATGAGGCATGAATATCCGGGTAAG
>JBBQTB010000044.1:0-40047 GCA_038213375.1 Bacteroidales bacterium | reverse complement strand
ACCGCAAGGCAGTTTGTTGGCTATTCCTGAAAATCGCCAACGAAGGCTCTTCGCATTTCTGCAATCCCTTCATCTTTTATACAGCATGTAAAAGAACTTTCTTTAATTCTAAATTTGTCCTTTTACTTCAGGACACACTCCGCGCCAGCGGGGGGCTCATCTGTTGGAAATGCTTTTTATTCGAAGCTGTTTGGCGAAGCATCTGCTTCGTCAACTTATTTCATCTGGCATATGCTAACAAAGATAGTTCGACAAAGCAAATGCTTTGCCGAACTGCTCCGTTCATTTGGACAAGCTACGACCATCTAAGGTGTCTATTATTACCATATTATTCATTTACAATGTTGTGTCAACTCCAGCTGCCCATTTAGGAAGTTCTTTGTTTTTTATAATTGGATCTTCATTATTAATTCCATACTGGATAGTAAATTGCTTTTTTCGTTTATATCCATCTTTCTTCGCAATTAGAAAATTGGGAAACATGGAGCGAAACATGTTGTAATTCATTACTGAATTATTGTAAACATAAACTAAATCATTTAACTTATTATTTGAAAAAACAAATGATGTTTTGAAAGTTTTATATTTAGCTGTGTCCAAATTTGATGAATCCAATAAATTCATTAATCTCTTGTTCAAATGAAATTCTAATTCAATATAATTCAAGTTACATTCTTTTTTGTATTTATTTCGCTCAATTAAATTATTCTTCACTGCTAGTTGAATTTCAGTTTGATTAGGAATATTGCAGTCTCTACAATTTATAAATTCACCTGTTACAGTGACCCTTTCCGTTGAAAATAAAAAATATTCTGTCCATTTATTGCTTACATCACTTTCTAGTTCTTTTAAGTGAGATTTTATCGATTGAATGTAAAAATAAATGCATATACAAAATAAAAAGATACAACATGATATGATGTAAAAAGATTTTTTTATTTTATTTTTCATTTCAATATTTTTATTTATTGTTAAAAATTGAACTGGCACCGCCACCACCACCTCTATTATCAATCTTACCCGGGTCAGTTAATTCGTAGTATAGCTGTAAATCTCTTGACTTTATCTGATACGCTATGTATGAGTTTGAAAAATGTAATTTTATTGTTAAAAGCCCTAATACACATTCAGTTTTATAAATATACATGTCCGTTATTGCTCCATTTCCAATTGACTTTTTTATATTTTTCGCAAGGGAAACTACTTTGCTATATACAGCATTGGCTTCCTTATTATTTTGATCCCCATATATATCAGATATTGCTCTTCTGGCATTTGATAACAACTCACCTGGAGTAGTTGTTTCAGTAAGGGCTTCCATTACAATTGAATTTGCCATGATTTGTTCTTTGTTTCGTATATATTCAGATTTAAGTTTTTTTAAATCATGCATCATTTCATTAAACAACATCCCATAAGCCCCTGTAATAGCACCGTTGGCAAACTTACCACCGCCAATTTCATCAATAGTACCTCCTAATACTGCACTGCAAATCACTTTATATCCTAAGCCATCAACCTTCGCATCAATTGCACTATTACCTAAAGACGACAAACCTCCTGTTAATGCCCCGGAAATAAATCCGTGTTCCATGTCAGTTCCTGTTATTCCATTAAGCCATGCATTTGAAAATGTATGCTTGGCGACTCGTTCTGCTATTGCTCCAAAGCTGTTGCCTACTGTTCCTGATGCAAAACTTAAAAATCCACTTACTGCACCAATAACCCCTCCAACGGCTCCCGCTTTAAATGCATCCCCAAAACTGCCCCCCGATAATACAGCTCCACTAAAGCCTCCTGCAAAACCTCCTGCAGCTCCAGCTACAATGCTTTGCACAAGCATAGTAGCACCTAAGGAAGAAGCGGCTCCCATAGTTGCTAATGAAACAGTAATTGCAATAGCTGCCACTACCAGAGTCCTCCAGTTATTGCTTAACCACGAATACCCGCTAGGGTCAGTCAAAGATAAAGGATTATTCAAGCAGTACGTATACCGGTTTAAACTTTGGAGGTTTTCGGGATTTTGAATAATAAGGTCGGGGCTCAGGAAACGGCCTATGACTGGATCATACAATCGACCATCCATATTAATAAGGTCGAACAAATCCATGTGTTCATGGCCGGTAAAACCACGTGCCAGGAGAATGCCTACAGGTGTGGTAGTATATACCACCCAGGTATCGACATCGCGGCGGTTGCCCCATGCATCGTAGCTCAACTCTTGTATTCGTTTCCCGGTTTCGTCGGTAATACACTGCATGGAGCCCAAATGATCTTTATGCAGGTAACGGTTAGCAACGGTGCCCGTGCTGCTTCGTGTATAAATGGCAATTGCTCCTCCACCCGCAAAAATATAATGGGTTTCCTTTATTTCGCCGGTTGTAATGTCCTTCTCTTTTTCGTAAAGGCTACCTACATAATATTTTTGTGATTTTAAAACCAGGTTTTTGTATACATCCACCCGTTTACGTTCGTAGGCAATGCCATAGGTAAATGCCATGCTGTCCGCTCCCTGGTGAATGCCTCTTATTTTATCAAACGAGGTATAGTAACAATTCTGTGTTGTGGTTTTCAGGATACTCCCGGTGTTGGTGGTAATGGATTGTAATGCATGCGGCGACCCCGCACTAGTATTATAAGCGTAAGTGCCTACATCGCTTTTAAAGGTGATATTGCCCAAATCGTCGTAGTTTACAGTAACATTATCGACACTATTTTTCCGGGTTTTCTTTAAACGGTTCAGGTTATCGTACTCGAAGTCTTCCGTGAGGTTGCGTTTTACATCCTTACGTTGGGTTAGTGTTCCAATGGCATTAAAGGTGTAGGACCAGTTTTGAACCCATGGCTCGTCGGTACCTGCGGTTTTTATGGATTCAAGAAGTCCAGTAAGGGAATTATAACTATGATTTGTTCGAAGGCTATTGCCATAACTGAACTGTTCCAACTGCCCCTTAGCATTCATTTTCTCTGCCGTCCAGTAAATTTTGCCATCAGCAGAATTAATTACTTTTTCGAGGAAACCATATTTATTATACTGGTTTGTTACGGAAAATGGAGTGGATGCCGAAGGATCCTTCGGATATGTTATTTGAGATATTCTGCTGTAAACATCGTATGTGGTATAAGTATCGTAGGTGATCCCATCAATGGTTTCCGATTGCCTTTTTATCCTTCCCAGGTCGTCGTAATCGTAAGTTTGAGAAATTCCATTAGGACCGGTAACACTGGTAAGTTTTCCTTTCCCTTTGTTTTGAGTATCATATGCCCAATTGGTTATTCCCTCATTTTCGGTACGTTTGCTAATGCGTCCAAGATCGTCATATTCCATGCTTACCGTCTGATTTTTTCCGTCCACTTCGGTAACCAATTCACCAAAAGCATTGTAGGTTGATGTAATTGTACCTAAATCAGGATCGATCAATTTTGTCCGGTTGCCAAGCAAGTTATATTCCATTGTGACTACATTTCCCGAAGGGTCGTGCGTTTCGATCAGACTACCGGCGCTATTGTACACATAAGTAACCGATTTGGAGTTATTATCGGTACTGGTCACCAATAACCCCTGCTGGTTAACAATACGTTTATCCGTTTGCCCAAGTGGATTTTGTGTGGTGGTGGTAAGCCCGTCGTAAGTGATTTTTATTTCCGAATTATCAGCCAAAACTTTACGGGTTACCCTGCTGAGTTCATCATAATAAAAGGTTGGCCATTGTTGGGTACCTCCTTCAAAATAGGGATCTGAGGTACGGAGGGTGCGACCAAGGTCGTCGTATTCGGTGTCCACAAATATACGTGTTCCATCGAATCCCGTTGCTGCTTTGCGCACCGAACGGCCAAGCCTGTCGAAAAATTGAATTACAGGAGGAGCCTCCGATGATTCGGAATGAGTATAATAAACGGCATTGGCAGGACCTCCTTCGTCACCTGTACACCAGCGGTACGCAACAATGGAACGACTGCCATCGGCATCCACCGATTTAGTAGCCCTGCCATACCCATCGTATTCAGTAGTTGCCGTAAAATTGTTGATATCTGTTTGGCTGGTAACTGCTCCAAAGTAAGGACTTACAACTTTACTCGATTTTTGAAGTTTTGCGTTGTATGTTTCAGTTTCAAATCGGCCCTGTGTATCATATACCGATGTTAATGAAACACTTTTTCCTCCGGCAGTGGTGGTACTGCTGGTGATATTTCCAAATGCATCATGTACATAATCTTTATAATATCCCACAACTGTATTTCCGGGCTCTACAATTTCTTTACTCAATAAGCCACTTGTGGCATTATATTCGAACTGAGAAACCCGGGTGATGTCCGGCTTACCAGTTGATTTCTTAATAACCGTAGCTTTCGTTAAACGACCCAGCCACCAGTTAGTTGTGTTGTTGGTATATTCATTGGTTGTGTTTACCGATGCTTCTGCTACGCCTGTGGCAGGATCCTGAAAACTCTGGTTCATGGTGAGCACATTCCCATAGCTATCATATGTACAGCTTGTTGTGGTTTGATTATACCCGGTTGTACTGCTACTGGTCATTTCATACGTCTTTGATACTGTTGAGGCAGGCATGTATGTAGATACGCCTGTTTCGTATGTTTGTAGTGCATTGGTATAATCAGTTTCCGACAAAAGCTTACTGGTATAGACTCCCTTTGTAATCCGGGTTTCTGTTCGCTTTAATCCAACGGCATATTTGGTAGGTTCAATTTCGTATGAAGATGAAGTGGTAACCCCTGTTTGCGGATCCATGGTAATAAATTTTGAAAAACCAAGAAACCCTTTACCACGTTTATGAATTTTAGCCCCTTCGTATTGGTAGTTGGTAGTTAAAGTTCCTCCTTTTCCATTGGGTCTTGTAAGAGATGATACTACCTGAAAAGCGCCTTCTATATCGCTTACTGGGTAAACACCATTGCTATATCTGGAATATACATTATTGTCAGTAACCGGCTTATAAGTGAAACTGGTTAAATTTCCAAAACCGTCTGTTATGTCCTTAAGAAGGTTATCTCTGGCAGTGGATGCGGTATATAATTGATAACCGTTCCAGGTGTCATGCGCAGATGTGTAGAAATAATCCAGACGACCATCACCATTAAAATCGCCGGTATAAAAATTCCATTGTCTAAGAGAATAAGCGTTGTCACCAGCCTGATAAGTAAAATACGTTCCATCACTATTTGACATGTACATTGGGATAGTCACCAGCGATGTTGGATCTCTATCTTTATCAATCGCAAAAAAATCATCACGTCCATCTCCATTAATATCACCAACAAAAATCTGTTTTAATTTGGAGTCAAATTTGGAGGAAAAATCATATTCCGAGAAACCTGGTCCTGTGGATTGATGAAGTTGCCAGGTGGTCCAATTTGCAGCATCCCAGCCAGTAATTAACATATCGGTTTTGCCGTCACCGTTAAAGTCGCCAAAATTTATAAAATGTTTTTTGTTAGGCCAGGTAAGGTTTCGGGTTACCGACATTGTTCCAAAACCATCGCTCTCCAGAAGCTGGTATCCATTGTCATCAAGATTCATTACATCGGTTAATCCATCCCCATTGAAGTCGACCATTTCCACTCTGTCAAAAACTTTTCCTGTTGGCAAGTAACGAATTGCAGTGTAATTGAATGGATAAACAACACCCCCAATAAATTCGGAGCGAATTATTTTGCAGTCGTTGCTGCCCGGATAATACACAAGAATATCAGATACACCATCACCATTAAAATCACCAATACGAATCTCATGGTTCCTGCTTTCGGTAAAAAATACTGTTGTTACTGCCGAAAAGTCAGCTCCTGTGGAATATTGAACAAAGTAATTTTTATACGCCCCATAGGAACGGCATTAAATAATATCTGTTTTGCCATCACCATTAAAATCGCCAGCGTATAATTTTGTAAAGCCTGTTTGCAGTGCCCCGGTATAAGTATAATTGCATTTTGTGCCAGAAGCATCAGCCAGAAATAATCTCCAACCGGTAAAGGATGCACTTGCTTTGGGTGTGGAAATAAAATCGGTTTGGCCATCACCATTAAAATCTCCAATGGTTATATCTGCCTTACTTACATATGCATTAGCATAATAAGATTGATCATAAATTTGTTCGGTATGTGTAAAACTGTTATTCGTAAACCAATCGAACTTTGTAGCATTATATTTGTAACCATTTTTCCCAACTTCAGTTATGGAAGCAAGCAGATATTTACCAAATGATTGGGTATTATAACCTAATTGATATTCTTTAACCTCAGTTTCCCCTAAGAATACTTTTATTTTGTTTAACAAATTACTTATTTTAGATTTGGTACCATTAACATAAACGTTTTGGGTCGCATTTCTAATGGTGTATTCAAATCGAACAGAAGCATAAGGTTGTAATACAGGGGTTGAATTTGGATTGCCGGTATAATCGATCCTTGAAGGACGATATTCACCGTTTGTGGCATCCTGAACATAAGTAATAGTATAGTAATTCCCTTTCGTATCGCAGACTTTGTTTACAAGCCAGTAAATTACATAGCTTCCGCCCATAAATTTCGAATCGGTAGTAGCTCCATAATCATATATTAACCCCGATTTTGTGTACACTTCAAAACGATCTGGACCAGTACTTCCTGAGCTATATGATATTATTTTTGAAAATGAGTTACTTTCAGTTCTGTATATAGTGCCATTGGCTCCATAGGTTCCCTGAATGGCAATTAGACGACTGCCATCAAGCATGAAACGGTCATTTGAATCAAAATCAACAGGATCGATAACTCCATCGTTATCCAGGGTAGAACCGCACCTTGAAATAGCAGAAAGTCCTGACATTGAAAATCCTGTTCCCAGAAGACCATCGCTTCCCTGGCTGCTATAGACAATGGATAATTGAGGAGCCATACCCCCTGTACCCGGAGTAATTTTAATTGGGACTTCATAGCTAGCACCACCGGATGGGCCAACGTTGGCTGATCCATCGACCACTCCAACCAACCCATTGTCTGCACCTCCATAAGTATCCTGTGGATTAGGATTAAGGATGATCATGGGATCAATGGCAGCTCTCAGCGTGGTACCTGTTGCTCCCTGATAACTGAAACCTGGCTTTAAAACAACGCTTTCTTTAGCTCTATAATCGTATGTTCCGGATATAGCAGAATTCAGTTGGAGGTTTATATATTCCTGTGCATTTATATGACAGGTGTAAACTACCATTAATAATAATAAGTATATTTTTTTCATTATTTTATATTTTTTGGGTCTTCGTTTGCATAGGAAAAAGCATTGCCCGACCGGATTTGTTTTCACATTTTCACATTTTCAAATTTCCTCATTTTCAAATTGAACTATTCCTTCAATATCTTCCACTCGCTCATCTTGTCGCCAATGGACACCCGCATAATGTAGATACCATTCGGATAGGTGGAAATATTCATCACATCCGAACCCGAAAGAGGGCCCTTTTTTGCAATCAGTTTACCCGATGGGTTATAAATGGTAATGCTTGATTCAACGGAAAGGTCAAAACCGGTTATATCAACCCTTAGCTCGCCCTGGGTGGGGTTTGGATAAATCAATATTTTTTGTTCGCCTAGCTTATCTTCGAAAACTTCTTTCTTTTTCCCGGCTTGGGGATCGCTTTGTTGGTTCAACAATGCCAATTCTGTCGAATCGACTTTTGCAGATTTTAAGGTGGGCATTGGTATAGTGCCACGATAAGTCCGGTTGCCAGCATTATCGTACGAATAATAGATTGTTGTCTGAGCTAAAGTGTTTCTCAATTCTAATAGCACAAAAAAGCCACTAAAAAGTAAATAGAGTAAAATTTTTTTCATATGGTTTGGATTTATGGTTTTGTGATATTGGTTTTTATTATTGCTTTCAATTGTTCCAACTCAGCTTCGAGCTTTTGGTATTTCTTATCCTGTTCGGAAAGTTGTTTGTCTTTCTCAATCACATACAGCGTTAACTCCTCTACTTTTTGAAGCAGTTTGGTTTGCATTTCGCCAACGTTAACACCGTTTTTCTCCACTTCGGTGGCCGAAGGTATTTCGGGCAGGTGGCCCTGGGTTTTAATGTATGTCTCCACTTCGGCTAGCGTCTTGAGTTTATAAGTTGGGGCAAAAACAAAATCGCTCCAGCCGGTAAGATCCACTTTTACTTCTTTGGCGTGAATGGTGCCGTTTACATCAAGTTTGTTCTGGGGTGCGGTGGTGCCGATGCCGACGTTGCCTCCTGCTTGCAAAAACAAAGATGTTTGTATACCGGATTCGTTGAATGCTATGCTATTTCCTGAATCACTAATGTCCCACATTTTGCCATTATTTGTTAATCTCAAGCTTCTACTATTCAGGTTTTTTGCATTTAAATCAATATCACTTCGGTTAAAGTTCCCAGCATGATACACAATGTTCTGATCTTTTAAAATATTCGAAAATCCATTTATGTAAAAAGTTTTGTCTGCATCTGGGCCATTTTGTTGAAGATCAACATAGGTTCCATTAGATCGAAAATAACTTCCCCTACTAAATTGAACAGCAGGAACGTCATAAGCAGTATTGGAATTAATTGTTCCACTTGAACTAATTGTACCATTGGCATAAATATTTTTTGCAGTTAGGTCAACATCTGATCTATTTAAATTTTTACTGCTATATATTTTGAGCCAATTTGACCATGTTGTAATTGAACCAGACCTTAACCACATATTGCCATTATCAGTAAATGCTAACTGATGAGCCAAACCTCCAGTAAAATCGCCAGTACCTCCCCACGGCCTGAAAGTCATTACACCATGATAAATATTTGCATCTGAAAGGCCATCAGTTGTGTTAAATTTAAAATCAAAATAAGCCCCTGCGTTGCGATCTTGAGGCAAATAGTTAATTGATCGACTATCGATTGATATAACAGAAAGTGCTTGACCTTGTAGTTTTCCAAAATTAAAAATGGTCGCAATGACAAGTAAAAAAAGTAGTCTCGATTTCATAGTTGGTTTTGGTTTTATTGATTCTTTTTTAATAATTCTATTTCTTTTTTCATCTCTAAAAGCATTTTTTTCTGCTCTTTATTTATTTTTTCCTGCTCGGCAAGATGTTTGTCCTTTTCTGCTTTTAGCGAAGCAATTTCCTTATCCTTCTCAATCACATACAGCGTCAACTCCTCCACCTTCTGTAGCAGTTTGGTTTGCATATCACCCAAGCTGGCGCCATTGCTTTGCATTTCTATTGCAGAAGCAATTTCCGGCAAATGTTTATGCTCTTTTACAAAGGCTTCGAGTTCGCTAAGGGTGCGGAGTTTGTAATTTTTTTCGAACACAAAATCGGCTCCGGTGGTGTTTACTACGATTTCGTCGGCTCGGATTTTACCGGCTACATCGAGTTTGTAGGTGTTGTTGGATTGGGTGGTTTTACCAATGAGGACGTTGCCTTCATCATTAACTCTCATTATTTCATTACTTCTGGTAAAAAGTTGAATACCAGTCCCATTATTTCTACCAGATATACTTATTTTAGAAACGTAACCAGTTGTTGAACCTGCATTTATTAGTATTTGCCCTGCATCTGCACCAGTTTCTATAGTTGTTGAATAAGGATAATTTGTCGTTTGTGTAATTGTACCTGAATTAGTTCCAGCCTTTATTGTTCCAGTAATTATAGAATTACCTGAAACATGGAGTTTTTCTGCTGGCGCAGTTGTTCCAATTCCAACATTTCCATTTGATTTTGCATAAATTGCCATTTGTCCATTTCCAGGCCTTATTGATATATCTTTAGTCCCATATAGGAAAGTTTCAGTGATATCATTGTAAATAGCCAGTGCACCATTGCTGTTACAAATAACAAGATCATTGCCACTAAATGTTGTGTTTGAGCCAATTTGAAATTTATTGTTAGGTGTATTCGTTCCAATCCCCACATTCCCAGTATTTGTATTATAAATATTGGTTCCTGAAGTCGTCCATTGTGCTTTTATCCCCGAAAAGTAACCAAGGAGCATTACTACGAAAAATAATTTGACGTTTAATCGGTTGAAATAATAATGTTGTTTCATTGCTATGGTTTTTTGTTGGTTTTTATATGGCTTAGGATAATAGTATACTCATGTTTCCTCCACCCATTTTTTACACTCCTGTTTTTGCAACGGAAGGTTTGCCTGTAACAAATATATTATGAGTAATACCAGAATAGTCCACTTATTTGGTACCATTTTGTGGCTAATAAGTTTGGTTTGTTGAAAGTAAACATAAACATTTTTGATAACTAATCAAAACTGTCGAAAGTTTTCTCAACCTTAACGTTTTAAAGTTATAATAAAATTTGTTTTGAACTGATCTGCGATTTGCCCAAAAAACAACAATTGTCACAAGTATTCATGATGTCGGTTTTTAATAAGGGTTATTTCATGCATTAATAACAAAAAAAAGTAAAAAGTAACCCTCGTTTAGAAAATATTTTTTTTTAATCAGTCAACACCATGTGCTGCTTGTTGTACCGAGGTTTTTTTTGAAAAATGGCTACTTAAAGTATTTATTAAATCAATTAAAAGTTATCAATCTTATTATATGCGACATATTACATAATATGACTATCGGTCTTTATACCAAAAGCATAGGTGAAACATATCTTTTATCACTTATTGTCGAAAAAAGTAGCTATTTAGCAAAATATTACGCTGAAATACAGTAATATAAAAAAATAAAATTACCACGAAGTAACACAAGTATTTCACAAAGAGCTAATAATCAAAAGTTTTTCACTTTCCGTTCCATAGTGAAACCCTTCGTGATACTTTGTGTTTAAATTAAGATAGCATTAAAGTAGTTCTAATGACTAATATTTTCTCGCTGGAAATTCCAACTGGTTCGAAATGATGATATACTATTCCCCCGGAAATTTCGACTGATCAGTTTTACTTTTTCCTATAACCAAAAAAAGAGAGCTTTTGGCTCTCTTTTCGGTATTATAACATCTTAACTAATTAAGCATTCAATGTGTAACGGATAAATTGAGTAACCGTTAAATCTTTGTCGGTACTCTTCAAATAATCACGCACAGTAAGTTTTGTATCCTTGATAAACTCCTGATTTAACAAAGTGTTTTCCTTGAAAAATTTCTCAAGTTTACCCTCAGCAATTTTTTCCAGAATATTCGCTGGTTTGCCTTCGTTCTTTTTATCTAATCGGGTCTGTTCAATAGCAATCTCCTTTTCCTTTGCAACAACTTGAGCAGGAACAACATCTTTATCAACAGCAACAGGGCTCATGGCTGCAATTTGCATTGCTATATCTTTGCCAATTTGTACCTCTGAAAGCTTTTTGTTAAATCCAACCAAAGTAGCTAGTTTGTTTCCCGGATGAATATACGCTATCACCTGAGCAGCTTCAATCTTACCATAATTAATAAGATCAATCTTTTCGCCAATCACACTTAACTGACCCATAATGGCATCAGAAATGGTTAAATTGTCGAGCTTTAATTGTTTCAAAGCCGCCAAATCAGATGGTTTCTGAGCAAGCGCCAGATTATTAATAGATATTGCAAATTTTAAGAAGTTTTCGTTTTTTGCGACAAAATCAGTTTCGCTGCAAAGAACTGTTAATACTCCAAATGTACCTTCAGCAGAAACATTCGAAAGCACAATACCTTCGGAAGCCTCTCGGTCAGCACGTTTTGCAGCAACCAATTGACCTTTTTTACGGATAATTTCTGAAGCTTTTTCATAATCGCCTTTTGCTTCTTCCAGAGCTTTTTTACAATCCATCATACCAGCTCCGGTCATGTGACGAAGTTTATTAACTTCAGCAGCAGTAATTGCCATAATCTCTTTTATATTTGAATATTATTCGTCTTCTTTAACTTTTTTCACAACCTTTTTGGTGATACCCTTGTCAAACTTAACCTTTTCCACAGCAATATCTTCTTCTTCTTGTGGAGCGCTGTCCAACTTAGCTTTTGGTCTGTCTCCACCTTTGCGGGCTTTAGACTTGTCTGGTTTTACACCTTCTGGTTTGTCACCATCTTCTTTTTCGCGTTCATTTTTGCGTTCGCCCAATCCTTCCTGAATAGCTGCGGCAATCACATCAATAATTAATGCTATTGAGTTTGAGGCATCGTCGTTTGAAGGAATTGGGAAATCTACAAAATTAGGATCGGAGTTCGTATCAACCATTCCGAATACCGGGATGTTTAAGCGCTTTGCTTCGCGAACTGAGATGTGTTCTTTGGAAACGTCAACTACGAAAAGTGCAGCTGGCAGACGGGTAAGATCTACAATACTTCCAAGGTTCTTTTCCAACTTAGCTCGTTGACGTCCAATTTGAAGTTTTTCGCGCTTTGAAAGGTTGTCGAATGTACCGTCGGTTGCCATCTTATCAATAGTGGACATCTTTTTTACTGCTTTCCGAATGGTTGGAAAGTTCGTAAGCATGCCACCAGGCCAACGTTCAGTTACGTAAGGCATATTGATAGACTGAATGCGTTCAGAAACAATGTCTTTTGCCTGTTTTTTGGTAGCAACAAATAATATTTTGCGTCCTGATTTTGCGATTGCTTTGAGAGCCAGTGCTGCTTCTTCTAATTTAGCCTGGGTTTTATGAAGGTCAATGATATGGATTCCATTTTTTTCCATGAAAATATAAGGTGCCATGGCTGGATTCCATTTTCTGCGAAGGTGTCCGAAATGAACACCCGCGTCCAATAATTGTTGAACTGATACTCTTGACATTTACTATTATTTTTAATTGTTTACATTCTATTTAACCAATTGCCAAGTAGTTCCGCTTACAGGGAAGTCTTGACAATTTAGATACTAAACAAACGTATAATATCGATTAACGCTTGCTGAACTGGAATCGTTTACGTGCTTTTGGACGTCCTGGTTTTTTACGTTCTACTTCACGAGGATCACGAGTTGTGAAACCAGCTAGTTTTAATTTCGGTTTACAGGTTTCGTCAATTTTAATTAACGCACGGGTAATACCCAAGCGCAATGCTTCTGCCTGACCCTTTACTCCACCACCATCAAGATTTACTTTGATGTCATATTTTTGAGCAACTTCCAATAAATGTAATGGTTGTTCAACAATATACTGAAGAAGTGTATTGGGAAAATATTGCTTAAAGTCTCTGTCATTAATAATAATATTACCTTTCCCCGGAGTGAGGTAAACACGCGCAACTGCAGCTTTCCTTCTTCCTATTGCATTTGTAACTTCCATACGATCTATTTGATTGTATTAATATTATATTCCTTTGGTTGTTGAGCTGAATGAGGATGCTCAGTTCCTGCATATACATGCAGATTACCATAAATGGCGTCGCCCAAACGATTCTTTGGAAGCATGCCTCTTACAGCTTTCTCTACTAACGCAATCGGGTGTTTCACCATCAATTCCTTGGCAGTGGTAAACCGTTGACCTCCCGGATATCCGGTATATCTGATATACACTTTATCAGACCATTTTTTACCAGTTAACCGAACTTTGTCTGCGTTGATAACAATCACGTTGTCACCACAGTCTACATGTGAGGTAAAACTTGGTCTGTGTTTTCCTCTAAGTATTTGTGCAACTCTGGATGAGAATCGTCCCAATGTTTCATTGGTTGCATCAACTACTATCCACTCCTTATTCACGGTCGCCTTATTGGCCGAAACCGTTTTATAACTCAAAGTGTCCACCTTATATCTAAGTTTTTAATTAATATGCTAATACGTAATAATCCATCGTAAAATGGATTGCAAAAATACACTTTATTTTATTATTTCAACCATATTGCGAAAAATTCTTTCTTGTATTGTGAAAAAATGAAAGTGCGAAATTAGAAGAATTACAGAAAATTATCGACTTTTAAGAATTTAATATTTTATATATTGCAATAGGTCTTATATTTATTTGAATTTTACTGATAATCTATGCCTTTATTATCTGCCAATTTACATAACAGAATATATATCATCGCCTTAGTATTATTGGTGGTGTCACTTCCATTTTCAATTTTTACATTAAGTGTAGCACAAATTATACTGATGGCGAACTGGATATTGGAAGGAAAATTCCACCAGAAATTAGAACTGGTTAAACGAAGGCCTGCTCTTTGGGCTATTGCTCTCTTTTATTTAGTTCATTTGCTTTGGATGATAAATACATCTGATATGGCATGGGGTCTGCATGATTTAAGGATAAAGCTACCAATGCTAGTAATTCCTTTGGTTATTGGCACTTCTGCAACGATAAATGAGAATAAACTAAAAACAATCTTACACTTTTACATTGTTGCAGTGTTGGCGGGCTCGTTAATTAGTGCCTTTTCTATTTTTGG
Source organism: Bacteroidales bacterium (assembly GCA_038213375.1). GTDB lineage: Bacteria > Bacteroidota > Bacteroidia > Bacteroidales > JAAUTT01 > JAAUTT01. Next base: position 25,734 of record JBBQTB010000044.1, on the reverse strand, counting down.
ATTTGACCATAAACTGATGCATAGTGTATCGGATTATTCCCGTTACGTATCGCACATTACCTGGTCCATCATGGTTGTTATCGCCATTTTTATTATTTTCTGGCAATTTGGCAAAACATCGGCTCGTTATCGATGGTTGTTTGTCCCTGTATGTATCTGGTTTGTAATTTATTTGTTTATTTTACAGGTTTTAACCGGCATCGTTATTTTTATCCTTACAATACCAATACTACTTTTTTGGACTATTTTTCAATATCACGGCCTGATGCTCAGATGGTTTATTGTTGTAATAATTTTAACCATCTTTTTGCTCACAAGCAATTACTTAACTCATTCATATGCCACCTTTCATACATTTGATAAAATTGATCCTACGGCTCTGCAGGATTATACAATTAAAGGTAATCGGTATTATCACGATACCAAAAGCAAGATAGTTGAAAACGGACACTATGTAAATATCTATATATGCGAAACCGAATTGGAGAAATCCTGGAACCTTCGAAGCAAACTTAAGTATAGCGGGTATACCTTTAATGGTGAAGAATTAAAACGTACTCTAACAAGATACCTTACTTCAAAAGGTCTTAGAAAAGATTCCGCAGGCATGAATCAGTTAACCGATAGCGAAATAAAATTCATAGAGTGGGGCAAAACTAATTATATCGACACAGTAAAGTATAACCTAAACTCAAAAATCTATGTGACATGGTGGGAATTATACAATTATAATAATGGAGCAAGTCCTTCAGGATATTCGGTTGCTCAGCGGATAGAAGCAGTTAAAACAGCCTTTCAAATCATACATAAAAATTTATGGTTTGGAGTTGGAACAGGAGATATCCCTGACGCTTTTGCTGAGCAATATGTAATTAACAATTCATCTTTACCAATTAAAAACCGAATACGCACTCATAATCAATGGATTACTTTTATGGTAACCTTTGGTATTATTGGTTTCGTCATCATAATAGTTTCACTTATACCCCCCCCCATTTTAGAGAAAAAGTTTTCCCATTATTTATTTTTTGTAATTTTCATTATTGGGATGTTATCTTTCCTAAATGAAGATACGCTTGAAACACATCAGGGGATTTCACTTTTTGCCATGTTTTATTTTTTGTTCTTGTTTTCAGCACCTCCTTTAAAAAAGGATCATCATGTGGAAATTTAATAATCAGAATTATCTGGGTTTAACCATCCTGTTCATTTTCATACTAAATGTTGTTATTAAAATTATTGGACTAACAACGAACTGTTTATCGCTGGATGAGCCATTTTCAGTTTTTTATGCCCAGATGAACGTTATGGACATTATTCATGAACTATTAAAAGGGAATAATCCACCTCTCTGGGAGATCATTCTTCATTACTGGATTCGCGTTTTTGGAACAGGTACAGCGTCAGTACGATTTCTTCCTCTAATTTTCAGTTCGTTAACGGCTGTAGTTCTTTTTATTACAGGTAAACGATTTTTTACCTACCAGATAGGAATAATAGCATCCTTGTTATTTACTTTCTCCAATTACCATTTGTTTTTTTCGCACGAAGCAAGAGTATACCCATTGTTTTGCCTTCTTACCACTATTTCGGTTTATTATTTTTTATCTTATATAAAGCAATCATACCAGTGGAAATATTTAATCATTATTACAATTACCAATATCGTTCTTTGTTATGCGCACTATTTTGGATTTTTTGTACTTTTCATCGAATTTTTGTGGGCTTTATGCTTTGTGAAGCATGAAAAAAGAATTTTTTACACCTTTCTGCTTTCACTTGTAGTGTTTTTGGTTGCTTATATTCCCATCATAAACATTTTTATAACAAGATTGAACGATTCTGTATCGCATGGAACATGGCTTTCACCTGTAAATGGCGATTCCTGGTTTTTTCTTCTCGGATTCTGGTCAAATAACAGGCTTAACCTGATCTTATTTCTAGTGCCGCTTTTAATATCGTTGATCCTGTTGATTAGAAATTTAATTCTTCAATATCAGCAAACTATTTTTACTGCCCTCGTATTCGGTTGGTTTTGGATTCCATTTCTTCTGATGTATTTTATTTCGTTTCGGATACCAATGTTTCTTGATAGGTATCTGATTTATATTTCTCCAGCATTTTATCTGATGCTGCCAATATCTCTAAATATGTTAAAAATAAAGCCAGTACAAAAAAAAACACTGCTTTACATTTCTGTTCTTCTGATGATGGTTTCATTTAAATTCAATATTAGTAATGGGAGGGAATTTGATAAAATAGCCTTCAAAATAAAGGAAATGAAGATGCCTGGAACAGAGGTTTACTACTGTCCACCTTGGTTTGATCTTAATATCATGTATTATTATGATTCATCCATCTTTCAAAATCCCAACACGTTTACTTCTTTAATGGCTCGCGAGGAGTTTTATCCCATTTATAATTTTGAGGGGCTGCATAGCGAAACGCTTCTTAAAAAATATCCTTTAGTTTTCGTTGACTGTAATTCCAAATTTGCATTCTCTGGAAATACCATTTTGGAAGTATTGTTAAATACCTATAAATCATCTGAAAAATTTGATTATGCATCCGGTTTTTCGATATATTATTTTCATGAATAAAACTGAAAGTCAGATGAATTCAAACAGACTTAGCCCTGAATTTTTCAATCGCGATGTTCTGCTGGTAGCGCCTGAATTAATTAACAAGATACTTGTTCGTAAATATTCTGTTGGAGATATTAAACGATACAGAATCACCGAAACCGAAGCATACCGCGGAGAAGAAGACCTCGCCTGTCATGCCAGCAAGGGTCGCACACCAAGAACAGGTGTAATGTACCATTCAGGTGGAAAAGTTTATGTTTACCTAATTTATGGGATGTACCAGATGCTTAATTTTGTGACATCGGACGAAAATAATCCTCAAGCAGTTTTAATACGAGGTATCGAAGGATTTAATGGTCCCGGAAAGCTAACAAAACATCTCAAAATAGATAAAAGCTTTTATGGTGAAGACCTCTCCTCATCTGACCGCATTTGGGTTGAAAACGATGGCATACTTCCTGAGTATTCAACTGGAACCCGCATAGGAATTGACTATGCAGGTGAATGGAGAGATAAACCGTGGAGGTTTTTTTCTTTGAAATAAAAAAAACCACATAGCAACAAACATTTAAACCTTTAGTCTAAAAACTAAGCATCCGATTTATTACTTGTTTTCTATTTCTTTAGTTTAATTATTTCATCAAGATGTTTTCGGGATAATTGTGCTTCTCGTTCCAAGGATCTTTTTCGGTGAGACTCAAACTCTTCTTTTAGATCTTCCAGATCGGTTTTGGTCTCAACGGTGATTGAATTACTTCTTTTGAATAGGACACCTAAAATAACCAACAATAATGTTAATCCTATAATAACTAACCAAATAATAGTTTGGTAAAGGTTCTTATTTATTAAGATACCAAACAGTTTCATGCTATCTCTTTCGTTGGTAACAAGGGTCAAACCCGCATTAATACTGGAAACACTAGCTTTCAACGAATCAATCTCCAATTGTTTTTTTGAAATTATTTTATTTGCATCGGAGAGTTTCCTGTTAACGGTTCGCAAAGTATCCATAACATGAGCCTTCAACTTTGTAAGCCAAAAAGCTTTCACTACCCTGGTATCCTCGTATTTGTTTGACTTTTCAATTATAAAATCAAGTTGAGATGATATAGAACCACTTTCCAGTGGTGTTAAATCTAGTTTTGCTTTTACTATTGGCTCTTGTGCAAAAAGACAGTTCGTTATCTGCGAAAATAGAATAATGGAGGCTAGACAGAATAGTAACTTGCGTGTTTTAGAGTGGCTGGATGAAGAAATTGTATTATCAGACCGAACATAAATTTTATCGGGCATAATTGAATCTATTGAAGGACATAGGATCTTCATGAGTAATTATTTTTTTAAAGTTTAGTAGATTCTTTTTTTTCGAAAAATCAAAGCCTCTCACAATATACAAACAATTAAACGATAAATTTAGCAAAAAATTGTTTTATAGATTAAGTCAAAATAAAGTGACCATTTTAAGACTTTGCAACCTCCATTTGGAGCATGAGGGTTTTAATTTTATATTTACTGCTACCAAGAGAAAAAGTTAACATGACTTACACAAAGATTACTATCAGCTTTTTTACCCTGTTTTTAAGTACGATATTATCCATTGGCCAACATGCCCCGGTTAAATATGGCAAAGTATTAGAAAAGGATACGGCTCTCAAATATTACCTTGGAGCCGATGCTGTTATTCTATGCGATTATGGTGAGTATTCCTTCGACGGAAAAACAGGAGTAGTTTATTTCGATTATACCCGGCATTTGCGAATCAAAATTTTAACTGAAGCGGGCTTGCGATATACAAAACAACAAATACCTTTTTACGATTTGCACACCGCAACTTTTTACCCTAACAACAGGTCATATATATTAAGGGCTCAAACTCTTAATGTCGATTCAAAAGGAAAGGTTGTCAAAACGAAAGTAAAATCAAAACACACAGCTGAAACGAAACCCGACGAAAACTTTAATGCCAGCCTGACGATCAATTTCCCGAACGTGAAACTTGGTTCTATTATCGAATACGAGATTACCATTCCAACCATTGAATTGGTAAATCCATCTCCATGGATGGTGCAATACGATATGCCAAGCCTATGGAGCGAATTGCGGATTATTACCCCTCAGGAATTCAATTTCGCTATTAAACCATATAACATGGAATATGCAGATGTGTCGGAATACAAAAGTATAGCAACGAGCATTCAATATCCCGGACGATCGTTTGTTTACAATGCAAACCAGTATCAATTCATCAGGAAGAATGTTCCTGCTTTGCCGTATTCGGGAAACGATTTAGACTTCAACAACCGCCGGATGTTTGTAAAGTTTATGCTCGATTATGGCTCCAGAAAATTCCTATTTCCACGCATGGATGAACTTTTAAAAGCTACTGATCCGGAATTTAAATACCTGAATAAATCAGAGAAACAAACAACGCTTGAAAGTGCTGGCTTTGTTCTTTACAAAAGACCAAATTTGTCAAAAATTGCCAAAGACCTCAACAAAAGCGATCGGTTTGGGCTTCCGCTAATTCTGAACATGGGAATGAATGATACCATTAAAAAACTAACAAGCGCTGCCAAAACGGACGAAGAAAAGGTAATGATTATTTATCATTTTGTAAGAAATCAAGCGGAATGGAATGGCCGTTACCGGATATTTGTCGATGCAGGAGTGCCTCTCTTTTTGATAAAGCTGGCCGATAAATTTACCAAAGAGCCAGTAAAAATGAATACAAGTCTCCAAAAAGTTTTACATAAACATAAAGGAACCAACAGCGAAATAAATGCCATTCTAATTAACCTTCTTAGGTCGGCAGGATATAAAGCTTATCCTGTGCTCGTAAGCACATTAAATACTTGTTATCTGGACACATCCTTTTACAATCTTCATCAGTTCAATCATTTGATAGCAGCAGTGGAAGTAGATGGACGGGAAATATTACTCGATGCTGTAAAGAAAGGGAACGGTACTATTTTGACCTCTGACGTAATGAATGAATTTGGAATATTAATTGAATTGCAAAAGGCCCGGTGGATACAGGTAACTAATCCATACCCTTTACTTCCTCAAAGCCGAGAAAACCAGAATCTTTTAAACGAACCACCAAAAAAAGATAGCGAAACAAAATATTATTAAGCCTCAATCCGTTTTTTTACATTTAAATTGAGACCTAATAGAATAATTCGAATGCTGGTGTAAATTATTTTTGATAATGATTTGATTTAATTATTTTTGCCGGAAATTTAATAGAAGGTATTTTTCGATGGCAAATACAGCAGATTTCAAAAACGGACTATTTATCGAGTTCAACAACGACATTTATACGATAGTAAATTTCCAACATGTAAAGCCTGGGAAGGGGCCCGCATTTGTTAGAACCCGACTAAAAAGCTTAAATACAGGAAAGGTAATTGAAAACACATTCAACTCAGGTGTAAAAATTGATATTGCCAATGTAGAACGCCGTCCTTATACGTTCTTATACAAGGACTTAGCCGGATACAACTTCATGCATCAGGAGAATTACGAACAAATATCAATTGCTGAAGAATTGATTAATGCTCCTAAATTATTGAAAGAAGGACAGTATGTGGAAGTAATGTATCATGTTGATACTGACACCCCAATGAGTTGTGAATTGCCTCCCATTATTGAGCTTGTTGTGTCCTATTCTGAACCCGGAGTAAAAGGCGATACGGCATCATCAAATGTTACCAAACCTGCCACCCTTGAAACAGGTGCTGTTATCCAGGTACCACTGTTTATTAACGAAGGTGAAAAAATACGCGTAGATACCCGCGATTCTTCCTATTACGAAAGAGCAAAAGACTAAAAATTAAAAATATTTCATAACTTTAGGGTTAAAATTGGCCAAAAAGCCTGTTTAACCCTTTTTTGAATGTCCGAAAAAGCCTCTCTTAAACGATTACAAATATTTAATTTCAAGCTAAATGCCTTGCTTGAAATTACACAAGCTATTAATGCAAATTTATCGGTAATCGATTTACTTAACCGATATCAGGGAATCCTTCAGGAAAACCTTAACATTGGGAAGATTGCCATTTTTAAACTTGAGAAAAATTGGGAATGCATTTTAAATACACCTATTTACGATGAATCGTACAAACTTATAAATGTTGAACGGGATTTAATAGGATTTACCGAGATCAGGTTTATATCTAATTCCGAAAATCCTGTATTAAAGCCTTACGATATATCCATACCTGTTTATAATAATAACATACCCATAGCATTTGTGTTGATTGGCGATATCGATGAGGAAATGGAAGGAGTAAGTCCTGTAATCAAACATCTAAACTTCATTCAAACCATTTCAAATATCATCATTGTTGCTATTGAGAATATCCGCCTTTTTAAAGAAAGTTTAACGCAGGTAGCGCTTAAAAAAGAGATGGAGCTGGCCTCGAAGATGCAGAATATGTTAATTCCGAAAAAAAGCTTGCTACCTAAAAACGACAAAGTATTGGTAACATCGTTTTACCATCCCCATTTCGAAGTAGGGGGAGATTACTACGATTATATTCAAATGGGTGACGATGAATTTGGTTTCTGTATTGCCGATGTTTCGGGAAAAGGTATGTCGGCAGCATTGTTGATGTCTAATTTTCAAGCTACACTGCGCGCATTGTTCACAAAGGAAATTCCCTTGCCTGATCTGATGGAGCGCTTAAATGAGCGGGTATTGTCGAGCGCTAATGGCGAAAAATTTATTACTATGTTTATTAGCCGTTACAATATTAAATCACGCGAATTGGAATACATTAATGCAGGGCATAATCCTCCGCTCCTTTATGAAATTGCGTCTAAAAAACTTACTCTTCTTAAAAGCGGATGTGTCGGGCTTGGGATGCTTGATATTATTCCCTTTATCGACAAAGGGAATAGTTATATTACGGGGAACACGAAGTTACTTTGTTATACGGACGGATTAGTAGAAATTTTAGAGGAAGACCAGGTAAACCTTGCTACTAAATTTTTGGAAGATCAATTCTGCAATGCTTACTCCATTGAAGAAAATATAAACGAAATTATTCGAATGCAGCGGATACTTGAGGGAAACGCAGCTATTTTTGATGATATTACTATTCTTGGACTTCAGATTTATTAACTTTTTGTTTCCTCACATGGTATACATCGAGTGAAACTACCATTGCCGTGTATCCCCAAAACAATACAGAGACTTTATCGGTATCAAGAAAATTATTTAATGTGGCATGTGTGTAATAAGTTACCAGACCCAGAGTTGCTCCCATAATCAATAATCGGATATGATGATGGGTTTGGGATTTCGAATAAATTTTCACAGCAGTATATAAGGTTGTAACCAGAATCATAATAAAGGTTAGCGAACCTAAAACTCCCGACTCCGCTAAAGGTCCAATATATTCGCTGTGTGCATTGCCCATGTTTCCCCTATTGGTGCTTATGGGAGTTTTGTCATGGAACGATTGAAAAGGAGCATAATTGAACATATAGGTGCCGGGTCCCCAACCAAATATAGGACGTTCCACAAACATGCGAAATGCACTCTTCCAGCGGTTTAAACGTTCAACGTTCGATACGTCGGTACGGATATTTGAAATCGATTGAATATGTTTTGCCAAATCCTTGGATGAATCCTGTCGGTTTTGCTCTAGTTTAAGGTAAATATCAGCACGATAAATGTAAAAAAGAGAGCTGCAAACAGCCACGAATATTAAAATGGTTCGGAATTTAATTTCTAAAATTATCACCAGAAAAACACCCGAAGCAACAATTAGGCTAACCCATGCCGCACGGCTGTATGAAAGCATCAATGCAAACGCTAAAAAAGCAACCAGAAGCCAGCTACCAAATCTGCGTGAAGCAGAGTATTTCCGGTTAAAGGCAAAGGCAACTGAAAAAGGCAGAAGCATCGCTAATGTGGCACCGTAGGATGTATGATCGTTAAAAAAAGGAGATGCGGCCCTATGTGCAACCTGTTGATTAAACAATCCAAACTTCGATAAATGAATTATTGCGATGCATATTACCACAGTCATTAACGGAATATAAGCCCAGAAATATTTTTGTATTCCTTCCCTCTTCGAAAACAATTGGGTGGCCAGAAAATAAAAAGCAACGAGAAACCACAGCCGGGATATCAGAAATTTAAACGATACCAAAGGTAATGAGCTTGTTAACGAGGTAATAAACATCCATAAAAGATTAGCATAAATAGCCACGCTTACCGGATGTAGCAAAATAGCGCGGTCGAACCTGCGTTCGTAAATCATCCTGAAAAAAAACAGAAGAAAAATACTGACAATAATAGGGTCTGTCGGGAGTTGTATATTAAAACCCAACTGCGGCATATAATTCTCAAGAGGTAATGATATTGGTATCAGAAAAACAGTTAGGTAAAGAAGTTTATCGAGTGATATTAGTGCAAGAAAAACAATAAATATGAATGCAGGAAGCAATGACAAGTAGTACCAGCCATTCGCATAAAGAACAGAATTTATGATAATAAAAATCAAGGTAAAAATGAATACCCAGTGATATTGATCGAAAAAATGAGGCTTCTTCAATCCTTTAGTTTAAAATTTATATTTTCAAATATTATCAACATAATAAGAGCAAAGAAAAAAGCTGATAACGTGGATATAAACACAATGAGCAACCTTCTTGGGTATGTTTTTTTTTCGGCTTTATAAGCTTTGTCAACAACAAATTTGTGAGGGATGGTTTGTTCAGCATCTACTTTTGCTTCCATATATTTTGCTTTTAGCTCGCTTAGACGCTGCGTTTCGTTTTTCAATAAATCTCGTGTTGCAACATAAGCGCCGCCATATTTTGCAAGAATGCCAAGTTTTTTTTCGAGCAATTTGGCGCCATAACTATTTCCCTTTTCTAAAGCTTTAGCATAAGCATCATTGAACGACTTCGATTGTGATTTGAAATCAATAATACCTAATACATGAAGATGCTTAAGCGAATCTTCCAATTGATTAATTTGATATTCCAAATTGAGGTATTCTTTACCGACGATTGCGAATGCTTTTTTTGCTCGCTCACGTTGTATGTAAGTCATTACGGAATCTATCTGATTAGAGATTTCATTAGCAATCAATGCGGCGGTATCGGGATTTGCATCAAGAACATCTACAACTACCGACATGTATTCGGTACGATGAAAAGTGATGTTATCCTTAAATTCGCTAAAAAGACTGGTTCGCCAGTACCTGCTAGTAGTATCAATTTTATAATGATGCGCAAGATTAAATTTCTTTACAATCTGATTTCTGATTTCAGCGGAATACAAAATCTGCATCAACTGCTCACCCTCTTCCTCTCCTCCAAATTTCAAAATGTCCTCGCGAGAATTGGAATTGGTAGAAAATAATGTTTTTGAGACAGAGGCCGACGATGCGGGAAACATAACCACCGATGATTGAAATTTTGGGGTAATGAAAAGTGAAACGATGGCAGAAATGATAGCAGCTAAAACTATTAAAGAACCCAAAAACTTGCGCCTTGACCAAACAAACCTGACCAAATCGGTGGAATGATATTCGATACGATTTTTATGTTTTCCCATGAGAACTTTATTATGTGTTTTTGAATTTAATAGCATTCGGAGTGCCTCATACCATATGTACCAGAAAGTAGTTTTTCTTTCCTTTCTGCACCAGGATGTATTTATTATTTAAAAGAGAGTTTTGATCAATTTTAGTTTCAACACCCTCCACCTTCGTTTTATTAATGCTTATTCCACCCCCCTGAACCATTTTACGGGCTTCTCCTTTGCTTGGAAAAATACCTGTTTCGGCCAAAAAGGTTACAATGTCGGCACCTAGTTCGATGGATATCAGGGGATATTCTGATGATGGTACTCCTTCCATTACCTGTAGCAATTGTTCTTCTGTTAAGTTTTTGAGTACCTCGGTAGCAGCATTTCCAAAAAGAATTTCGGAGGCTTTAACGGCAAAATCAAAATCGGCATGGCTATGTACAAAGCAGGTTAATTCCTCAGCCAGTTTCTTCTGGAGCGCCCGTTGATGGGGAGCTTCTTTTTGACATGCAATAAGGTCATCAACTTCCTCTTTGGTTAACAGAGTAAATATTTTTATCCATTTTTCGGAATCTTCGTCCGAGGCATTAAGCCAGAACTGATAAAACTGGTATGGTGAAGTTTTTGCCGGATCGAGCCATACATTTCCTTTTTCTGTTTTCCCGAATTTGGCGCCATCCGCCTTTTTAATAAGGGGACAGGTAAGTGCGAAGGCATCGCCCCCATCGATACGACGGATCAATTCGGTTCCAGTGGTAATGTTTCCCCACTGATCGCTTCCACCCATTTGCAAGCGACAGTTGTGAGTACGATACAAATGCAGAAAGTCGTACCCCTGAACCAACTGATAGGTAAACTCGGTAAACGACATCCCTTCACCCGATTCGGCGGATATGCGTTTCTTCACCGATTCCTTTGCCATCATGTAATTAACGGTGATATGTTTCCCAACATCGCGTATGAAGGAAAGGAATGAAATATCTTTCATCCAATCATAATTATTCACAAGCTCAGCAACGTTGGGAGCTTTTGTGTCAAAATCCAAAAATCGCCTGAGCTGGTTTTTCAGACATTCCTGATTATGCCGCAAGGTTGGTTCATCAAGGAGGTTTCGCTCTTGCGATTTACCCGATGGATCGCCAATCATTCCGGTGGCACCGCCTACAAGCGCAATTGGTTTATGACCCGCGAGCTGAAAGTGTTTCAGCATCATCACACTCACCAAATGACCAATATGCAATGAATCGGCGGTTGGGTCAATACCCACATAGGCCGATGTCATTTCCTTATTTAACTGTTCATCGGTACCCGGCATCACATCGTGTATCATGCCACGCCATTTCAATTCTTCAAAAAAATTCATTCCTCTTTATTCTCTAAGTGTTAAAAATCTCTCAAAGATAGAAAAAAATTAGGCCTACTTTCCTACTCTCCTAATTTCCTATTCTCCTCCTTCTTACTACTGCCATTTAATATTCCATTTTTTATTTCTTCGAAATGAAGATGGGGGAATATGGCAGGGGCAATTTTTGAAACTGGTTGATAAAGCTTTGAATTTTCCATCTGTGCCGGTTCGAACATTATTTTCATAAGGTCTAATTTTAGAAGCAATACAATGACAATGCTTGCCACGAAGGCCATTTTCAATATTCCAAACAATACACCACCAATGCGGTTAAGGGTTCCAAGCATTATTTTGCCAAGAAAATGAGTCAGTAATTTCGAAATAAAATGCATGGTAATAAGTATAAACAGGAATATTATAGCAAAGGAAAATGCTGGCAGGAGCCTTCCTTTAATGGAAAAATGTTGGGAGATAAATGCTGCCAACACATCGGAAAACACAACTCCCGCCCAAATTCCAAGTACCAGAGCAACAAGTGTAAGGCTTTGCACAACAAAACCATCAATAAATCCTTTGATGGCACCCCATAGCAGGAAAACGATTATAATGATATCGATAATGTTCATTTCGGTTTTTTTCGGAAAGATATGAATTTTAGAAATCGGTTAGATAACAGGAGGTTTATTTGTTTTTGAATTGTCTACTTGTGTTAAAATAAAAGATCTGAAAGTTTTTTTCTGTCAGAAGTAACTTTTTTACCATGTTTTACCGTATAAGGTTTTGCAAACATACTTGATTTCTCCTTCTTTTTCATTTGCTTTATTTCGATGAAAAGGATATAACCTATCGGGCATGATTCCTGCTTTTTATTTTATATTATTATTGTCTTGCACATATAATTAATCTATTCAATGAAAAACTTTTTACTTATTGCAGCATTAGGAACAATAGGGATTAATATACTTGCTCAGGAACCTGCAGGGAGTATCCATCCTGTAAAACTTGGTGAAAATGTGAATGTTAATTTTGGAGGTTTTGTGCGTATCGATTATTTTATAAATTCGAGAAAAGGCACAGAAAACGTTGATGGTTTATTTTTTATGTGGCCCGATGCAGTGAATAAAGATGCCAACGGGTACGACCTGAGTGAAAAAGTGAACCAAAATCTATCGGCAACACCAACTCGTTTTTCTGCACTTTTTAATGGCCCTTATGCTTTGGGTGCAAAAGCTTCGGCATATTTTGAATTCGATTTCACCGGCGGAAACAGTAACTATCTTTTATTTCGCCAGGGATGGGTTAAACTTGATTGGGTCAAATCCACATTGCAGATTGGCAGAACCTGGCATCCCTTGCAAGGACCTGTTTTTCCCACCACTGTATCTATGAACTTCGAAAGTCCGTTCAATGTTTTTTGCAGAGGCGAGCAGGTTCGGTATACTTATATGCCCGGTAAATTTAAATTACTTGCAGCAGTCTTTTTGCAAAGCGCACATGCATCGTTTGGCCCTTTGGGCCAAAGCTTTTCATATATGCGAAACGCAATGACACCTGATCTAAACCTTCAATTGCATTTTTCGAATGGTGGTTTTACTACTGGCATTATGGGTGAATATAAAGCGCTTCTGCCGCGAGAATCTACCAGTTATAATAAAAAGCCATATTATAAAACTAACGAGAATATTCAATCATATGCATTAGCGGTATTTAGCCAATACAAATCGGGCAAATTTATAGTAAAAGGAAATGCTATGTTTGGACAAAATCTGGCCGAAATGGCGATGCAGGGAGGTTATGCCAGAACATCGATTGACACCATTACGGGGCATGAAACTTTTACCGCCGGAAACGCTTTTACTTCCTGGATTAACATTCTTTACGGCGAAAAAGTAAAGGTGGGGATTTTTGGTGGTTATCAGAAAAACTTAGGTTTTAGTGATCAACTAAATGTTTCGGACTATACATTTTATGGACGGGGTGAAAAAATTGGGTCGATGATGCGAATATCACCATCGGTAAGCTATTATTCCGGCAGGATGGTTTTTCAACTCGAAACAGAACTCACCTCGACAGCATATGGCACTATAGATCTTTTAAATAAAGGAAAGATAAAAGATACCGAAAGCGTATACAACCGCAGGCTTATTCTATCAGTAAGTTACTTCTTCTAGGTGAATATCACTTACACTGCATCACAAACGATTTCAAAGCCTCAAGGCAAAGACCCGGTTCTTCCAAAAAGCCCATATGTCCTGAATTTTCAAGTGTAAGAATTTCACCTCTTGATGAGCGATTGCCAACGCTATACATTATCTCGTAAGGAATGTAATTATCCTTTTTACCCAGAATAAAAAGAATAGGCACATTTGTTTCCTTTAGCAATGTCTGACGGTCCGGTCTGATTTTCATCCCTTTGAGTAAAGCAATAATTCCATCGGGTTGGCAGGTTGCTGCCACTTTTTTTGCCCATTCCACCTTATTAGAAAACCGGTTAAGGTTATCAGTTGCAAATCCTTTAGGGACATTAGTATTAATAATTATCTCCTGCTTACCTTGTTTTATTAGTTCAATTTCCATATCGCGATTGGCCTTTTTCTCTTCATTATCTGCAAATGGGGTGGAGTGGAAAAGACATATACCGGAGACTTTGGTTCGGTAATTTGCCAAATACGTTTGTATAACATATCCGCCCATGGAATGACCAACTAGGAAAATTCTGGTAATAGCAAGTTTTTTTAGCACTTCATCAACGGCTTCAGCCAACAAATCCATGACGTGTATTTCCGAAATTTTTCCCGACTGTCCGTGCCCGGGAATATCAATCGAAATCACACGGAAAGATTTCGATAATTCCTTCGCAAAATCCGACCAAATTTCATTTGTTTCAAGATAGCCATGAAGGAGCACTATAACATGGCCTTGTCCCTGATCGAAGTAATTTATGAAAGAGGATTTAAATGGAATCATAATGACAGTTTTTTAAAGCACAGTACTTGATTTTCAGTGGATACTTTATCCTCCATTTACATGTACAAGGTACTAAACTTTTGACAAAAAAACTTTTCATGCGATGCGCTTTCTGAATATCCTTGGCAATCGCCTTTTCAGTTTCGCATTTTCGTGCGTATTAGATCAACCCATAACGTAATTGGCGACACCAATATTTTACGGTTCAGACATGGATTAATTCTGCTAAAAATGTGGTTCTATGCTGTGGGGAAAATCAAGTTTTGGTAGGAAAGAATCACTTTTTCAATCCCTTAAAGAACAACAGAAGAGAAAACCAGCATTCATTGCTCTCAGGAGTTGATTGCCATAGAGCTCTCGATCCATGAATTCCGGTATTTTTTGATGGGACAAACCAGGTAATCAGATTGCGGGAAACACCTGAAAGCATTTCCTTTACAAATGGATTTTCGCTTTTTGTTATGGCCACAAATATTGGTTTATCGAACTTTAACAAAACGGTTTTCAATGTGAGTTGAGGCTGAAAATATTCTCCGGGACTAAATGCTATTACAGCGCGAACTTTTTTACTGTTAGTGGCAATTTTTAGCGCCAATGATGCCGAATAGGAACTACCGAATAGAATAATTCTATTCTGATTGTATTGTTTCACATACTCGATGGCAGCCAGCATATCTTTTTCGCTATCAAGATATTCAGTTGGTAAGTGCTTTTCGTGAGCTCTGGCGGCAGTTTCGTTTTGTATAAAATTCACTTCTTTGCCTGAGCGTAAATCAACGGCTAGGCAATTATAACCTAATTTCATCAGTTTTGGAGCAGTCTCCAGATATTCGCCACGACTAAAATTAGCCTGATGAAAAAGAATAATAAAAGGGTAGCTTTTATCCTGAAGGTAAAGGTCGGCGGTAACCGTCAAGCCATCGGAAGAAGAGAAAGTAACCGTTTGTTGCGCTTCTGCCATAGTTGGGAATAGCAGTAAAATGAAGATAAAACGAATAGCGTATGTCATTGAAATGAATTGCTAAGAAAGCAAAGATTCTGCCAATACGATAACTTGGTTTTTCAGTACCTGAATTACTCCTCCATTTATTGAAAACTGCTGAGTTTGATCGGTATTGGTAATTACTTTTACAATTCCTTCATCAAGTGTAGAAATAATTGCAGCATGGTTTTCCAAAACTTCAAAGGAGCCGCCCTTACCAGGTACTTTAACTAATTTAACTTCGCCGGCGAAAACCTTTTTCCCAGGTGTTAATATTTCGAGATGCATAAAATAATAGTATAAATCAATTTGAAAATTTGAAAATTAAAAAAGACTCTACAGATATATAGTTATTTTCTCATTTTCAAATTTCCTCATGTCAAATTTTTTAGTTTGCTTCGGCAAGGAGCCGTTCTCCCTTTTCGATTGCATCTTCGATAGTTCCTACCATGATAAATGCTGCTTCAGGATACTTGTCAACTTCACCGTTCATTATCATATTAAATCCTTTGATGGTATCTTCAATTGATACAAGAACGCCTTTTAAACCGGTAAACTGCTCAGCAACATGGAATGGTTGAGACAGGAAACGTTGAACACGGCGCGCACGGTGCACCACCAGTTTATCATCGTCGGATAACTCATCCATCCCCAGGATTGCAATAATATCCTGCAATTCTTTGTAACGCTGAAGAATTTCTTTCACCTTTTGAGCTGTTTCGTAATGCTCCAAACCAACAACCTCTACACTTAATATACGCGATGTAGAGTCGAGCGGGTTTACAGCTGGATAAATGCCAAGCTCGGAAATTTTACGGTCGAGAACTGTTGTGGCATCCAAGTGGCTGAATGTGGTTGCAGGAGCAGGATCCGTTAAGTCATCGGCAGGTACATAAATAGCTTGAACTGAAGTAATTGAGCCACGTTTTGTAGAAGTAATACGTTCCTGCATCAAACCCATTTCGGTAGAAAGGGTTGGCTGATAACCTACGGCTGATGGCATACGACCAAGCAATGCGGATACCTCCGAACCAGCCTGTGTAAAACGAAAAATATTATCTACAAAAAAAAGAATATCACGACCGCCTGATTTTTCATCGCCATCGCGAAATGATTCTGCTACGGTTAATCCGGACAATGCCACAGTTGCGCGTGCTCCCGGAGGTTCGTTCATTTGACCGAACACCAGCGTGGCTTGTGACTCACGAAGGGCTGATTCGTCGATTTTGGATAGATCCCAACCGCCTTCTTCCATGCTTTTCGAAAACGCTTCACCATATTTAATAACTCCTGACTCTATCATTTCTCGAAGCAGGTCGTTACCTTCTCTGGTACGTTCCCCAACACCAGCAAACACCGACAAACCGGAATAACGTTTTGCAATATTGTTGATAAGTTCCATTATAACAACGGTTTTACCAACACCGGCACCCCCAAATAAACCTATTTTTCCACCCTTAGAATAGGGTTCCAGCAAATCGATCACTTTAATACCTGTAAAAAGCACTTCAGCCTTAGTAGAAAGGTCTTCGAAACGGGGTGGTTTGTTATGAATTTGGTAACCGTTGCTTTTATCAACCGGTTTAATACCATCGATAGCATCTCCGATTACATTAAGCAGCCGGCCACGTACCTGATCGCCAACAGGCATCCTAATTGGACTTCCCTGCGAAACAACATGCATTCCCCTGCGTAAACCATCAGTGGAATCCATTGCTATGGCACGAACTGAATTTTCACCTATGTGTTGTTGAACTTCGGCAATAAGTATTTGACCATCGTCCCTTTTTACTTCAAGTGCATCGTGAATACTCGGTAGGTCGCCTTCTATTTTTTCAAAACTCACATCAATCACTGGTCCAATAACCTGAATGATCTCACCCGTTAAATTTGACATACAATATATATTTGAAATCTTCTATTTATTTTAAAAATTTAAAGTTAATTATTAATTCGGGAAACAGAATCCCCGTTATTCAATTTTAGAGAATTTTGTTTCCTAGTAGAAAAACAATGGAAATACAGGGAAATACAGGGAAATAAAGAAATATTAAAAATTGCAGAAGTGTTTTCTCGAAAAAAATAATTTTATTTAGAAAGAGTTAAAATGAATGATTTTATTTTAGATTCAGAAAAATATATCATTTTCAACTTGATAAAAGATAGCTAAAAATGGCGATTGATTGTATGATCGATTTTATACCTTTGAATCCCTTTGATAGGATTTTGAAACCTATAAATTCAAAAAAGGTTAAAGATATTAACGTTTTTAAAACCTAAAACAGTGATTGTTTTTAGTTTGCTTACGACTTGTTATAACGACATTTATTAATGATTATTACCAGAGATAGCTTCAGGAAGTGGAACAATATCATGGGATGGTTTTCGTTTTTGATAGCGGCTATCCTCTATCTTTTTACCATTGAACCAACGGCAAGTTTTTGGGATTGTGGGGAATTTATTGCATCGGCCTACAAACTTGAAGTAG
The DNA here is from genome assembly GCA_038213375.1 of Bacteroidales bacterium. GTDB lineage: Bacteria > Bacteroidota > Bacteroidia > Bacteroidales > JAAUTT01 > JAAUTT01. Next base: position 7,818 of record JBBQTB010000044.1, on the reverse strand, counting down.
GGCATCCTCCAGGCGCTCCGTTATTTCTAATGATTGCAAAGGTATTTTCACTTCTTTCAACAAATCCCGCAAAGGTTTCGATGCTTATCAATTCCTTGTCGGCATTGACAAGTGCTTTTACCATTCTTTTTTTATTCTGGACTATCACCCATCTTGCAAAAAAAATGATAGTAAAGGAAACTGAATTTCAAACTGGACAACTAATTGCCATTCTCGGATCAGGCTTGGTTGGTGCATTGGCTTACGCATTTTCAGATTCCTTTTGGTTTTCGGCCGTTGAAGCTGAAGTATATGCTACCTCCTCGCTATTCATAGCCATCGTCTTCTGGGCCATTTTAAAATGGGAGGAAAATTTTGGTAGAAAATACGCCAACCGATGGATCATCCTCATTGCCTACCTTGTTGGATTGTCTATTGGTGTTCATTTACTTAATCTATTAGTGATTCCGGCAGTTGTACTGGTTTACTACTTTAAAAGGTATAAGCCGTCATTACCTGGTATAATAGTGGCAATACTATTTTCGTTTGTTTTACTTGCTGTTACCCAATATGGAATTATAGCCGGAATAATTCAACTTGCAGTTTGGATCGAACTTTTATTTGTAAACAGTTTTGGACTTTCTTTCAACTCTGGTATATGGTTTTATTCATTGTCGTTAACATTCCTGTTAATTTCCGGTATTTGGATATCTCTAGGTAAAAAGAAAGTTGTACTAAATACAATATTGCTAGCTTTTTCAATGATTTTATTAGGATATAGTTCTTATTCAATGATCGTTATCCGGTCGATGGCAAACCCTCCATTGAACGAAAATAGCCCGGACAATGCTTTCTCACTCCTCTCCTACCTCAACCGCGACCAATATGGCGATCGTCCATTACTATATGGTCAATATTTTAACGCTCCTATCATTGAAACCAAAGATGGTAAACCTGAGTATGTGCGTGAAAAAGGTAAATATGCAATCTCATATAGGAAACCTTATTATGTTTACGATTCACGTTTCAAAACATTTTTCCCACGAATGTATAGTCACGAAACTAGCCATATCAAGGTTTATAAGGATTGGGCAACTATTAAGGGAACCCCAATGACGGTGAATAAAGATCACGTTCAGGTGGTGGATTATAAACCAACTTTCATTGAAAATATATCATTCTTTATGAAGTACCAATTGGGATACATGTACTTCCGTTATTTTATGTGGAATTTTGCCGGTCGGCAGAACAATATTGACGGAAATGGAGGTATTGTTTATGGTAATTGGATTTCAGGCATCAACATAATCGATAACCTGATTTTTGGGCCGCAGGAAAAATTACCTCAATATTTGAAAGAAAACAAAGGGCATAACAGATATTATTTTCTACCCCTTTTGCTTGGCCTTGCAGGAATATATTACCAGTTAATTCGTGGCAAAAAAGACTTTCTGGTGGTTTTCTTTTTCTTTTTCATGACAGGAATAGCGATTATTATTTATCTTAACCAAACACCATTGCAACCCCGTGAACGTGACTATGCATACGTGGGATCATTTTATGCTTTCGCTATTTGGATTGGACTAGGAGTTCTAACACTAACCCACATGATGAAGCGGTGGTTATCACACAAAAATGCTGCCTTGGCGGCCACCATCCTTTCATTATTGACTGTTCCAATCCTCATGGCTTTCCAAAACTATGACGATCACAACCGATCGGGACGCTACACTGCCCGTGATGTTGCCTTTAACTATCTCAATTCCTGCGCACCAAATGCAATTCTCTTTACAAGTGGCGATAACGATACATTTCCTCTTTGGTATCTTCAGGAAGTAGAAGGCATCAGAACAGACATTCGTGTGGTTAACTTAACACTTTTATCCTGCGGTTGGTATATCAACCAACAAAAACAAAAGATTAACAATTCCGCTCCGCTGCCCATTTCGCTTACGAGCGATAAATACCTTGATGGAAAACGTGATTTTGTTTACATGATCGAAAAAACTGAGACTCCTTTCGTTTTGAAAGATGCTATCTCTTTTATTGGAAGCGACTCCACTAAATATAAGTACGAACTCACCAAAAATGAATTTCTTGATTATCTGCCCACACGAAACCTTATTTTGCCGGTCGACACCCAGTTGGTGAAATTAAACGGAACTGTTCATCCTTCCCTGTCAGATAAAATTGTTTCGCAGATAGGGATAAAAATCAGTAAAAGCTATCTCACAAAAAGCGAATTGGTAGTAATGGATATTCTGGCCACGAATAATTGGAAACGACCCATTTATTATACCTCAGTTAACCATGATGGCACACTTGGACTCGATAACTATTTACAATTAGAGGGTTTTGCTTATCGATTAATACCTATATTAAGTCAAAGTCAGGGTTTTCTTTCTGCCGGAAGAGTTGAAACGTCCATTATGTACAATAATCTGATGAACAAATTTCGATGGGGAGGGATGAACAAACCTAATGTACTCATCGACGACCAAAACATCCAAACCTTTCGTGTTCTGCACACCCGAATCAATTTTGCGCGGTTAGCAGAGCAACTATTTTTGGAAGGGAAAAAGGACTCAGCCCTCAAGGTTCTCAATCGTTGCATGCAATTGATGCCCTCGAAGATTTTTCCACATGATATGCAATCTTACAAATTAGAAGAAACCGCATTTAATATTGGTGCATCCAAACTTGGGCGCAAAATGCTGGAGGAGCATAGCCAAAAATGTTTTGAAGAATTGGAATATTTCTTTGCCATGAACCAATGGTTAAAAAAAATTTCAGCTTATGAACGAAGCCTTTCGGCACTTGCCATCAGTCGACTGACTAAAATTGCTGATGAAGCCGGGCAACAAGATTTGAAAGAAAAATATAAACTCCGGTACAAAAAGATAACGGGATTTGAAGTGAGCACCTCTTCTGATTAATATTCTTAACTGATAAGTTTTACATCATGGTTGACAATAAACTAGATGCTTATGGGTAAAGCTGATCCAATTATCAACCACGTGAAAAAACATGTGAAAGAACGGGTGAAATGGCTAATAATACAGATAAAAAAGCGTCTTTATGGCAAAACATCCTTGCCAAAGGTCTTTTTCATGCCTTTTTCCAGCCAATTTCAAATTTAACAGTGTTATGTAGAATTATTCTAAATAACATACTTTTTAAAAATCATAATTATTGGCCCAGACTCAATTTTAAAAAGTTTAATTTAATTTACTCACTTTTCCCTGTTTATCAGCTCCAGAGCAATCTGCCGCAATATAGTTTTTCTTTCATCAGGTACAAATACCGAATCAAGAAATCCGAATGCTTTTTCTGAATACATGGTAATACTTGCCCGTGCAATTTGCGAAATATTTAGTTCATCATACACTTGCCGAACCTGTATCACTTTCTCAGCCACATCAAAAATGTGACTGTTAATGGCATTTTGCAACGTCAAAGCTTGTTGTCCTTTTGCCAATTCCAATGCTTTGATAAGAAGAAATGTTTTCTTGTTTTCAACGATATCGCCTCCAACTGTTTTGCCAAATAATTTATGATCGGCATAAACATCCAGATAATCGTCCTGAATTTGGAAAGCAATACCCAGATTCCGTCCAAACTCATACAATTTCTGAGCATCTGTTTCTGAGGCTTCACCACAAAGAGCGCCAATTTTCAGGCTCGCCGCTATAAGTACCGATGTTTTTAGTTCGATCATTCGAATGTATTCGTCCAATGAAACATCATTACGTAAGGCAAAATTCATATCAAATTGTTGTCCCTCACAAACTTCAATAGCCGTTGTGTTAAAAATATCAATCAGTACTTTTAGTTTTGATAAAGGAGCTTGGCAAATAAGCTGATAAGCCAAAATTTGCATGGCATCGCCTGAAAGTATCGCAACGTTATTATTCCATTTCTCGTGCACTGTTGGCTGGTTGCGGCGCAATGGTGCATTGTCCATAATATCGTCGTGAAGTAACGTGAAATTATGAAATACTTCCATGGCCAAAGCCGGTTTAACGGCCCGGTAAACATCGTCGGTAAACAAATTACAGGCCATCAAGGTTAGCGCCGGACGTAATCGTTTTCCTTCCAGACCCAGAATATAATGTATGGGTTGGTATAATTCAATGGGTTGCTTGTTCTCGTCATTAAGAATAATAATTTCCCTGGCGATAATATCAAGGCAAGAGGGTAAACTCAGCATTAGAATAATTTTTATTTTATCTAAAATTTGAACGGCAAAAATAATTTTCTTCTCAAATATACCAAGTATTTATGCTTAATAACATTTTTTTTGTATTTTTGTGCGATTTTTTTGGATGGTGGTATCCTGATAGTCAAATTTGTAGAAACATAATATTATGATAACTTTCCTCAGATCACTTTTGCTTATTTTTGGAATTACAACTGGGTTAGCTTCTTCATTAGCTCAGGGTTATGAAATTAAAATTAAAATTCCGGTTTTTAAAGATTCAACTATTCTATTTGGTCATCACTTTGCCAACGACAAATTATTTTATCCCGATGATACAGTTCGTCTGGACAAAAAAGGTTTTGGAGTTTTTAAAAAGAATAAATTAGTGCCTGGCGGGATGTATTGGATTTATCTGCCAAACAAAAAATATTTCGACATCCTGCTGAGTGACAATCAGGTATTCACCATAGAAGTTGCTGATACTTCTGATATGATAAAGGGGATAAAATTCATAAACTCCAATGAGAATAAGCTATTTTTTGATTACCGGATCATGATCAATGACAAAGGAGATATTGCCAACAAACTGGTTGAAAAGAAAAAAAATTCGACATCGCCACAACAAAAAGATTCTCTCACCAAAGCCATCGACAAACTTCATCAGGAGGTACTCGGCTTTATCAAGAAGATTAAAACAGATAATCCAAAACTCTTCATTACAGAGCTACTTACCTCATTTGAAGATGTTCAGGTACCTGATTCTCCTAAAGATGCAAAAGGCATAATTACAGATTCAACATTTCAATACCGCTATTACCGGTCTCATTACTTCGATAATTTCAACTTAACTGATCCGCGAATGTTGCGAACCATTTTTTATGAGCAAAAGGTAAAAAACTATATTGATAAGGTGATACCGCAAATACCAGATACCATTAGTAAGGAAGTGGATCAATTAATTGAAAAAGTTCGTGGAAACGAGGAATTGTTTAGGTTTATGCTTGTTACCCTTTTCAACCAATATGCTACCTCGCAAATTATGGGACAAGATGCTGTGCTGGTGCATGTGGCCGAAAAATGGTATCTTCCATATGCCACTTGGAGTGACAAAAAGTACACCGATAACCTGAAAAAGGAAATTGCAAAAACCAAACCCAATCTGATCAACAGCATTGCCCCTGACTTAAAATTAGTGGAAGTGCCTACCGATCATTTTATGGTTGCAAAAAACGATACTGCCTTAAAAAGCAACCCATATGTGGGTAATAACATTACTTTACATTCCATCAAAGCAAAATTTTTGGTGGTAGTTTTCTGGGAAGCTGATTGCGGGCATTGCAAAAAGATCATTCCTGAATTATATACTCTTTATCAGCAAAAACTAAAAGAAAAAGGTGTGCAGATACTTGCCATTCATATGATTTCGAGCATAGAAGGCAAACGCAAATGGATTGACTTTGTGAATGAGCACAATACCTATGACTGGATAAATGCATGGAGCCCTTATAACTATGAGTACAAGGATTTGTACAATGTATATACTACCCCGCAAATTTATTTACTGGATGAAAACAAAAAAATTATTGCAAAACGGATTGGCCCTGAGCAGGTGGAGGAGATAATTAAATTTGAGGAGAGCAGAAAAAAATGAATAACGGCGAAAACATCAAACTCGTTCTTGAAGACGGAACAGAATTTCACGGAAAATCTTTCGGTTACGAAGGTTCCATATCAGGTGAAGTAGTTTTTAATACCTCCATGACCGGATACCCCGAAAGTTTAACCGACCCTTCTTATAAGGGACAGATACTTACACTTACATATCCATTGATAGGTAATTATGGAGTTCCCGGAATGGAAAAGGAAAACGACATACTCCGGTTTTTCGAGTCACATAAGGTTCATATTTCAGCACTTATAGTTTCCGATTACTCATTGGAATACAGTCATTGGAATGCCAGTCAAAGCCTGTCAAGCTGGCTTACAGAAAACAAAGTACCCGGTATCTATGGAATTGACACACGTGCACTTACCAAAATACTCCGCGAAAAAGGAACCATGCTTGGTAAAGTGGTTTACAACAATGAGGAAGTAGCACTTTATAATCCGGACCTCGACCATTTAGTGGCTCAGGTTAGCACTCCTAAAAAAGAAACATACGGAAACGGAAAGTACCGTATCCTGCTAATCGATTGTGGTGTAAAATACAATATTATCCGTTGCCTCTTAAACCGCGACACAACAGTGGTGCGAGTACCGCATGATTACGATTTTTCTCATGAGAAATACGATGGACTGTTTATTTCGAATGGCCCCGGCGATCCAAAAAAATGCGATGTTGCCATTGATCATTTAAACAAAGCATTTATGGATGAAGTGCCGATTATGGGAATTTGTCTTGGCAACCAATTGATGGCTTTAGCTGCTGGCGCTGATACGTACAAACTTAAATACGGACACCGAAGCCATAATCAACCGGTATTGAAAGTTGGTACAAAGAAATCATATATTACATCCCAAAATCATGGCTTCGCGATAGACAATAATACATTGAGCAGCGATTGGGAGCCTTATTTCATCAACCTAAACGATAATACCAACGAGGGTATGAAACACAAAACCAAACCGTTCTTCTCCACCCAGTTCCATCCCGAAGCATCAAGTGGCCCAACTGATACGGAGTTTCTGTTTGACGACTTTCTGGATGCCGTAAAAAAATATAAGAAAAACCATTAAAGTACATTGCAGGCCTCACCCAATTTTTTGGCTTAAGCTCTGCCCAAGTCGTTTCTATGTTTTCAGGCTTGAGCCTGATTTGATAGATTCGACTGAGGAACAACCTATGCCGAACAAAGGTGGCAAGTTATTTTGTTGCAACTCATCAAATAAAAAGCTTTCATGGTTACTCATGAAAGCTTTTTAATGTTTGCCAATGCAATTGCTGTGTATGCTTAAGAGTACAACTCAGATAATTGCAACATCAGATCTTCACTAATTTTAGTACATCCACTATGCCATTAACACATGTTACACGAACAAAGTAATTGCCGGGTTTAAGGTGGCTGACATTTATTTCGGCTTTGTTTGCACCATTGGTATTAACCTGCATAACTTTTTTACCTAAAAGATTGAAGATGGTAATTTGTTGCATATTGTTGCCCTCAACTTTTATGACATCCATAGCAGGGTTGGGGAAAATATGCAAGGATATAACCGTTGTTACAATTTCCACCCCGGTATTAAAGTCCCATTTGGCATACAGGGTGGTATTGGTAGTTACAACATCGGTGGCGAAGTTCCATGCATTGTTACATGCAGCCTCTTTATACCACGCGGCAAAGGTATAACCAGTTTTTGTGGGAGTTGTGGGTGCTGTTACAAGCGTGTTATAATTTGCAGGTATATCCAAAACGGAGTTTCCACCTTGGATATCAAAACTAACCGTATAGCTGTTTATGTTCCATTTGGCATACAGGGTGGTATTGGTAGTTACCACCTCGGTGGCAAAGTTCCAGGCATTGGTACATGCAGCCTCATTATACCAACCTGTAAAGGTATAGCCAGTTTTGGCGGGGGTTACTGGTGACGGTATCTTAACACCACTTATCACAATAGTATCGGCTATACTGCTACCGCCT
>JBBQTB010000043.1:0-41531 GCA_038213375.1 Bacteroidales bacterium | reverse complement strand
TTGTTTCGACAACGGGTTGCTATCTCAATACTTCTTCAGTGGTTCACTTGCGTTCATCTCCATTATTCATACCTGACTTGTTTTCCAAGCCTTTTCCTTGTCCGTTCAATACCATAGATTTTGCCCATAGCACCGCAAGGCGGTTTGTTGGCTATTCCTGAAAATCGCCAACGAAGGCTCTTCGCATTTCTGCAATCCCTTCATCTTTTATACAGCATGTAAAAGAACTTTCTTTAATTCTAAATTTGTCCTTTTACTTCAGGACACACTCCGCGCTAGCAACTACCGAACATCCGACCCAGCTTGCTTTCTTGGCTCTTATTTAGGTAAATGATTTTGGCGGTGTTGCAAATTTAAATTGCAATACCTATTTTTAAAATGTTAAAAGATCTTGCAAAATGCAATGCGAATCAATGACGTTTTGCATGCTTGTAAGGCATTAAAACCGCAAGTTCAATACTATTTGAGATTAATGATATGAGTGATACAAAAACGGCTGTAATAGTCGGTGCCGGGATAGGCGGAATAACTACAGCAATTTATCTGGCAAAAAAGGGTTTTAACGTAAAAGTTTTCGAGAAAAATTCAGCGCCAGGCGGCCGCTGCGGCCAAACCATCCGCGATGGACATCGGTTCGATCTTGGAGCTACCATTTTTTTAATGCCAAGCATCTATCGCAAAATTTTCGAGTCATTAGGCTTAACCCTCGAAAAATTCCTTGAAACCAAACCTCTTGACACACTTTACAAAATTTATTTCGACGATGGCGGCGAGATAGCTTTTACAACCGACAAAAAGAAGATGGAATTGCAACTCGAAGCCATTGAACCTGGCAGTTTTGCAAAATCTCAATCGTACATTTCCAAAGGTTATGAACTACTTTTGGTTTCTCTTAAAGAATTGCTTGGTCGGAATTTTTACCACTTGTTTGATTTTGTAAGTCTCAAAAACGCACTGCTTCTAATCAGATTAAAAACATATATTAAGCATCATACCTATGTTGCAAGGTTTTTTAAGCATCCTCATTTAAGAATGGCGTATACCTTTCAAAACATCTATATCGGACAAAGTCCCTTCGACTCCCCTGCCCTGTTTTCAATGCTTCCGGCGGCTGAATTAACAGAAGGTTCGTTATTCCCAATTGGTGGAATGTACAACATTGTGGAAAAAATGATATCTCTGGCTGAAAATTTAGGAGTTCAATTTCAATATAATAAAACGGTTACAAAAATTGTTATTGAAGAGAATAAAGCAAAAGGAATTCGGCTGTTGGAGGGTACAGAAATAAATGCTGATATCGTTGTTGCAAATGCCGATTTGCCCTATGTGTATCGTGAATTGCTTCCCGATAGAAATCTTTCGAAACGGGTTGACGGCATGAAATTTTCCTGCTCAGCAATTGTATTTCATTGGGCTCTTGATAAAGTATACCTGCAAATAGGTCATCACAGCGTATTTCTGTCGGCTGATTATAAAGGGAATCTCGATAAGATATTCAAAGAAAATTCGATGGCAGATAACCCAAGCTTTTATGTTCATGCTCCTGTAAGAACGGATCCATCGGCAGCGCCAGCCGATGAAGATTCGCTTTCGGTGATTGTTCCGGTTGGAAATATTGATAAAAAAAGAAGCCAGAACTGGAATGCCCTAAAAAACACAGCACGTCAGTCGGTGATAGAAAGACTAAAGACCCTTGGATTGAAAGATATTGAACAGCATATAAAGTTCGAGATCTGTTATCTTCCAAACACCTGGAAAAACAATTACAATGTTTCAAGAGGCGCAACATTTGGGAGTTTAAACCACAACATCATGCAAATGGGGTATTTCCGACCACACAACCGGCACGATCAATACCATAATCTATACTTTGTAGGCGGAAGCACACATCCCGGCAACGGAATACCACTGGTATTGTTATCAGCAAAACTAACTTCGGAACGAATTTTGAGAGACACAAAAAGCTAAATCCAACTAATCAATCATCAATGAGTTCGCAACGTGAAAAATATCTCGAAATATTTAATTCTATTAATTTCGAACAGATTAAAGATCATCCAAACATTCTAATTGCAGCAAATTTCTGGAGCACCGAAAGGTATGAGGCTGCTAAAAACTGTTATAAATTCATGCGGGTAATTGATGATTTGATTGATAACCACAAGGCCAGCCATGCAATGATTGCAGACAATGAAAAAAAACACTTCGTTGAGGATGTGGATCATTGGATAAATATGGTGATCGAAAAATCGAATGACAATCCGCTGCAAAAGGAATTAATCGATAGCATCGAAAAATTTCAAATTCCATTATGGCCAATGGAAGCTTTTGCTAAGTCGATGATCTATGATATTCATAACGATGGATTTCAGACACTTCATTATTTTATGGAGTATGCCAAAGGAGCTTCTGTTGCTCCTGCATCTATTTTTGTTCATCTATGCGGCATTCAAAAACAAAACGAAGAATATACCAGTCCGAATTTTGATGTAAAGAAAGTATCCACCCCATGCGCCATATTCAGCTATTTGGTTCACATTATTCGCGATTTTCAAAAAGATCAACTCAATAATCTAACCTACTTTGCCGACGACCTTATTCTAAAAAATAATCTAACCAGAAAAGATCTTCAGGAAATGGCTCACGGATGTGCTATTAAACAAGGATTTCGCAATCTTATCAGAGAATACTGCGGTATAGCCGACGATTACCGCAACAAAACTTATCAGGCAATAACCGATATTTGGCCGTGCCTTGAACCCAGATATCAGCTAAGCCTCGAAATAATATTTAATTTGTATCTTATGGTGTTTGAACGCATTGATATTGATCATGGCAATTTTACCGAAGCTGAACTTAATCCAACGCCCGATGAGATAAAACAACGTGTTTACCAAACAATTATGACGTCTAAAACAATTTAAAATCAGAATTAGGCTAAGGTTTCTTATCTTAATCTGAGTTATTTAGGCAGCCTGCAGTTTAAAACGGACGAGGCATAACCTTGTCCGACCAATGAGACAAAATGAAAACTCATTTTTGCGACATCAACCGATAATACTTACATTTGCACTCCATTAAAAACAGTTTTCATCCATGCAAGTTGCCCGTGAAAAATTAAAAACCAACATTGTTGAATACATTCTTTACATGTACCATATCGAAGACGTGATACGTGCAAATCATCTCAGCATCGAAGAACTTGAAAAAAACATTATCTCGAAATATTCCCTTCCTAACAACCAGCAAGATGATGTGCGAGCATGGTATACCGATTTAATCACCCAAATGAAGAAGGACGATGCTATGGAGCAAGGGCATATATCGGTGTTGCGCGAAATGATTTTTAATCTCAACGACCTTCATATACAGCTTATAAACACACTTGAAGAAGGTGTTTATCTGGAGCAATACCAATATGCCTCACCATTTATTAAGGAATTGAAAGACAAAATGAAAAACCCCGAACTTACGGAAATTGAAGTATGCTTTAACGGGCTATATGGCTTTATGTTGCTTAAGATGAAAGGAAATACCATTACCAAAGAAACATCAGAAGCAATGACTGTTTTCGGTCAATTGCTTCGTTATCTTTCTAAAAAATACCACGAACGAGTATAATTCTAATCTGGCAGATTAGAAAAGAAACCTGTTTTTACCATTAAACTCTAAAGGAAACAAGTTGTTATTTTAATATTTGTAAAAGCCGCAAGATTCTTAAAATTTGGTATAATCAGTTTCTAAATATTTTCACCTTTCGTTTCATCAAATTTCAGTCCCATTTCCTTCGGGGGAATATCCACACTCAGACAAGACGTAATTTCACCGATGAAAAACCTGTGAAAATCTTTTTTGGGATAAATTTTCTGCACCAAATCGGCCTGAATAAAATTTTCCTCCTTCAGATCGTCTGAATATATTTTTTTGCATTCGAATACGAGTTTGGCTTCTGTGAAATAAACACTTCCATTTTTTGTTGAAGCAATGGTAATTCCCGTTTTTGAAACTTTATCCACAGATTTTCCCGAATGATGTCCGCAATAATTCAAAACATCCCGATATTTTTCATTAAAAAACGAAAGAGTAAAAAAATCAGATGTATTTGCGAATTCAAATGTATACCGCTGTGGCCTTATAAATCCAATGGCGACAGGTTTATTCCATAGTATACCAAACGAACCCCAACTAGCGGTCATCGTATTAAATGAATCCTTTGTCCCTGCGGTTATCAGCATCCAGTCGTTGTCAAGTAACTTGAAAATATTGTTAGTTAATAATTTTACATTTACTTGTTTGAGTATTGGCTCCATGAAAAATGTTTTTCAGAGAATATTTTCTCTTTGTTTTAGAGCAAAGTTCACTTTTATTTTCACTTAAAATAGCACTTTTAAATAGAATTTGTTGCTTTGTAAATTCTTTTTATTCTGAAATTAACGAAAACGTATGATTAATAATCTGGGAGTTCTTGATGGGGTAAGACTGAATTTTAGCGAGGGAGGTTTACTTTTTATGAACTTTACACTAGCGCTGATCATGTTTGGTGTGGCCCTTGAAATTGATGTTCACAAGTTTAAGGCAGTAATTATTAAACCAAAACCTGTATTTATTGGTCTCATAGCACAATACCTGATGCTTCCATTGATTACATTTCTACTTGTGATGCTTCTCAGACCAACACCTTCAGTTGCCCTCGGAATGATACTTGTAGCTTCATGTCCCAGTGGAAACATTGCCAATTTTCTAACCTGGATGGCCAAAGGAAATGTTGAACTTTCCGTTACTCTGAATGCGATTGCCACACTTTTAGCTGTTTTTCTTGTTCCATTGAACTTTTCCTTTTACGGAAATTTATACAACCAAGCTCAACACATCATTGTTCCTATATCCATCGATGGATGGCAAATGCTTAAAACAGTTTTTCTCCTATTGGGCCTACCGCTAATTTTGGGAACTCTCTTTGCCTGGCGCTTTCCGACATTGGCTAAAAAAATAACAAAACCCATGAAATCCATATCGTTGATAGTTTTTTTTGGGTTTATTATAGCCGCTTTGAGCGCAAATTTTTCGCACTTTCTAAGATATATCCATCTGATTATTTTGCTTGTATTTGTGCAAAACGCCATCGTGGTTTTGGCCGGCTATCTGCTGGCCAGAGCAAGTAAGTTGGAATTAAACAACATCAAAACCATAACGATCGAATCGGGCATCCATAATTCAGGGCTCGCGTTGGTGCTGATTTTTAATCCAAAACTTTTCAATGGTCTGGGAGGCATGGCGTTCATCGCTGCCTGGTGGGGAATCTGGCATATCATCGTTGGTTTAGGTATCGCTCATTATTTTTCTAAAAAACTATAATTGGCAAGTTATAAATTACTAAAAAACAGATTTTTCAAAAAGCACTTAACCCTACTATAACAATTTAGAAAAATAATCTGATTTTACCCTGAATCCTCAATGGGAACAGGTTAATCTTTCAGCTTTCTCCCTTCAATGAAGCGGTAAAAAAGATGAAAAATTATTTAAAAAATTTAATCTGTCAAAGTAAAATTAACTTAGGCGTTTATTATATTTTCTTTTAGGAATTAAAAATATGAATCAGCAACATCTTTTCAAATATTCGAAGTCGTACACTTTATTGAAAAAATATACCGCATTTGTTCAATCGATTTATTACCGTGAGATATGCATCATTAATCGCGAAACTGTTCCAGATAACGATCCTGTAATATTTACACCTAACCATCAGAATGCGCTGATGGATGCTCTATCCATTCTATTGAATATCAAAAAACAACCTGTTTTTATGGCCAGGGCCGATATCTTTAAAAAAGCACTGGTTAAAAAAATTCTCACGTTCTTAAAAATAATTCCCGTTTTCCGGATTCGGGATGGTGTCGATAACCTGTCGCAAAACGACGAAACATTTAATATTGCGCTTAACGTTTTAAAAAGTGGGCAGGCTGTGGGAATAATGCCCGAAGGAAATCATGGCGATCAACATCGGTTACGCCCATTAAAAAAAGGAATCAGCAGGCTTGCCTTTAAGGCTCAGGAAGAGTTCGGCAACACAGCCAGACTTAAAATTGTGCCTGTTGGTATCGAATATAGTCATTATAGCAATTTCAGAAGCCGGGTACTTATTATATTTGGTAAACCTATCGATGTATCGGAATATTCAACCCTCTATAAAGACAACCCTCAGCAAGCGTTGAATTTACTTCGCGAAAAACTCGCCACAGAACTTAAAAAATACATGATCGATATCGATTCTGATGAATACTACGATCTTATTTTCAACATTAAGGAACTTTATGGTGGTAGATTGCAACAAAAGCAAAATTTAAAAGACAATTTTTACGGCCGGTTTCTGGCCGACAAACAAATTACCGACGAACTGATTAAAACGGCATACCGTAACCCAATATTACTCGAAGAATTTAAACCATTAGTTAACGAATATTTGAGTGGTCTAAAACGATTGAATCTTCGCAACTGGGTTTTCGATACTTCAAAACCAACAAAAAAAGAAGTGTATTTTGATATCGTCAGATATGCTCTCTTTATTCCGTTTTTTTTAGCAGCTACGGCAGTTAATATTATTCCTTATATCATTTGTGACAAATTTTCAAAACGCACCAAAGACACGCAGTTTGTTAGCTCCTTCAAATTTGCAGTTGGATTGATCCTGTTTCCGATATGGTATTTATTAATTATAGCAATGCCAATTCCTATCATTTCAAAAGGATTGATATTAATCACAATGCCTATTCTTGGAATTTTATCGTTCGATTACTTTCTTTCCTTAAAAAAGGTTTATGCGCAATACAGGTATTTCAAGATGATGAAAGAAAATAACTACGATCTTATAGGGTTCCGTGAAAAACGAAAAGAGCTAATGCAAAAACTCGATGGAATGTTTATTCAACATGGTTAATACAATAAAATTGAAATAAAAAGAAGTAAAGAGAAATATTGCTCTTGATTATTAGTTCTTGGTTCTAATTTTAGGTAAATTGACATTGAAATGGATATTTCTTTTAAGGAAAAAACGGTTTGGATAACAGGAGCATCATCAGGTATTGGAGAGGCTCTTGCTTATGAATTTGCAAAAGAAGGAGCTATTTTAATTCTTTCGGCCCGCAGAAAAAACGAACTCGAAAAAGTAGCGCAGAACTGTATGGCTTACGGCGGTGAAAGTCACGTATTTCCGCTGGATCTCTCCGTGCAAACGCAGTTGGAAGAGGTTGCCGATAAGGTTCTTATCAAATTTGGTTGCATTGATGTACTTGTGAATAACGGCGGAATCAGTCAACGATCGATGGTGATTGAAACTCCGGTGGCAGTGGACAGGCGAATTATGGAGGTCGACTTTTTCAGCGGTGTTATCCTCACAAAAAAAGTATTGCCTGCCATGGTTGCGCGTGGTTATGGTCATTTTATCGTTATTAGCAGCATCACCGGAAAATTTGGCTTCTCGCTTCGTTCAGCTTATGCTGCTGCCAAGCACGCCCTTCACGGGTTCTATGAATCTTTATGGGCCGAACTTCACGAAAAAGGTATCCATGTCACTATGGTGTGTCCCGGCCGAATAAATACCAATATCAGTCTTAGCGCACTTACCAAATCAGGTGAACCTCATGGTATTATGGATCATGCGCAGTCAGGCGGTATAAGTGCTGAACAATGTGCACAAAAAATTATGAAAGCAGTTAAAAAGCAAAAGATAGAGGTTTACATTGCCGGCAAAGAATTACTTATGATCTATTTTAAAAGATATATCCCCTGGTTATTCTTTAAACTGGTATCGAGAGTGAAACCAATGTGAACCAATAATCAGTAACGAACTACGAACTAAAATATGAACAACATTATCATCAGCGGAATTCAGCAGGTAGGAATAGGTGTGGCAAACATGCCGGAAGCTTGGAAATGGTACCGCAAATATTTTGGAATGGATATCAGGATATTTGAGGAAGAAGCTGAGGCAAAATTAATGCTTCCCTACACGGGTGGGCAACCCCGCAGCCGAAATGCCCTTCTTGCACTTAACATGCAGGGAGGAGGAGGATTCGAAATATGGCAATACGTAGGCCGCATTCCCGAGGCTCCTAAAACTGAGGTTTTATTGGGCGATTATGGTATTTTCGCTGTTAAAATCAAATGTCTTGACATAAAAAAAACGCACCAGTATTTTACTTCCGAAGGATTAATAACCACAAAACTAGCCGTAAGCCCCGATGGAAATGACACCTTTTTCGTTCAGGATCCTTACGGAAATTATTTTCAAATGGTAAAAGGGAACGTCTGGTTTAAGGACGAAAACAAACTAACCGGAGCAACCTATGGTGTTGTAATTGGCGTTTCAGACATCGAGAAATCGAAAGAGTTTTACCGTACCATTTTGGGTTACGATCAGGTTGCTTACGACGTAAACAATACGTTTACCGATATCGCCAACCTTCCAGGCGGAGCCAATACAGTTCGCCGGGTTTTGTTAAAACATAGTATTCCCCGCAAAGGAGCATTCAGCCCTCTGCTCGGCGAAAGCCAAATTGAGTTGGTTCAGGTTATCGACCGTAAGGCAGGCAGCATTTTTGCCGGTCGTTTATGGGGCGACCTTGGGTTTATTCACCTCTGCTTTGATATAAACGGTATAGCCGGAATGCGTGAGAAATGTAATAAACTTGGCCATCCATTTACGGTGGATAGCAGTAATAGTTTCGACATGGGCGAAGCCGCCGGGCATTTTTCGTACATCGAGGACCCTGATGGTACTTTGATCGAGTTTGTAGAGACACATAAAATACCCATTTTAAAAAAACTGGGTTGGTACGTCAATCTCCGCAAAAGAAATCCCGAAAAGTCATTGCCAATCTGGATGCTTAAAGCACTATCGTTTAACAGAGTAAAGGATTAAAACATAACTTTAAAATGATTGACCTAAAAAACGCTATTCGTTCAATTCCTGATTTTCCAATAAAAGGAATTATTTTTCGCGATATTACTACCTTAATGCAAAACCCTGAGGCCCTCAGGGAAGCCTGTAACCAATTTTACAATCGGTACAAGGATGAGAAAATTGACAAAGTAGTAGGCATTGATGCTCGTGGTTTCGTTTTTGGAGCTGTGCTGGCCTACCTTCTGGATGTGGGATTTATTCCAGTTCGAAAGAAGGGAAAACTGCCTTTTGAAGCCATAAGCGAAAAGTATTCCCTTGAATATGGTAACGCTGAAATTGAAATTCACAAAGATGCCATTGCCAAAGGCGAAAGGGTTGTTATCATCGACGACTTGATTGCAACCGGTGGAACGGTGTCAGCAGCAATAAAACTGGTAGAAGCCCTGGGTGGCGAAATAGTGGAATGTGCATTTGTGGTTGAACTCACCGATTTGAAAGGCAGGGAAATAATAAAAGATAAAAAGATTTTTACCCTGGTGGAATTCGAGGGAGAATAAGACCTAAATCCTTCAATTAACCCCAAAAGATGCACTAAATTCTGATGAATAGGCTGGCTGCTAAATTCATATAAAAAAAATTTATACATTTACCCTTTATAACACTTAAGTAAACAACTAAGTACGCAATTGGCAGTGCAACATACCACGAAAAATGATACGATTAGACGATTTTATAACAAATTTCCCTGACACTTTTGTTGAACAAAAGGATATGTTGCCATGGGATATTACAAAAAACCTTTCAACCGTATTATCAGACCTCATATCGCGGCTCAACAACAATTATTTCATTACCGACGGCATTGCCATTCACAAAACTGCAACGGTTGAGAAAGGTACTATTTTAAAAGCCCCCATTATTATTTGTGACAACGCCTTTGTTGGAGCAAACTCATACATAAGAGGGGGTGTGTATTTGGACAAGTCAGTTAAAATCGGACCAAATTGCGAAATTAAATCGAGTATTATTTGTTCGGAAAGTTCAATTGCACATTTCAATTTCATTGGCGACAGTATCATCGGGCATAATGTAAATTTTGAAGCTGGCGCTTTGATCGCTAACTATCATAACGACAGAACGGACAAAAAAATTTATTTGTTCTACAAGTCAACTGTCATTTACACGGGTTCAAATAAGTTTGGAGCCTTGGTTGGCGACAACTCAAAAATTGGTGCAAATGCAGTATTGTCCCCGGGAACAGTTTTAACACCATATACTATTGTTAAACGACTTGAATTAATTGACCAGCAAAATAATGAAAGCGGCAGTATACAAGACACGCTATTAAACAGAAAGTAGATCAGCTATTTAGTCAACAATAGTAATGGTTTTACATTTTAAAATACGATATACTTTCCTTTAGCCATTCTGCCTGGCTGGCTAGTTCTTCTGAACTGGTTGCTAGTTCCTCTGATGCAGCTGCATTTTGCTGTATTACCTGATTCAAATCATTAATGGCATTACCAACTTGTTCAACACCTGCATTTTGTTGATTACTGGCAGATTCGATTTCCTGAACTAAATTTGCAGTTTTTTCTATTTCAGGAATTAACTCATTTATCAATTTATCTGATTCTTCGGTAATTAATACACTATTAAGGGATATGGTTGTAATTTCGTTAGCCGCAAGTTTGCTTTTTTCAGCAAGTTTACGAACCTCAGCGGCAACAACGGCAAAACCTCTACCATGTTCCCCGGCTCTGGCAGCTTCAACCGCAGCATTTAAGGCCAATAAATTTGTTTGAAATGCAATGTCATTTATGATGCCAATTTTCCCGGCAATATCTTTAATAGAAATGATACTTTTTTTTCCCGATAAACCCATCAAATCCATATTTTGTTTGGCCTTTAAAGAAATATTTTTTGTTTGAAATGCATTATCACTATTTTGTTGAATGTTTGCTGCTATTTGCTCCATTGAAGAGGACACTTCTTCTGCAGTAGCAGCCTGTTGATTTGCTCCCTGAGACAATTGTTGTGCCCCTGAACTTATTTGCTGACTGGCCGAGGCAATTTCTACAATACTATGTTTAATGTTCAAAATAATTTCTCTTAATTTTTCTACCATTTGTGTTAATGATATAGCCAATTCACCAATTTCATCCTTTTGGTTTATATCAATATCGGCAGTTAAATCGCCGTTAGATATTCGTTTTGCAAATTCAACTCCTTTTTTTAACGAAATAGATATAGAATTAGTAATATACGTATTGATAAGTATTATAACACCAATACTTAATAATATGGCAATTAAAATAGCATTTCGTAAATGTTTTATTGCACCCATCATTTCATTAACATATACCGAAACGACAACATAAGATTCCATTTCAGGTATGTATTTAAAATATTGAATTTTGTTAATACCTTTCCAATTGTAAAATGTTTTTCCACTTTCCGACTTAGAGGACATTATTTGTTGAAAAAATTCTTCATTTTTAAATAATTGTCCTTCATTTTTCGGGTGGATTATAAATTGCCCTTCTCTATTGACAATAAAAGGATATCCCGATTCAAAATATTTTTTACTGTTAAAAACTGTTTTTAAGCTCTTTAAATCTTTTTCCGGTACCCCAACGAATATCATTCCAATTAATTTACCTGAAATTTTAAAAGGTTTATATGCAGTTAGATACCAATCGTTTACAACAAAAGCCCGGCCAGTAAATCCTTCTCCCTTCTCAATCGCTTGCACCACCGGTGAGGAATCGGGGATATAGGTTCCAACCGCCCGGTCACCATTTGCTTTATTAACGGTGGTTGCTATACGCAAAAAACCCCCATCGATCTTTTGAAATATTGTGGCTTTAGCATGTGTTATTTCAGTTATTTTATCAACAATTTCTGTAGAGTTGTATAAGGGTTTATTGTCTATTAAAATGGAAGGAAGTAATAGATTCTTTGTATCCTGTGTAATTTGATTCTTTGCTTCTACAGAGATACTTTTATCATCCTTTATTGAAAGTTCACCTTTGTTATTGAAAATTTCTAAAGCAATCTTAATAGATATCTCTATTTGTGTTTGCCTTTCATTGATTTGCAATTGAATTAATTTTTTCAAGTCGCCCACCTGTTCATACATACGGGCATCCGTATCTTCAATAATTTTATTACTTTGGCTATTATAAATATATGCTCCTAATAAAGTTAATATTATTACAATAGAAAAGCCCAAGAAAAGATTAAGTCTAACTCCAATTTTAATATCATTTATTTTTTTCATAATCATTACTTTCTTAAAGATAACAATTATTTATGAAAGTGGCGTAATTATTAAAATGTCTATCGGAAAAGTACAATTCTATTAAATAACCGTGGAAGGATTAAGCAGATTGTAATGATTTAGATTGAATTTGAGTTATTGTTTTCAATCCTTTTAAAAGAAAGCATTCCATTTTGAATTTGCATGTTAAATAAAAAAGGCAATCTCGTGAGAAATTGCCTTAAATACTAACTAACTACTAACAAAACTAAACTACCCTATTCAAAAACTACTATTTAAAACAAAGGTAAGCCACCATTGAAAGTATGTGTTATATAATTATAGAAATAAGTTGCATTATTCACACATTTTAATGCTGCGAATAAGGAGTTAAAGATTCCCATTTTCCTCCAATATTTCCATTTACCTTTGATTAAAAAAGGCAGTTGAAAATATTAGTTGTAGAAGATGAAATGAACCTTCGGGAAACCATTGTTTCGTTTCTTGAAGAAGAAGGTTTTTTTTGTGACCATGCAGAGAACATTCGTTTTGGTTCTCAAAAGTTGGATTTGTACCATTATGATTGCTTGCTTATTGATATTGGTTTACCGGATGGCAATGGGCTTACCCTAATAAAAGAGTTGAAAAAGCTTCACACGGATACCGGCATCATCATCATCTCGGCAAGGAACTCTCTGGATGATAAAATATCCGGTTTAGACCTCGGAGCTGATGACTATATTACCAAGCCTTTTCACCTTACAGAACTGAGCTCACGGATTAAGGCTCTGTTAAGGCGAAGAAAATTTGAAGGAAAAAAAGAAGTTACTATTGACAACATTCAAATAATCCCCGAAAACAGGCAGGTACAGATTGATGGAGAACAGTTGCCTCTCACAAAAAAAGAATTTGATTTATTGTTATATTTTGTAGCTAATCCCCTGCGTGTACTTACAAAAGAGGCTATTGCAGAACATTTATGGGGAGATTTTGCAGATTCAGCCGATTCACTCGATTTTATTTATTCACATATTAAAAACCTGCGCCGTAAATTAGTTGAGAAAACCGGGAAGGATTATTTTCGTAACGTTTACGGCACAGGTTACAAATTTACAGGAGAACCTTTATGAAACTTCAGCACAAAATCAACATCAGGTTCTTGGCCATCACCATCCTTGTTTTCTCAATTGCCGGATTTCTATTTTACAGTATACTTGGTAGCGTTGTTCATCAGAATATCGATGAAATGCTTCAGTCACGAAAAGAAATTTTAATAAGATACCTAACAAACCATCAGCTGCAAGATTCTGTCTATCAATCTCCCGATAATGCATTTGTAATACAACAATATCAGGGACAGAATTTATTCCAATATAATGACACTCTTATTTACACTAAAACCGACAAAGAGATTATACCTTTTCGTAAGTTAAGTTTTTCCACAACAACCAACGGAAAAACATATAAAATTGTATTGGTTCAATCGCTACTGGAATCGGATGATCTTATTGAAGTTGTCTTTTATTTTATGTTGGCGCTTTTCGTTATCTTATTTCTGGTGCTTTTTGCTCTAAACTATAGTCTTTCGTTTTCTATCTGGAAACCGTTTTATAACATGCTGAATACGTTAAAAGCTTTTAAAATAGGTAAAACTCAAGGAGTTCATTTTCCAAAAACCGGAACTTTTGAGTTCGATATTCTAAATGAAACACTTAACGGTTTAACACAAAAATTACAAACTGATTTTATTAATCTTAAAGAATTTACCGAAAATGCTTCTCACGAGATTCAAACACCACTGGCAATCATCAAATCGAAATTGGAAATATCACTTCACGACCCATTATTGCCCGAAAATCACAGAAATTATATTCATAGTGCTTATGAATCGGCTATTCGCCTCTCTAAACTTAACGAAGCATTGTTATTGCTCTCAAAAATTGAAAACCGACAATTTGTCGAGGAAACCAATATTGATCTTACCTTGCTTGTCAAAGACAAGTTAAATCAAATAGAAGAACTTGTTGAGCTCAAAAATATCAAAGTATCTCTTGATCTGAACACTTCGTTCGAGATTAAAATGAACCCTTATCTTGCTGAAATTCTTATTAATAATCTTCTTGGAAATGCATTAAAGCACAATATCATTAACGGAGAAATTCGGATAACAGCAGAACGACACTTGCTCACCTTTTCAAACACCGGAAAGCCTTTGACCATACAACCTGAAAAACTTTTTAAACGGTTTGTAAAGCAAAGTCCAAGTGCTGAATCCACTGGACTAGGATTGTCAATTGCTTTTGAAATAAGCTCAATCTACCACCTTAACCTGCAATACAAATATCAAAACGGATATCATACCCTATCATTATTCGGGAATTTATAATATTATCCCTATTTATATTCCCTTTTTCTACAAAGTTGCCATTTAAATTTGCAGGAAAATTTATTAAAAAAGAATACACTATGTCATTTTTGAAAAATTCTATTGTTGTTTGCTCTTTTGTGTTAATGTGTACCTTAAACCTGTTTGCTCAAAAAAATGATATGGGAAGCATCTCTGGTTCAATTATCGAAACAGCCACCGAAAAACCCCTTGAATTTGCTAATGTCGTCATTAAAAATCAGCAGGACACAACAATAGTACAAGGAATTGTAACCGGGAGAAATGGAGAATTTATTTTTGACAACTTACCATATGGTGAATATAAGATAAGTTATAGTTTTATTGGGTTCAAAAAGATGCAGACCTCCATTCAAAGGTTAGATTCCAAAAAGAACAAAATTGTTCTCGGTAAATTATATCTCTCCGAAACAAGTAAAACACTGGGCGAAGTTGAAGTAACTGCACGTAAATCGACTTTTGTGAATTCAATCGACCGTAAGACATTTAATGTTGGGGAGGACCTGATGAGTAAAACAGGCTCAGTGAGTGAACTCCTGCAAAATGTACCTTCTGTTCAGGTTGATATTGACGGTAACGTAAGTTTAAGAGGATCAGACAATGTAATGATACTTATCAACGGAAAACCTTCAGCTCTGATGGGTGCCAATAGAGCCGCAGTGCTGCAACAAATGCCTGCCAACTCCATCGACAAAATCGAAATCATTACCAACCCATCCGCAAAGTACAAACCTGATGGCACTTCAGGAATTATCAATATAGTGCTTAAAAAGAATAAAAGTCTGGGGCTAAACGGATCAGTTTCGGCAAATGCGGGAAATGATGAGCGATACAATGGTAACGTTTTGGTTAATTATAACCCTGGCAAATTAAATATTTACGGAAGCTACAGTATCCGGCAGGACGACCGATTAAGATATACCACCGATTTTCGCATGCGCACCAAACTCAATACGGATAGTGTTACCTATTCGAACCTTAATTCCGGCGACCATGCCCGGCCTATTTCGAATATCCTGCACACAGGTGCCGATTACAAAATCAACGACCATAACAGAATTGGGATTTCAGGCAACTATAATTATCGCAGCTTTACCCGTAGCTCAGCCGATATAAATACTTACCAAAATACAGACCTTACAATTAGCAAGGAATACGACCGTTTACGCTACGACCCGGAATTTGAAAAAGATTTAGAAATGACGGCAAACATTCAGCATACCTTTGCCAAAGAAGGCCACGAACTCACTCTTGATTATACCGCATCTCAATCACGCGAAGTCGAAGACAACCATTACAATAATATTTACCATATCCCGGCAACTATCTCTACTTACGATAATACGCTGATCAAACAAGGCGGTGACGAATCTCAACTTTCTTTAGAATACGTAAACCCAATTTCAGAAGATATAAAATTTGAAGCCGGCTATATTCTTGAAACCCGAAAGAGCGACATGGATTTTTTTGGTGAATCACTTAATTCTCAATCTGGCATTTGGAAGAAAGATGCAGAAAAGTCCAATCGTTTTATTTATAAGGAAAACATACATGTGCTTTACGCCACTTATGAACAGGATATGGGCAAATTTGGTTTTCTTGGTGGTTTACGAGCGGAACAGGCAATGGTAAATTCCAACCAGGTTACAAATGATACTGTTATTAAAAACCAATATTTTAGGCTTTACCCATCGTTGCATCTTTCATACAAAATAACTGATATACACCAATTACAGCTAAATTACAGCCACAGGATACGTCGGCCTGAAGGAGATGAAATGAATCCATTCCCTGAATATCAGGATCCTTATAACCTTCGTGTTGGAAATCCCCACCTTAAACCTGCTGATATTCATTCAGTAGAATTTGGGTATCAGTTTAAAAAGAAAAGCACTACCTTTCTTACAACCATCTATTATCGTTATACATATAACAGCATGACCGATATTACAAGGTACATCAATGATTCCGTAAAACTTACTACCCGAGAAAACCTTTCGAAAAGCAAATCTGCTGGTATAGAACTGGTTTTATCTACCAGTATTGGAAATTTAGCAAATGTTAACTTAAGCACCAATACATATTACAATACCATAGATGCATCCAGCCTTGGTTATGGCAATAACAAATCAACCATTGCATGGAGTGCTAATCTTAGTACCGGAATAAACATCACCAAAAGTACGGTTTTACAACTTACTTCAGCTTATCTTGCCGAGAGACTTACGCCTCAAGGGAAACAGCTACCAACATTCGTATTTAATACCGGATTTAAGCAGGAATTCCTGAAAAAGAAGGCAGCCTTTATTATTACAGTTTCAGATGTATTTAATTCAATGAGAAATAGAACTATCATAGACACACCTGAGTTGTACGAAAAAATAACAAGAAAACGCAGTGCCCGTCTCATCTATGCCGGGTTGACCTATACCTTCGGAAATCAGAAAAAAACTGACAAAAGCAATTCATTGAAATATGACAATCAGCTATAAATCCCATATTTCTACTAATTTGATAACTAACTTTGATAGTATAAACTTTAAATAATAGCAGATATGAAAAAATTAATTATGATTTCCCTCTGTGCGGCCTTTGTTTTGAACAGCTTTGCACAAATACAAAAAAAAGAAGAGGTTTCCTCGGCAGCTAAAACAGCATTTGCTGCTAAATTTTCAAAAGCTCAAAAGGTAAAATGGAGCGTTGAAAAACCAGGAGAATACGAAGCGGAATTCACACTGAATGGAGTCGAAACTTCAGCGTTGTTTAGTGCTTCCGGTAAATTTTTAGAAAGTGAGATAAAGATAAAGGAGAGTGAACTTCCACAAGCAATTAAAAATACAATTACCAAAGATTTTGCAGGGTATAAACTCGATGAAATTGAAAAATCCTCCAATGCAAAGGGCGCCGTCACTTACGAAATGGAAGCAAAGAAAGATAAAGCTGAATACGAACTTGTATTTGATGGGAATGGTAAACTTTTGAAAAAGGAAGAATCAAAGGAAGGGAAAGAAGAAAAAAAATAAACTTTATAATTCACCAAAAATGTCAAAATTATAGTCCCGGCTTACCAAAAAAATGGTGACGGGACTATTTTTATAAATTTTTTAAAAAGCCGTTATCGAAGAAAAGCCCTGAAGTGCTCTGTTTTATTTGTTTCCAGAATAAAGTGCTGAATATAAATCATATAAGCTGTTTAATAAATTTCCGTACATTTACACAAAATATAGGATAAGAATTGGCTGTTTAAGGTCAGCACTTTTTCTTAAGAATTTATAAACTACCTCTCATTACTGCTTTAGAGGTATATACAAACCCATTTTTTTATACTTTAACCGTAAGAGATTTAAAATATGCCCCTGAACACCAATTTTGATGTCGTTCTTCCATGCAATAACCCGGAATTGGATTGGGAAAAAAAAACACTTTTTCATTATCAACAGCTTAGAAGTAGTATCAATAAGGATGTAAAAATTAATGTTTTTATAGTAGATGATGGTTCTTGCAATGGAATTGAATCAAGCCAAATTGAATTTTTAAAGAAAAATATACCTTGTTTTAAATTTATTACCTATAATAAAAACTTTGGAAAAGGGTATGCACTTCGCACTGCCATAAAGCAAACTTCAGCGCAAATAATTATTTATACCGACATAGATTTTCCTTATAGAATGGAAAATGTAACAGAAATATACAAGTTATTGTCTGAAGACAAAGTCGATATAGTTGTTGGTATTCGTAATGGAAATTATTATAAAAAGCTTCCTTTTATGCGAAAAATTATATCGCTGGCTTTGAAAACTATCAACTTCATTGTTTTCCCAAGATTGATTGTTAAGGATACACAATCGGGATTAAAAGGTTTTAACATTAAAGGAAAAGAAGTGTTTTTAAAAACTAAGGTCAACTCATTTCTGTTTGATTTGGAATTCTTAGTTTTAGCCTCCAGAAAAAAGGATTTAAATATATCCTGGATAACTGTTGAAGCAAGAGAGGATATTACATTTTCAACTATAAAGTGGAAGACAATTAAGACAGAACTATTTAATTTTGCCAAAATATTTGTGAATGTCCGATAACGATTTTTTACACCGCTCAATATTTTATTGTCAGATTGATTTTCGAGCATAAACAAATGAATAAAATACTGCTTACTTTTGATGTCGAAGAGTTTGATATTGTGCTTGAGTACGGTAATAAACTTGACTTATCAGATCAAATCGAAGTTTCGAGGAAAGGGTTATTACTAATTCAAAATCTTTTAGAAAGCCTTTCGATAAGGGCTACTTTTTTTACAACTGGCACTTTTGCTATTCATAATAAAACCCTTATTCGAAAATTATCACTAAACCATGAAATTGCATCCCATAGTATGTTTCATGGGTGTTTTGATCCCAAAAAAGACTTAGCTGATTCTAAAAATATTTTGGAAGATATTACCGGGAATCAAATTTTTGGTTTCAGAATGCCTCGTATGGGATTTGTTAAGGAAAGTGATTTGCAAGAATACGGGTATGTTTATAATTCATCCTCAAACCCCACCTATATCCCTGGGAGGTACAATAATCTTAGCGATGCTGTGATGCCAACTTTTAAAAATGGTATTTGGAATATTCCTGTTTCTGTAAGCCCAACCTTAAGGATTCCATTGTTTTGGTTATCGTTCAAAAACCTTCCAACTTGTCTATATAGACACCTATCAATGAATGCATTGAATGAAAATGGTTTCTTGAATATCTATTTTCATCCATGGGAATTTACTGACTTATCTGTTTTTAAAATACCCAAGTATATGAAAAGACATTCCAAAGATACATTGCTCCTGCGACTTAAAAAATATTTAGGTTGGCTAAAAGAAAAAGGTGAATTTATCACCCTGCAAGAATATACTCAATCATTAAATAATCAACATTTTCCATTAATATAATATTGTAAAGTATGACTTTCAATTTTCAAATTTTTCTTAAAAAGCGTAATATTATCATAATTTGGATTTTAGCAGGGCTAATTAGTGCAATTAAACAATATTTTCTGGGCGAAACTAATTCACATCTCAATAACTATATAATTTTTAAAACCAGTTTCTATCATCTTTTAGATCACCTCAATCTGTATTTGGAACATCCAAAAGATTGTCTCGGTTTATATCTGTATGGGCCAATTTTTGCTATTTTGATTGCACCTTTTTCTATTTTACCAACCTTATTGGGTTATGCTCTTTGGAATATTCTTAATGCTGGTATTTTGCTTTATGCAATTTATCAATTACCCATTAGTGACAAAGATAGGGCATTAGTTAGTTGGATATCTCTTAACTGTTTAATTACATCATTACTTAACAGCCAGTTTCATGCCATTTGTGTTGCTTTAATTATTTTAAGTTATACGTTTATTCATAAAAAGCAATTTTTTTGGGCTGCTTTCTTTTTGGTGCTTGGAGTATCAATAAAATTATATGGGATAGTTGGTTTGGCATTTTTCTTTTTTGTTGAAGACAAACTGAAATACATACTTTATTGTGTCTTCTGGACAATAGTTCTCTTTACCCTTCCCATGATTTTTGTGGGTATTGATTATATTTTTCAATGTTACGTTGATTGGTATCAAGTGTTAGTAGATAAAAATTTTCAAAATACTATATTACTGAACACCAGAACCGATGTTTGTGTTATGGGTATGTTCCGCAGGGTATTTCATAATCAGACTTTATCTAATCTTTATTTTATAATACCTGGATTGATAGTATTTGCATTATCATACCTGAGGTTTTCACAATTTAAAAATATTGTTTTTCAACTTAGAATATTGGCTTCCGCGTTAATATTTATAATCCTCGCCAGCACTGGATCTGAATCACCAACAATTATCATAGGCTTTGTGGGTGTAGCTATTTGGTACTTATTAAGTGGCAAAACAACTCTTGACAAGGTAATATTGTGGTTTGCTTTGATAATTTCAAGCTTTTCACCTACAGATGTTTTTCCGAGATATATCAGAGAAGAATATATAAATCAATACGCATTGATGGTATTGCCATTAATTTTTGTATGGTTGAAGTTGAATTGGGATATTGCATTGGCTAATTTTAATTATCAAAAAAAGAATAATTTAGATACTGTAATCAATTGATTAGTTAATTTTAAACAAGTAAAAATATAATATATGATAAAAAGGCATATAGCATTATTACTTTTGGCTATATCTGTTTCGATATATTCTCAAAATATTGACATTCAGATTCTCCGTTCTATTAATTCTCAAAAAACCCAACCTTCCGATAATTTTTTTAAATTTGTTTCTAACTCGAATAACGTAATAGTTTTGGGAGTTCCTTTTACAATGGGTATCGCCGGGCTTATAAAACATGACGATAAGTTGTTTAGAAGCGCCTGTGTGATAATTGCTGCTAGTGCCATTAACGTAGGGGTTACCTATGCACTTAAATATTCTATAAATCGTAAACGACCTTTTGAGATGTATCCTGATATCATGAAAAAATCAGAGGGAGGCGACCCTTCATTCCCTTCAGGCCATACTTCCAGTGCTTTTGCAACAGCTACATCATTGAGTCTTGCTTATCCAAAATGGTATATTATTGCCCCATCATACTTATGGGCAGGCACAGTCGGATATTCGCGGCTCCATCTGGGGGTACATTATCCTAGCGACGTTCTGGGTGGAATGATTATAGGGGCTGGGAGTGCCTATCTTGCTCATAAAGCAAACATTTGGCTAAATAAACATTATGCAAACAAACATGAACCTCGGTAAAAATGGCTTTAGAAAACGTATAAAAAGTTTTGGGTTTGCTTTTACAGGTATTTACGAACTTTTCAAATCTGAACCAAATGCCCGCATTCATTTTTTAGCTACTATTTGCGCTTTAATAGCAGGAATTTTACTTCGGATATCAAAATCAGAGTGGTGTGTTATATTGATTGTGATTGCACTTGTGTGGGCAGCTGAAGCTTTTAATACGGTAATTGAGAAATTAATAGACCATTTATTCCCCGAATATCATGAAACTGCGCGAATAGTCAAAGATATTTCAGCTGGAGCTGTATTGATTTGCGCAATAGCAGCCTTAGTTTGTGGGTTGATTATATTTTTACCAAAATTATTTCCATCTTAACACTCAAAATCCGCCACAGCCCTGTTTTTACGTACTTCGCCAATATATACAGCTACTTCCTTATGCAATGGATGATCCTGATACTGCTGAAGTGCTTCCCAAGAGCTGTGTTCGGTTACCAAACAAATGTCGTAAGCTTCGTTGCTAGTGTTTTTGTTGAGGCCAACCTGCAATGAAAGTAAACCATCGATTTTACCTGTTAGCGACTCAAGTTTTATCTTCATTTTTGCAATGGCTTCTTGCTTATCAATACCATCAGCTTTGTCTTTCAGTGTCCAGAGTACAATGTGTTTTATCATAATTTTATCGAATTATTAAATAGAATTGCAAATATTTATAACATCTCATAAACAGTGAATTATATAACTAAATGGTTTCAGAAATCATATAATTCTATCATCCTGTTTACTTCACATACTGCCGTGCATAATATTTGGCAGTGAGTTTTTCGCCTGTGGCTTTTTCTATCATTTCGTTCCACGAAAAAAGGGTTCCTGGCTTAAACACTTTGTCGATCAAAAATTTTCCGGCTTCAGGTTTTCCGGTAAAGCTTTCGTTTTCGGGGGTTTGGGAGCCCAGTATCTTTTCGCCAATGGTATAGTATAGCTGCGACGCCAGCATCTGTCCCAACAAATAATTGTGATAATAACATGGAACTGTGGCGACATGAATTTTCGATGCCCAGTCGGGTTGGTTGCGTCCTTCAGGCCGTTTAATCATCTGATATCTTTCAACCAAATTCCACCATAGTTTGCTCAGATCTTGATCGGGGTTTTCGTACATACTTTTCTCGAACCGGTACATTACCTGCGACCATCGGCTAAATACCAATTGATCCAATCGGGCTGTGTTCTGGCAGTCAGCCGCAATTTTTTTAGCTTCTTCACCGGAAATGCCCAGATTATCGCGAATCCAGAACGGATTTGAATTAAATCGTCCGAACATATTGGCAATAGCCTCAGTGGTGAAGGCATGGGCGGCATCGCGGAGAAGGAAGGGCAATTTTGGATTGTTATATTTAGCATAAGCACCATGCCCTAATTCATGAAGAATGGTGTTCATCCAGTATGAGTCGTTACGAAGGTTCAACAGCACACGTACATCGCCGCTATGGTCGATATCGGAACAAAAGGCATGTTGGTTTTTCCCTGCCTTTTCATACAGATCGCTGCGAGCCAAAATATCGTCAACATCAAGACCCATACTTTTGTAGTATTTTTTTGCAACCTCAAGGATATTAATGTTTTTATAGTATTTGTCGAGATCAACACTATAAATTGCAGGAGCTTCCTGAAAGAAACGGTTCTGATAATGCCAGGGCATTAGTTTGTCCACCGGAATGGAAAAACGTTTCGCAAGGTAGGTATCAATTTCATCCTTCAGTTTTACATAAGCATTTTTGGTCAGATTGTCGAGTTCATCAAAAACGGACTCAATTTCTTTAGGATCTTGTTCGCCAAGCTTGAGTTTCATCTCCTGGAAGTTCGAATACCCGAGACTTTTGGCTATATCGTTACGTTTTTTCACCAAAACAACTAAATCGGCAGCTACTTCGGCACCAATTAGCTTACTTGATTTCCATACATTTTCCAGCTCTTTCGCATCGGTTGAATTCCGCAAAATGCTATCGACTTTATTATCCGAAAGCTTCTCACTACCAACTGTAACGCGAAATGCCGAAAATTTATTTTCGATAACCGATTGCATGCGAATACTCTCTTCGAGTTTTGTTGTATCAGCTTGGTTGCCAAGATAGTTTAGATACAAAATATCCACCTGACGCAATAGAATGGGATCTTTTAGGTCAACAGACACTTTAAATGCTTTCAGCTTTTCAAAGTCTTCTTTGTTTGTGAAAATTTTCGTTATTTGAACCGAAATATCGGCCGATTTCTTATAATCTTCTTCTTTACCCGAAATAGCAGCATCATACCAAAATTTGTTCGACTTGATAGTAAGAGGAACAAGCACTTTTTCCCGCTCTTTAATAAATTGACTTAGCTTGTATTCCATAACCCGTGTTTGATAAAATTTACATCCTGTGACCAAAAGCATCATTGAAACTGAAAGTAGCAGAAGTTTTTTCATGGTTTTATTAAGATGGTTGGTGATTAGACAAAGATAAGTAAGATATACTGAGAATCTCAATGATAGGCTAAGGTTTTGCTTAAGTAGAATAAATATTTTTAATTATCCGGCTTTTGGACAATAGGGTATCCGTTTCTTTAAGTCTCTTATTTAAGTTCACTGTAAAGTATTTTTGAGTGAACGATAATTAACCAACAAATCCTAAAATATGAGAAAAAATCAAAACGTCATTACATTATCAGTAATAATACTTTTTCTGATAGTCACAGTTAGTTGCAAAAAAATAGAAAATATCTCCAAATTCCGGTCCGACTTCGCAAATAGCGGAATTTACAACGTACAATCTCCTTTAAAAATCAAAGCTGTCGCCTGGAAATTTAAAACCAACGGGTATGTATTTTCTTCACCTGTAATTTCGGGGAATTCTGTTTTTGTTGGGAGTAACGATAGTTTCGTTTATGCACTTAACTCTGCTGACGGAAAGTTAAAATGGAAATTTAAAACGAATGGGGTTGTCTCCTCCTCCCCTGCTATTTACCAGAAAACGGTTTATATCTTAAGTTTCGACGGAAACCTGTATGCACTAAATGCACAAACAGGGGAAAAAAAATGGGACTTCTTTGGAGGCACAGAAAAGCAATATACCAATCATGGTATTCATGGCTTACAACCCAAAAGCGAAATGATGGCCGACCCATGGGATATGTATTTATCGTCACCTAACATTTACAATGGCAAGGTATTCTTTGGAAGCGGCAGCGGAATGTTCTTTGCATTAGATGCTCAAACGGGAAAGGAAGTCTGGAACTTCTCTACGCCTGACGTTATTCATTCTTCACCTGCAATATTTGAAGACAAGGTTATTTTCGGAGGATGGGACACATTTTTACATGCACTTAATACAGAAACCGGCAAAGAGATCTGGAAATTTGCTACGGGGGTCGACACCGCTGTTCACAATCAAACCGGCATCCAATCATCTCCCGCCGTTTATAACGGAACTATTTATTTTGGCTGTCGCGATGCTAATTTATATGCGCTAGATGGAAAAACAGGCAAACTAAAATGGAAAAAGTATAACAACGGATCGTGGGTAATAAACACACCTGTAATTAAAGATAGTATTCTATATTACGGAACATCAGACACTCACAAGATATGGGCATTGAATGCCAACAATGGTGATTCCATCTTCCAAACCGATCTTCAGGCTTATATCTTTTCGTCACCAATAATTGCAGGAAACACATTATTTGCAGGCGATTTTAGCGGATGCTTTTTTGCCATTGACGCCAAAACCGGAACAAAAACATGGACTTATCGCACCGAAGCTTCCACAAAGAATGAATTTAAGGTATTGGATAATAAAGGATATATCCCCAACAGTTTCTTTGATACCTATTTTAAAGACGGTCTTACCTATGCTAACAATGCAAAAGTTATGAAGGCATTATATTCTCTTGGCTCCTTCCTTTCCACACCATCAGTGGCCAATGGAACCGTATATGTTGGCAGCAGTGACGGCTATGTTTATGCATTCCGCTAATCCTTGCATATCCAATTAATGATACGCAAAGAATATGAAAAAGACTTATCTTTGCGTATCATTATCTAACTAGTTAACGATATGGAGAATTGGACAGCATCTCTCGAACCTTTGCTAAAACAATATGGCAAACGCAAACATCCTCTCGATTATAAAAACCGTTATCAGCTAGTTGTTATGGTTATTCTTTCGGCACGCGATTCCGACAACCATATTAACAAGATTGCTGTTAATTTTTTCGAAGCGTATCCCTCCATTGCTCATTTAGCCAAGGCAACTATCGAGGACCTTCACCAACACCTTTCTTCAGTGCCAAATTTCAACAATAAATCGGAATGGCTTATCAAACTTGCCAATATGGTTGGCGCGGACGACAAAATACCTACAACCCTTGATGAGCTCACTAAGCTTCCAGGTATAGGACATAAATCAGCAAATGTCATTATTCGCGAATCGGGAGGAAATGCAGAAGGGATTATTATCGATCTGCATGTGATTAGGGTAGCCCCCAGAATTGGGTTAGCCACAGGGACAAATCCCGAAAAAATTGAAAAACAATTGAAGGAGATAATACCCCAAACCAAATGGAACGAAACTGGTATGGCAATATCGTTTTTGGGTAGAGAGATATGTCGCCCTACAAATCCTAAATGCCCTGTTTGCGTAATGAATCCTGTTTGCCAATATTACAACCAGGTAATAAAAGGAAGCAAAAACTAACCTAAAAGTCGATTAACACCTTATGCTTCAGTCTGCTATCTATTGAGATAACAGCAGACAAAAACCTTATAATTAGCCTCTTGGTTCTTAGTTATATTATTTTATAATAATAGAATTACCTTGAAAAAGAACCCTGTCGCCTGTTCTGAGTTTTTTTCGGCGTCGGGTTTCAACTTCGTCATTAACAATAACCTCACCACTATCTATTAATTGATTAGCTTCCCCTCCTGAACCTGCAAATCTCATAAACTTCATTAATTTATTCAGCTCAATAAACTCGTGCCCATTTAATTCAAATTCTTTCATTGTAAAAGCCATTATTTAAGCTAACAATATTAATGCAAGTTTGTCAGATAAGGCAATTATCAGCCAATAAATATAAAAAAAAATCAAAAACCTCTGAATTGTTGCAGTTTGTGCGGGCAAAAGATGTAAGAAACAGATACGCTATTTACAAAGTAGATGCAGGTTCTTACACATTTGAAATCAAATAGGTTATTTGGTATACTTAAACATCCAGTTATAAACGCTTACATCAAATGGATCATAATCTTTCCTTTCTTTTCCCATACCTGATCCATCGTATGTCATCGTCCACGAATCGTGGCCCACACCAGGGAAAATGGTAAGTTTTGCAGGTATCAACGGATTCTCATCATTTATTGCCTTTACCATATTTATCGAATTCGAAACGTTAACAGTATTGTCTGCGTCGCCATGAAATGCCCATAGTGGAGTTTTTCGGTAAAAAGGTGACATAAAAGGATTACCTCCACCACAAATTGGTACTGCCGCCGCAATATAACTGCTATCATAGCATGTTTCAATATAATTAAACGTTCCAAATCCTCCCATGCTC
This sequence comes from Bacteroidales bacterium, assembly GCA_038213375.1. Classification (GTDB taxonomy): domain Bacteria; phylum Bacteroidota; class Bacteroidia; order Bacteroidales; family JAAUTT01; genus JAAUTT01. The sequence continues at coordinate 14,624 of JBBQTB010000043.1, read as the reverse complement.
AAGCCAGTAAGATAAACCCGGCTTCTATTGATACGATAGTGAGATAATATTTCGCCTATGAATTTGTGAAGTTTTTTTCCTTCCCACCAGGAATCGTGGCATTGTGGCGAAACCACAATCATTGGATATACAGGCATCCATTTTTTCATTTCAATCAATTTAGGGGGGCCGTTAGACAATACTTTTTTAAGTACCGTATTATCGAGCATACTATTACCTTTTTCACCTGATCCATGAAGAAAAATCAGCAGCGGGTATTCTGCCTGGTTATCTTTGTATCCCGAAGGAGTATAGATATAATACCCAAACGAATTTACATTGGAGTTATAATAAACAGGAGTTTGAATGCCTCCTGTATCCTTTGGTAAGTTCACGAGAATAGAATAATCTAGTGCCATGGAGTTCTTTTTGGTGCACGAAGAAAACAATGAGAAAGCCAATACCAAAATAAAACACAGGTACTTGCAGGGAGTGATAGAGTTTTTCACAATTTTAGTTATTTATGTTATAATAGTAACGAACTTCTGTTTACTTTTAAATTTTCCAATTGCTAAGGTAGGTGTTATTTTTTATTGTAATACTTCAATGCCTCTGGCATATAGTTTTTTAAATCCTGAATACGTGTTTCGTTAGAAGGATGGGTTGACAAAAATTCCGGAGGATTCTTACCCTTACTCATTGAACTCATTCTTACCCAAAAGACAGGCGCTTCCTGAGGATTAAAGCCAGCCATGGCCATAAAAACCAATCCCATTTTGTCGGCTTCGGACTCGTGAAGACGACTATATGGTAGAATACCAAAAACGGTAGACCCTGCGCCATAGGCTGCCATAGCGAGTTGTTGCGTTTCTTTTGGCTTGTCTTGCAATGCAACGGAAATGGCAACCCCTCCAAATTGCTGAATCAGACCCTGACTCATTCGTTCGCCCCCATGATTGGCAATAGCGTGAGCAACTTCGTGCCCCATCACCACAGCAACACCGGTTTCGTCCTGACATATAGGTATAATTCCGGAATAAAAAGCAACCTTACCTCCCGGCATACAAAAAGCATTCACATTTTCAGATTCCAATAAGTTAAACTCCCAGGAAAAACTTTTTAGTTCGGCTTGCAAATTGTTTTTTTTCATATAACGCTCCACAGCATCCTTTATTTTCAAACCTACATTCTTCACCATGGCAGATTGTTGCTGGTTAGAGGAAAGCTTATTATCCTTCATAACCTGCTTATAACTATCGAAACTTAATGTCAATAATTGTGAGTTGGGAATAAAATCGAGTTGTTTACGACCAGTCACAGGAACCGTCGAACATCTTGTCATATAAATTAATAGCAATAATAGGGTGATATTACGAATCATTTTACCAATTATTAAGTTTATCAACAGTGAAACCAGAAATCACCAAATTTGTTTAATTTTATAACGAATAAATTATCAAATTATTTTAAAAATTAGTCTTTCTCGTTATTAGCTCCACTTTTCTTATCAAAAAGCTAGTATTAATTATAAACGAATAGGGTATGTTCTGCATTATACAATCAAAAAAATAAGCCAAAAAAAATAACGATTACTTACGCATGACTCTTTATTAAAAAAGAAAATATGGATAAAACAAAAGCCAAAGTAGCATTAGTAACAGGTGCATCATCAGGTATTGGGAAAAGCACAGTGACTCAGCTATTGAATGACGGATACATCGTATATGGTGCAGCTCGCAGGCTCGAAAAGATGACCGATCTGAAGGCGGCTGGCGCATATATTCTATCGATGGATGTAACAGATGATAAATCGATGGTCGATGGAATAAACACCATTATTGCAAAGCAGGGTCGACTTGACATTTTGGTAAACAATGCCGGTTATGGCTCATACGGCGCTGTTGAGGATGTGCCTATAGAAGAGGCAAAACGCCAATTTGAAGTTAACATTTTTGGTGTTGCCCGGTTAACGCAGTTGGTATTGCCCTACATGAGAGCAAATCAATTTGGAAAAATCGTCAACATTTCCTCCATTGGTGGAAAAATCTACACTCCTCTTGGAGCATGGTATCATGGCACGAAGCATGCCCTCGAAGGCTTTTCGGACTGTTTGCGTTTGGAAACAAAATCATTTGGCATTGATGTGATCATCATTGAGCCGGGAGCAATAAAAACCGAATGGGGTGATATTGCCCTCGACAATATGCAACAAACTTCAGGCAAAGGAGCCTACAAAGGCGTGGTTAGCGGAACAATTAAAATGTTTCAGAATTCCTATAAAAAAGGGAGCTCTTCATCCCCTGATGTTATTGCCGCAGCCATTTCGAAGGCGCTCAAAGCCCAAAAACCAAAGACAAGGTATGCAGCAGGCGCTAATGCAAAACCAATCATTTTTCTTCGTTGGCTATTATCCGATAAAATTTTTGACAGAGTAATTCTAACCATGATAAAATAAATTAGATTCTCATGAAAATAAAAGCAATTATAACGGGATCGACCGGAATGGTGGGTGAAGGTGTTCTTTACGAATGTTTAAATCACTCTGAAGTTGAAAAAGTGCTGGTAATAAATCGCCGGCCCTGCCAAGTGCAACATCCGAAACTAACGGAAATTATCCATGGAGATTTTTCAGATTTCAGCAAAATTGAAGAAGAATTAACTGGTTACAATGCTGGTTTCCTAAATATGGGAGTATCGTCCATTGGTTTGAGCGAAGAAAAATACCATTATCTAACGTACGAACTGACCATGGCATTGGCTCGTCCTCTTGCCAGACTGAATCCAGACATGACCATGTGTTATGTATCCGGTTCAGGCACCGATAGCAGTGAGAAAGGAAGAATTATGTGGGCCAGAGTAAAAGGCAAGACAGAAAACCACCTCATGGAACTACCCTTTCGACAGACTTTTATGTTCCGCCCAGCATTTATGTTACCTACCGAAGGATTAAAACATGCATACAAAGCATATAAATACTTGTCACCTCTATTTCCCGCTTTTAAGTACATATTTCCTAAATATGTTTCCACCCTTTCGGAAGTTGGAATAGCAATGATTAACAGTGTGAACAAAGGTTATCACAAAAAAGTTCTGGAAGTTTTGGATATTATCGAACTTGCCAAGCAGAGGTAAGGAAAGCGCAGACCATCTTAATTATAACCATTATATCCTTTTTTTATTTATCAGTGACATACGATTGTCACTTTGGGTAGATAAATTTGTTTTGAAATTACAATTCACTAAATCAAAAAACAAATGACTGGTAATTTGTCCAATCAAATTAATATAGGTAAGGATACCAGTGCCAAATTGATACAAGTTGGCATTGATTCTTTCGAAAAACTTACATCCATAGGCACCGAACAAGCATTTATCCGGATTCAAAAACTCGACCCTGGCGCATGTTTATGTTTATTATATGGGCTGGATGGTGCAATAGAGGGGATTAAATGGAATAAGCTGTCGCCTGAAAGAAAACAAGAATTGCAACAATTTTTCAAAATGGCTAATTCTACTTTACGAACTTAAAAAAGCACTGAAAGTGCGAAATATACCAGCCCGGTGCGAAGCGCCGGGTTAACAAACAAATCTTGGATCAAGCACTGAAAGTGCGTAATATTTCGACCTTTCAGGCCTAAATTTATTATCGGTTATTTTACCCAGCCCTTTAGGCTGGGCTGATATATTTTGCCCTTACAGGGCTTAAAATTTGAAAATCAATCATAAACAACTTCGTAAAGTAGAATTAGGTAATTCTATATTACTGAATTTACTAAAACATGAGTTCAAAGTTTAAAATATAAAAATTACAGTTCGTCCACTTTAATGCCTCTTTTATTTTGGTTAATTACTTCCTTTATTCGATCTAATGAGACTTCAACACCTGATTCTATCTGGCCAACTTTAGCGTACGAGTACCATACGGATTTTTTCAGAATGTCGATTTTCCCGGGGTATGCTATTCCTTTTTTAGTTTCAAGCTCTAATAATTCTTTTGGAAAATCAGCTTTTGCTTCCAGATAGGTATCTAATTCATACATCAGGCAGCATTTAAGCTTCCCGCACTGGCCTGTGTATTTTTCCATTCCGGACGACAATTGCTGGGTTTGTATAGAACTCGATTTTACTGAAGGTAGCTGATTACGCCAGGTGGAACAACATAACTCTTTTCCGCATGATCCAATACCACCAATTTTTGAAGCTTCCTGTCTCGCTCCAATCTGCTTCATCTCAATTTTAACTAAAAAATCCCTCATCAATAATTTAAGCAAACCCCGAAAATCAACTCTACCGTCTGAAATATAATAGAATGTCACTTTTTTGTTGTCTCCCTGAAACTCCACATCGCTTATTTTCATATCTAATCCTAAGGATATTGCTATTTCACGGGATTTAATAAGAGCGTTTTTTTCGAGAGCTTTGGCTTTTAGCCATGTCTGAATATCATTTTCAGAAGATTTTCTATAAATAACTCCTAATGGAGTATTGTCAGGGTTAGGTACCTTTCTTTTATATTGTTTTTCAGCAATCACGCCTTTCAATGAAACTATCCCAACATCATACCCGTTAGGAACCTGAACAGTTACCATATCTTCATAATTTAAGGACAACTGGTGGGTGTTTCTAAAAAATCCTTTTCTGTTATCTTTAAACCTAACTTCAACCATATCAGATGTGTCCCCTATTTCCGGTAAATCTTTTAGCCAGTCATACGATGAACTGCTTCCAAAGAAATTTGTAGATAAATTTTCCTGCTGACCGGTTTGTATTTTATTGAAACTACAATTAGCGCATCCCATAAAATTAGTAATTTAAAATATTAATAATTAGAATGCAGGTTGGCCGGCTAGTTAGGCCATACCGCAATATCAACTACTAACAAATCGATTTCAGTATTGTTTTTCTTTTAAAGGTTGGAAATAACGTGCCTTGACTATAAATATCAGGAAAACTGGGTCATTGACTGACAGTTGTCGACTTTAATTAATTCGTCGCCTCTATACCGTTGAAATAGTTGGGCTACGGCTAGCACATCCTTTTCGCAATAGCGAACAATTCGTTCGAGATTTTTCTCCTGATAGTATACTCCGGCAACCTGACTGCCGTCAATATCGTCTTTGGGGGAGGCGATTCCAAAAACCTTAGTTAGCAAAGCCAGGGAGGTATAACTTTTGTAGTCGCCAAACTTCCAAAGTTCCAGCGTGTCAATAAAACCTACTTCCCAGGGCTTTTTACCTGCAATGTCAAGCACTCTGGGCAAAGGAATTCCGTTTATTAACATGCGTCGCGAAATATATGGAAAATCGAATTCTTTGCCATTGTGAGCGGCCAACTGGATATTTTTTTTGGCGGAAAATAATTTCACCATGGCTGCAAAACCTTGCAACAACAATTTTTCATCATGTCCGAAAAACGATTTGGTGCGGAAATGATCCTCTCCGGAATTGCTATGAAGATATCCGGTAGAAATGCAGATTATTTTACCAAACTCAGCATATATTCCAGCCCGGCTATATAGGTCTGAAGCAGTTTCATCAGGCTTACGCATATTGGCCGATTTTTTATCCCATAGATGCTGGAAATCCTCATCGAGCTCGGCAAATGATGGCTGCTGTGGAACGGTTTCTATATCCAGAAACAAAATTTCATCCGAAAGTAAATTTTCGAGCATGTTCAGATAGTTTGGGGGTGGTTTAAATTAAAAATATTAAATCAAAAAATTGTCATTGTGCCTCATGTTTATGCTCAAGGCATTGCTGAATTATCTTCTCTAATGCATGCACCATATGATTTATATTCTCCGAATCTCCGTTTAGCAATTCGTTGGCATTTTTTTTGAAGGGTTCTACAAAAATATCGTGCATCGGTTTCACTGTTTCATAGAACCGTTTTTCAGCCATTTTTTTGGTTCGGCTGCGCTCGCTAATATCACGGTCAATGATTCGCAACAATCGGTTATGCTCCGATACACTCAGGTATATTTTTACATTCATCAAATTTCTTAGTTCCGGGTCACTCAGGGCTAATATTCCGTCGATCAAAAGAATTTTAGAAGGAAAAACTTTCAGCGTTTCTTCACTTCTGCAACATGTGAGAAATGAATAAATAGGGCGATCAACGGCTATTCCAAGGTTTAATTGCTGGATATGACTGCACAACAATCGAAAATCGATGGCATCGGGATGATCAAAATTGTTAACTTTTTTTTGTTTAGGGGTAAGATGCGAATGATCCTTGTAATAGGCATCCATTGGGATATGACAAATTACACCTGCAGAAAATTTTAATTTAATCCGCTCAATCAATGTCGATTTTCCCGATCCGCTTCCACCGGCTATTCCTAAAGTAAACATAACAGTTAGTAGTAATTTAGTAGTTAATCGCGTGAATAAGGTTTACACCAGCGAAAAGTAGTAAATCCATTTGCTTTTTCCAATAAATTCGGCTAAAATTGATACTTTTGCAGAATACAAAAAGTTTTTGAAATGAATGAGCTTTATCCTTTAAAATTCAAGCCTGCTTTAAAAGACCGGATATGGGGTGGTGACAAACTTAAAACTGTTTTTGGAAAAGAAGGTAAATGCATCACTTGTGGTGAAAGTTGGGAAATATCGGCAGTGGAAGGTGATATTTCGGTGGTTGAAAATGGTTTTCTGAAAAATAATAATCTTCAGGAATTGATTGAAATTTACATGGGCGATCTTGTTGGTGACAAAATTTACGACACCTTTGGACTCGAATTTCCTTTGCTTATCAAATTCATCGATGCCAACGACGATCTTTCGATTCAGGTTCACCCCGATGACAAGCTTGCCCTGCAACGACACAATTCATTTGGAAAAACCGAAATGTGGTATGTAATGGATTCAAATCCAGGAGCAAGTCTGATATCAGGATTTACAAAACAAACAAACAAAGAAGAATATATCCAAAGTGTAGAGTCCAATACTCTTTCACAAATGCTTAACAGCACCGGGGTCGCACATGGCGATGTGTTTTTTATTCCTTCAGGTAGAGTTCACGCTATTGGAGCCGGTATTCTTCTGGCCGAAATTCAGCAAACTTCCGATATTACGTATCGGATATTCGACTATAATCGTGTTGATTCTGCCGGAAAGCCACGCGAACTGCATACCGAACTTGCTGTTGAAGCTATAGATTATAACTATTATTCTGACATAAAAACATCATATATCGATCAGGTAAACTCGGTGGTTAATCTTGCTAAATGCAAATACTTTACCACTAATAAAATACTTTTTGACAAGCAGGTTCACCGGGATTATATCGACCTCGATTCGTTTGTTCTCTATATTTGTTGCGAAGGTAAATTTGAATTAGAATATAGGGATAACGTAAAAATCGAAGTGCTAAAAGGTCAGACCATTCTATTACCTGCTGTTTTTAAAAATATTAATCTAATTCCCCACGGGAAAACTGAACTTCTGGAGGTTTACGTTGACTAATTATTTATTTGATATTAAGGAATCGAAGTTTATTTCAAGCAGTCCTGCTTTGAAAGGATGCCCTCCTCCAAAAGAACCAGAATTTGCCTTTATTGGTCGGTCAAACGTTGGTAAATCATCGTTGATTAACATGCTAACCAATAAAAAAGGCTTGGCCAAAACATCTTCAACACCGGGGAAAACCAGGCTTATTAATCATTTTTTAATTAATAACAGCTGGTATCTTGTTGATTTGCCTGGTTACGGATACGCAAAAGTTTCGAAAGACAAGCGTTCTGAATTTCAAAAATCAATACTTGAATATATAGGTAAACGCGATACGCTATACTGTCTTTTTGTTCTTATTGATTGCCGTATCGAGCCTCAACCAGTAGATATTCGCTTTGTAAATTGGTTGGGAGAAGGGGAAGTTCCTTTCGTGATTGTTTTTACAAAAATCGACAAGGTTTCCCAGACTGAAAGGAATAAAAACGTGGAAGAGTTTAAAAAATTACTTTCGGAAAGTTGGGACGAATTACCAACAATTATTTATTCGTCGGCTGTAAAGAAACTTGGTCGTGATGAGATTCTTGCCAGTATATCTTCCGGATTGAAAAAGATGGAATAGTTTTTTTTGAAATATATTTTCACATGATAGTGGTATATTTTTTATACATTTGCAAACCATAAAAGGAAACGATTTATATTTATAACGTAATGGCAGCCAATACTCCAATAAAGTTTTTTACCGGTACTGCTTCCCGATATTTAGCAGAGAAAATTGCTAAAAGTTTTGGGGGCGAACTGGGTCGAAGTTCAGTAACCCGTTTTAGTGATGGGGAGTTTCAGCCCGCTTATGATGAATCAGTGCGAGGTGCAACCGTTTTTATTATTCAGTCTACATTTCCTCCAACTGAAAATTTATTTGAGCTTTTAATGATGATAGATGCTGCCAAAAGAGCTTCGGCCAATAAGGTGGTTGCTGTAATTCCTTATTTTGGTTTTGCACGACAGGATCGTAAAGATCGCCCGCGCTGCTCAATAGGAGCAAAGCTAGTCGCTAATCTTTTAACTGCTTCCGGCGTCGACCGCGTTATGACGATGGATTTGCATGCTGATCAGTTACAGGGATTTTTTGATGTTCCTGTCGATCATCTATATGCTTCACCAATCTTTGTTCCTTACCTTCGAAGCTTAAACCTTCCCAAATTGGTGGTTGCAGCTCCTGATATGGGAGGAACAAAAAGAGCCAACGCTTATTCACGCTTCATGAATGCCGAAATGGCCATTGGTTATAAATTACGCAAGAAGCCAAATGTGGTGGAAGAGATAAAAATTATCGGAGATGTCGCTAATAAGGATGTGGTTATCATTGATGACATGGTTGATACAGCAGGAACCATAACTTTCGCTGCCGACCTTATGACTGATATGGGAGCAAATAGTGTTCGCGCCATCTGCACACATGCGGTTCTTTCAGGTCCGGCATATGATCGAATTGAAAAATCAAGTCTAATTGAATTGGTAGTGACTGATACTATTCCTTTGCATAGACAAAGTGATAAGATAAAGATGCTAAGTGTTGCCGATACTTTTGCCGATGTAATTGAAAAAGTTTACAATTATCAATCAATTAGTTCAAACTTTATAGTTTAATTACTATATTTGCGGCCTCAAAAAAATAAATAATATCTAATAACAATGAAATCAATAGAGCTAAAAGGTACCGTTCGTGAGAAAGTAGGGAAAGGCAATAGCAAAAAAATCAGAATTAGCGAAGCAGTTCCATGTGTTTTGTACGGAGGTAAAGAATACGCTTTCTTTTCAGTGATTGAAAAGGATTTGAAAGGAATTCTTTATACTCCTAATGTATATCTTATTGACCTGAATATTGACGGCAAAAAGAAAAAAGCTAAAATACAGGATCTTCAATTCCATCCAGTAACTGACAGGGTTCTTCATATCGACTTTTACGAAGTTGATGAAGACAAGAAAATCGTTATTGAAATCCCCGTGCGTGTTGAAGGGAATTCAATCGGTGTAAAAGAAGGTGGTAAACTTATTCAGGACAGACGCAAGCTGAAAGTTAGGGGATTGGTAAAAAACCTTCCTGACGAGATTATCCTTGATGTTACAAGCCTGGTTTTAGGTAAAGCAATCATGGTTGGAGATATTGTAAGAAAAAATATCGAATTTCTCGATTTGAAAACCAGTCCGGTTGTTTCGGTTAAAATGACTCGTGTTGCACGTGGAGCTGCTGAAACTGCAACTACTACTGGTGGTGGTGCCGCCACTCCTGCTGTTGCTGCTGTTGCCGCTGTTACTCCTGCAAAAAAATAAAATTGTTGCGCATTGAAGTATTTGATTACTGGCTTGGGTAATATTGGTGACGAATACCAGCATACCCGTCATAATATAGGATTTGATGTATTGGATGCTTTTGCTAAAGCGTCCAATATTTGTTTTGAGGATAAGCGTTACGGCGCTGTTGCCGAATATAAGTTTAAAGGCCGTGTATTTATTCTTTTAAAGCCATCCACCTTTATGAACCTGAGTGGGAAAGCTATAAATTACTGGCTTCAAAAGGAAAATATTCCGTTCGAAAATTTTCTTGTTATCCTTGATGATTTGGCATTGCCACTTGGAACTCTGCGGATTAAACCTAAAGGAAGTGACGGAGGCCATAATGGATTGAAAAGCATAAACGAAGTACTTGGCCGACAAGATTATACTAGGGTTCGGTTCGGGATAGGTAACGAATTTTCAAAAGGCTACCAGGTAGATTTTGTTCTTGGCAAATGGACCTCTGACGAAAAAAAAATATTGGAAACCAGAATTCCTATAGCTATCGACATCATAAAGAGTTTTGGCACCATCGGTACTCAATTGACAATGACTCAATTTAGCAATAAATAATTCAATATAGAAAATTCAACTCTGGCAGTACCTTCGGACTCTGCCAGGTTTCCTGGTTTTGAAATGACCTTCCAGAGTCGATAGGTCTGGAAGAGTCCAAAAGTACTACGACATGATAAATAAATTGTTAATTATATTATAATCAGCTAGATATATAAGTACGCAATGAAGCCCCAATCTAAAACCTAATATTAGACATGGCTGACGAGGAGATAAGAATAGATAAATTTTTATGGGCAGTTCGGTTATTTAAAACACGAACGTTGGCTGGTGATGCGTGTAACAAAGGCCAGATAACCATCAATGGCATGTCTGTTAAATCGTCACGGCATGTTAGGGTTGGAGAAGTTATTCTGATGCGTAAACCTCCCATGGTTCATAGTTACAAGGTTCTTGCGCTATTGCATACACGTCTGTCAGCCGAAAAAGTTAAGGAATTTTTAATTGAGATTACCCCTGAGGAAGAGTTCAAAAAATTAGAGAATGGGCGCTTGCAGAAAAACCTTGTTCGGGATAGAGGAACTGGACGTCCCACAAAAAGAGATCGCCGCGATATTGACAGACTTCACGACAATATTTAAAAAGCATGGCTAAATTGCTCATCGTTAACAAACTTATTTTATCTTTACGATTCTCCGTTTTTGGGGACTACTAAATAAACCTAAAAAAATGGTAAAAGGGCTACTATCAGTATTAACTATTATTTCCTTTTTATCTCTTTTCTTATATTCCTGTTCACCAAACGAAAAACACATTAGCTCGGTTGAAGATAAAAAAGACACTATAATTGTATTGGAAAATGATGCAGTTCAATTAAAAATATCGGTATTTGGTGGTGCTATCATAGATTTTCATGATAAAAAAAATGGGGTAAATCCATTGACATGGAAGATGAAAGAATCTCAGATGCCGGATAATAACAAAAATGGCGCTGTTTTTCAGGGACATTTTGTATGTGTAGGTCATTGGGGGAGCCCGTCCGAAGGTGAAAAAAGACTCGGTATGCCCCATAACGGAGAACCAGCAAACAATTGGTGGAGCATCAAAAGCAAAAAAGACGGGAGATTTTTAGAGATGAGTTGTGAAGCTCCCTTGGATGGTCTTACCCTAAATCGTAAAGTGGCTGTTTCGCAAAATATGAGTTGTTTTAAAGTAACTGAAACAATTACAAATGATTTAAGCATAGGCCGGATAAGCACCATTGTTCAACATGCTACTTTAGGACTACCCTTTGTAGATAAATCCTTGATATTAAATTCAAATTCAACGTATGGATTTAATCAGAATCTGACTAAATATGGTTTGGAAAAATACATGACGCAATGGCCAAAAGCATACGCTGATACTTTAATGAAAACTATTGATGTTTCCAAAAACTCCTGGGATTCTGATTATGTTGCAACTTATATTTTTTCCGATTCGATAGGTTGGATAACTGCAGTTAATTTAAATCATAAACAACTAGTGGGCTATACCTGGAAGACTAACGATTACCCCTGGTTGAGCATTTGGAATGGAATGCAGGATGGTAAGTTATGGGCAAAGGGTCTGGAGTTTGGTACAACTGGTCTTGGTGATACGTTTTCTTTTGTAGATCGAAGCTCTATATCTTTTCATAAGATCCGAAGTATTGAATTTATCGATGCAAAATCGTCAGTTTCTAAATCATATTTTTGTTTTGGACTTCAGATCCCTGATGGATTTCAAAAAACACTGAGGGTATTCTTCGACAAAGGTATAATTACCGTTGTTTTGCTTACCAATTCTGGTGTAAAAGAGATTCAATTATCATTATAAATAAATTCCGGACGTTTATGCAATGAAAAAAGTATGATCGGGATTTTTATCTCGATAAGTTTAGTTTAGTTTATTTTATAATTTTTGTGAGCTGACTTATGAATATAAATGACAGTTTAAGTATCTATCATACCGAATTATCGGCTGAACTTAAGAGAATTTTGAGTTTTTGGAGTAAAAGAATGATTGATGGTGAAAATGGAGGTTTTTACGGGAGGATAGATGGTTATAATAATTTACATCCTCAGGCTGATAAAGGAATCGTTTTGAATGCAAGAATATTGTGGACATATTCTTCAGCTTATCAACTCACTCACAATCCGGAATATCTTGAAAAAGCCCATCGGGCAAAAAACTATATTCTCAAATATTTTCAGGATAAGGAATTTGGAGGTTTTTTTTGGGTGGTGGATTATCAGGGAAAACCTGTGAATACAAGAAAACAAATTTATGCTCAGGCCTTTGTTTTATATGCTTTTGTTGAGTATTTTAAAGTAACTCATGATGGTGGAGCTTTATCTATGGCAGTAGAGTTATATCATCTCATTGAAAAACACAGTCTTGAAATCAAATATGGCGGTTACCTTGAGGCATTTGCCCATGATTGGAGTTCGATGGAAGATGTGAGGCTTAGTTCCAAAGAAACCAACGATCCTAAGATTATGAATACTCATCTTCATGTTCTTGAGGCTTATACAAATTTGTATCAAATTTATAAATCAGCTGAACTGGAGAAATCGCTTCGCGGGGTAATTGATATTTTTTTGCAACGGATTATTAACCGAAAAAGTCATCAATTCGAATTGTTCTTTGATAATCAATGGAATGTTCGACCTCATGCGATTTCTTTTGGTCATGATATTGAAGGTACGTGGCTTTTGTTTGAAGCGGCAGAAGTTCTCGGTGATAAAACTCTTTTGAAAGAGGTCGAAACCGAAATAATGCTGATGGTTAATGAAAATATCAAATGGGGACTTGATACCGATGGTGGGTTAATGACTGAGTCATTTGAAAATAAAGTAATTGATAGCGATAAACATTGGTGGCCTCAGGCCGAAGCCATGGTGGGGTATTTCAATGCTTTTCAAATTTCGGGTAACGAACACTATTTATCGAAATCTTTGGCAAGCTGGGAGTTTGTTAAGAGAAGCATTATCGACAAAAAAAATGGAGAGTGGTACTGGCTTGTTTCAAAGGAGGGAACACCCGCACTAAATGAAGATAAAACCGGACTATGGAAATGTCCCTACCACAATGGCCGGGCATGTATCGAAATTATTTCGCGAATAGAATCATTAATACCACAAACTCTTAACCTGGACAAGCCAGAACCAAAATGAAAAAAAGCAGTAACTCGCCTCATAAATAAAAACACCTGGAGTTAGCTTTTATCTTTTCTGCATATTCAGATTATATTTTATGGTCTCTTTGGCCTTTCACCAATTGGGTTTATCCGTGATGAGAAATACACATTTTCAATGCAGTAATGAATTAGAGAAATAATTTGGAGAGTTATTTTTATGTTATGGGCGATTTAAAAAAATACAGAGACAGCTATAATGATAGAAAACGAATTTTTCATAGAGATTTTAAAACAAACACCAACTAATTCATTTGTTAAAACATCTGGATTTTTGGATTACGAAAGTGCTGAAAAACTCAGATTGATTAAATTCAAGGATTTCAAACCTGCTTCTGTTGGTTTATCCTTCTTTTTAACATCAAATAATATTGGTATTTGGATTGATTATTTTAAAAGTATAGACATTTCTAATGTATTGACTCATTATTGGATTTATCATAATGATAAACTTATCGCCAATGGATTCGATTCTTTTGAAATAAATATCTTTGACAAAGATTATTATAATGCAAATTTTGATAATAATAATGGTTTCGAATTGCAATTTAGTAACAATCTTTCGACTGGATTTTCCGAGCCAAAACGTTTGATTACGTTGATTAATACAAAGGAATATAATGGTAACTATTCTCTTGATATTGGTACAAAGATTAATAATAAAGATTTAATTCTTAAATTTTCGATTGATAAACAAGATTTTAATAATTTGACTGAGCTAATAAATGAGACAAGTCTAAATTATAAACTAAGATTTCTGGGTTCATATTCGAGTCAATTGGATAATGCTCAGTGTGGTTTGATATTGGTTAATAATTCATTAGAGATTGACTTAATGATTAATGTATCAAAGAAATTACTGTCTAATTTACTTTGGTTTCAAGAGATTAATAACATAAAAGAGATTGAACAAATGATAATATAAACAGCCCATAATCGAGTAGACTGCCCCGTCAGTAACTGACGGGGAGAGCCTCTCCCACCAATGTACGTGCGGGTCTCGTATACAGCGGTTCATTAAGATGTGGGGCAACTTTTTCGTAATACGTCAATAAAGCTTCATAACCTCTCTTGCACAAACGATTCACGGTTAAGGTGGTGCCAAGGATAGGGCTTTGGGCAATTGC